>NZ_JNYJ01000016.1 GCF_000716715.1 Dactylosporangium aurantiacum | reverse complement strand
CTGGCCGTTGCAGCTGTAGATCTGCACCGCCGCGCCGTTGCCGGAGCCGGCGGCGTCCAGGCACATGCTGCCGTACACGGTCAGCTGCCGGCTCGACGTCAGCGTCCACTGCTGGTTCGTCCCGCCGTGGCAGTCGTACAGCTGCACGCGGGTGCCGTTGGTGCGCGAGGAGTTCGGCACGTCGACGCACCGACCCGACTGCGCGCCGACGATGCGCTTGGCCCCGGCCGGCGGCGGTGAGCTCGGCGAGGCGGAGCTCGGCGGCGGGGTGGTCGGGCTGGTGCCGTCGGGGGCGACCGCCCGGCCGGTCTGCGGGGAGATCATGCCGGCGCACAGGTTCCGCGCGGCGAGGCCCTGGGCGATGCGCGGGATGGCGGCGACGGTGTTGGCGGGCCAGTCGTGCATGAGGATGATCTGGCCGTTCGTGAGCCGGCCGGCGGCCTGGACGATCGCGTCGACGCTGGCGTTGTTCCAGTCCTGCGAGTCGACGTCCCAGATGATCTGGGTCAGGCCGTAGCGGGACAGGACCGACTGCAAGGTCGAGTTGGTCTCGCCGTACGGCGGCCGGAAGAGCTTCGGGGTGCCGCCGCCGGCGTTGGCGATGGCCTGCTGGGTGCGCGACACCTCCGAGTCGATCTGGGACTGGCTCATCTGGGTCAGGTGCGGGTGGGTGTAGCTGTGGTTGCCGACCCACATGCCGGCGTCGACCTGTGCCCGGACCTGGGCCGGGTACTGGGCGGCGTACTGGCCCTCGTTGAACATCGTGGCCCGCAGCCCGTTCTGGCGCAGGGTGTTGAGCAGGTTGGCGGTGTTGGTGCCGGGTCCGTCGTCGAAGGTGAGCCCGACGTACCCGTTGCAGGTGGCGGCGTTCGCCGGGGAGGCGGCCCAGGCGACGACGGTGGTGATGGCCGCGGCGGTCGAGACGGCGACTGCGGTGGCGAGCAGACGGCTACGCATGTTCATGGAGCGCGCGTTCCTCCTTTTGCAGGGCAGCGTGCAACGTACCGGTCGGCGTCCGGCGTTGACAGATGTCGATTGGGCCCAGTATTGGGTGACCCTGGCGACGGTGTCAAAGCTTTCGAAACCCCAGCTCAGCGCTCCGCAGTACGAACGGGGGCCTGGCGGGGGCGGATCGGTCGCCCGGCGGTGGCAACGGCGGCCACAACGACGGTCGCCGGTCCGGCCTGGGCGGCCGGACCGGCGACGGTGATGGAGGGGTCAGGTCAGAGCGGGCCGGCGTGCCGGCCGGCCCCGGTCGGCACGGTGGTCGATGCCCGGGGCCGCGGTCATCAGGACGGCCGTGGTGCCCGCCGGTCGCGCCGGCGCTCCAGTTCCTCGGGGTCCACCAGTCGCAGCATCGGTTCGCCCGGCACCATGATCATCACAACGACGAGCCGGAGCCACGTCGACGGCAGGTTGTTGGCGGTCTGGTAGTGGATGACGTCTCCGCCGGGCTCCCAGAACGCCTCACCGGCGCGGATCACGCGCTCGGGCTCGCCCTCCAGCTCGAAGATCATCTCGCCTTCGAGGACATAGCCGTACACCGGACCCGAGTGCCGGTGCGGCGGTGTGCCCGGATCGCCCGGCGGCACCTCGACGAGCACCGTCATCACCTCGGGCGCCTCCGGGACGAACGGTGGCGACTGGTCCAAGAGCATGGTCTGCAGTGTGAGGTCTTGTCGCATCGCAATCCCCAATGTCGAAGCCGGAAGCCGGAGCGGATCAACCGTCGCCATGCTCGCGCGCCGGCACCGGCACCGGCCACCTGCCGGCCGGATGAATTCCGCGCCCAGGTTTGCCGGCCGCCGAAACAGGTAGGCAGCGGCCATGCCGATGTCCGGCACAGCGAAGGAGCCGTAAAGATGCGAGTAGCCGTCGTCGGGGCCTCCGGACGGATCGGGTCCCTCACCGTCGACGCCCTGCGCCGCGACGGGCACGACACCGTCCCCATCAGCCGCACCCACGGCGTCGACGTCGTCACCGGCGGCGGCCTGGACGCCGCGCTCGCCGGGGTGGCCGCGGTCGTCGACGCCACCAGCACCAACGTCACGGACGAGGCCGAAGCCGTCGGCTTCTTCACCACCGCCACCGCCAACCTGCTGGCCGCCGGGCAGCGCGCCGGGGTCGGTCACCACGTCCTGCTGTCCGTCGCCGGGCTGCGCGCGATCGCCGGCAACGCCCACATGGCAGGCAAACGCGCGCAGGAGGCGGCGGTGGAGGCCGGGCCGGTCCCGTACACGGTCGTGCCCGCGACGCACTTCCACGACTTCGCCGCGATGGTCACCGGCTGGGTCGAACGGGACGGGACCGCCCAGCTGCCGCCGCTGCTCATCCAGCCGATCGCCCCCGCCGACGTCGCGGACGTCCTCGCGCGCGTCGCCACCGGCGCCCCGCAGGGCCGCCACCGCGATGTCGCCGGCCCGGAGCCGCAGGACCTGATCGACATGGCCCGCCGCACGCTCGCCGCCCAGGGCAGGAGCATCCGGCTCGTGCCGACCTGGCACGGGGGCGTCTTCGACGAGAGCGCGGCCGGCGACGTCCTGCTGCCCGCCGCCGACGCCGAGATCGCCCCGACCACCTTCGACGCGTGGCTGGCCACCCTGCGACCGTGAGCGGGCCGTCGTCGCCGTCGACCGAGCGGACGTCGGCGCCGTCATGGCAGAGTGGACCCGTGCGCGCTGAACCGATCACCGACCCGGTCACGTATCACGGCGAAGGACCGGTCTGGTCCGCGAGCTGGGGCGGGCTGCGCTGGGTGGACATGCTGGCCGGTGACATCCTGTCGCTGGCGGCCGACGCGACGGTCACCCGCCGGCACGTCGGCACCGTCGCGGCGGTGGTGCGTCCCCGCACCCGGGGCGGCGCCGTCATCGGCGTCGAGCGCGGGTTCGCGCTGGAGGACCCCGACGGCATGATCACCCACCTGCCGCCGGTGTGGGCCGACGGCGGCATCCGGATGAACGAGGGCGGCTGCGACCCCGACGGGCGCTTCTACTGCGGTTCGATGGCGTACGACCAGCGCCCCGGCGCCGCGTCCCTGTACCGGCTCGACCCCGACGGCTCGGTGCGGGTGGTGCTCGACGGCGTCACCATCTCCAACGGGCTGGAGTGGAGCCCGGACGGCTCCCGCGCGTACTACAACGACACCCCGACGGGCCAGGTGACGGTGTTCGACTACGACCCGGCCACCGGACTCACCGGCCGGCGGGCGTTCGTGACGGTCCCCGACCATCTCGGCCACCCCGACGGGCTCACCGTCGACGTCGAAGGCGGCGTGTGGGTCGCGCTGCACGGCGGTGGCGCCGTGCACCGCTACACCCCGGGCGGTGCCCTGGACGAGGTCGTCGAGCTGCCCACCGCCCAGGTCACCGCGTGCGCGTTCGGCGGCGAGCGCCTCGACGAGCTGTTCGTCACCACCTCGCGGGAGGGCATGGAACCGGGCGACGACCCGGTCGCCGGCACCCTCTTCCGGGCCGCCGCGGGCATCCAGGGCCTGCCCGTCCGGGCGTTCGCCGGCTGAAGCCTCCGCCGGCAGGAGCGCTGCGGCGGTCCGACGGGGACGGACCGCCGCAGCGCTAGAAGCCGCCGGAAGGCGGGCGGCGGAAGGCCGGGTCGGTGTCCGGCTCGAACGGGTCCAGCTCCCGCTGGTCGCCGCCGGCCGGCTGGCCGTCGAGCGCCGGGTCACCCATGTCGAGCAGGACGGTCGCGTCGTGGTCCGGGGTGTTGGGTGTGGCGTGGTAGGCGATCAGGCGCTGCCCGTCGGTGCCGTTCAGCGTCATCGCCTCGTACCCGAGGGTGAGCCGGCCGACCGTGGGGTGCCGGAACCGCTTGAGACCGTTGGTGTGCGCGTCGACCTCGTAGCGTTCCCAGAGGCTGGCGAACTCGTCGCTCTTGACCGTCAGCTCCCCGACGAGATGGACGAACTCCGGAGTGTGCGCGAACTCGCTCGCCATCGCGCGCAGGTGGGCGACGACGCCCGGGGCCATCTGCTCCCAGTCCTCGTACAGCCGGCGGGCGACCGGGTGCAGGAAGACGTAGCGGATGATGTTGCGCCGCGCGGGCGGCCACGCGTCGATCCCGGCCAGCAGGCGCAGCCCGGACGGGTTGGCGGCCAGCAGGTCGTTGATCGGGCCGACGACGTAGGCGGGGTTGGGGCGCAGCGCTTCCAGCAGGTGCCGCACGCCCGGGCGGACGCTGCGGGACAGCTGCGGCCGGCCGCGCTGCGCCGGGCGCCGGCCGGCCAGCTCCCGCAGGTGCCGGTGCTCGTCGCGGGTCAGCCGCAGCGCACCGGCGAGCGCGTCGACGACCGACTGGCTGGGCCTGGTCTCCCGGCCGCGTTCGAGGCGCGTGTAGTAGTCCACGCTCACCCCGGCGAGTGAGGCGACCTCCTCCCGGCGCAGCCCGGGGGTCCGCCGGACACCCGTGCCACCGGGCAGGCCGACCTCATCGGGGCGCACCGCCGCGCGGTGCGCACGAAGGAACGTGCCCAGCTCATTCTCCCGGTTCGTCACCATTCCAGTCTGGCAGCGTCACGGTGTGTCGCAAGCGCGGAGAGGGGGTGTACCACGCCCAGGTACGTCCGCGCCGATCTGGCTACGGTCGATGGGTCGGCACCGCAAGTCGCGCGGCATCTGCGTTGATCCGGTGCTGGCAGGCCTCGAACTCACCCTTATCCTAGGGATGTAAAGGGATTTAGCATGGCAACTGTCACACCACCGACCCAGACCCCGGCGGCGCCGGTCCAGGACCGCTCCGTCCGCCCGAACGCGGTGCTCGCGGCGGCCCTCCTCGGCTTCGTCGTGATCTCTCTCGACGCGCTGGTCGTCAACGTGGCGCTGCCCGACATCGGTCAGGACCTGCACGGTGGCATCGCCGGCCTGCAGTGGATCGTCGACGGCTACACCCTGACGTTCGCGGCGTTCATGCTCTCGGCGGGGGCGTTCTCCGACCGGGTCGGGGCGAGCCGCGCGTTCGCCGGCGGCCTGGTCGTGTTCACCGTCGCCTCGGTCGCCTGCGGGCTGGCCACCGAGATGTGGATGCTGGTGGCGGCCCGGCTCGTGCAGGGCCTGGCGGCGTCGGTGACCATGCCGGCCTCGCTCGCGCTGGTCCGTCAGGCGTTCCCGGACATGCACGAGCGCACCCGGGCCATCGCCACCTGGACCGCGGGCGGCGCCATCGCCACCACCGTCGGCCCCGCGTTCGGCGGGCTGCTCACCAGCGCGTGGAACTGGCGCACCATCTTCTTCATCAACCTGCCCATCGGCATCATCGGCCTCATCCTGCTGCGCCGGGCGCCGCACTCGCCGCGCCGCGCCGCGCCGCTGGACCTGCTCGGCCAGGTGCTCGCGGTCCTCGGCCTGGCCGGGCTGACCGTCGGCGTCATCGAGGGCGGCGACCGTGGCTACGGTGCGCCGGAGGTGATCGGCGCGTTCGTGCTCGCCGCCGTCGCGGTGATCGCCTTCCTGTTCGTCGAGCACCGTCAGGAGCACCCGACGATGCCGCTCGGGCTGTTCCGGCTCCGCCCGGTGTCGATCTCGATCGCCGCCGGGTTCGCCGTCAACGTGGCCTGGTACGGCACGATCTTCCTGCTGAGCCTGTTCTTCCAGCAGGAGCTGCACCGCAACGCGCTGGTCTCCGGCCTCATGTTCGTGCCGACGACCGCGCTGGTGGCACTGTCCAACCTCTTCGTCGCGGCCAAGGTGATCCAGCGCTTCGGTCCCCGGCTGCCGATGGTGATCGGGCAGGCGGGCACCGTGGTGGGGCTGATCCTGCTGCTGTTCGTCGACGCGGACACCCCGCCCGCCCTGGTGGCGCTGGTCGCCGTGCCGGTCGGGTTCGCCGGTGCGCTAGCCGTGCCCGCGCTGACCGGCCTGCTGCTCGGCAGCGTGGAGGCGGAGCGGGCGGGCACCGCGGCCGGCGTGCTCAACACCATCCGGCAGACGGGTGGCGCGATCGCGGTCGCCGTCTTCGGGGCGCTGGTGGCCTCGCAGGCCGGCTTCGCCGCCGGCATGCGGATCAGCCTCGCGATCGCCGCGATCGCGCTGGGCCTCACCGCCGTGCTGACGTTCGCCGCGCTGCCCGGCCGAAAGGCGCCCGCCGCCGACCGCTGAGGTCATTCACCGGACAATTCCACAGCCGGGCCCTCCGGCGTCAGCCCGTAATGAAAGGGGTGGCGCCGGCGGGCCGAAAGGCATTGTCCGGCGATTCATCCAGGCCCACCCGGCCAACTGTGCAAATTGCATGGTTGGCCACTTCGGCGTCTTGGCGGAACTTACGTTTCGGAAAACTTCCCGTCTCCGACATGTTTCCGGACTGTTGAGTCTTACGGCGTGAATATCCATCGGCTTTCGCGAATGCTGAATGCGTGTAAGGCTGATTGCGGCAGCCAACGGAATCGCACGTCGAGACGCGATAGGAGGATTGCCGTGACCGTAGTCGAGCCGGCCTTCCGGGCCGGAACAGCACAGGGCACGACGGCGGCGCCGGAGGTGGCGGCGCTGTTCGAGCCGTTCACCGTCAACGGGCTGATGCTGCCCAACCGCATCGCGATGGCGCCGATGACCAGGTACATGTCGCCGGGCGGGGTGCCGGACGCGGCGGTGGCGGGCTACTACGCCCGGCGCGCCGAGGGCGGCACCGGCCTGATCATCACCGAGGGGACGCTGGTCGGCGACCCGGCCTGTGTGGCGCCGGCCGGCGTGCCGCGCATCCACGGCGAGGACGCCCTGGCCGGCTGGGCCGGCGTGGTCGACGCCGTGCACGCGGCCGGCGGGACGATCGTGCCGCAGCTGTGGCACGTCGGCATCTACCGGGAGCCCGGCTTCGTGCCCGAGCCCCCGCTCACCGCGGTCGGCCCCTCGGGGCTCGACCTGGCCGGCGAGCCGTTCACCGAGCCGATGACCGACGCGCAGCTCGCCGTGGCGGTCGACGCCTACGTACGGGCCGCCGTGGACGCCCAGCGGATCGGCTTCGACGGCGTCGAGCTGCACGCCGCGCACGGCTTCCTGATCGACCAGTTCCTGTGGCCGGCCACGAACCGGCGCACCGACGCCTACGGCGGCCCGCCGGCCGCCCGGGCCCGCTTCGGGGCCGAGGTGGTCGCCGCGATCCGGCGCGCCACCGGCCCGGACTTCCCGATCATCCTGCGCTTCTCGCAGTGGAAGGTGACCGACTTCCAGGCGCGGATCGCGCAGGACCCGGACGAGCTGGCCGACCTGCTGGCACCGCTGACCGCCGCGGGCGTCGACGCCTACCACGTGTCGACGCGGCGCTTCTGGCTGCCCGCCTTCGACGGCTCGCGGCTCAGCCTGCCGGCGTGGACCAGGCGGGTCACCGGCCGGCCGGTGATCGCGGTCGGCTCGGTGGGGCTGGCCGACAGCGACTTCCAGGAGGCCTTCGAGGGCGCGGCGACGCGGCCCGCCTCCCTGGAGCGCGCCGTCGCCGCCGTCGAGGCAGGCGAGTTCGACCTGCTGGCCGTGGGCCGCGCGGTCCTGTCCGACCCGTACTGGGCGGCGAAGATCCGCGACGGCCGCACGGACGAGCTGCGCCCGTTCGACCCCGCATCGCTGGAGACGCTGACGTGAGAGGACCCCAGATGCCTGACGCCGAACCGACCACCGGGGCCGCGGTCGCCGCGGCCGAGCGCCGACCGGACCTGCCCGCCCTCACCGGCATGCGGATCTTCGGCGCGCTGGGCGTGTTCCTGCTGCACTCGCTGATGCTGGCCGATCCGCTGAAGCCGGCCGTGCCCATGAGCTTCTTCGCCGACCGGGACATCGCGGTGCCCGTCGCGCACCTCGTCGGCAAGGCCGGCTTCATCGGGGTGTCGTTCTTCTTCGTGCTCAGCGGCTTCGTGCTCGCCTGGTCGGCCCGGCCGGTGCTGGACCGCAGGGCGTTCATCCGGCGGCGGCTGACGAAGATCTTCCCGAACCACGTGGTGCTCTGGATCGTGACCGTGGTGCTGGTCCCCGCCGCCGTGATCGGGTTCTGGCGGCCGACCGCCAACCTGCTGCTGCTGCACGCCTGGGTCGACGATCCGAAGACCTTCATCAGCGTCAACTCCCCGAGCTGGTCGCTCTGCTGTGAGCTGCTGTTCTACGTGTGCTTCCCGTTCCTGATCGGACCGGTGCGGCGCATCGGCGAGTCGCGGCTGTGGGCGTGGGCCGGTGCCATGCTCGCCGGCACGGTCGGCATCGCGCTGATCAACTTCTTCCTGGTGCCCGACCACCCGCGCTCGTCGCTGCTGCCGATGGCGGTGCCGCAGCAGTGGTTCGGCTACATCTTCCCGCTGCCGCGGCTGTTCGAGTTCGTGCTCGGCATGCTGCTGGCCCGGCTCGTCATCGCCGGGCGCTGGCCGGCGATCAGGCTCTGGCACGCCGTGGCGCTGTCCGTCGCCGGCTACGTCTGGACGCTGTACACCCCGTCGCCGTTCGACTTCATCGTCGCCATGATCGTGCCCATCGCGGTGCTCATCCCGACCGCGGCCACGGCCGACCTGGCCGGCGGCGCCCGGTTCCTGCGCAGCCGGCCGATGGTCTGGCTGGGCAAGATCTCCTTCGCCTTCTACCTGTGCCAGGGCGTGGTGCTGTTCCAGGGCCGGCTGTGGCTGGGCGGGGACCGCACCTACAGCGCCCCGGTCGCCCTGGGGTTGTGGCTCACCCTGTTCGCGGCGACGCTGCTGGTCGGCTGGCTGCTGTTCATGGTGGTCGAGGAGCCCATGATGCAGCGCTTCAGCCGCCGGCGGGCCCGCCCGGCGGCGGTCGAGACGCCGCCGGCAGCGGCACCGGCCGCGGCGCCGGCGGTCACCGAGACGGCGGTGGCCGGGTGACGGAGCCCACCCGGCTCGTGTTCAGCGACGTCGACGAGACGTTGATCCGGGCCAAGAGCATGTTCGAGTTCCTGGCCTTCTACCTGGTGGAGCGGCTCGGGCCGGCCGGGCGTGAGCTGGCCGCGTCGGTCCGCCGCGACCTGCTCGCCCAGGCCGCCGCCGGGGTACCCCGGGCGGAGACCAACCGGGCGTACTACCGGGCGTGGACGGGCGCCGAGGTGCGCGACGTCGTGCTGGCCGGCCGGCGCTGGTTCGACGCCGGCCGGCGCCGCCCCGCCTTCTTCCACGCCGACGTGCTCGCCGCGCTGCGCGCCCACCGCGCGGCCGGCGCGCACCTGGTGCTGGTCTCCGGGGCGTTCGCACCCATCGTCGAGCCGATCGCCAGGAGCATCGGGGCGCGGCACGTGGAGGTGACCCGGCTGGAGGTGCGCGACGGGCGGTACACCGGCGAGCTGCTGGGCCCGCCGGTGATCGGCGAGGTCAAGGGCGAGCGGGTGCGGGCCCTGCTGCACGCCTATCCGGCGGTGCCGGCCGAGGACTGCTACGCCTACGGCGACCACATCTCCGACCTGCCGATGCTGGCCGAGGTCGGGCACCCGGTGATCGTCGGCGACGACCCGGCGCTGCCCGCGCGGCTGCCCGGCGCTCCCGTGCTGGCGGGCGCCATGACATAGATGGTTATAAATTGGATGCGTCGGGTAACGACGGTGACGGCATGTGGAGCGTCCACACACTGACACACAGAGACGGGGGTAGGGACCTTGTGGGCCGAAGGCTCGAGGCAGCCGGCAACGGCGGCAACGGCGGTCAGGTCTTCGCGGGAGGAGCAGCCGTACGAGCTCTCGCCGGTGCAGGCCGTGCCGGTCGCGCAGCTGCGCCGCGGTGACTCGCCCCGCACCGCGGGCGAGGTGGACGAACACGTCAGGGTGCTGGCCGACATCGGCGCGGTGCACGAGCCGATCATCGTGCACCGCGCCTCGATGCGGGTCATCGACGGGATGCACCGGCTGCGGGCGGCGATCCTGCGCGGCGAGCAGACCATCGCCGCGCGGTTCTTCGACGGCTGCGAGCGTGAGGCGTTCATCCTCGCGGTGCAGCAGAACACCGCCCACGGCTACCCGCTCAGCCGCAAGGACCGCACCACGGCGGCGATGCGCATCTTCGGCTCGCACCCGCAGTGGTCGGACCGCGCCATCGCCCGCGTCGTCGGGCTCTCGGCCGGCACCGTCGGCGCGCTGCGCAGGTCGATGGCCGCGCAGCTGCCGCCGATCGAGTCCCGGCTGGGCCATGACGGGCGGCTGCGGCCGGTCAGCCCGGCCACCGGCCGGCAACGCGCCGTCGAGCTGATCACCGAGAACCCCGACGCCTCGCTGCGGCGGATCGCCCGCGAGGCCGGCATCTCCCCGCGAACGGTGCGCGACGTCCGCGACCGGCTCACCCGCGGCGACGACCCCGTGGCGCCGAAACGACCGCGGGCGGACCCGGTCGCGCGCACCCGCAACGCCCGGTCCGGCGGCGGTGCCGGGGGAGACGGCCGGTGGCTGGACATGCTCAAGCGTGATCCCTCGCTGCGGCTCACCGAACGCGGCAGGCTGATGCTGCGCCTGCTGACCTCGGCCGCCGTGCTGGCGGGCGCCCGCGCTGACCTGCTGGACAACCTTCCGGCACACTGCCTCGACATTCTCGCCTCCGCCGCCCAGGAATGCGGCGAGACCTGGCTGCGCTTCTCCGCGGAATTACGGTCACGCCGCTCCGCCTGAGCATTTCGAAACCGCCGGGCAACCATTGTGAAATGGTTGTCCGGCGGTTTTTTCGTGGTCCGGGTCACGTCAAAAATGATGCCGGGAACGCCCTGTGCAGCGGCCCGCCTGGCTGCCAGGATCGGCTTGTCCAGGAATCGCCACGACGAAAGGAGTGTCGGTGACCGAAAAGATTCGTCTCGCCATTTCCGGCACCTACTCGACCGGGAAGAGCACGACCACCGAGGCGCTCTCCATCGCCACCGGAATTCCGCGGACGCACGCCATGACCTCACGCGAGATCCTCATGGAGATGGTCCCCGGCAAGACGGTGATGGAGCTCAACGCGATGGAGCTCGTCCTGCTCGCCATGCGCCGGTTCGAGGAGCGGGTGCACAACGAGGGCGTCGGCGTCGACTCGTTCATCTCCGACGGCGGCTGCGTGCACGAATGGGTCTACTTCGAGGCCCGGATGCGCATCGGGATCAACCCCGGCAACGCGTGGTGGCTCGGCGCCCTCAAGACCCTCGCCGGCCTGCCGGTCAAGCGGTTCTACCAGCAGTACACCGACATGCTCGGGGTGGTCACGAAGGCCCGTGCCCGGCGCGTGTACGACGCGTACGTCCACCTGCCGGTCGAGTTCGACATGGACCCGGACGGGCACCGGCCGGTGTCGGAGCCGTTCCGCCGCCTCTCCGAGCAGCTGCTGCTGGAGGCGTTGGAGGAGGTGGGGCTGCCGTACCACATCGTCGGCGGCACCGTCCGCGAACGGCTGGAGAAGATCATCAGCATCTTCGACTTCCCGGTGATCGTCCCGCTGGACGAGGCGATCGAGGAGGCCGAGCGGCGGGTCGCCTCGGCCATCGAGGTGCTCAAGTCCGACGCCCGCTACCACGAGGCCCAACGGCAGAAGTCGCTGCGGCGGCGTATCGCCTGGGCACTGCGGTACTGACATGGGTACGACCGAAGAACCGACCGTGCGCCTGCTCACCGCCGACGGGGAGCGGGTCGGGCACCCCGGGTACCAGGTGACCGCCGACGCCGAGCGGCTGCGCGGCCTGTACCGCGACATGGTCCTGGCCCGCCGCGTCGACGCCGAGGGGGTGCGGCTGCAGCGGCAGGGCGAGCTCGCGCTGTGGCCGTCGCTGCTCGGCCAGGAGGCGGCGCAGGTCGGCTCCGCCCGCGCGGTCCGCGACGGCGACCACGTCTTCCCCAGCTACCGCGACCACGCGGTGGCCCTCTGCCGGGGGCTGCCCCCGATGGACGTCTTCACGATGTACCGCGGCGTCCACCACGGCGGCTGGCACCCGGCCCGGCACGACTTCCACCTGTACACGCTCGTCATCGGCGCCCAGACGCTGCACGCCACCGGCTACGCGATGGGCATGGCCGCGGAGGGTGCCGGCGGCGCGGTCATCGTCTACTTCGGTGACGGCGCCACCAGCCAGGGCGACTTCAACGAGGCGCTCAACTTCGCCGCGGTGTACCAGGCACCGGTGGTGTTCTTCTGCCAGAACAACCAGTGGGCGATCTCCGCGCCGGTGCACCGGCAGACCCGCGCACCGATCCACCGGCGGGCGGACGGCTTCGGTCTGCCGGGCGTGCGGGTCGACGGCAACGACGTGCTGGCCTGCCTGGCGGTGACCGAGGCGGCGCTGGAGCGGGCCCGGCGCGGGCACGGGCCGACGCTGATCGAGGCCGAGACGTACCGGATGGGCGCCCACACCACGTCGGACGACCCGAGCCGGTACCGGACGAGCGCCGAGGAGGACCAGTGGCGCCGCCGCGACCCGATCGCCCGGCTGCGCACCCACCTGGAGCGGGAGGCGCACGCGGACGCCGGGTTCTTCGCGGCCGTCGACGCCGACGCCGAGCGGGCCGCCCTCGACATCCGCGCGGCGGTGCGGGGCATGCCCGACCCGCCGGTGGAGCACATGTTCTCCCACGTCTACGCCGACGCCCACCCCCTCGTCGAGGAGGAGCGGGCCTGGTTCGCCGACTACCAGTCGTCGTTCGCCGCAGCCGAAAGGACACCGGCATGACGCTCACGCTGCCCGAGGCGGCCGCGCCCGGCACCGTCACCCAGCTGCCGCTGGGCCGGGCGATCAACACGGCGCTGCGCGCCGCCATGACCGAGGACCCGAAGGTGATCCTGCTCGGCGAGGACATCGGCCGGCTCGGCGGGGTCTTCCGGGTGACCGACGGCCTGCAGCGCGAGTTCGGCGAGGAGCGGGTGCTGGACACGCCGCTGGCCGAGTCGGCGATCATCGGTACCGCGATCGGCCTGGCGCTGCGCGGTTTCCGGCCGGTGGCGGAGATCCAGTTCGACGGGTTCGTCTTCCCCGGCTACGACCAGATCGTCACCCAGCTGGCCAAGCTGCACCAGCGCTCGGCGGGCACCATCACGCTGCCGGTCGTCGTGCGCATCCCGTACGGCGGTGGCATCGGCGCCGTCGAGCACCACAGCGAGTCGCCGGAGGCACTGTTCGCGCACGTCGCCGGGGTGCGGGTGATGGCACCGGCGACCCCGGGCGACGCGCACTGGATGCTGCGCCAGGCGATCCGCGGCGCCGACCCGGTGATCTTCTTCGAGCCCAAGCGGCGGTACTACGAGACCGGTCCGGTGGACCCGGCCGGCCCCGACGTCGGGCCGTACTCGGCCCGGGTGGTCCGCCGGGGGCGGGACGTCACCGTCGCCGCGTACGGGCCGATGGTGCGCACCTGCCTGGAGGCGGCCGAGGTGGCCGGCCCGGCGGGCATCGACCTGGAGGTGCTCGACCTGCGGTCGATCTCACCGCTGGACTTCGACACCGTCGCCGACTCCGTCGGGCGGACCGGCCGGCTGGTCGTCGCGCACGAGGCACCGGTGTTCTTCGGCGCCGGCGCGGAGATCGCCGCCCGGATCACCGAGCGCTGCTTCCACCGCCTCCAGGCGCCGGTGCTGCGGGTCGGCGGCTTCCACACCCCCTACCCACCGGCCCGCCTGGAGCACGGTTACCTGCCGGACGCCGACCGGGTGCTCGACGCCGTCGAGCGCGCGCTGGCGTACTGACCGCCGAGGGAACGCGACCATGCCCGAACTGCGCCAGTTCCACCTGCCGGACCTCGGCGAAGGACTGCTGACCGCCGAGATCGTGCGCTGGCACGTCGCCGTCGGCGACCGCGTCACCGACGGCACGCCGGTGTGCGAGGTCGAGACCGTCAAGGCGACCGTCGAGCTGCCCATCCCGTTCGACGGCGTGATCCACGAGATCCGCGCCGCCGAAGGCGCCACCGTCGACGTCGGTACCCCGATCGTCGTGGTGGCCGTCGAATCCAGCGCCGTGCTGGTCGGCTACGGCGTCACCGCGCCGGCGGCCAGCCGGTGGGCGGCGCGGCGGGCGGCCGCGGGCGCGTCCCGGGGTCCGTCCGCCGCCAAGCCGCCGGTGCGCCGCCTCGCCAAGACCCTCGGCGTGGACCTGCACGCGGTGACCCCGACCGGACCCGGCGCCACCATCACCCGGACCGATGTCCAGTCCGCCTCGGCCCGGCCGGCCACGGTCCCGGCACAGCCGGCCCCCGCGCCGCCGGCCGGGCCGCCGGTCGCCGAGCAGCGGCCGGTTCCCGGGCAGCCGGTCGGGCCGCCGCCGGCCGGGCCACCGGTCACCGCACCGCCGGTCGCCGAGCAGCGGCCTGTCGCCGGGCCGCAGCCGGTGTCGGTGCAGCGGGCCATGGCGCGGGCGATGGTCGCCAGCGCCTTCACCGCCCCGCACGCCAGCGAGTCCATCACCGTCGACGTGACCCGCACCGTGAAGCTGGTCGACCGCCTGCGCGCCGACCCGGCCCTCGCCGGCCGCAAGGTCACGGCGCTGCTGCTGGTGGCCCGCGCGCTGCTCGGCGCCGTCGCCCGCAACCCCGGCATCAACGCGGTGTGGGACGCCGGACGCGAGCAGATCGTGCCCCGCGACCACGTCAACCTGGGCATCGCCGTGGCCGGCTCGCGCGGGCTGCTGGTGCCGAACGTCAAGGACGCGCACACGCTCACGCTGCCCGACCTCGCCGCGGCCCTCACCGACCTGACCGAACGGGCCCGGACGGGCACGACGACGCCCGCGGAGATGACCGGCGGCACCGTCACCATCACCAACATCGGCGCGCTCGGCGTCGACGACGGCACGCCGATCCTCAACCCGGGCGAGCCCGCGATCCTCGCGTTCGGCGCGATCCGCCGCCGGCCGTGGGAGCACAAGGGCCGGGTCCGGCTCCGGCAGGTGACCACGCTGACCCTCGCCTTCGACCACCGGGTGGTCGACGGCGCGCTCGGCGCCCGGGTGCTGACCACGATCGCGGCCGCCCTGGAGCGCCCCGAACGGCTCATCGTCTGAGAGGCGGACCACCATGACCCACGCCGAACCCATCACCGGCGCGCAGGCACTGGTCGCCGCGCTGGAGCGGGCCGGGGCCGACACCGTGTTCGGCATCCCCGGCGGCGCGATCCTGCCGGCGTACGACCCGCTGTACCAGTCGACCGCGATCCGGCACGTCCTGGTCCGGCACGAGCAGGGTGCCGGCCACGCGGCCACCGGGTACGCCCAGGCGACCGGCCGGGTCGGCGTGTGCATGGCGACGTCCGGGCCGGGCGCGACGAACCTCGTCACCCCGCTCGCCGACGCGTACCTGGACTCCGTGCCCGTCGTCGCGATCACCGGTCAGGTGCCGTCCGGGGTGCTGGGCACCGACGCGTTCCAGGAGGTCGACATCTGCGGCATGACGCTGCCGATCACCCGGCACAGCCTGCAGGTGAGCGACGCGGCCCAGATCGCCCCGGCCATCGCCACGGCGTTTCGCATCGCCACCGGCGGCCGTCCGGGCCCGGTGCTGGTCGACATCACCAAGGACGCGCTGCAGGGCACGACCGCGTTCGCCTGGCCGCCGCCGCCCGTGCCGCCCGGCGTGCGCCCGGTGCGGCCACCGGACGCGCGGGCGGTCCGGGCCGCGGCCCGGCTGCTGACCAGGGCCAGCCGGCCGGTGCTGTACGTCGGCGGCGGCGTGCTCAAGGCCCGTGCCGTGCAGCCGCTGCGGGAGCTCGCCGAGCTCACCGGCGCGCCGGTGACGACCACGCTGATGGCGCTCGGCGCCTTCCCCGGCAGCCACCCGCTGCACCTGGGCATGCCCGGCATGCACGGCTCGGTGCCCGCGGTCGCCGCGCTGCAACGCGCCGACCTCGTCATCGCGATCGGGGCCCGCTTCGACGACCGGGTCACCGGCCGCACCGACACGTTCGCCCCCGGCGCCACCGTCGTGCACATCGACATCGACCCGGCGGAGATCTCCAAGAACGTGCCCGCGCACATCGGTATCGTCGGCGACGCCCGCGAGGTGCTGACCCGCCTCGTGCCGGTGCTGCGGGCCGAGCACGCGGCCGGCCGGCGCGGCAACTACACGCGCTGGTGGCGGCAGATCGACGCCTGGCGGGCACGGTTCCCGCCCGGCTTCGACGAGACCGGCCCGGGGCTGGCCCCGCAGCGGGTGATCCGGCGCATCGGCGAGCTGGCGGCACCGGGCACCGTGTTCACCTCCGGGGTCGGCCAGCACCAGATGTGGGCCGCCCAGTTCCTGCCGCACGAACGGCCGTACACCTGGCTCAACTCCGGTGGCGCCGGCACGATGGGCTACGCGGTGCCGGCCGCGATGGGCGCCAAGGCGGGCCTGCCGGACGTGCCGGTGTGGGCGATCGACGGCGACGGCTGTTTCCAGATGACCGGCCAGGAGCTGGTGACCTGCGCGGTCAACCGGCTCCCGATCAAGGTCGCGGTGATCAACAACGGCACGCTCGGCATGGTCCGGCAGTGGCAGGACCTGTTCTACGACCGGCGCTTCTCGCACACCACGCTGCACCCCGGCGCCGGCGACGGCCCCGGCGGCCGGCTGCCCGACTTCGTCCGGCTCGCCGAGGCGATGGGCTGCCACGGGCTGCGCTGCACCTACCCGGAGGAGCTCGACGCGACCATCGAGAAGGCGATGGCCCTGGACGACGCACCCGTCGTCGTGGACTTCGTGGTCAACCAGGACGCCATGGTGTGGCCGATGGTGCCGGCCGGCACGTCCAACGACGACATCATGGCGGCCCGCGACGTACGCCCCGACTTCGGCGACGCCGGCGACTGACTCGGTACAGGAGTGGACAACGCTATGGAACACCGGACCCTTTCCGTATTCGTGGAGAACACGCCGTGGTCACTGACCCGGATCACGGCGCTGCTGTCCCGGCGCGGCTTCGCCGTGGACTCGCTGGCCGCCGGCCCGAGCGAACGGCCCGACGTGGCCCGCGTGACCGTCGTCGTGGACAGCGCGCGGCAGCCGATCACGCAGATCGCGGCGCAGCTGGACAACCTGTACGACGTCCGGGCCGCGGTGCCGCTGGACCCCGCGCTCGCGGTGCGCCGCGAGCTGATCCTGATGAAGGTCGCCGCCGAGGGCGAGACCGCCCACGCGCGCATCGGCGAGGTGCTGCGGCTCTTCCACGCCAGCACCGAGCAGGTCGGCGCCGCCGAGATCGTGGTGCAGGCCGTCGGGACGGCGTCGGAGCTGGCCTCGCTGCTGGCCCTGCTGGCCGAGTTCGGGGTGCGCGAGGTGGTCCGCTCGGGCGCCGTGGCGCTGGAGGGCTGCGCGCCGGTGCCCGAGCCGTTCGCCGTGGCCCGCGGCCGGCTCGAGCGGTCGGGGGTGTGAGCGCATGACGACGACGTCGCCCACCCGCTCGCCGGGCATCGACGACTACCTCGGCCCGGGCGCGCACCGGTTCTTCGGCGCCGGCTACAAGCGCGCCGAGCAGCGGCTCACCGACATCGCGGTCACCGCCGGCCCCGACGGCGCCGGCACGGTCGAGGCGTCGGCGGCGGTGTCCTACCCGGCCGACTGGTCCCGCAAGGGCTCCGTCGACCAGCTGCCGCACCTGAGCAGCATCGACGTGCTGCTGATCGCCGCCGAGACCGCCGAGGTGCACCTGACCCGGGCCCGCGGCCTCACCCCGGCGGACCGGGCCGCGCTGCGGCTGCGCCGGGTCCGGCTGCTGGCCGGCAGCAGCCCCGTCGAGGAGGAGCTCGCCGGCTTCGCGGTCCGCGCCCGCATCGCCGCGCCGACCCCGGTGCCCGGCGCCGGCGACCTCATGGTGTCGGTGGTGGACTGCCAGGTCGGCAAGCTGCGGGCCCGGGCCGAGGTGCTGCACCCGGCGGGCACGCCGGCCGCCGTCATCGCCCGCTACGCCGACGCGGACGCGGCACTGGGCCCCGCGCGGCGGCGCCCGTACGCGGCCGCGCACCGGGACAAGACGCAGCACGTCGAGGACGTCGCGCTGGACCTGCCGGCCCGGGCGGCCACCGCCCGGCTCGGGGTCACCTGGACGACACCGGACGAGCTGGAGCTGACCGGCCTGGACAGCGCGGCGCACCGCGGGGTGTCCGTCATCGACGCGTTCGTGGCCGCGATCCAGCTCGGCCAGGTGCTGCTGTACGAGCTCGACGGGGTACGGCGCGCGGACAGCCACACGCTGTGGATGCGCCAGACCACGCTCGAGACCGCCGACCCCGGCCGCCCGGCCACCGGGTCGGGCGTGCTGCGGGCCCGGCTCGCCGACGCGCAGCTGTTGACCGCGGGCGACGGCGCGCAGTGGCGCTCGGCCCGCATCGAGGCCGACTACGACCACCTGAGCATCGCGTGCGCGGTCGCGCACCAACTGCCCGGCCTTCAGGAAAGGACGACGACATGAGCCCGACGGCGGTCCTGACGGGCATCGGCGGTTACGTGCCGCCGCGCCGCGTCACCAACGAGGAACTCGCCCAGTCGCTGGGCACCAACGACGAGTGGATCCGCAGCCGCACCGGCATCCAGCAACGGCACTGGGCCGACGCCGGCACCGTGACCGGTGACCTCGCCGCCGAGGCGGGCGAGCGGGCCCTCAAATCCGCCGGGGTCCGCGACGTCGACCTCGTGGTGCTCGCCACCAGCACCGGCAACCAGCCGATGCCGGCCACCGCGCCCGAGGTTGCGGCGAACCTCGGCCTGGGTCAGGTCGCCGCCTACGACGTGTCGGCGGCGTGCGCCGGCTTCGTCTACGCGCTGACCGCCGCGGCCGGCGCCATCGCGATCGGCGCCGCGGAACGGGTGCTGGTCATCGGCGCCGACCTGTGGTCGACCCGGCTCGACCCGGCGGACCGCTCCACCGCCATCATCTTCGGTGACGGCGCCGGGGCGGCCGTCCTGCGGGCCGGCACCGCGGGGGAGGCGGGCTCGCTGCTGGGCTTCGACGCCGGCAGCGACGGCGACCGCCGCGCGCTCGCGGTCGTGCCCGGCGGCGGTTCACGGCAGCGTTCCCACCCGCACGCGCCGGAGCTGGCCAACGAGTACCTCACGATGCGGGGCCGGGACCTGTTCACCCAGGCGGTGGAGCACATGGCCGGGTCGTCCCAGCGGCTGCTGGGCCGGGTCGGCTGGACCGGCGCCGACGTCGACTGGTGCGTGGCGCACCAGGCCAATATCCGCATCCTGCACACCGTCGCGGACGTGCTGCGCATGCCGCGGGAGCGGATGCTCTCCAACGTCGACCACGTCGGCAACACCTCGGCCGCGTCCATCCCCCTGCTGCTGTCCGAGGCGACCGCAGACGGCCGCCTCGAGGCCGGCGACCGCGTCGTGCTGACCGCGTTCGGCGGCGGCCTGAGCTGGGCCTCGACGGCTCTGATCTGGCCCGACCTGTAGGAACTCCGTACTCCGGGAAGGAATCTCGCCATGCAGCTCACCGAGAAGATCACCACCTTCGTGGCGGAGCGCACCGCCGCCCCAGTCGCCGCGGACACGCCCTTCACCGACCTCGACCTGGACTCGCTGGTGCTGCTGGAACTGGCCACCCAGCTCAAGCGGGACCACGGGGTCAACCTCACCGAGGACGACCTGCTGGTGGCCGGCACGCCGGAGCGGGTCGCCGCGCTGGTCGGCGACCGGGCCCCGGTCTGACGGCGACTCTCGCGCCGGGCCCGGCACGGCGACCGCGGTGCCGGGCCCGCTCGCCGGGCTCTGCGACAATGCCGTACATCGATACCGATGTCCGGCGGTACGTGGCCGCCTACGCCGTCCTGCTCACCACGCTCGCCGCTGCCGGCGTGACGGCGGTCCTGCTCGCGCGGGCCGCCGCGCGGCTGACGGCGAGTGAGCGGGCCCGGCCGTGCGCCGCCGGCACGCCCCAGCGACGTGACTGCCTGGTGTCCGAGCCCGCCACGGTGGTGCAGAAGCGGCACTCCGGCGACCCGGAGACCTACCATCTCGAGACCGCGGCCGGTTCGGCCCACGTGGACGAGGACTTCTACGCGGCCGTGGCGGTCGGCGACGAGGTGGAGCTCGTCTCGTACGGCGGCAAGATCGTCCGGGTGACCCGGGCAGGGCGCGGCTCGGACACCGGCGCCTACACCGGTGCCGTGGACGGCTGGCTGATCTTCCTCGGCCTGGCGGTGACGATGACCACCGTCGCGGCCCTGCTGACCGTGGCGGTCCATCGGCGCCGGAGCTTCGAGGGCATGGTGCTGGTGTGGGCGGTGGTGCTGGCGCCGCTGTCCACGATGGTGTGCGGTTCCCTGATCGTGCCGCACCTGCGCGCCGCCGTGGGCACGTTCGGGGCCGCCGCGATCAGCTGCGCGGTCCTGGCCGCCGGCACCGCCGCGCTCGTCGTGTGGGCGGTCGACTTGGTGCATCCGCCGGTGTTCCGGCGCGGCTCGCACGCCGGTTGATCCGGGCGTGGGCGGCGTCCAGCGGATGCGGGCGTGGGCGGTGTTCAGGGGACGCGGGCGTGGGTGCTGTTCAGGGGACGCGGGCGTGGGTGCTGTTCAGCGGACGTGGGCGTGGGCGGTGCTCAGGGGACGTGGGCGTGGGCGGTGTTCAGCGGATGCGGGAGCGGGTCCCGGCCACCGCGGCGCCGGCGAGCGCCGCCGTCGCGGCGGCCAGGGACGCCAGGACGGGACCGGGCGGCGGGACGAACCGGGGATCGACGCCAGGCAGGTAACGGCCGACGGCGAACCACGCCCCGGCCGCCGCGGCCGACCCGGCCAGCACCGCCAGGGTCACCAGCGCGAGCATCGCCGCCCGCTCCACCCGCCGGGTGACGCGGGCCGGGGCGCCCTGCCGGCGCAGCGCGACGAGGTCGGTCCGGTCCGCGCCGGTCGAGGTCACCAGCAGGCAGGCCGCCCCGAGCAGGACGGCGGCGACGCCGGCGAGCAGCGAGAACCGCATCCCGAGGGCGCCGCCGGTACGGCTCAGCAGCGCCCGCTCGCCGGACACCGTACGCTCACCGGTGACGGTCAGCCCGCCGGTGGTCAGCTCGTCCACGATGGACGGTGGCGCCCCGGGCGCCAGCCAGATCTCCGCCCCCTGGATCACGCCGGAGTCGACGGCGAGGCGGTCGGCGTACTCGAGGTCGATCAGCATCCCCTGCCGGCCCAGGCGGGGCAGGGTGCGCGCGGCGGCCACGACGGCCGCCGGGACCGGGTTGTCGTCGAAGGTGTCCAGCAGGCCGTCCGGCGGCAGCGGGCCGGTCGACAGCACCGGGAGCCGGTCCGGGACGCCGGCGGGGCGCAGCAGGCCCGCGTCGCGGCGGGCGCTGGCCCGCAGGTCGAAGTGGACGCCGTCGGCGGCCGCCGTGACCGTCGCGTCCGGGGGAGTGCGCCAGTCCCGCGTCGGCGGTCCGTGCATGGTCAGGCTGACCGTCGGGCCGGCCGTGACGGGCAGCCCGACCTCGAGCCCGGCGAGCCGGCAGCCCGCGGCGCACGGGGCGGGGCGGGCGTACGTGTGCCGGCCGGGGGCGAGGTCGCCGAGCCGCACCTCGAAGCCCGCACCGCCGTCGAGCGGGGCCAGGTACGCGACGAGACCGGGCTTCAGCCCGTCCAGGCGGGTGGCGGTGAGGTCGAACGTGACCGTGTCGCCGCGCACGACGACGGCCGGCGCGGCCGGGATCGGCCGGACCGCCCGGACGAGGTCGGCCAGCGGCTGACCGGCGTACGACGCGCGCCACACCGCCGCCGGCAGCCGGGTGGTGTCCACCGCCAGCATGCCCTCCAGCGGCACGACGGCCATGGCGTGGTGGCCGTCCGGGTCGGCGGCCCGGGTGACGGTGAGCAGGCGCTGCCGGGTCGTCGGCGCGACGGTGAGCACCCGGTCGGCGCCGACCGCGACGTCCGCCCGGGTCCGCTGGGTGCCGGCGGCGACGGCGACGCCGGTCGTGGCGAAGCCGAGCAGCGCCACGGCGGCGACGAGGACGGTGAGCAGGCGGCGGCCGGACGGCTGGCGGGCCAGGCGCACCGCGGCCAGCGCGGCCACCAGGTGCCCGCGGCGCAGCGCCGACCCTGCGGCGCGGCCGGCGAGCAGGACCACCGCCCGGCCGGACAGCAGCGCGACGGCCAGCATCAGCAGGGCCGGGGCGAGCGGCGCCACGCCGTACACGGTGTCACCCGAGGTGTGGAAGTGCGCCACGGCGACGGCGCCGAGGAGCACGACGAGCACGTCGAAGGTCGCGGAGCGCCACCGCGCGCCCCGGCGGTCGACCCGCCGGAGCAGGTCGCTCAGCGGCGCGGAGATCGCCCGGACGGCGACGGCCGCGCCGGCGAGGACCGCGGCGGCGGTGAGCGCCACGCCGTACCCGAGGGCCGTGACCGACCCGAAGCCGGCGGCCAGCCCGCCGAGCACCCCGCCGGCGAGGATCGGGATCGCGGGCTCGGCGGCCGCCAGCCACCACCGGGCGGCGCGGTGCGCGCCGCGCAGCGCCACCACCCCGTGCTCGAACCTGCTGGCCCGCACGCCGGTCGCGACCGCGAAGAGGAGCACCGCGCAGCCGAGCAGGGCGACCGGCAGCGCCGCGAACGGCACCGGCGCGCGGGCGGCGGCCCGGTCGGCGTCGATCCGGTCGAGCAGGTCGCCGAGGCCGATCGAGGCCCGGCCCCCGCTGCCGGCGGTGTCGAGCTGTGCCAGCCAGGCCCGCAGCCGGGGCACGGTGGCGACGGTGATGGCGCCGGGCTGCGGGTAGGCGACGAACACCTGCAGCTCCGACGGGCGTTTGAAGCTGTCGAAGGTACGGCGGTCGACGAAGACCAGGTTCCCGGTCGAGGCGTCGGAGACGTTGCCGCCACCGGCCCAGTACGGCGACGGGACGGGCCGCACGATGCCGACGACCGTGAGCTGACCCGGCGCCCCGGCCGGCACGAACTGGCCGGTGGTCGAGTTGTAGGCGGAGGCGGCGAGGGACAGCGGGTCGCCGAGCCGGATGCCGAGCCGGCGCGCCGTGTCCTCGGTGAGCACCGCGTCGTCCCGGCCCATCAGGCACCTGCCCGAGACGACCTGCACGTGCTCGCAGACGTCCTGGCGGTACGCCAGCTGCCGGGTACCGTCCAGGAAGACCGCCGGCAGCTGCGCCGGCTGCGCCGTGAACGACGACGAGAACACCTGCGTGTAACCGGGCGCGTCCAGCAGCCGGGCGCCGGCCCGTTCGAAGCGCGGGTCCATGGTGCCGGTGTTGGGTTCGGGCTCCACGGTGGCCGCCACGAGCATGGTGCGCTCCTCGGGGCGGGCCAGCGCCACCTGGTCGGCGACGATGCCGTCCTCGGTGCGGGCCAGGTACACCGGCGCCAGCGCCACCCCGCCGGTGGCCAGCGCGGCGAGCAGGAACAGGGCCACCGCCTGGCGCCGGCGGGCCCAGAGCACGGCGAACGTCAGCGCGATCACCGGCGGCCCGCCACCCGGCCGGAGCCGAGCACCGCCACCGCGAAACAGGCGGTGGCGGCCGCGACCGCGACCAGCAGTGCGGGCACCGACACCGCCGGCTCGTGCACCGCCCACCCGTCGGTGAACGGCCGCACCGGTGAGCGCAGCAGCCACCGGGCGAGCGCGGCGGCGGCGAGCCCGACCACCAGCGCGACCGCGACCGGGGCGAGCGCCGACAGGCGACCCGCGGCCCGCAGCACCCGCGGCGGCACCCCCTGCCGGCGCAGGGCGTCGACCTGGGCCCGCCGCTCGCGCCGCTGCACGGCGGCCACGACCGCCAGCGCGCCGCCGGCCAGCAGCAGCGCGAGCGCCGCGGCGAGCAGGTGGAAGCGCAGCGCGGCGGCGGGGCCGAGGCGGGCCAGGCGGTCCGCGGCGGCCGTGACGGAGTCGCCGCCGATGACGGTGAGGCCGGCCGCGGCGAGCCGGTCCACCAGCCCGGGCGGTGCGCCGGCACCGAGCCACACCTGCTCGACGTCGCCGGGCTGGGCCGGCGCCGCGAGCCCGGCGGCGAGGCGTTCGCCGTACTCCAGGTCGAGCAGCACCACCCCGCCGGAGCGGGCCGGCAGCTCGCCGGCGGTCGCCGGCCGGATCGGCACCGTGACACCGCCGACGGCGAGCTCGACGATGCCGTTGCCGGCCTGCTCGCGGACCGCACCGGCGGACGCCAGGACCGGCAGCGGCAGCGGCGCGTCGACGGCGTAGACCCGCCGGTCGACGGGCTCGTCGCCGGCGGGGGCGAGGGTGGCCAGCCGCATCCCGCCTTCGCCGCGCAGCCGTTGCAGCCCCGGGGCCGTGTCGCCGGTCGCGGCGCGCCACCGGGCGGGGTCGGCGAGGACGGCCCCGCCCAGCACCGTGCGGTCACCGGCGCCGAGCCGGGTGAGGTCGAGGGTCGCGCCCGGCGCGCCGCGCACCTCCAGTGCCACCAGCCGGCAGCCGGCCCGGCAGGCCGGCGCGTCGGCGCGGTACTCGCCGCCGGCGCCGATCGCGCCGAAGTCGGCGTGCACGGTCGCGCCGGTGTCCGCGACGCTCAGCAGGAGGCTCAGCGCCACCGTGCCGTGGCCCGCCGCGTGCACCGTGAGCGTCTCGCCGCTCAGCTCGGTCGGGGCCGGGGCGGGCGGGCGCAGGCGTGCCACCGCGGCGCCGGGGTCGACCGCGGCGACCGCCCGCAGCCGCGGCGAGTCCACGGCGAGGACGCGGGGCCCGGGGCCGGACGCGCCCGACACGACGACCGCCATCGCGTGGCGGCCCTGCGGGTCGGCGGCGCGGACCGCGGACAGCAGCCGGGCCCGTGGCACCGTCGCGACGGTCAGCACCCGGTCGGCGCCGATCACGGCCCGGGCCCGGTGCACGCGGGCGGCGTCGGCGCGGGCCCAGTCCTGCGCGGCGACCCCGCACACGCAGACCGCGGCGGCCAGCACCGGCACGATCCGGTACGCCGAGTTGCGCCGGGCCAGGAACAGCGCGGTGAGCCCCGCGGTGAGCCGGCCGCGGGCCAGCGCCGCCCGGCCCGCGGCAACGGCCGGCGGGAGCAGCAGCCGGGTCAGCAGCACGGCACCGGCGACCGCGAACAGCACCGGGGCGAGCAGCTCCAGGCCGAACCCGTCGACCGGCGCCTCACCGGTGACCCACGACTGGTAGCCGGCCGCGGCCGCCAGGGCGAGCACGGTCAGGTCGAGGACCGCGCCGGCGAGCGCGGCCCGTCGCGGCGGTGCGAGCTGCAGCAGCCGCTGCAGCGGGGCCCGGGTCAGGCGCCGGTCGGCCGCGACGATGAGCAGCAGCGCGCCGGCACCGACCAGTGCCGCGACGCCGGCCGGGCCGGGCCCGGCGGCGTCGCCGGGCAGCAGGAGCGCGGCGGCCCCGCCGGCGGCGACGGCCCCGGCGAGCGCGGGGGCCGCGCTCTGGCCCGACGTGACGACGATGACCCGCCAGCGCCGCCCGCCGCGCAGCGCGACCCGGGCGGCGTCGCCGCGGCGGGCCTCCGCGGCGAACCAGGCGCTGACGGCGATCGCGAGCCACCCGATCGCGCCGAGCTGCACGGCGGCGAGCAGGATGCCGTGGTTGGCGGCGTACCGCTCCTCGGCGACGGCCCGGGCGAGCCCGTCGGTGCCGGAGCTGACCTCGAGGGCGCCGCCGCGGGTGAGCCGGGCGACGGCGGCGGCCACCGCACCGTCGTCGCCGTGGGTGAACTGCGTGGCCGGCAGGAGCAGGTCGTACGTCGCCACGGCCGGGGCGCCGGTCGAGGCGATGGTGTCCAGCGTGGTGAACGCGGCGTCGCCCTGCTGGCCGTGCCACCACCAGCCGAGCGGCTCCAGGGGCTCGAACGTGCCGACCACGACGAGCGCGGTGGGCTCGCGGTCGGCGCCGTTGTCGCGCACGAACCGGCTGCCGACGGTGGCCCCGAGGCGGCCCGCCAGCGCCGCGGGCAGCGCGATCTCGCCGGGCCCGGCCGGGCACGCGCCGGTGAGCCGGACGTTCGCGCACGCGTCGTCGCGGTAGCGCAGCTCGACCTGGACGCCGCCGGCCGGACCGGCCGCCAGCGCGCCCGGCAGCCGCACTCCCGCCACGGCCCGCTCCGCGGCCAGTCCCGCGGACGACTCGGCCGTGGCGCGGAAACGGGTCAGGGCCTGCCCCGGGTCGGCGCCGAGCGTGACGCTGCCCTGGACGCTCACCGTGCGCTGCGCCGGCGGGGTGGCCGCGATGAGCGCGTCGACGGCGGCCGCGGAGTCCCGGCGCGCGATCCAACCGGCCGCGGCGAGCCCGCCGACGGTGACGGCGACGAGCATCGCCATCACGACCGCGGAGGTCCGCCGGGCGCGGACGGCGCCCCATACGATCGCCAGCACGCCGACACCCTAGCCGGACCCCACCGCCGGTTGGGAACGCTCCCACGAGATGGACGCGGGCCCGCGGTCCGCGCCGCGCGCCGTGGGCGACTACGCTGCCGCCGTGGTGAGCGCTGAGCTGGACGAGCTGATCGTGGCGGACGCCGTGGCGCTGCGGGCCTGGCTGTCGGCCAACCACGCCGCGTCCGGCGGCGTGTGGCTGGCCCTGACCAGGAAGGGCGGCACGGTGACGACCCTGACCTGGCAGCAGGCGGTCGACGAGGCGCTGTGCTTCGGCTGGATCGACGGGCAGGCCCGCAAGGGCGACGCCGACGTCTCGTGGATCCGGTACACCCCGCGCACGCCGCGCAGCATCTGGTCGCAGCGCAACGTCAGCAACGTCGCGCGGCTGGAGGAGCGGGGTCTCATGCAGCCGGCGGGCCGGGCGGCGGTGGACGCGGCGAAGGCGGACGGCCGGTGGGCGGCCGCGTACGCGCCGCCGTCGGAGGCGGAGGTGCCGGCCGACCTCATCGCCGCGATCGCCGCCGACCCCGCGGCCCAGGCCATGTTCGACGTGCTCACCAAGGCCAACCGGTTCGCCCTCATCCACCGGCTCAACGCCGTCAAGCGGGCGCAGACGCGCGAGCGGAAGATCGGCGAGTTCGTCGCGATGCTGGCCCGGCACGAGACGATCCACCCGCAGAAGGCCAGGCCCGCCGCCCCGCTCTCCTGAGCGGCGCGCCCCGCGACGGGCGCCGCGCGCGGAGAGGCGTCGCCCGGCGGCCACGAGGATTCCCGGCCACGCGGGGTGCTCGGCTGCATACGGCGCGCGCCGTTCAGGCGGGCGCCCCCTCGACGCGGGCGGGTTTACCCACGGTGCCGGCGGGCAGGAATGCAGGCCGGCCACGCGGTCTCGTCGTGGGGTGTGTCGGCGCTCACGGACGGAATACGTGACATGTCACGTAAGTTGACGAGGGACGTAACCCGTTCAGGAACGAAGGAGCAGGGACATGAACCGACTGCAGGGCAGGACGGCACTGGTGACGGGCGGCACCTCGGGGATCGGGCTGGCGGTGGCGCGGCGCTTCGCCGAGGAGGGCGCGCACGTCTTCGTGACCGGTCGCAGGAGCGAGGCCGTCGACGAGGCGGTGACACTGATCGGCCCGTCCGCCACCGGCATCGCCGGCGACGTCGGCGATCCGGACGACCTCGACCGGCTCTTCGCCGCGATCGGACAGCGCGGCGCCGGCCTCGACGTGCTCATGGCCAACGCCGGCGGCGGCTCCTTCGCCGCGCTCGGGGCGATCACCGCCGAGGACTACCGCGCGACGTTCGACCGTAACGTCGGCGGCACGCTCTTCACCGTGCAGAAGGCGTTGCCGCTGCTCAATCCGGGTGCTTCGATCATCCTGACCGGCTCCACCGCCGCCTCCAACGGCACGCCCGCGTTCGGGCTCTACGCCGCGACCAAGGCGGCGATCCGGTCGTTCGGCCGCACCTGGGCCGCCGAGCTCGTCGACCGCGACATCCGGGTCAACACGCTCGTCCCGGGGCCGGTGCAGACGCCGGGACTGGCCGGGCTGGCCGGTGACACCGCGGGCGTCGAGCCGCTGTTCGCGTCGCTCGCCGCCGACGTGCCGCTCGGGCGGCTGGGCAGGCCGGAGGAGATCGCGGCCGCCGCGGTGTTCCTCGCCTCGGACGACAGCAGTTTCATGACCGGCGCGGAGCTGTTCGTCGACGGAGGTGCCGAGCAGATCTGAGTTTCGTGACAGTTCACGTAACTGGCACGATGGCCGGATGACCGCGAAACGTCCCGCCCGGGGCTGGCTCGACCGCGACGAGCAGCGCGCGTGGCTCGCCTACATCCGCCTGCAGCTGCGGCTCTCGTACGAGATCAACCGTCAGCTGCAGGCGGACCACGAGCTCTCGCAGTCCGACTACGACGTGCTCACCGCGCTGAGCGTCGCACCGGCGTCCTGCCTGACCGTGACCGCGCTGGCGACGCAGCTCGGCTGGGAGCGCAGCCGGCTGTCCCACCATGCCAGGCGGATGGCCCAGCGCGGCCTGGTCAGCCTCGACCCGGCGCTCGCCGACCGGCGGGTGACCGAGGTGTCCCTCACCACCGCCGGCCGGCACGCCCTCGAGGCGGCCGCGCCGGGCCACGTCGACCTGGTCCACGACCTGTTCTTCGACGGCCTTCCGGCGCACCTGCGGGCACCGTTCACCGAGGCCCTCGAGCACATCTACGACAACGTCCTGGCCCGCGGGACGCTGCCCCGTCCGTG
This sequence comes from Dactylosporangium aurantiacum, assembly GCF_000716715.1. GTDB lineage: Bacteria > Actinomycetota > Actinomycetes > Mycobacteriales > Micromonosporaceae > Dactylosporangium > Dactylosporangium aurantiacum. The sequence goes on along the minus strand of NZ_JNYJ01000016.1, from coordinate 150,068 downwards.
ACCGACCGTGCCGGGCGCCGCCGCGTAGTCGCGGGGCAGGCGCAGCCAGTCGCCGATCTCGTTGCTCAGTACGTGGCGGACGTACTCGTTGAGGAGGCCGCGGGTCACCCCCAGGTCGATCTGCGCGGTCAGCCCGAGCAGGTGCATGGCGACCTGCCACTGGTGCAGGAAGGCGGCGGTCACGGGGGCTCGACGCCGACGGACCACGCCGGCGTGCGCGCGATGCCGCCGGGCGGTGTTCACGGCGCCGTGAACGGGGATGCCGCGGTGCTCGCGGCGAGCTCGGGGCGGTCCGGCGAGACGGCCGGGTGCACCACCAGGACCGGCTGGTGGCCGTGGTGCAGCGCGGCCATCGCCACGCTGCCGAAGAGCATCTCCCGCACCGCCGACCGGCCGCGGGACCCGACGACCAGGACGGCCGCCCCGCCGCGCCGGGCGCATCCGGCCAGCGCCGCCGCCACCGACCGCCCGTGCAGGCCGTGGCGGGTGTGGTCGCCGGGCACCCACAGGCGCTCCGCGACGCGGTCACCGACCGGCAGCGGGCCGGCCGCCTCGTCGGCGGCCTCGCCCTCCTGCACCGTCGCCGCCAGCAGCGTCCGCGCCGCGGAGGCCGCCGGAGAGCCGTCGTACCCGAACAGGAGCCTGGTCGGCATGGTCGCCTCCCCGCTGGCTGGGCCCGCACGCTGCGCGGTCCGGGAGCTTCTTCCAGCGTGGCACGGCCGTCCCCGCGTGCCGGATCGCGGTCAGCGCATGCGCAGCCAGGAACGCAGGCGGGAGGTCGGGGTCCTGGGCGCGCAGGCGCACCGCTCGGACTGGGGCACCCCGGCGAGGACGGCGTCGACGTGGTTGCCGCATCCGGTGTAGGTGGCCTTGCCGCAGGTCTTACAGGTGGCGCGTTGACACATGGTTACTTCCGTCGCTGGTCAGGGATCGTTTCCGCAGGTTACCCGACCCGCCGTCCGGGCCGGCGGGTCACGCGCTCCTGTCGTGGACGCGCGTGACCGCCGCGGCCGGTGCGGGTCAGCCGACGATCCGGCCGGCGCCGCCGGCGCTCTGCTGCGCCTCGGCCAGGAAGGCCTTCATGTCGATGGTCTCCAGGCCGCGCCCGGCGACGACGACCTTCGTGCCGGCCACCAGCGACGGGTACAGCGACGCCTGCTTGTCCGCGTACGCCGCGGCGTGTTCCGGGGTCTTGAACTCCACGAAGAGGACCTGCTGGATACGGTTGGGCAGCAGCTCGTCGGTGGTCTTGTAGCAGTCGAACTGCTTGAAGAACACGCCGTCGGCCCTGAACTCGTCGTCCAGGCCGGTGGAGTTGTCGTCCCACTTGCCGATCGGGCAGTTCGGGTCCTTGGTCAGCCTGTCACTGGCCAGCTTGGCGACGGCGTCGTAGCTGAGGGTGCCGTCGCCACCCGCCGCGGCGGCGGTCGGCGCGGTCGTGGCCGTCGCGGCGGCACCGGTCCGGGCGGGCGCCGGCGCCGGGTCGTCGTCGCCGCCGCAGGCGGTCGTGGCCAGCACCGCCGCGGCGGCGGTGAACAACGCGAGCAGTCGTACGGTGCGCATTATGGTCGTTCCTTGACAGTCGGGTGTGGTGTCGCAGCTGCTCGAATGATCCTGGCGCCGCCGCCGGCGGACAGTCTCGAACCGGTCAGTGTCCCGTACGCGATCTTGCCGGTGAGCCCGCCACGGCGCCCCGGTGACGGAGTGAAGCGGCCGGCGCCGGGTAGTGCACCGCCGTCTCGACGACACACCGGGAGGCGGTCCGATGACGACGGCGACGCAGACGGCCGCGCGGCGGAAGTTCCGGTCCGAGGACGGGGCGTTCGTCACCACGGCACGCGGAGCGGAAGTGCTCGACACGCCGCTGCTCAACAAGGGCACGGCGTTCACCCGGGAGGAGCGGGCGGCGCTCGGCCTCGAGGGGCTGCTGCCGCCGGCCGTGCTGTCCCTGGAGGACCAGGTGCGGCGGGCGTACGAGCAGTACCACCGCCAGCCGACCGACCTGCACAAGAACACGTTCCTCACCATGCTGCAGGACAACGACGAGGTGCTGTTCTTCCGGATGCTCGCCGAGCACCTGGGCGAGATGATGCCCGTCGTCTACGACCCGACGGTGGGTGAGGCCATCAAGCGGTACAGCCACGAGTACCGCCGGCCCCGCGGGGTGTACCTGTCCATCGACGAACCGGAGCGGGTCGAGGCGGCACTCGCCGACACCGGGCTCGGCGCCGGCGACGTGGACCTCATCGTGGCCTCCGACGCCGAGGAGATCCTCGGCATCGGCGACTGGGGTGCCGGCGGGATCGACATCGCCGTCGGCAAGCTGGCCGTCTACACCGCGGCGGCGGGGATCGACCCCGCGCGGGTGATCCCGGTCGCGCTCGACGTCGGCACCGACAACGAGGAGCTGCTCAACGACCCGGACTATCTCGGCAACCGGCACTCCAGGGTGCGCGGCGCCCGCTACGACGCGTTCATCGACGCGTACGTACGGGCGGCGTCCAGACTGTTCCCGCACGCCCTGCTGCACTGGGAGGACTTCGGGCCCGGCAACGGCCGGCGGATCCTGCAGCGGTACCGCGACCAGGTGTGCACGTTCAACGACGACATGCAGGGCACCGGCGCGATCGTGCTCGCCGCGGCGCTCGGGGCCGTGCGCGGGGCCGGCACCCGCATGCGCGAGCAGCGCGTCGTCGTGTTCGGCGCCGGTACCGCCGGCGTGGGCATCGCCGACCAGCTCCGCGACGCGATGGTGCGCGACGGGGCGGAGCAGGCCGCCGCCACCCGGCAGATCTGGTGCCTCGACAAGCCGGGCCTGCTCACCGACGACATGGCCGACCTGCGCGACTACCAGACCCCGTACGCCCGCCCGGCCGCCGAGGTCGCCGGCTGGCGGCGCGACGGCGGGATCGGGCTGCCCGAGGTGGTCGCCCGGGTCCGGCCCACCATGCTGATCGGCACCTCGACGGTGCACGGCGCGTTCACCGAGGCGGTCGTGCGCGAGATGGCCGCGCACGTGAACCGGCCGGTCATCTTCCCGCTCTCCAACCCGACCGAGCGCATCGAGGCGATGCCGGAGCAGCTCATCACGTGGACCGGCGGGCGCGGGCTGGTCGCCACCGGGATCCCGGTGGCGCCGGTCACCTACGAGGGCGTCACGTACAGCATCGGGCAGGCGAACAACGCCCTGCTCTACCCGGGGCTCGGCCTCGGCGCCGTGGTGGCCCGGGCGAACCGGATCAGCGACGGCATGTTCGCCACGGCGGCCGAGGCCGTGGCGGGCCTCGTCGACGCCGGCACCCCCGGGGCGTCGCTGCTGCCGCAGGTGGACAACCTGCGCGCGGTGTCGGCGACGGTCGCCGTGGCGGTCGCCAAGCAGGCCGCCGCGGAGGGTCTCGCGCGGGTCGCGCTGACCGATCCGGTCCAGCAGGTGCAGGACGCGATGTGGCAGCCCGAGTACCGCCCGGTCAGGGCCGGGTGATCGCGATGCCGGCCCAACACCCGCCCGTCGTGCTGGACGTGCCGATCGGCATCCACGCCACCGGCACCCGCGAGGAGACCGACTCGCTCGGCACGGTCGCCGTCCCGGCCGACCGGTACTGGGGCGCGCAGACACAGCGCTCGCTGGTGCAATTCGCCATCGGTGAGGACCGCATGCCGAAGGCCGTGTACCACGCGTACGGCTACGTCAAGAAGGCCGCGGCCATCATCAACGCGGACGCCGGCCGGATGCCGCGGTGGAAGGCCGAGCTCATCTCGCGGGTCGCCGACGAGGTGATCGCCGGCCGGCTCGACAGCGAGTTCCCGCTGTACGTGTGGCAGACCGGCTCCGGGACCCAGTCGAACATGAACGTCAACGAGGTGATCGCCAACCGGGCGATCCAGCTCGTCGACGGGCGGCTCGGGTCCAAGACCCCGGTGCACCCCAACGACGACGTCAACATGGGCCAGTCGTCCAACGACACGTTCCCGACGGCCATGCACATCGCGGCGGTCACCGCGATCGAGGACCACCTGCTGCCCGCACTGGTCCGGCTGCACGACACGGCCACGCGCAAGAGCGGGGAATGGGCGCACGTCGTCAAGATCGGCCGGACCCATCTGGAGGACGCCACCCCGCTCACCGTCGGCCAGGAGTGGTCCGGCTATGCCGCCCAGCTCGAGGACGCCACCGAGCACCTCACCGTCACCGCCGAAGGGCTGTACCGCCTCGCCATGGGCGGCACCGCCGTCGGCACCGGTCTCAACGCCCCGCCGGGCTTCGCCGCGCAAAGCGCCGAGGTGATCGCCCAGCTGACCGGCCGGCCGTTCGTGACGGCACCGAACAAGTTCGCCGCGCAGGGCTCCCTGGACGTGCTCGTCCGGGTCTCGGCCGCGCTGCGCGGCGTCGCCACGGCACTGTTCAAGTTCGCCAACGACCTGCGGTGGCTCGGGTCCGGGCCGCGCGCGGGGCTGCACGAGCTGATCCTGCCGGCCAACGAGCCCGGCTCCTCGATCATGCCCGGCAAGGTCAACCCGACCCAGGCCGAGGCGATGCTCATGGTCTGCGTGCAGGTGCTCGGCGCCGACACCGCGGTCGCCGTCGCCGGCAACGAGGGCAACTTCGAGCTCAACGCATTCCGACCGGTGGTCATCAGCAACGTCCTGCACTCCGTGCGCATCCTCGGCGACGCCGTCGAGCACTTCCGCGAGTTCCTCGTCGAGGGTGTCCGGCTCGACCGGGACCGGCTGCGGCAGGACGTCGAACGCTCGGTCATGATGGTCACCGCGCTGTCGCCGATCATCGGCTACGACCAGGCGTCGCAGATCGCGCACCTGGCCATCGACGAGAACCTGACACTCAGGGAGGCGGCGCTGCGCCGCGGTGTCAGCGACGAGCTGTACGAGCGGATCGTCGTGCCGGAGGACCTGACCCACGCCGGGGTCGCCGAGGCACGGTAGGCCGGGCCGGCGCGCCGGTCAGTACCTCCAGCGGGTCGCCTCGACGACCTCCTGCGGGGTCGCGCCGGCGAACCGGTCGGCTTCGGCGAGCCGGACCGCGCAGTACGCCTCCAGCAGCGGCCGCCCGAGCAGCCCGCACAGCAGGTCGTCGGCGCGCAGCGCGGCGACGGCGGCCGCGGCGGTCTCCGGCAGCCGGTCCGGGCGGCGGTCCTCGGGCAGCAGCGCCGGGTCACCCGGCACCTCGGGCGGCAGCCGCAGGTCCTGCCCGCACGAGGCGGCGACGATCTCGGTCACCGCCGCGGCCACGAGGTACGGGTTGGCGGCGCCGTCGCAGCACTTGATCTCCACGTTGGCGACCCGGTCGCGTTCGCCGGGGCTGCCGGTGACCAGCCGCAGCGCCGCCTCGCGGTTCTCGTGCCCCCAGCACCGGAACGGCGCGGCCCAGCGCTGCGGCGCCAGCCTGAGCCGGCTGGCGACGCCGGGGGAGGCGAGCGCGGCGAGCGCCGGCAGCCGCCGCAGCAGCCCGGCCACGGCCGCCTCACCCGCCGGTCGCAGCCCGTACGGCCGGTCGCCGCCGCTGAACATCGGCTGCCCGTCGCGGCTGGCCGAGACGTGCAGGTGGTGGCCGTTGCCGACCTGGCCGGCGCTGACGACGGGGGCGAACGACACCCGCAGGCCGTGCCGCTGGGCCACGGCCCGGACGGTCTGGCGGACCAGCACCGTGCGGTCCGCGGCGAGCAGCGGGTCGGCGGCGGCGACGGACACCTCGAACTGGCCCGGCGAGTACTCCGGATGGATCTGCTCGACCGGCACGTCCTGCGCCTCGAGGGCCTGGAACAGCTCGTCGAGGTACGCCGCCACCTCCACGACCCGGGTCATCCCGTAGGCGGGTCCGGTCGCGGCCGGTTCACCGCCGGCGGTCGCGAGGGACCACTCGACCTCGAACGCCATCCGCGGCTCGACGCCGGCCGCGGCGGCGCGGGCGGCGGCGGTGCGCGCGACGGTCCGCTGGCAGCACGGCCACGGCGCGCCGTCCTGGGTCCGCCGGTCGACCGGCGCCCAGGCCCAGTGCGGCTGCGCGGCCAGCACGCTGACCCGGTCCAGGTCCGGGAACAGCCGCAGGTCCCCGGCCGGCCCGCCGACGTGCTCGCTGGTGGTGACGGAGTCGTCGACGAGGAACACGTCGAACACCGGCGACATGCCGACCCCCCAGCGGGCCGCGTGCGCGAGCCGGCGGACCGGCACCGCCTTCACCCGGGTCACGCCGGCGTTGTCGACCCAGGTGAGGGCGACCGCGTGCACGTCGCGGGACGCCAGCTCGGCGGCGATCCGGTCGGCCAGTGCGACGTCATCCATCGGGGCGTCCCCTCCTGATCGTCCGGGGCGGCCGTCCTCCTACCCGCGGCGGCGTGCCTGTACCGCCGGTCGACGGCCGGGTCGCAACCCCTTTGACGTGCGGCGATGCGCTGCGGGATGGCTTTGCGGGTGATCTCGTGGCCCGTACACTCGGCGGCACGTCGCCGGGTCCGGGACCGTCCTTGGTGTCCCGGGTGGCCGGCCGCCTCCTGCCCGAACCACCCCGCCACGTGGGCGCCTGCCGCGTGGCGTGGAGTCGCTCGTACCTTCGCCGGTCGGCGACCGACGCCTAGGGAGATCATGAGAACAGCAGCCGTTACCGTGGCAGCGGTGTGCGCCGCACTCATCGCGTTCATGTTCGCCGCCGAGCACCCGTCCCGGTCGTCGCGGCCGCTGCCGCCGTCCACCGGTCTGCATGTCAGTGGCGGCACCGTCGTGGAGGGCAACGGCAGCAGGTTCGTGATGCGGGGCGTCAGTCATTCGTACGCCTGGCACAAGGACCAGAACCAGGCGTTCGCCGACGTCAAACGGCTGGGTGCCAACACGGTGCGGGTCGTGCTGACCAACGGCACCGGGGCCGGCGAGGTGGCCGACGTCATCGCCCGGTGCAGGACGAACCGGCTGATCTGTGTCCTGGAGTACCACGACACCACCGGCCACGGGGAGCAGCGTGACGCCGTCACCCTGGACGCGGCCGCGGACTACTGGACCGGGCTGCGCGACGTGCTGGCCGGCCAGGAGGACTACGTGGTGGTCAACCTCGGCAACGAGCCCTACGGCAACGGCGACACCTCCGGCTGGGCCGGCGCGACGAAGGCGGCGGTCAGGAAGCTGCGCGACGCCGGCCTGCGGCACCTGATCATGGTCGACGGGCCGAACTGGGGGCAGGACTGGTCGGGCGTCATGCGGGGCAACGCCGCGTCGGTGCTCGACAGCGACCCGCGGCACAACGTCGTGTTCTCCGTCCACATGTACGGCGTGTACGGCACCGCCTCGAAGGTCACCGACTACTTCGACGCCTTCCGCGACGCCGGGCTGCCACTCGTCGTCGGTGAGTTCGGCTGGAAGCACACCGACGGCGACGTCGACGAGGACACCATCATGCGCGAGGCGCGGTCCCGCGGCATCGGCTACCTCGGCTGGTCGTGGAGCGGCAACAGCGGCGGCGTCGAGTACCTCGACCTGGCCACCGGCTTCGACCCCGACCGGTTGACCGAGTGGGGCCGGCAGCTCTTCGACGGCCCCGACGGCATCCGGGCCACCTCGAAGGAGGCCACCGTCTACCGCGACCGGCCGGCGGTCGCGTAGCGCGGCGGGGTCCCGCTACGCCGGTACTACTCCGAAAGTAGGACCCACTTCCGCACCGCCACGCGGGCCACCCCCGCGCCCCCTCGGGTAGTAGCCCGTCGCCCCGGCGTCGACGAGCAGGCAGGGGAGGCGGACGTGAGCACGACGAAACCTGCGCCTCTGAAACGGGTGACACGTGCGGTGCCCGACCCCGGTCGGGCACCGCACCCCGGGCTCGCCCGCTGGCAGCCGGGCTACTGGCCACTGGTGCTGTCCTACCTCGTCGTCGTCGCGAGCGACTTCTGGTTCGTCCACCCGCTCACCACGGACGTGCTCAGCTGGCCGCTGACCGTGCTGTGGACGTGGCCCATCATCACCACGATCACCGGCATCGCCGGCATCCGGCGGACCCGCCGGGCGCTGCGCGAGTCGGCGGCCCGCTGGTCCGGGCGCGGCCCGGCGAGCACCACGGACCAGCTGATCGTCGTCGTGCCGACCATCGGGCGGCACGACACCTACCCCGCGCTCAAACGCTCGGTACTGTCCTACCTCGCCCACCTGCCGCCGTGCTTCCCGCGGCTGCGCATCGACATCGTCATCGACGAGGGCTGCGAGGCGGCTGGCCGGATCGCCGCGCTGGCCGCGCGCAGCGAGCTGATCCGGCTCGTCGTCGTCCCGCAGCGGTACCGCACGGCCAACGGCACCCGGTTCAAGGCCCGGGTCACCAACTACGCGCACGAGCTGCGCATCCACGAGCACGAGCACCGCGACGACGTGTGGGTCCTGCACATGGACGACGACACCGGCGTCGGCCCCGACACCGCCGTCACCATGGCCCGGTTCATCGAGGAGCAGGCCCACGCCGGCCACCGCGCCAAGCACCTGGCGCAGGGCGTCCTGACCTACCCGCGCGAGTACGCCGTCAACGCGCTCACCTGGCTCGCGGACTCGGTCCGCCCGGCCGAGGACGTGGGGCGCTTCTCCGCCTGGACCGGCAGCGGCACACCGCGCGCGGGCGTGCACGGCGAGCTGCTGCTGGTCCGCGCCTCGATCGAGGCGACCATCGGCTGGGACTTCGGCCCGCGCAGCATCGTCGAGGACGCCGAGTTCGCGCTGATCTTCAGCGCCCGCTACAAGGGCCGCAGCGCATGGTTCGGCGGGCGCTGCTACGGCGCGTCGCCGGCCAGCCTCCGCGACTTCGTGCGCCAGCGGGAACGCTGGTCGTGGGGCCTGACGGGCCTGGTGTTCAACCGGTCGCTGCAACTGCGCAACCGGCTGCTGCTCGCGTACTCGGTGATGTCGTGGGTCGTCGGTCCGATCACCAACGTCGCGGTCGTCATGCTGGTCAGCCTCGCCGTCGCCGAACGCAACACGTCACCGGTGGCGCTGTTCATCATCCCGCTGTGGGCGCTGAACATGGCCTACACGATCTGGATGTACTGGGAGGGCCTGCGGCTCAACGCCGCCGTGTCCCGCGACGGCCGGCGCCGGTGGTGGGAGCCGCCGGTGGTCATCCTGCTGATCCCGGTCTTCGGGATGATGGAGAGCGTCCCCGGACTGCGCGGCTTCGTGAAGTTCGCCCGCCGCACCGAGAACAGGTTCACCGTCATCCGCAAACCGACCTGAGGCGGACGCTCAGCTGCGCACCCAGCTCGCGGAAGCCCAGCGCGCGGGCCACCCGGCGGGACGCCTCGGGCCGGGCCCGCCACTGGGGCAGCAGGCCGCGGCGCAGCGCGTCGGTGACGGCCGCGGTGGCGACGGCCCGCGCGAGACCCCGTCCCCGTGCGGCCGGCGCGGTCAGCACACCGATATGGGCGGTGCCGCCGGGCCAGACCCCGTAGCCCGCCGCCGCGACGACACCCGCCGCGCCGCGCAGCACGAACGCCGGTGACGTGATCTCGGCCAGACCCGACTCGCCGGCGTCGCCGGCCGGCACGCGGGCCAGCAGCGCCGCCAGGTCGGCGTGGTCCGCGGGGACCGGCTCGACGGCGGTGGCGCCGGCCGGGCGGAAGCCGGCCGCCTCGCAGTAGGCCAGCGTCGCCGGCCCCAGCGTCCCGGCGACCGGCAGCACGTCCCGCAGCGCGGCCGGGTCGGTCGCGGCGGTCACGGGCAGATCGTGGAGGGCGCGCCGCACGGTGTCGGCGGCGCCGCCGCCGGGGGCGGTGGCGATGACGGCGCCGCCCAGGGCGACGATCCCCACCCAACCCGGCGGGCACAGCGACGACTGCGGGGAGGCGACCACCTCGACGGCCGCGTCGCGGAAGACGACCGGTGCCCCGGCCAGGGCCGCCCACCGCCGCCGGGCGCGGTGCAGCAGGGCGTCGTCGGTCACGGTCGCATGATGGCAACCCGCCGCCGTGCGCGCCACCGGGAAACCGGGACCGGCGCGGTCATCACGTCGAACGCCCGTCGTTCAGTTCGGCGGTGCGCGGCCGGCACCGGGCTACCGGCCATCAGTGCCGGCCCGGCGGCGGGGTTGCCGGCGGCGGGGCCGCTGCCGCAGTATCACCCCGTGCACATGTGGTGGATCTCGTGAGCGTCGTCGTCGTGGTGCGTGGCGGTTGGGAGGGCCACCGGCCCGTCGAGGCCACCGACCGGTATGTGAGCAGGCTGCGCGGCCTCGGTCACGAGGTCGTCACGTCGGAGTCCCTGGACACCTACCTCGACGCCGGCCTGATGGGCCGCGCCGACCTCGTCGTGCACTGCTGGACGATGGGCACGGCGACCGAGGCGCAGGTCGACGGGCTCGCCGCCGCGGTGCGGGCCGGCACCGGGCTCGCCGGTTGGCACGGCGGGATCGTCGACTCGTTCCGCGGCTCGCCGGACTACCAGCGCGTCACCGGCGGGCAGTTCGTGCACCACCCGGCCGACTTCGTCACCTACGAGGTGACCCCGGTCGGCACCCACCCGGTGGTGGCCGGCATCGCGCCGTTCACCGTGCACACCGAGCGCTACCAGGTGCACGTCGACCCCGCGATCGAGGTCCACGCCGTGACCGTCGTGGACGCCGTGGCCGTCCCGGTCGTGTGGACCACCCGCTACGGCGCCGGCCGGGTCTTCGTCACCACCGTCGGCCACGAGCTCAAGGACCTCGAGGTCGCCGAGCACGACGAGATCATCATGCGGGGGCTGGCGTGGGCGAGCCGCTGACCGTCGGCATCGTCGGCGCCGGCAAGATCAGCCGGCAGTACGCCGCCACCCTGACCCGCCTGCCCGGCGTCCGCCTGACCCGGGTCGCCGACCTCGCCGACGGCCGGGCGCAGGCCCTGGCCGCGGACTACGCCGGCGTCCGGGCCGTGCCCGTCACCGAGCTGCTGACCGGCGACGACGTCGACCTGGTGGTGAACCTCACCGTGCCGCAGGCGCACGCGGACGTGGCGCTGGCCGCCCTCGCCGCCGGCCGGCACGTCTACGGCGAGAAGCCCCTCGCCGCGTCCACCGCCGAGGCCCGCACCGTGCTGGCCGCCGCGGCGGCCGCCGGCCGCACCGTCGGTTGCGCGCCCGACACCGTCCTCGGCACCGGCGTCCAGACCGCCCGCGCCGCCCTGGACGCCGGCGAGATCGGCGCGCCGGTCGCCGCGACCGCGTTCATGGTCACCCCGGGCCACGAACGCTGGCACCCCGACCCGGAGTTCTACTACCAGCCGGGCGGCGGTCCGCTGCTGGACATGGGCCCGTACTACGTCACCGCGCTCGTCACCCTGCTCGGCCCGGTCCGCCGCGTCACCGGCCTGGCCTCGACCCCGCGACCGACCCGCACGATCGGCGACGGGCCCCGCGCCGGCACGGTCTTCCCGGTGCACGTGCCCACCCACCAGACGGGCGTGCTGGAACACGCCGGCGGTGCGCTGACCACGCTGATGATGAGCTTCGACGTGTGGGCCGGCCGGCTGCCGCACATCGAGGTGTACGGCACGGCCGGCACCCTCAGCGTCCCCGACCCGAACCACTTCGACGGCCCGGTGGACCTGTGCACCGACGCCGGCGGCGCGCACTGGACGCGGCTGCCGCAGCGGGCCGGCTACCGCGACGGGGGCCGCGGCATCGGCGTCGCCGACCTCGCCGACGCCCTGCGCGCCGGCGCCCCGCCCCGGGCGAGCGCGGAGCTCGCGTACCACGTGCTGGACGTCATCGAGTGCCTGCACACGGCCGCCGTCACCGGCGCCGCGGTGCCGGTGACCAGCACGTGCACGGTCCCGGCGCCGGTGCCGCTGACCTGAGGCGTCGCCCGGGCCCTCGGGCCGGGCGACGCCGTGCCGGCCGCCTCAGGACACGGTGGTCCAGGCCGGGTACTTCGCGGCGCGGCCGTCGCCGGACGAGCGGCCGCGGACCCGGCGCAGCACCCACGGCAGGACGTGCTGGCGGTAGTACTGCGCCTGGACGAGCAGCCCGCGCGACACGGCCGCCCCCTCGTCGAGCCGGTGCTCGGCGTCGGCGACCTCCAGGGCGGCCAGCACGAGCCCGGCGACCCGCCGGTGGCCGGCGGCGTTGAGGTGCAGCCGGTCCGCCGACCAGTACCCGGGCCGGCGCAGCTCCACGTCGCCGAAGCAGTCGACGAACAGCACGCCGCGGCGGGTCGTCAGCTCCCGCACCGCCTCCGTGAGCTGCTCGGCACGGCGGCGCAGCACGCGCCCGAGCGGCAGGTGGTCCGACGGGTCGGCGCCGCTGAGCACCATGAGGCGCACCCCGGCCGCCTCGCAGCGGTCGACCGCCCCTTCGATGAGCCGCACGAGGCGCGACAGGTCCGCGCCCCGGCGCATCATGTCGTTCCCGCCGCCGTTGAGCGAGAGCAGCGTCGGCGGCGGCGACAACGCCAGCGCGGCGTCCAACTGCGCGGTCACGATCGGCTCGAGCAGCCGCCCCCGGATCGCCAGGTTCGCGTACTGCCACCGCGGGTCCGCGGCGCCCAGCGCGGCCGCGACCAGGTCGGCCCACCCACGCGGGGTGCCGTCCGCCCGCTCGTCGCCCATGCCCTCACTGAAACTGTCGCCGATCGCCACGTACCGCATGAACCCGACGATACTGAGTCGATCACCGCCGGTCGCGGCGGCGTCCGGTCGTGACCAACTGGATTCGATGCTGGACGATATATGGCATGGACCAGGTGTTCAGTGTCAGCGGCTTCCAGATCGGCGCGGCCGTCGCGTTCGCCGTCGCGAACCTCGCCCTCGCGGTCAGCTGGTGGCGCTCCACCAGCCCGGCCCGGCAGGCGTTGCGCGACGGCCGGCGGCCGGGTGGCTTCTACCGGGCGGTGCTGCTGGCCTACGCGAGCGACCGCGACGACGTGGCGGTGACCGCACGGGCCGCCCTGCACCGCGCCCGGGCCGGCGACGACCAGCACCCGCTCACCAGGCTCGCCCGGCGCATCGGCCAGTTCGACGACCTCGTCGGCGACCCCGACTTCCGGCAGGCCCACGACGCCGAGGCGAAGCGCCTGCCACCGGGCGCCCCGGCACAGCTCGCCGAGATGTCGTCGGAGTGGTTCACCGTCCCGGCGGTCTTCCTCTGCGGCCTGGCCGTGCAGTTCTGGATGGCGATCGTACTGCCGGACCTGCTGCCCCGCCCCGAGGGCGCCGGCAGCGCCGTGGCGGCGGCGGGCACGACGATGTGGGGCGCGGCCGGCTGGCTGGCGCTGTTCGCCGGCGCGGCCGCCGGGCAGACCTGGCTGTGGCGGCGGGCGCACCGCCGGTGGGTGCGCCGGCTGCGGGCCAGGGCCGCCGCCGTCGTGCGCCGCGGGCTCGGCGGGGACCACGAGGCGTTCCGGCTGGCCCTGCTGGAGCCGGACGTCACCACCCGCTGAGCCGCCGGCCGCAGCCGGTGGACCACGGTGTACGTCCTGGTGTCCACGCCCGGCGGGCGGGCCCCGGTGCAGCCCGCCCGTTGCGGGTCCCGTATTGCCTCACGGCGTACGGTCGACATTGCCTCACGGCGTACGGTCGACGTGCCGGTAGGCCACGAAGGCCGGCAGTCTGGCCGCGATCAGGCCGGCTCCCACCACCGCCGCCAGCCCTCCCGTGATCGCGCTGAGCTGCGGTGTCGATGCGGCCGCGACCAGGCCGGCGCGGAAGTTGCCCACCTGTGGCAACGCCGCCCCGACCACGTATTCGGCGGCGCCGGCGCGGCCACGCATCGCGTCCGGCGTGGCGAGTTGGACGATCGTGGTCCGGAAGACCACGCAGAGCATGTCGGCGGCACCGGCGACGGCGAGCAGCGCCAGCGACGCGGCCAGCCCGTGCACGGCACCGAACCCGGCGACGGCCAAGCCCCAGACCGCGCCGGTGATGAGCATGGCCCGGCCGGGGCGGGCCACGCCGCCGACCGGACCGGACAGCGCCGAACCGAGCACCCCGCCGACCGCGACCGCGGCGCTGAGCAGGCCCAGTGTGTGGGGTGACCCGCCGAACCGATCGGCGTTGACGGCCGGGAACAAGGAGACCGGCATGGCGAGCACGGTGGCGCTCAGGTCGGCGAGCATGGCGCCGCGCAGCGCCGGGTCGCGCACGACGAACGCCACACCCTCGAAGGCCGCGGCCAGGCTGCGCCGGGACACTGTGCCGTCCGGCCGCATCGGCGGCAGCCGGAACACGCCGTACAGGGCGGCGCCGTAACTGATCGCGTCGACGAGATAGCAGACCTTCAGACCCGCCGCCGCGGCCACGACACCCGCGAGCGCCGGCCCGGCGATCATGGCGGAGTAGCCGGACAGCATCGTCAGGGCGGCTCCGGCGGGCACCAGCTCACGCCGCAGCAGGCGCGGCATGAACGTGCGCCGGGCCGGCGCGTTGACCGCATTGATAGCGCCGCCCACCGCGGCCAGCAGGTACAGCGGCCACAACGCGGTGTTGCCGGCGAGGGCCTGCGCGGCGTACCCGGCCGACACCATGGCCAGCACCGTGCTGGTGACCAGCACGAGCCGGCGGCGGTCCACCGAGTCGACCAGCACGCCGCTGGCGAGCCCGACGGTGATCGCGGGGACGGCGGTGACGATGCCGACCGCGCCCACCGCCGCGGACGACCCGGAGATCTGGAACACCTGCAGCGCCACCGCGAAGGTGGTCATCTGCCCGCCGATCGAGGAGAGCGCTGAGCTCACCCAGAGCCGGCGGTACTCGGGCGACTCACGCAGCGGCCGGATGTCCGCCAGCAGCCGGTGCCCTCTCACGCCGGACCCCGCCGAGCTGGTCCGCGCGGCAGGAGCCGCACCGCCGAGGAGGCCACGACGGGCAGTCTAATTAGAGGAGCGTGGCCGTACGATGCGGGGCGTGCGCAGGTGGGACTTCGGCGCCCTGCGGACGGTCGCGGTCGGTGGGGTCGCCGCCGTCGCGGGCATGTTCAGCACCGTGGAGCAGTCCACCGTCTGCACGCTGCACGAGGCGGACACGGGCCGGCTGCTCGGCGGGTGGCCGATGCCGTACGACTGGAGCTTCTCCCACCCGGACGCGCACCTGTCGACGGTCGTGGCGCACGGCGAGGCGTACTCGATCGTCCGCGGCCGGGGCTCCGACTACACCGTCCACCGGCTCACCCTCGACGGCCCGGTCCTGACCGGCCG
This sequence comes from Dactylosporangium aurantiacum, assembly GCF_000716715.1. Classification (GTDB taxonomy): domain Bacteria; phylum Actinomycetota; class Actinomycetes; order Mycobacteriales; family Micromonosporaceae; genus Dactylosporangium; species Dactylosporangium aurantiacum. Next base: position 134,932 of record NZ_JNYJ01000016.1, on the reverse strand, counting down.
GTTCGAACCGGACGGCGACGGCGTCCACACCGTGGCGCCGGGCGTGGTGTCCGGCCGGCCGGCGGTGCTCAGCAGCGACTGGCGCCGCGTCCACTACCACCACCTGAGGACCGGCGCGCGGCTGCGGCCGCCGTGGACCGCGCCGGACGGCTGGCAGGTGGAGGAGCTCGTCGCGGTCGGCGGCCGCACGTACGCGTGGCTGGAGCCCCGCGACGACACGCCGCGGACCGACTGGCGCTGCTGGCTGTGGGACGCGGTCACCGGCCGGCCGGTCGCCCCGCCGGTGTTCGTGCGCGGGTACCGCTGGGGGCCGTGGCCCCTCGGCCGGCGCCCCGCGCTGCTGGTCAAGGCCGACTGGCAGGACTACCGCGTCCTGGACCTGGCCCTGGGCCGGCCGGTGGGCCCGGCGCTGCCGCGGCCGGCCGCGGACCTGACCGCGCCCGCGGCCGGCGTCCTGCACGGCCGTGCGGTGCTGGCCGCGGCGGCCGGGACCGCGCTCACCGTGTGGGACCTGCTCAGCGGCGCGGCCCGGCACGTCGTCACGCTGCCGGAGCCGCCGCTCGCGGTCGCGGTCGCCGCCGACCGGCTGTACGTCGCCGACCCCGCGGGCGGGATCGGCGCACACCCCGTGCCGCTGCGGTCGGTGCACCCGCTGGCCGGCCGCGCACCGCAGCACGGGTGAGGCGCCGTTCAGCTCGGTGACGCGTCGCCGCTGTGGAGGTATCCGGCCCACAGCGACGGGCTCGCAGGGTACCGCGAGCGCAACACCGACACCGCGCTGTGCAGCGCCCGCGCCGGATCCGCCTCCTGGTCGAGCGCCGCGTACACGACCTGAGCCACGTCGTAGGAGACCGCGTCGTCGACGAGCCAGAGGCTGCCGATGACGCACCGGAACCCGGCCAGGTGGAAGGCGGCCACGACATGCAGCGCCTCGTCGAGGAACCGGGCCGAGGTCACCGCGGTGGTGCACGCGGAGAGGAACGCCAGCTTCCGGTCGGCCGCCGGTCCGGCGATGACGTCCCGTACGAACAACGGACCGTCGGCGAGCAGCAGCGCGCTTGCCGACGGGTCGTCGATGTCCGTGCGCGCGTGACAGGCGAAGTGGGCCTGGCGGGCCCGGTCGAGCCGGTCGGCGACGGCACCGCGGGTGGCTGCGGCGTCCAGGAGCGGACCGGTCCGGTCCCGGAGGTGGTTGCTCACCAGGCGCGCCTCGTCGTGGGCCCGTGGCAGTGGGGACAGTCCGGGAGTCGACGCCATCCCGACGACGAGCGGATCGCCGTCGGGGTCGGCCGCCGGCGTCCGCGACGGGTCGAGTCCGCGGAGGGTGACCAGATACGAGGAGACGGCCAGATCCAGCATGCTGCGTGCCGGGCCGGCCGTCGAGTAGTGGCCCGCGGCGTGCAACGGCAGCAGGCTCAGCGCGCCGGTCGGCAGCCACCGGAGTCGGGGCAGGGGGCCGGTCCCGGCCGCCGGAAGCGCCAGCGCGTCGAGCACCGGCGCCGCGACCGCGTCCCACAGCCAGCCGAGGACGTCGATGACGGTGTCGTTGGTCGTCCAGGTGTTCGCGGCGGTCGCCGCCAGCAGGGCCGCGGCGCGGTCCTCCACCTCGTGGTGGTCGAGGTCCGGCAGCGGGACGACGACGATGTCGTCCGGACGGATCAGCAGCGCGTCGCAGCGGTGCTGCGAGACGTTGACGATCACGATCGGACCGGCGACGGCGTACCCGCGCACGTCCGCGATGTCGGGCGGGCGGAGAAACCCGCGGTGCTGCGTGATGCCGCGGATGGCGGCGACGACCGCACGGAACTCGGTCGCCGCCCGGCGGCGCCACGCCGCCGGATCGGTCATGGCGTGCAGGTCGGTGTCGGACTCGCTGCTCGGCCGGGTGTCGGCGTTCAGGACGGCGCGGAGCCGCTCGAATGCCGCCGCCAGGTCCGGGTGGGTCTCGTGGAGCTGCCGGACGTCGGCCCTGCTGTCCAGGGACTGGCCGATCAGGATCGCGCGGGCCTGCTCCAGGAGGAGGACGGCGCGGTCGGGGTCGCCCAGGTGCAGGGCCACGGCCGCCGCGTCGCTGCCGAGGCCGTTGAGCTGGGCCAGTTGGTGCTGCCTGCTGTCCCAACCGCCCGTCCGGTCGCTGATGAGCGGCAGCAGGGCGATGGCGTCCGCGTAGGCCGAGTCCGCGGCGTGCCAGTCCGCGGTCCGCGCGCCGAGACGTCCCTGCCGGACCGCCGCGACGGCCCTGACCAGCGGTGTGGTCGTCTCATGGCGCGCGCAGGCGGCGAACGCCTCGACCGCGCCGAGGCGGTCCTCTTCGGCGCCGTGCAGGGAGTGTCTGCTGTCGAGCGCCGTGCCGAGGTTGAACTGCACGCCGCCGGGATCGGCGGACCCCGGGGGAGCCGCCGCCGCCTCCCGGGCGAGCCGCACCGCCTCGTCGAGGTGCCCCGCGTCGCCGGTCAGCGCGCCGACCGCGAGGAGCGCGGGGACCAGGTTCGACAGGTACCCGGGCCGATTCGGATGATCGAGCGGGGTCGCGGTGATCGCGGCGACCGAGGCGAGGACGGACGTCTCCAGATCCGGCGGGGAGTTGTACGCCTCGTACCGCCGCAACAGCATGAGGCCCAGGTCGGCGAGGTACAGCGGTCGCGAGGGGTGGTCGGGCGGGGTGCCGCGTTCCGCGGCCGTTGCGGCGTCGACGGCGTCGTCGATGTCGACGCGCTGCCGGCTCACCTCGAACCGGCGCAGCAGCGCGGCACTGAGGTTCGCCAACCGCTGGGGGCGGCGTGCGTCGGCGTCGTGGGTGGCGGCGACCGCCTGCCGCGCGACGGCGATCGCCTCGTGCAGGTCGGCCAGGTCGCGGGTGCGTTCGTAGCGGGCCCGCAGCGCGTTGGCGATGTTCCCCAGCAACCGCGGGCGCAGCCGGTGGCCGGGCGCCGTGTCCGCGACCGCGGCGCGGCCGAGCGTGATCGCCTCGTCGACGTCGCGCAGGTCGCCTTCCTGGGTGAAGCTCCGCAACAGCGCGAGCGCGAGCGTGGAACGCCGGCGGGGCAGGTGCTGGTCGTCCCCCGGGGTCTGGTCGACGGCCTGGCGGGCGGTCTGGACCGCGCGGTGCGCGTCGTCCGGGTCGCCCACCCGTTCGAACCTGGTCCGGTAGGCCGCGCTGAGGTTCGCGAGATGGCGGGCCTGCGCGCGTGGATCGTGCGCCGCGGCCCGGACGGCGGCCGTGCCGGCGGTGATCGCGTCGTCGAGGTCGGTCAGCGCCCCGCTGCGTTCGTGCCGGGCCCGCAGCGCCGCGGCCAGCCCGGACTGCACGGCCGTGAGCTGCCCCGGGGCCGTCGCGACGTCGAGCGCTGCCCGCCGCAGCTCGATCGCCTCGTCGAGGCGGCCGAGGTCGCCGGTGCGTTCGAACAGCGTCTGCAGGCCGGAGGCGAGGTTCGTGAGCGCGGCGACCCTGGCGGGCGGGTCCGCCGGCGTCGCCAGCGCCGCGCGTCCCTGCTCGATCGCCTCGGTGAGATCGTCGAGGTCGCCGCTGGCGTCGAAGCGGCTCCGCAGCATTCCGGCGAGGTTCGTCGCGGCCCCGCCGGCGTGGTGCCGGCCCGGCGTCCCGGCGGCCGCCGCGGCCCGCGCGGCGTCGATCGCGCCGTCGATGTCCGCCGGGTCGCCGAAGCGTTCGTAGCGCGCGAACAGTGCCGTGCTGAGCTCGCTGTGCAGCGCCACGAACGAGGTGTCGAGGTGGTCCACTCCCTCGGCGGCGGCCCGGGCGAAGGCCACCGCGTCGTCGAGGTCGGCCTCGTCGCCGGTGTGGCCGTACCGCAGCCGGCACAGCGCCGACGCCGCGACCAGCGCCGGCCGGTGACCGGGGTCGAGTGCGACGGCCGATCTGGCGTGGTTGAGTCCCTCCTCGCAGGTGGCGGCGTCGTGGGTGCGTTCGGCGAGGGCGCGCAGCAGCGCGGCCAGGGTGGTCTGGATCGCGGCCCGCTGCGGGTGCCGCGGATCGCAGGCCGTGAGCCCGGCCCGTGCATGCCCGACGGCGGCCTCGAGGGTGTCGACCGCGCCGGACCGTTCGTAGCTGAGCCGCAGCGTCATCGCCAGATTGGCGTGCAGTGCGCCGCGGTCACGGTCATCCGCCGCCATGAGCCGCAGCGCCTCGGTGAGCGCCGCGATCGCCTCCAGCAGGGCGTCATGGTCGCTCACCGCCAGGTACCGCATCCGCAGCAGCACCGCCAGGTTCGACAGGTAGGCACCCCGGTCCGGATCCGCCTCGCCGCACTCCGCCAGTACCTGCCGGGCGACGCGGACGGCGTGCGCGAGCTCGGCACGGTCACCGCTCGCCTCGAACCGGCGCATGAGCAACATGCTGTAGGTCGACAACGCCGTCAGCCGGGCCATGCTCGCACCGTAACAGCGGCGCGGCAGCGCTTATGATGCTGCCCGTGCGCGGTGCCGTCGCGCTGGACGGCGGGTCCCTGGCCTACCGTTCGGTGGGATCAGGACCGTGGGTGGTCTTCATCCACGGCTTCACGCTGGACCAGCGGATGTGGTTTCCGCAGGTCCGGCGGTTCCGGCAGGCGTGCACGGTGCTGACCTACGACTGCCGTGGCTTCGGCAGGTCCACGACGCCGGTCGGGCCGTACAACCACGCCGACGATCTGCGCTCGCTGCTGTCGGCGCTCGGTGCCCCGGCGGTACATCTGGTGGGCCTGTCGATGGGCGGCCGGATCGCGCTGAGCTACGCGCTTCGCTGGCCGCGGGCGGTGCGCTCCCTGGCGCTCATCGGCACCGATGTGGGCGGCTACCGCCACCGGATCGACTGGGACGTCCAGGCCGGCCCTGACTCCCTCGATGCCGCACGGCGTCGATGGCTGCACCACGACCTGTTCCGGACCACCCGCGGGCACCGGACCGCCTGGGACCGCGTGACCAGGATGGTCGGCGACTACTCGGGCTGGCACTGGTTGCACGACGACGTGCGCCGGCCGGTGGACACCGGCACGTGGGACCGCCTCGACGAGATCGGCACACCGACGACCGTCATCGTCGGCCGCGACGACCTGCCGGACTTCCACCGGATCGCCGCGGCGCTGGAGCGACGGATGCCGCTCGCCCGGAAGGTCGTGGTGCGCGGCGCCGGGCACCTGGTCAACCTCGAAGCGCCCGGGGCCTGCAACGCACTGCTCGACGCCCACCTGGCCGCGCACGCCTGAACGGTGCCGGCCTACCGGTGCCGACGCTCGTACCAGCCCCCGTCGAACGCGGTGATGGCCGGCACCCGATGTCCCTGGTCCACCGCCGCCGCGACGGTGCGCCACATGGCGTCGACGAGTCCGGTGTAGCGCACGGCGGTCCACAGGTCCGCACGGACGAACGGCTCGCCGGCCATCCGCACGGCGCGGATGTCGAAGCAACCGCGGTAGTCGTTGCCACGGACCCGCAGCGGGCTACGCCACAGCGACGCCCCGGGCGCCCGGACCGAGAACCGTACCCTTGCCGCGACGTGGCCGCCGTGCCACAGGTCGCTGTGCTCGGCCAGGTCCGGCAGCGCCGGCGGGAAGAAGTAGTGCCGCTGCCGCGGGATCTCCGGCCGGTCGAAGTCGCCGGGCGCGAAATGCCAGCGGTTGTACTGCATCCGCTGGGCGACCAGCCACAGCATCCTGCCGAGCTCGGAGCCGGCCGGCCGGCGAAGCTCCGGATGCGGCACCACGCAGCAGAAGAAGTCCGGTTTCCGCAGCTCCAGCACGCCCGCGGCGCGGCTGGCACCGCCGGGCGCCAGCCGGGCGAGGTCCCTGACCGCGCTCGACATCGCGTAGTCGGCGCCGAGGTCGACGACGGCGGCCCGGACGATGACCTCGAGCAGCTCGGGCATCAGCCGTTCGCAGTCCGCGGGCGGCAAGGTGAGGATCGCGGCGGTGGCCGCGCGCACCGTACGCTCGCCCGGCAGCGACGCGTCGACGTCGAGCCCGAGGTGCCGTGCCGCCCAACGCCCGACCGCCGGCGGGGTCGTGGCGTGGCTGCGGTCCCGGTGCGGCAGTTCGACGACCCGCTCCTCCTTGGCGAAGACCGGGCCGCCGATGCGCCGGAACCGGATCGAGTCCGACCGGTTCACCGCGTCGGCCAGCTCACCGACCTGCTGCGCCAACCTGAACGGGCACCGTGACGGCAGGTCGTCGGGCGGGTCGAGGCCGAGGGCTTTGGCGTACCGCAACCAGGTGGTGACCAGCCAGCCGCGCAGACCGGTCGCGCTGAGCTGCCGGCCGTTGAACTCCTCGAAGCGGATGGCCCGTCCCGCGGCGAACAGCACCTGCGCGGCGCAGACGAAGAGCCGCTCAGGAGCCGTCCAGGCGTCCGGCGCACGGGTGCCGAGACGGTGCAGCACACCGTCGCGCAGCAGGGTGTTCGTGCCGGCGTCCGAGCGCGAGAAGACGTCCTCCCCGACATAGACCAGCACCGTCTCGACCCGCTCGACCCAGTCCGCGACCTGCTCGACCCTGGCGGTCAGCTCGCCCGCCCGGTGCCACCGCCGCAGCAGCCGGTCAAGGTGGCGCTGCTCCGCACGCTCGTGCAGCACCCAGTCGGCCACCGCCTCGTCGACGCGATCGAGGAGGGCACGGGGCAACGGCAGGCGCCCGATGACCTCGGTGCCGGCCGGGGGCCGGTCGAGCAGCTGCAGCCGGCCCTGCGCCGACAGGGCGACGAACACACCGCCGGTGTCGCGCCGGGACGGGTCCGTGATCCGCAGTGCCTCCTCACCCGTCACCAGGCGCAGGACGCTACGGGCACGGGCGGTGAGGGCACCCGCGGCGGTGTCGAACGGCAGCCGCCCGTCGAGCGTCAGCAGCCGGATCAGGGTGACGTACGCGGGCTCGTCGCGAACCGCCCCGGACCGCAGGCCGGCGACGAGTTCGGCCGCCTTGAGCCCGGGCGGGCCGCCGCCGCTAGCCGACATGGCCGGGCCTCCAGCCCGTGACGCCGTGAATGTCGCCGCCGAGGACGGTCGTCTCCTGCGGGACCGACGCCGCCGCGGCGATCGCCGGCACCAGCCGGGCCGACCAGGACTCGGTCAGCTCCGGCGGCGGTTCCCCGACGGTGGCGGAGACGGTGCCGGTGCATCGCGCGGTGCCGCACAGGCAGGCGAACGTCCACGGGTCCTCGTAGCGGAACGCCCGGTAGTCGCAGGTCACCTCCTCACCGCGGGCGATGTCCCGGACCGCGATCCCGACGGACAGCCCCACGTCCAGGACGGCCGCGTCGCACGAGTGGTTGAGCAGATGCGCGCCGCGGCACGGGGCGATGAGGCCACCGTCGGCGCGCCGGTAACCGTACTCCGCCAGCCAGCTCAGCACGTCCGGCGGGGTGGCCGCCTGCTGCCCGATCGGCAGGACGGTGCACCGCGGGCACGGCCACCACACAGCCGTGCCGACCGGCACGTCCCGCAGCGCGATGATGCCTGCCCCGTGCAGACGGCTGAACCCGGGGTGAAGCGCGGAGTGCAGCATCACTCGAGGCCCAGGACGTCGGCGAGGATGCGCTCCGCCTCGGCGACGGCCGTGTCGCTGCCGCCGACGACGAAGTACCGCCACTTGCCGTCCACGGCGAGGGTGTCGACGGTGAGCAGGGCACGCGCCGGCGCGGTGGCGTCGTCGAGGCCGGCGCGCCGCACGGCCGTGACCGCGGCGGCGAAGTCCATGCCCGTGGCGCCCGCCCGCACGTCGGCGCGCCAGTGGGCGGTCGTGCCCGCCGGCGTGAGGCGGCTCGCGAGCTGGTGAAGGTACGTGCCACCGGTCCGGCGGACGTTGGCCTCCGTCACCACGTACGCGCTGCCGACGACACCGCCGTCGACGTCGAAGTACCCGCGGAAGCCGGCGGTGTGCAGCCAGGCACCGATGCGGGCGGCGGCGTCGGCGAGCCGCGGCAGCACCGGCGAGGCGGCGGCCGGTGTCACCATGCCGGTCCAGGCGTTGTTCCGGGTGCGCTGGTCGCAGGTGTAGAAGTCGTGCACGCCGCTGTCGTCGACGAACAGCTCGACGCTCGGCATCGACTCGAACGCGAGGAACTCCTCGTAGACCCACCCGCAGCGGCGCGCCGGCGCCTCGGCGACGGACCGGGCGATCCGCTGTTCGATGACAGCACGGCCGTCGCCGGCTTCGCACACGAAGGTGCCGTGGCCGTTCGAGGACCGGTTGACCTTGACGATGACGTTCGGGTGGTCGCGGAGGAACCCCACCACGTCGCGGGTCAGGTCGGCGGCCGTGGCCGAGAACCCGCCGTCGGCCACCGGCAGCCCGAGGCCCGCCGCCACCGCGCGGAAACCGGCCTTCGTGTTCATCACCTGGACGGCCTCCACGGTCCTCGGCCCCGGTCGGCGGTGGTACGGGTGGACGCTCAGGCCGGCCCGGTCCGCGAGGTCCAGCGCCGGCGGGTCCAGGACGAACGGCACGAGCACCGCACGTGACCCCACCCGGGTCAGTGCGTCCCGTTCCGCGACGACGTCCGCCGGATGGACGGGCATGACCTCCCGCGGGGCGATCAGATCGACGCTGTCCGGCGGGGTCCGGGTCACTCCGGCCACGTAGTCGCGGAACGCGCCGCTGCACGGTGCCAGGGTCACCACGCAGTCGCCTGGCTCGGCGAGCCACAGCTTGCGCGGGGTGACCGCGGCCATGGCACGGGCGTACCCGGGCGGCGGCTGCTCGATCATGACGGTGTTGACGAGATTGGCCAGGTACACGCGCGCGCTGCCGGCAGACATCCGCCTCACCCCGCCGTGCCACGGGTGGCCGCGAGCACCGCGTGCCCGGCCGCCGCCCAGCAGACGTCGACGCCCTCGAAACCCGCGGCGGCGAGCCAGCCGAGCTGGGCGCTCACGGGTGCCGGCTGGTCGACCGGGTCCGGGTAGCGGAACGTGTTCCATTGACTGTCGTGGAACGCGTCCGCCGCCTCGCGGCCGGCGGGCGCCGTCGCGGCCTGCTCCTCGACGAGGTGGTCCCACTGCTCCGCGGCCACCCGCCGGGTCACCTCCGCGGCCGGTTCGATCAGGTCGCACTGCACGTAGATCCCCCCTGGACGGAGCATTTCGAGGACCGAGCCGAACAGGTGCCGTTTGGCGTCGTCGTCGAGGTGATGGACGGCGAGCGACGTCACCACCGCGCCGTACCGCCCGGTCCGCCAGTGCTGATCACGGAGGTCGGCGTGCACGAACCGCACGTGCGCGGGCACGTCCGCGAGGCGCCGCCGCGCCGCCGCGAGCATCGTGCCCGCCGCGTCCACGGCGGTGACCGCGATGTCCGGCCGCTGCCGGATGATCGTCTCGGTCAGCGCGCCGTCGCCGCAGCCGAGCTCGAGCACGCTCGGGTGCGGCAGGTCGCGCAGCAGTGCGCAGACGATCCGGAACTGTTCGGCGCGGCGTGGCACGAACACGTCGGCGTACCGCAGAAACGCCGCGGTGTCGGACTCGTCCCAGGCCGGCGTCGTGTTCGTGTTCACCGTTCCCCCTTTGCTTCGAGCGCGCCCTGCAGGCACAGCCAACCGGCGAGCCCGGCGGCCTCCTCCGGCACGGTCAGTTCGGCCCGCTCCCACCGTTCGGCGAGCCAGTCGACGGGTGTCCGCGGCGGCAGCCGCCGTACCGCGCCGAGCGTCGCCACGAACAGCTCGCCTGGAGCGGGCCGGACCCAGAGGATCGGCACGGCGAGCCCGCGCCGGACGGTGCGCACCGGACCCGGGCGGCGGTGGACGGCGGCGGGCCGCATGCCGAGGGCGGACAGCCGCCCGAGGAGCGCGGCGAGCGGCATCGCGCCGGCACCGACGTGGCGCCGGTAGTCGTCCAGGAACGACGCCGGCACGGCGCCGTCGAGGCGGTCACCCCAGACGGGAAGCGACGGTTCCGCGCCGAGCCCGTGCTGGTACATCGCGATGTTCAGCGCGGCGGAGGGCCCGTGGGTCTCGGCCACGTGCCAGGTGCCGGCGACCCACGCGAAACCCTGTCCCGGCCCACCGGTCAACGACCGGCCCGCGGCCAGCGCGACGGCCGGGTTCAGCGTCGGCAGGTACTCCTCCCGGGTACCGGCGCCGGCCGCGACGTCGCCGCGTCGCAGGACGCCGGGCGGCATCCAGTCGTCGCCGGTCCACAGGTGCATGGTCTTGGCGCCCGCGAGCACCAGGTGCACGTTCGAGCACGCCTCCCGGTGCACCCCGCCCGGGGTCCGCTGGTAGTCGCCGGCGAAGACCTCGGTCTCGACAGGACCACTGCCCAGGCCGCCGGACATCAGGTGCGGCGTGAGCGCCTCGACCATCGCCTCGAACAGGGGTCGATGCCATGCCTGGACGTCACGGGCATAGCAGAACGTCGGACCCGGAAGCGCCAGGAACCGCTCCACGCCGGACCGGCCCGTGGCTCCCGGCTGCGCCGGGTCCGGCCGCAGGACACGCGACGAGGCCGGCCGGCCGCCCTGGAACACCTTGACCGACCCGGTGCCGTCGCCGGCGGCGGTCGCCGCTACGGCCTGCCAGGCGACCGCGGTGGTGAGTGCCGGGACGTCCCACCGGACGGCGGAGCAGGCCGCGCCGGGGTCCAGCAGCGTGATCGCGGGTACCTGGCTCATGTGCCGGCCCCGGCCGGCGCGGTCGTGGCCATGACATGCCGGGGTGCGTAGCGGTGGACGGTGCCGTCAGGGGCGGTGACCAGATACCCGTCGGCGTCCCGGGCCAGCTGGCTCGCCGCGATCGGCACCTTGCCGTGCCCGCCCGGCAGGTCCAGCACGTACGTCGGCTGGCACAGACCCGAGACGGGCCCGCGCAACTGGCGGACGAGCTCCTGGCCGGCCGCGATCGTCGTGCGGAAGTGCCCGGTGCCCGGAGCGAGGTCGGCCTGGTGCAGGTAGTACGGCTTGACCCGCAGCCGGACCAGCGCCCGGAACAGCTCCTCGAGCACCCCGGCACTGTCGTTGACGCCTTTGAGCAACACCGTCTGGCTCAGCAGGGGGATGCCCCCGCGGGACAGGCGGCGCAGCGCGTCGGCGGCGTCCGGCCCGAGCTCCTGGCGGTGATTGCAGTGCACGACGATCCACACGGGTGTGTCGGCGCTCAACGCGTCGACCAGGTCGTCGGTGATCCGCTCCGGCGCCACGACCGGGACGCGGGTGTGCACCCGCACCACCCCGACGTGCTCGATCCCGGCGAGCGTGGTGACGATGGCGCGAAGCCGGTCGGGCGACAGGATCAACGGGTCGCCGCCGGTCAGGATGACCTCCCAGATCTCCGGGTGCGCGCGGACGTACGCGTACGCGCCCTGCAGGTCCGTGTCGCTCAGCAACCCCTGACCGGGGCCGACCGCCTCGCGGCGGAAGCAGAAACGGCAGTAGACGGGACACACGTGCAGCGGCTTGAGCAGCACCCGGTCACGGTAGCGGTGGGTGATGCCCGGCACCGGCGTGAACGCGGCGTCGCCGATCGGGTCGGTGAGCTCGTCGTCGGCGGTGTCGAGCTCCTCGGCGCGGGGCACGAACTGCAGCGCCACCGGGTCGTCGGGGCCACCGGCGATGCGCTGCCGCATGGTCGGGGTGAGGCTGATCGCGTACCGCTGCGCGACTGCTTCGACGGCGGTCACCGCGTCCGTCGTGACCAGTCCGGCGTCGGCGAGCGCACCGGCCGTGCGGATCGTGCGGGGTCGTTCGGTCATACCAGTCCTCCTGTCGGCGCACGTCGATGCAAACACCGGTGCTACCAGGCGGGAAGGGACCCCGTTCGAAGCCGGACAACCTCGTACGGCGATGATCACACAGCGTTGTTACGGTGGAGCGGACCTGCTTCGGAGGGCCGCCATTGACTGAGGACAGCGCACCGCCGCCCGCGCGGACACCACCGGATCCTGCCGGTCACGCGCCCGCGAACCGCGACCCGGCCGGCCATCGTGGTTCGCCGTCATGGTGAGGTCGGCGACGCCGGGCGGACGCGAGCCGACCGACGGCCCCGATCCGCGCCGAATCGTCACCCGGCACGGCTTCGGCGCCGAGCTCACCATCGCGCGCCAGCGCAGCGGACTCAGCGTGCGCCGCGTCGCCAACGCACTCGGGCTGCCGCCGAGCACGGTCGGCGGGTACTTCGCCGGCGCGCACCTGCCGGCCCTGCAGCCGCCCGACCTCGTCGGCCGCCTGGTACGCACCCTCGGCATCACCGATCCCGCCGAGATCGAGGCGTGGCAGGCCGCGTACTGGCGCCTGCGCACCGGTGGTGAGCAGGCGGACGAGTCACCGTCCACCACCGCGCACACCACACCGCCGGTCGCCGTGTCGATCCTGCCGCCGCTGCGGCGACTTCTGGTCGAGCCGCGCGTGCGTGGCCGGGACGACATCGTGCGGACCCTCGACGCCACCGTGACCTCGTCCACCCATCTGGCCGGCGGGCCACACGTGCATGTGCTGCAGGGCATCGGCGGCAGCGGCAAGAGCATGATCGCGCTCACCCTCGCGCAACGCGCCGTCGACGCGGGCGTGCGTACCTTCTGGATACCGGCCGACGACGCCTCCACCACCTTCGCGGCGATGCACGCCCTCGCCGTGGAGCTGGGGATCTCCGCCGAGCGGCTGCGCGGCGGCAGCCTGCCGGACCTCGTCTGGGAACACCTCGACGCGCTCGACCGGCCCTGGCTGCTCGTGTTCGACAACGCGGACGACCCGTCGAGGTCGCTCGGCCTTCCCGGACAGCATCTCACCGACGGGACCGGCTGGCTGCGGCCGGCGCGCACGAGCATGGGCACCGTCGTGGTGACCACCCGGGACGGCCTGGCCACCACGTGGCACGACCCGCCGCCACAGTGGATCTCCTTCCACCGGGTCACCGGCCTGACCCGCGCCGACGGCGCCGACGTGCTCGTCGAGCTCGGCGGGCACCCGGCCGGCACCCCCGGCGAGGCGGCGGACCTCGCCGAGCGGCTCGGTGGCCTGCCGCTGGCGCTGATGCTCGCCGGCCGGTACCTCGCCGAAGCGGGCAGGATGCCGGCCCGGCTCGCCACCCCGGACCTGCCCCGGACGTTCCCGGCCTACGTCGCGGCGCTCGACCACGGCGCCGGCGTGGGCATGCTGGCCGCGGCGACCGCCGGCGGGCGATCCGACCAGCACATGGTCGACCGGACCTGGGCGCTGTCCTTGGCGCTGCTCATCGACCGTGGCTTCACGTACGGGCGGCCCATGCTGTACCTGCTGGCGTGCCTCGGCGCGGGGCCGGTGCCGTTCACGCGGATCCTGAAGCCCGACATCCTGGTCCGGTCACCGCTGTTCGCCGGTATGCCGGCGCTGGGCACCTGGGACACGCTCCGCGCGCTGCAGGGCCTCGGCCTGATCACCCTGGCCGACGGCGAGGCCGAGCCGTCGCTGACGCTGCACCTGCTGGTCCGCGACACCGTCCGGGCCGACCCGCGGCTGCGCCGGGAGCTCGGGCGGTACCTGCAGCTCACCACCGCGGTCCTGTCTCCGGCGGCCGAGGACGACCCGAAGTCCCCGACCTCCTGGGTGCGGTGGCGGCTGCTGGCGGATCACTGCACGGCGCAGCTGGACCTGCTCGACGTCGGACCGGTCGACGACGCGCTCGTCCTGTCGGTGGTCGGCCTCGCCGCCCGTGCGGCGCACTTCCTGCGGGCCGCCGGCCACCTGAACGAGGCGGCCGCGGCGTTCGTCCGGGCGCTCGAGGTGGCCCACAGCCGGCTCGGGCCCGACGCACCGGACACGTTGGCGCTGGAACACGGCCTCGCCAGGGTCCTGTACGACCAGGGCGACCTGGCCGGCGCCGAAGCGCGGTACCGCTCGGTCCTGGCCGCCCGGATCGACACGCTCGGCCCGGAGCATCCGGACACGCTGATGACGCAGCACTACCTGGCCCGGACGCTGCGCCAGCGAGGTGCGCTCGACGACGCCGACGCCCTGCTCACCCGTACGGTCGAGGCAAGGATGCGGTTGCTCGGCGGCCGGCACCCGGACACGCTGACCAGCTTGCACGGGGAAGCCGACCTGCTGCGCGCGCGAGGGCGACTGGTCGAGGCACGCGACCGCTACCGGGATGTGCTGGAGGGCAGGCGTTCCGTGCTCGGCGGCCTGCATCCGGCGACCCTGGTCACCCACCAGTACCTCGCCGAGGTCCAGCACCGACTCGACGATCTCGACGCCGCCGGCAGGGAGCTGGCCTGGTTGTGGAAGACCAACCAGGAGGTCCGTGGCCTGCACCACCCGCGGACCCTCGCCGTGGGCCAGGCACTGGTCGACTGCCTGCACGACAGCGGCGACCTCGAGGAGGCCGCGTCGCTGGGGCAGACCGTCGTGGCGGCCCGCCGCCGCCAGCTGGGTGAGCTGCACCCGGCGACCCTGGCCAGCCGGCACCGGCTCGGGCTCATCCTGCTCGACCAGGGCCGTGTCCCGGTCGCGCAGCGTGAGCTGCTCGCCGTGCTCGCCGACCGCCAACACGCCCTCGGCGTCGACCATCCGCACACCAGGGCCACCCGCGACGCAGTGCTCGCGCTGCACCAGCGCACCGTCCCGCAGCCCACGCCCAAGGAGCCCACATGAGTGACCACCTCGACGACAACCTGCGGCGGGGCCTCGAGCCTGACGTGGCGGCGACCCTGGCCGCATGGGCCGAGCTCCACGATCGCTTCTACGAGCTGCAGCACTGGCTGGTCAACGGTCGCAGCCGCGCACCGGTGGCCGTGGTGAGCGAGACCGACGAAGGGACCGCCGAGACCCGGCTGCTCGTGCTCAAGGTGCTGCAGGCCGAGGACGGGCGGCTGCACGAGCTGGAGTACAAGCGGCACCGGGCGGCGGTACGGGAGGCGAAGGAGTTCGCCGGCCGGCACCTCACCACGTTCCAGCACGAGGCGGTCGCGGCGGGCGTCGGCCGCTGGATCACGTTCCAGAGCATCGCCGGCAAGGACTTGCCGAGCACCGAGGTGCTCACCGTGCTCCTGCGGCGGATGCTCCGCATCACCATCGACCCCGAGCCGGTCGGCACCGCCGGGGTGAGCTGCACCCCGGAGGAATTCGCGGACGCCTGCCGCGCCATCGTCCACGGTGTGCTGCACGACTGGGCCGGCCGCCCGTACATCGCCCCGCCCCCGGCCAACGCATGGACGGTCCGCGAGTTCCTGCGGGCGCACATCGGCGACCAGCTGGCGCCCGACGGCCGGCTGCACGAGCTGGCCCGCCGGCACCAGGGCGACCACGTGCGGGTCGCCGGCGAAGCCGAACCGTTGCCCTCCCCGTTCGCGCTGGCGAAGGGGGAGTACTTCGCCGACGCGGTCACGGTGCCGGCGATCGTCGGCCGCACCCACGGCGACCTGCACTCCGACAATGCCCTCGTCAAGGTCAGGCCGTTCGACACCACGGCGTTCTTCCTCATCGACACGGCGCTGTACGAGCAGCAGGGTCCGGTGACCCGCGACCCGGTGCACTTCGTGCTCTACATCATCGCCCGGGCATTCGAGACGCTGTCCACGTCGCAGTGCGACGCCCTCATCGACCTGCTGCTCGACCCCGACGACGGGCCGCATCAGCTCGTCCCCGGCTGGCTCGACCTGGTCGTCCGCGCGGTGCACGACGAAGCGGTCGGCTGGGTGCACCCGACCGGTCTTGAGCCCAAGTGGCGGCTGCAGACGCTGCTGTCGATCGTCGGTTGCGCCATGCTCTTCCTGGGCCGCACCTCGACCCCGGAGGCGGCCAAGCCATGGTTCCTGCGGCTCGCTGCCCGGGCCGCCGCGCAGTTCGAGCGGGCACACCCGAACGCGAGCAGGCGCTCCGCGCACCCGGCGCCCGTCGCCGAGCGCACCGGCCCCGACACGACCGGCTGGCTGTGCCGGCACTACACCGGCCTGAGAACGGCGGCGGGCGACGCGCACCGCGACACGGTGGAGCAGTTCCGGACCGACGCTCTCGGCGGCGTGGACCGCACCGAGGAGCTGCGGGAGTTCGTCCGCGGGCTCGGCGGTCCGCAGTTCGACCCCAGGTTCGGCACGTCGGGCACGGAGGGGGAGTTCCAGGCCGACGTGTACCGCTGCCCGCTGCGGTTGTGCCGGCGGCTGGAGCGGCGGTCGCCGGGCGGACCGGAGCCGCGGTGCAACCTCACCCGGACCGAGCCGTCCACCATGATTCCCGAGACCCGGTGACCCGCGGATGCTGATCGACGAGCCGGTCCAGCTGGGGCGGTGGAGACGGTTCGCCGAGCCCGCGGTGGTGCTGTGGATCGCCGCGGCCACCGGCGCCGGGTGGTGGGGACGGGTCGACCTCGACCTGGGCCGTGGCACGGCGCAGCAGCACGCCGCCGACCGGGTCGTGGCGTTGCTCGTGGCGCTGCCGCTGGTGGGCGCGGCCGGCGTCATCGCCGTGGACGTCCTCGCCGGGGTCGTCCGCCAGGTCTGGCTCGGCCGGGCGGTGCCGTGGCCGCTGTCGCGGCTGCTGCGGCGGTCGCGCCTGCATCGCTGGCAGACGGCGGACACGGGGGTGCAGGCCGCCACCGATGGCGACAGGCGGCGACGGCTCGCCGGCCGCCGTGCGCGGATCGCGCTCGCCGAGCCCCGGTCGCCGACCTGGACGGGCGATCGGATGACGGCGCTGGAGAGCCGCGTCCGCAACACCTACGGGCTCGACCTGCCGTCGGCGTGGCCGAGGCTGTGGCTGGTGCTGCCGGACGCCGTCCGGGCCGAGCTGCGGCACGCCGCCGGACTGTGGCACGCGGCGGCCAGGTGGATCGCCTGGGCCGTGCTGTACGCGGTCCTGGCGCTCACCTGGTGGCCGCTGGCGATCCTGTCGGCGCTGACCCTGATCGCGGCGGTACGGGCGGGTCGCGGGGCGACGGCCCTGATCACCGACCTGATGGAGGCCGCCGTCGACCTCCACGGCCCTGCCCTGGCGGCGCAGCTCGGCTGCGCGGACGGCGCCGGCCCGGACCTGACCCCCGACACCGGCACAAGGATCAACCGGGTCACCCGCAAGGCCGTGTGAGCGGCCGCGCCGTCATCCCGCGGTCGGCACGCCCAGCACCGCTCGCGCCTTGTCGACGTAGCGCTGCTGGCCGGCCTCGGCCCCGAGCACCGCGAGCGCGAGCGGCGCGAACGCGATCGCCTCCACCACATGGCCGCGCAGCCCTGGCCACGACGGGCCGCCACTTCCGACGTAGGCACCGATGAGCTCGTCCAGCACGTGAGCGGGGAACTTCCGGGCCGCCTCCACGAACTCCTGCCCCGGATCGCCGACCTCCGCGTCCGTCCAGTCGAGCACGGCCAGCAACGTCCCGTCCTCGCCGACCAGCGTGTGGCCCGGATGGAGGTCACCGTGGATCAGCACCACCCGCGGCGACCACAACGCGTCGTCGTCCAGCCAGCGCCGCCCCCGCTCCAGCCAGGTCGCGTGCATGCCCAGCTCGGCGGCGCCGAAGGCGAGATGACCGGCGAACCGCGCGCGGATCGTGTCCGGTGCACGCACCGGGATGCCCGTCCCGGCCGCCGCGTGCGTGTCCGTGGCGTGCAACCGCGCCATGCACTGGCCGAGGGCGAGCAGGTAGTGCCGCGGCGGACGCTGCCGGTCGATGCGCCACCGCAGCTCGAACGTCACCGGATCCTCGGCCGCGGCCGGCTCGCCGGGCAGCCGCGGGTACGCGATGAAGGTCTCGTCCGCGTACCGCCAGTCCGGGATCGCGACCGGGAACCGCCCGCGCAGCAGCTCGAGGAGACGCTGCTCGGCCCGCACCGTCGCACCGGCACCCGGCCGGCGCGGTGCCCGCAGGATCCATGGCCGGCCGTCATCGCCGTCGACGTGGACCACCACGAAGTCCCAGCCGGTGTCGTCGACCCGCGCCGTCTCCGGACGCACCCGCAGACCGTGGCGTCCGGCGAGGTCGAGAAGGTGGGTGAGCAGGTCCTCGGCAGCTGACATGGTCAGCGATGATAGGTGCGGCCGCGAGGGCCGGGCAATGACGCAACGCCGCCGCGGGCGTCCGGACACAGGTCCGGACAACGCCGTACAGACGGCGTCGTTGCCGGTGCGAACGGGCCACCGCGACCATGCTTGGTGTGTTACCTGCTGACAACCACGTGCATTCCGAATGGTCCTGGGACGCTCTCGGCGGATCGATGATGCGCTCGTGCGCGGCCGCCGCGGCCCTCGGCCTGCGCGCGATCGCCTTCACCGAGCATGCCGACTTCACCCGTTGGACCATCCCGCCGCAAGGGGTCGCCACCATGCCCGCCGAGTTCCAGGCGATGATCGGCGACGACGGCCGGTTCTACGCCCCGGCGTTCGACCACGCGGGCTACGCCGAGAGCATCGAGCGGTGCCGGGCCGCGTTCCCCGGCCTGCGCATCCGGTCCGGCGTGGAGCTCGGTGAGCCGCACTGGCACGCCGACGCGGCCCGGGACCTGCTCGCCCGGTACCCGTTCGACCGGGTCGTCGGCTCCGTGCACTCCCTGGCCGACCGCGGAGTGTTCGCCGTCGTCGACCGGCTCTACGGCACGACCGAGCCGCACGACGTCGTCCGGCGGTACCTCACCGAGGTGCTCCGCATGGTCCAGGACACCGGTGCGTTCGCGATCCTCGGCCACGTCGACTATCCGCTGCGGGCCTGGCCGCAGTCGGCGGGAACGATGGCTGTGGCAGCATTCGAGGAGGAGCTCCGCGCCGTCCTGACCGCCCTCGCCGGCACCGGACGGATCTTCGAGCTCAACACCCGCCTCGCCGAACCGTTCACACTCCTGCGCTGGTGGCGGGACAGCGGCGGCCGATGGCTGTCGTTCGGCAGCGACGCACACGGCCCGGCCGAGGTCGCCCACAACTTCGCCGTGGCCAAGGCCATGGCCGAAGCCGCCGGGTTCCGCCCCGTCGACGACCAGGAACTGTGGGGCTTGGCGTGAGCGAAGGACTCGAAGGCGACCGGTCGCCTGTGCGACCGTTGCACCGCGACGCCACCGCACCGTTGACCGGCACGCCCCACCGGCGGGAAGGCAGTGTATGAACACCGGCGACCCACTCATGGCGCTCGACGAGCTGCTGGACCGCTTCAGCACCGGCCAGGCGGGCGGGGAGATCCTCGGCTCGGCGGAGGCGACGGCCCACGCCGACAGCCTGGCGCCGCGCGCCGGCGAGCTCGAGGTCGCGTACAGCCTGGCGCTGCTGCACCACTACCGGGTCATCGCCGAACTGCCGGCCGACCACGGCCGAGACGACGCGATGCTGGCGTTGCGGCACTTCGCGACGGTCTTCCGCCAAGCACCCGATCTGGTGCCCGACGGTGTCCGCGACGTGGTCAGCCAGGTGAGCGCCGTGACCCAGCAGGACGTGGGTGAGTGGCACCAGCGGGCGCAACGGCTGCTCCGGGACGAGCGCAGGTTCGCGCAGCCGGACCTGTACCTCGACGCGCGGCTGCTGCTCCAGCTCGTCCTGGAGCGGCTCACCGGCGACCCGGCCAGACGTCTCGTCTGCCTGACGCAGCTGGCCATGGCCAACATCGGATGGTTCGAGGCCACCGGCGACCTCGACGCGCTGGACGGTGCGATCGACGCCGCCCGGGACTGTGTGACCACGACGCCGGCCGGCGATCCGCGGTTGCCCGGGCGGCGGTCCAACCTCGCGTCGGCGCTGGCGACACGCTTCGATCACACCGGCACGGTCGACGACCTGGACGCCGCCGTCGACCTGCTCTGGTTGGCGGTCGAGGAGTCGGATCCGCGGGAACGCCCCGGGCATCTGGCCAACCTCGCCGGCGCGCTGTTCCTGCGCTCGCTGCACCGCGGCGACGCGCACAGCCTCACCGCCGCGGTCGACGCCGCCTGGGCCGCTGTCGACAGTGCCGCAGCGGGCGACCCGGACCGACACAAGCTCCTGGCGGCGTTGGCCAGGGCCGCACGGACCCGATTCCAGCGCTACGGCGCCCTCGCCGACGCCGACACCGCGGTCGAGGCACTGCGGGAGGCGGCGGCCGCGGTCGACCCGGCCCACCCCGACCATGCCGGTCACCAGTCGGCGCTGAGCACCGCACTGCGCGTCAGGGCCGGCGGCGTCGACCGCGGTGCCGCCGCCGCGGATCTGGACAGCGCCGTGGCCGCGGCGCGGGCCGCCACGGCGAGCGCCGGCGGCGGCGCCGGCCGGCGCGCCAGGCACCTGTCGAACCTCGCCGCGGCGCTGTCCGCGCGGTCCAGGGCACGTGACGACCCCGCGGACCTCGACGCCGCGGTCCGGGCCGGCGAGGAGGCCGCGGCGCTGGTCGATCCCGCCGAGCCGGGATCCGCCGCCATCCTGGCGAACCTGGGCCTCGTCCACCGCCGCCGGGCCGCGTCCGGCGGCGTCGCGGACCTGCGCGCCGCCGCCGACGCGTACGCCCGGTCCGGCCAGGTGACCACAGCGCCGGCGCTGGTCAGGACGTTGAGCCTGACCGATGCCGGCGAGTGCTACGCCGAGGCCGGCGAATGGCCGGCCGCGTTGCACCAGTTCCGGCTGGCGATCGACGCGCTCGGCGGCGTCATCGACGTCCGGCTGCACCGCGACGACCGGCAACGTCACCTGTCGCAGCTGACCGGCCTCGGCTCCGAGGCGGCGGCCGCGGCGCTGGAGTCGGGGGCGGCGCCGGCGGAGGCGCTCGCGCTCGTCGAAGCCGGCCGCGGCCTGCTGTATGCGCAGACCCTGACCAACCGGGCGGATCTCGCCCGCCTGCATGCGCTGCGCCCCGATCTCGCCGGCTCACTGACCACGCTGCTGCGCCTGCTCGGCGGCCTCGACGAGCAGGCCCGGGCGGAGCCCGATCCCCGCCTGTTCCACCAGCGTGAGCGCGAGCGCGACCGGCTGCTCGACGTGGTCCGCGCGTTGCCCGGCTTCGCCGACTTCCTGGAGATCCGCCCGGCGTCCCGACCGTCCCTGCCCGGTCCGGCGGTCGTGATCAACGTCGCGCGGCACCGATGCGACGCACTGGTGGTGATCGGCGACGAGGTCAGTCACGCCGAACTGCCGCAGCTGAGCTACGCCACGGCCCGTGACGACGCCAACCGGCTCCTGCGGGCCGTGTCCGAGCCGGACTGGAGCACCGCGGGCGAGCTGCGGGCCGTCCTCGCCGACCTCTGGGACCGGGTCGCCCTGCCGGTCCTGGACCATCTGGAGGCACGCGGGTGGGCGGCGGCCGACCGGCACGTCTGGTGGATACCGACCGGACCGTTGACGGTGGTCCCGCTGCACGCGGCCGGCCGTGACGACGGGACCGACACCTCGGTCATGGCCCGCACGGTCTCGTCGTACGCGCCGACGGTCCGGGCGCTGGCCCACGCCGCCGAGCGGATGCGCACGGCGACGCCGGTCACGGCCGGGACGTCGCTCGTCGTGGCGGTGCCCGACCCGGTCGGCCACCGGCCGTTGCCGGAGACCTCAGCGGAGGCGGCGGATGTCGTGCGCCGGCTCGAGGAGGCCGGTGAGACGTCCGTGACGACGTATCTCGGTGCGGCGGCCACCAGAGCCGACGTCCTCGCCGCGCTCGCCGGCAGCCGCTGGGCGCATTTCGCCTGTCACGGTGCCAGCGAGCAGAATCCCGCCGACAGCCACCTCGTCCTGCACGAGGAGGTGCTGACGGTTCGCGACCTCGCCGAGCTGGATCTGCGGCAGGCGGACCTGGCGTACCTCTCGGCCTGCACCACGGCGTTCGGTGGGGCCGACCTCATCGACGAGGCGGTGCACATCTCGTCCGCGTTCCAGCTCGCCGGCTTCACCCACGCGATCGGGACACTGTGGCGGATCGGCGACGCCGACGCCCGGCTGATCACCGCCGAGATCTACGCCGAGCTGCTCGACCGCCGGCCGGTCGCGGTCGGGGTGCACACCGCACTCGCCCGGCTCCGGCAGCGGTACCCGGACAATCCACTGCTCTGGGCGGGACACGTCCACGTCGGCCCGTAGGAGCCGGCCGTGGTCAGGGCCCCAGATGGATGTGGGAGGCCCACAGGTGGGGATTGTTCGGGTAACGGTCGCGTGCGGCCCGCGCCGCCCGATGCACGGCGTTGGCCGTCGTCGTGCCGGAGGTGACCTGGCCGTAGACGCGCTGGGCGAACTCGAGGCCGTAGTGGTCGTCGACCTCCCACAGCGTGCCCACGACGTGGGCGAAGCCGGCCGCCTGGAACGCGGAGGCGATGTGGATCGACTCGTCCAGCAGCGCCGTCCCGCCGAACGCGGTGGTGCACGCGGACAGGAAGGCCAGGTAGGCGTCCGGCAGGTCGAGCCGCACGACGTCGCGCACCGACAGTCGCCCCCGGGCCCGGGCCAGCAGCCGGACGGTGGGGGCGTAGGACGAGACGACCCGGTCGAGGGCCGTGCCGCCGGCCGCCCCGCCGTGCCGGCCCGCGGCGTGGATGGGCAGCACGGACAGCGGCCCGGTCGCCAGCCACCAGACTCGGGGCAGCTCGCCGTCCGGTGCGGTGAAATGCCCGAGATGGGCCAGAATCGGCTCGACCGTCGTGTCCCACAGCCATGCGAGCACATCGGACATGACGGGGTTGGTGGTCCAGTCCGGCCGACGCACCGCCGTCAGCAGCTCCTGCGCCCGCGCGACCGCGTCCGCGCCGGTCAGGTCCGGCAGCGGGCACGTGTCGACGCCGTCGCCGGAGACCAGCAGCGCGTCGCAGCGCCACGCGGTGACGTTGAGCGCCACGACGGTGCCGCCGCCGGCCGCCGCGCGCAGCTCACCGGTCGTCGGCAGCTCGCCGAAGCGTTCGTACCCGGCTTTCGTGCGCAGTGTCCGGGTCAGGACCTCCCAGTCGCGCCGGGCCTGCCGGCGGATGTCGGGGGAGCTGACGCTCTCGTCGTTGAGCAGGGCGCGGACCCGGCTCATCTCCTGGGCCAGCCCGGGGTGCTGCCGCCGTAGCCCGTGATCGGCACTCGTGTCGAGCGCCTGGCCGAGCAGCACGCCACGGCCCTGTTCGAGGGCCTGCCATGCCTGACCGGGACGGCCGAGGGCCAGCGCGGCCGCGGCGGCACCGGTGCTCACCGTGGCGAAGGCGCGCAGGTTGTGCTGCCGGTCGGAGCGGGACAGCCCTCGGTCCACGACCAGGGGAAGCAGCGACAGCACCGTCTCCCACGCCGGCCCGGCGGTCTCCCAGTCGCCGCGGTCGGCCGCGAGCCGCGCCAGTCCGACCCCGCACCGCACCCGCCATGCCGGTGTCGCGGTCTCCAGGCCGAGCCCTTCGGCGAAGTGGCGTGCCGCCTCCGCGAGGTCCCGCGGGTCGCCGCCGCGGTCGGATCGCGCCAGCAGGGCATTGGCCAGGTTGCACAGTCGTCCGGCGCGGGCCGGGTGGTCGCGCGGGGTCAGGCCGGCCGCCTCGGCGCTCAGCGTGATCGTGGCATCGACGTCGGCGCGGTCACCGGACCATTCGAACCGGGCCCACAGGGCGTTGGCGAGGTTCAACAACCGGCCGGCCCGGTCCGGATGGTCGGCAGCGGTCAGCACCGTGGCTTCCCGGCTGACCTCGATCGCCGCGGTGAGATCCGCGGGGTCGACGGCGTGCTCGAACCGGTCCCGCAGCGCGTTGCTCAGGTTGGTCAGATACACGGGCCGGCTCGCATGGTCCGTCGGCGTCCGCCGTACCGCCTCGGTTCCCGCGTCGACGGCCCCGGCGATGTCGGCCGGGTCTGCCGTACGCGAGAACCGGTCCCGCAGGGCGTTGCCGAGGTTGGAACAGTAGAGCGCACGGTCGGTGTGGTCGGGCGGGGTCGCCGCGACCGCCGCGCCGAGCAGGTCGACGGCCTCGGCGAGGTCGGCCGACTCGCCGCTGGTGGAGAAGCGTCGCCACAGCACGTTGGCGAGATTGGACATGATCCCGGGCCGGTCCGGATGGTCCGCCGGGATCGCGCCGAAGGCCTCCCGCAGGGCCGCGACGGCCGCGTCGACGTCGGCAGGATCGCCGGTCCGGCTCGCCCGGGTGGAGTACGCGGTGCTGAGGTTCGACAACCGCGCCGGCCGGTCGACGTGGTCGGGCGGGGTCGCGGACACTGCCCGGCGCAAGAGGTCCACGGCGGTCGAAAGGTCGGCCAGCTGACCGGCCCAGTCGAACCGGACCTGGAATGCGGTGCCGAGGTTCGACAGGTACATGCCGCTGTTGGGATGGCCGTCGGCGGCGGCCACCGCCTCGCCGCCGGTCGCGATGGCGTCGTCGAGATCGTCGCGGTCGCCGGTGCGCAGGAAACGGGTCAGCAGGGTGTTGGCCAGGCTCGCCTGGCGTCCCGGCCGATCGAGGTGCCCGGCCGGGGTGGACTCCACGGCGGCCCGTCCGGCAGCGACCGCGGCGGTGAGGTCCTGCATGTCCCCGGTCAGCTCGAACCGGCGCTGCAGCGCATTGCCGAGGTTCGCGAGAATCCTGGCACGGTCGGGATGGCCTGCCGGCGCGAGCTCGGCCGCGTGCCGTCCGGCCGCCACGGCGGCATGGATGTCGGCGGGATCGCCGAAGCGCGTGAACCGGCTGTGCAGGGCGTTGCCGAGGTTGGACAGGCGGGTGGCGCGGCTCGGATCGTCGGGTGGTGTCCGGTCGACGGACGCCCGCAGTCTGTCGACCGCAGCCGCCCCGTCCGCGGCGAGGCCGGTGCGCGCGAAGCGCATCCGCAGCATCGCGCCGAGGTTCGACAAGATCCGCGGCAGCTCCGGGTCCTCAGGTGGCGCGTGGTCGAGCACCGAGGTCATCGCGTCCACGGCGGCCGTGATGTCATCGAGGTCGCCGGAGCGGCGGAACCGCTGGAACAGCGCCGTCCCGAGGTCGGCGAGGAGCCCGAGCCGATCGGGATCGCCGTGGTCGGTGGCGGCCAGGGCACGTCGCAGCAGCCGCACCGCCCGGTCGGCGAGCGCGAGGTGGCCTGCCGCGTCGGGATCGTCGAGCAGGCGTCGCGCCTCGTCCTGCCAGTCCGTGATCCCGTCGCCGGCAGGCGGCGCGTGCTCGGCCAGCGTGGGCAACAGCGCCGGTGGCACCGCACCGGGCCGCCACGGCAGCAGGCGGGCGAACCATGCGACGGCGGACCGGGCGTCGGCGGCGTGCTCACCCTCGGGCAGGAACTGCAGGCGCAGCCAGTGCAGGGCGGCGAGCAGATGGACGACCTCGGTGTCGAGGCGGTCGGGCTCGGCCCAGCCGGCCAGATCAGCCGCGTCGGCGAGCGCGCCGGTGTCCGTCACGGCGGCCCGGTCGCCGGCCGCGGCGCGCTCCAGCCGGTGCTGGACGGCGGCGACCGCCTCGGTGCGGGTGGAGAGGCGATCGCCACCTGACATGCATGGATCGTATTGCCTGCGGGTCGTCGTCGGCCGCCGCCCCGCGGCTTCGCGACCCGCGGGCTACCGGTCCGCCCGCTCCGGCTCCACCGGCTCCGGGTCGGGTCCGGCGGCGTCGGGTTCGGTGTCCGTGGCGGCGGGCCGGGCGGGTGGTCGTACCGGCTGCCAGGAAAAGGCCAACGAGCCGCCGATCATGCCCAGGAGCAGCCCGATCAGGAAGCCGCCGAGGTTGGACGTGACCCAGGAGGCGAAGGCCATGAGCAGGGCCAGCACCGAGTAGAAGGTGCGGTTCTCGGGGCTGAACCACAGCAGCACCCCGCACAGGAACATGATGATCGGCACGAGGTAGCCGGCCAGGCCCTGCATGCCGATGTGCAGCACCACCGGCAGCGGGGCCTTGACGGTCAGGAAGATCTCCACGGCGGCGACGACGATGAACAGCCCGCCCCAGAAGGGGCGGCTGCGCCGCCAGCGACGGAAGGAGGGGCGCAACTCAGCAGCCCTCGTCGCTGAAGCTCATGTGCAGGTTCGGCAGGATGAAGGTGGCGGCCGTGGTGGCGTAGTTGTTCTGCCGCAGGTGCTTGATGGTCACCGTCTCGGCCTGCTGGCCGAAGATGCCGATGCCGCCGGTGGCGCCGGGGACACGGGTCAGCGTGCTGGCGTCCTGGCCGATGTCGATGGTGGTGAAGCTGGCGTCGCCGCTGATCAGGTCGGAGTCGACGATGAGCTTGGTGGCGGTGACCGGGTGCTCGGCGCTGCCGGCGGTCAGCTTCAGGTTCGTCCCGCCCAGGTTGATGCTCTGGCACAGGTTGGTCAGCTTGGCGTTGTCGACCGCCGAGACGATGAGGATCAGCTGGCCGCCGGTGTCGCCCTCGTTGGGGCTGCCGGGCTCCATCGTGTCGAGCACCGCGTACTGCTCGAAGCCGGTGCCCTGCAACTCGTCCGCGGTGACCACGAACGGCAGCCCGGACACCGAGAACGAGGCGGCGATGACGCCCTGACCGGTGAGCACGACAAGGGCTGCGGTGACCGCGGATGAAATGCCCATCGTCAATGCGAATCGGCGCCAGCGGGTCTTTCCCTGCAGCGGTTCTTCCTGATCTTCGGCCTGGGTCATGGCGGGACCTCCACATGTGAAGCGGGCGGCGTTCCCCGGGAAGTTACTCGCGGGTATAGATCAGGTCAACCCTGCTCACCGGTATTTCACGGATTGAAAACTCCGGCGGTATTCGATCTCCTGAAGCCGATTATCGGTGCGCGATTCTTGACGTTAGATACTCGCCGGGTTTACAACTCGTCACACCCCGCCGAAATCCAGCAGGAGGTTCCATGCGCTCCAAACGTGTGTCCGCCGCGACCGCGGCGGTGACCGCCGGCATCCTCGCGATCTTCGGCACCCCCGCAAGTGCACAGCCGGTCGCGACCGCCAAACCGACCGGCATCTACACCGGGATGGGCAACTGCCCGCTGTCCAGCCCGGTCCTCGCCGACCCGGGCAACCAGCAGGTCGGTTGCGTCATCTCGGTGACCCGCGGCGGCAGCGTCACGATCGGCTCGACCACGGTCCCGCTCACCCAGCCGATCACGCTGCAGTTCGGCGTGTACTGGCCGGCGAGCGGCCCGACGGTCGAGTTCCCCGACGGCACCGTCGCCAACGTGTTCAGCACCGTGCCGTCCGCCGACGGCAGGACGCTGACCTCGTCGCCGTTGCAGGTGCCGATCCCGGGGCTGGCCAACTTCCTGCCCGGTGTCACCAGCGCGTTCGCCCAGGTGGAGCTGGCCGGGCCGATCACCGAGTTCGTCCCGCTCGCCACCGGCGAGCCCGCCCCGGTGTTCCGCCTGCCGATCAAGCTGCACCTGTTCAACGCGCTGTTCGGGCTGCACTGCTACATCGGCTCCAACGCCAACCCGATCGTGCTCGGCCCGACCACCGGCACGACCAGCCCACCGCCGCCCAACGGCCCGATCACCGGCGACGCCGGCGTCATCGACCTCGCCTCGGACCCGAACGGCTTCGGCGCCTTCGTGGTGTCGTTCTCCGGCGCGTCGCTGGTCGACAACAGCGTCAGGGTGCCGGCGGCGAACGGCTGCGGCATCGGCGGCTCGCTGGACTGGGTCATCAACACCGTGTTCGGCCTGCCCGCCGCGGCCGGACGCAACACCGTCGTGTTCAGCCAGACGAACACGGCACTGGCCGTCGACCCGAGCCTCGACGACCTCAAGCAGGCCATCGCCGCGTCCGCGCACTGACCGGCCGCGCAAACCCGCACGAGAAAGGCCTCCCATGCGCAAGTTCTGGACCCTGTCCGCCGCCGCGCTCACCGCGGTGCTGGTGGCCGGGCTGCTCCCCGCCGCGGCGCACGCCGCGACCGTCAACGTCCTGACGATCAACAGCGTCGGCGGAGCCAACGTCGCCAACGGCGACGCGCTCAGCGCGACGCTGAAGACCGGCACCACGGCCACGTTCTACAACACCCCGGGCGGCTCCAGCTTCATCAGCTGCACGGTGTCGAA
The DNA here is from genome assembly GCF_000716715.1 of Dactylosporangium aurantiacum. Taxonomy (GTDB): domain Bacteria; phylum Actinomycetota; class Actinomycetes; order Mycobacteriales; family Micromonosporaceae; genus Dactylosporangium; species Dactylosporangium aurantiacum. Next base: position 107,176 of record NZ_JNYJ01000016.1, on the reverse strand, counting down.
CTTCGGCGCCACCGTCACCGGCAACGTGCCCGCACCGGGCACCGCCGCCGAGTCGCTGACCCTGCAGAACTTCTCGTCGTGCACGCCGACGGGCATCCCCACCGTCACCGGGGTGCAGAGCATCGTGGTGAACAACCTGCCGTACGCCACCACGGTGACCTCCCCGCCGAGCAACCAGGTCAAGGTGACCGGCACCGCGACGCTGCCGATCCAGACCACCATCAAGCTCGTCTCGGGCCTGGGCATCATCACCTGCGTGTACCGCGCCGACCTCAACCAGGTGCTCGGCGTGGCGAACAACGTCGGGCAGTCGATCACGTTCACGAACCAGAAGTTCAACCGCTTCTCCGGTCCGTCGGCGTGCTTCCCGAACGGCTACTTCAGCGCCGCCTACGGCCCGGTGAAGGACACCACCGTCGCCGGCGGCCCGCTGGTGTTCGTCAACTGAGGCACGCGGATCCACCCGTCGCGGGGTGTGAAGGCGCGGCCCCGTCCGAGCGGACGGGGCCGCGCCCTGCGGCCGGTAGAGTCGACCACCGTGCCGCCCGCCGATCCGACGTTCGAAGAGCTCCAGGCCGCGGTCGAGGCGACGCTCGACGACCTGTACCGGCTGGACGAGGCGATCCTGCAGACGACCGAACGGGTGGTCGTCGGCAGGATGATGATCTACCTGGACCGGCACCTCGATCGGTGGCTGGCCCGGGAGCCGGACGACGGGGGACTGCACCTCGACCAGGAGTACGAGCGATTCGCCGGCGTGACCAAGGTGCTGCGGGGCGAGAGCTCCGACCGCGCCCGCAAGATCTCGCCGGACGTCGTGCTGCACCGGCGGCGCACCAACGACGACGGCGCCAACGTGCTGGCGATCGAGGTGAAGGTCCGCCAGGACGCGCCGGACCGCCTGCACGACCTGGCGAAGCTGTCCGTGCTCACCGGCCTCAGCGGGGCCTACGCCTACGGGGCGGGCCTGCGGGTCCGGCGCGACAACACGCTCGGCGAGCCGACCGCCATGGTCGGGCTGCCGTACGACGCCGGGACCGGCGAGCAGATGCGCCCGTACCGGTTCGGGCTGTGGCTGCCGATCACCGGCCACAGGGGCCGCGACGCCGCACGGACCGTGTGGCTGCACGGCCGGCACCGGGAAGGGTGAGGCCGGCAAGCCCATCACCTGCGGCACCGGGACCGCGTCCGGGGCTACACTGCCGCTGGCTGGACGTCAGCGGGGGGTGGGGTGTGGCCGAGCGCGGCCGGCGGGAGTCAACCGGCGCGTCCGCGGCGCCGCCGGCGCAGCAGGTGTGGCTGGCCGAGGTGGCCACCGCCGCCGCCCGGGACGCCGGCGGGGTGCCGGTGCAGCTGCTCGGTGACTACCTGCCGATGCTCGCCGACGCGGCGGTCAGCGGCCGCCGGCCCGGCCGCGCCGAGCTCGACGCGGTGGCCCTGCTCGGGCGGCAGGCCGCGGAGCAGGGCATCTCCGCCGGCCGGGTGGTGCAGCTGTACCTGTCGGCGGCCCGCCGGCTGTGGCAGGACCTGCCGATGGTGGAGCGTTGCGGCGACAGCGAGGTCGTGCGGGCGTCGGCGGCCGCGGTGCTGCACGTCATCGACGACGCGGTCGCCACCCTCGCCGACGGCTACGCGGTCGCCCGCCGGGACCTGGTCCGGCGGGAGGAGGCGCTGCGCCGGGAGCTCGTCGACGACCTGCTGCGGGGCGACTCCGACCTCGGCAGCGTGGTCGAGCGGGCCGAGCCGTTCGGGCTCGACCTCGCCCGGGTGCACCAGGTGGCGCTCGCCGCGCCGAGCCGGCGGCTGCCGGACGCGGACGCGGCGATCAGCGCCCTCGAGGCGGTCATCTTCGACCGGCTCGGCGACCGTGACGTCCTCGTCGCGACCAAGGAGCACCTGCTCGTCGTCCTCGCGCCGGCGGAACCCGCCGCGGCCGGCCCGACCGCACCCGCCGGCCCGACCGCACCCGCCGGCCCGACCGCACCCGCCGGCCGGGCCGCTCCGTCGGGCCGGGACAGCGAACTGGGCGAGCTGATGCACGGCGAGCTCGAGCGGCTCCGGCACGGGCGGCCGTGGCGGGTCGCGGTCGGCCGCCCGCACCCCGGCCTGTACGGCATCGCCCGCTCCTACGAGGAGGCCCGCGAGGCGCTGACCATGGCGGGCCGCCTGCACGTCGACAGGCCCGTCATCACCGCGCACGACCTGCTGGTGTACCGCGTGCTGCTGCGCGACCAGCCGGCCATCGTCGACCTGGTCTCGGCCGTGCTCAGCCCGCTGCTGCAGGCCCGCATCGGGGTCGGGGCGCTGCTGGACACCCTCGACGCGTACTTCGCCACCGGCGGGGTCGCCACCGAGTCCGCGAAGCGGCTGCACGTGTCCGTGCGGACGGTGACGTACCGGCTGGGCCGGGTCAAGGCCCTCACCGGCTACGACGCGGCGGACCCGGCCCACCGGTTCACCCTGCAGGCCGCGGTCCTCGGCGCCAAGGTCCTCAACTGGCCGGCCGAGACCCGCCCGGGCACGGCGTGACCCGCTCACGGCCGGGCGCTCGGGTCTGCGTCGCCGGTGACGTCGAAGACCCCGAGCAGCCCGGCCAGGACGATCGCCTCCTCCCTGGTGAGGGTGAGGCGGGACCGGCCGTCGGGACCGTGGATGAGCTCCCGCCGGCCGCCGGCGTGCTGCGCGACCACCGCCACCCGGTGCCCGGCGGCGGTGGTGAACGCCCGGCAGGTGCCGATGCCGGGCAGCGCGGTCCGTTCGATCTCCATGCCGGCGCCGCGTCACACCGCAGGCCGGTGACCGGCATCGGCGCAGCCGGGACAGCGGGTCGCCGCCGGCTGCCGGAGCAGGTCGTCGATGCGGATGTCGGCGGTACAGCCGGCGCACACGCCGTAGGTGCCGCGGTCGATCGCGTGCAGCGCGTGCTCCAGGTCGCGGAGCCGGTGCCGGGTGAGCGCGGCCAGCGCCGGCTGCTCGGTGCCGGCGCCGTCCCGCGGTGGCTGGTTGAGCAGGCGGAGCTGGGTGTGGCAGCGGTCGCGGTGCTCGTACAGCAGCACCCGCAGCGCATCGAGCTCCCGCTGCCTGCTGAGGACGCCCGTCATGGCCGGCCTGCTCAGCGCCCGCGGGCGTGGCACGGCACGCACAGCCGGGCGTGCGGCAGGATCTCCAGCCGCTCGGCGGGGATCGGACCGGCGCAGCGCTCGCACCGCCCGTAGCTGCCCGCGGCGACCCGCGCCAGCGCGGCGTTGGTCTCCTCGATGGCCTGCCGGGCGGCGGCCGTACGGGCGGCCACGGCCTGCGGGTCCTCGCCGGCGGTGTCCGGGTCGGCGCCCGCCGCGACCAGGGCCGCGAGGGTCTCGGTGTGCTGGCGCAGCTGGTCCTGCAACGTCTGCCGCACCGTGTCGGTGTTCGCGGCGGTGTCGACGTCCATGCGTGGTGCTCCCATCGTGTGTGTCGAAAAGCGGCCCGCGCCGGAGAACAGCGCGGCAAAGCCCCAGAGCGCCCCGCGCCGTGCCGAGTACGCGGCCCGTGCGTGCGGTGCGGCGGTACCTGTCGTGCGGCGGTGCCTGTGGTGCCTGTTGTGCGGCGGTGCTTGTTGTGCGTGCGGTGCGGGCGGGCGATGCGTGTTGCGGTGCCCGCAGTGCGGTGCCGGGCGGTGCCGCGCGGTGCCGACGCTGAATGCGGGGGCGTTGCGTGCGTCGGTGGTGCGGCGCGGCATCGGGTCTGCCTGTTCTCTGATCCAGTCATCAACCTCGCTACTGGTCCAACCAGTTGATATATGAGTTGGAGCTACGGCGCGGCCTGGAGCCAACGGCTGCGCGCGGTGCGAGCGGTGCGGCGGTGCTGGCGGTGCCCCGGTGCCGGCGGTGCGGCCTGGAGCTAATGGCGGCCTGCGGTGACGTGGGGTGCCTGCGGTGCGGTGCCTGCGGCGTCCGCAGTGCGGTGCCGGCGGCGCGGTGCTGGCGTGTCGGCCAGGGCCGCTTAGGCACTGCGGCGTCGCCCGGCGTGCCGGTCCGGGCCGGATGACACCACACTGTGCGTGCCGGTCCGGGCCGGATGGGACTGCACGTGCGTGCCGGTCCGGGCCGGATGACACCGCACCGTGCGTGCGGGTCAGGGCCGCTGCACACCGCGGCGTGCGTGCCGGTCAGGGCCGCTGCACACCGCGGCGTGCGTGCCGGTCAGGGCCGCATGGCGCCCCGGCGCAGCGCGGCCAGTGCGGCCAGCCCCGCCCCGCGCGCCGCGGCCAGGTGCGGCGCGGCCGGCCGGCGGACCGGGGTGCCGGCGGTGCCGGCGATGCGGGCGGCCAGCCGTGGCCGGGACGCGCCGCCGCCGACGAGGAGCAGGCCGCCACGGACCGCCGCCGCGACGGCCTGGCGGTCGCCGGCCTGCCGGCACACCTGGCGGACGAGGTCGGCGACGGCCGCGACGACCGCCGCGTCAGGGTCCGGCCCGCCGGCGTCGTGCAGGCCGACGTCGCGCCGCCGGGCTGCGACGGTCAGCCCGTCGGCGAGCACGGCGACCTCGGTCAGGTGCGCGCCGATGTCGGCGATGAGCAGCGGCGACGAGGTCGCGCCGGCGCCGATCGCGGCGGCTCGGACGGTGTCGATGAACAGCAGGCGCTCCGGCTCGAACACCGTCGTGACCACCCCGCGCACCGCCGACTCCACCGAGGTGTCGCTGCCCACGGGCCGGCACGCCACGACGATGGCGCCGCCGGGCAGTGGTCGCCGGCGGCCGGCCCGCAGGCCCGACAGCAGCGCCCACATCGCGGCCGGGTCGGTGATCCGGCCCCGGACGACCGGGCCGGGACCGGCCGCGGGCGGGGTCGCCGGGTACCCGAGCTGCAGCATGCCGTGGCCCGACGCCCAGACCCTGATGCTCGCGCCGCCGAGGTCGAGCCCGACCGCCGAAGGCCCGTGCGACACGGTGTCGACGGATGGCTGGGTGAACATGGAAGTCTCCTCTGGGTGCCAGGACGCGGCCCAAGGCAAGCTCGAGCGAGGGGTGCCGCGTGCGGCGGAGTGCGGGAACCGGCGGTCAGCGGGCGGCGGTCGTCACGCCGGCACGGCCGGGGGCGTGTGACGACTGCCGGAAGGAGCGCGCGAGCGCGAGCCGTCCCCGCAGCGCTCGTGCCGCCGCCGGCGCGGGGCGCACAGCGACGGGGACAGCGGTCGGCCCGCCGTTCACCACACCAGTCGCCATGATCACCATCCCGCGTGCGCCGTACCGAAGGAACCTCCAGCATCGGCGACCCGCCTGGGGCGGACATCGGGAGCCGTCGGCAAACCTGACCCCGGTCCGGTTGCCGATCATCGGCAACCTAGCTCCGGGCCTCGGCGGCCGGGTAGGCGTGCGTCTCGGCGGCCTTGACGGCGGCCCACAGCCGCTGGCCCGGGGCCAGGTGCAGGTGCGCGGCGGCGGCCGGGGTGACGTCGGCGGCGGCGGTGATCGGCCCGGTGAGCTGGATGCGCAGGTTGTCGCCGTGGCGCTGGATCCCGGCGACGGTCGCCTGCCACGTGTTGCGCGGGCTGCCGTCCGGCTGGTGCGGGTGCAGGGCGACCGCGGCGGGCCGGAACACCACGAAGGCGTCGCCGTCGAGGGGGTCGGCGGCGGCGAGGCTGAACCCGTCGGCCAGGTGCACGGTGTGGCCGTCGGCGCGTCCCCGGTACAGGTTGAGCCCGACCAACCGGGCGACGTAGTCGGTGCGGGGCCGGGCGGTGATGGTCGCGGCGTCGCCCTCCTGCACGACCCGGCCGTCCTCGACGATGACCAGCCGGTCGGCGAGGACGAGCGCGTCGAGCGGATCGTGGGTGACGAGGAGCGCGGCGCCGGCGTGCTCGGCGAGGTGCCGTTGCAGCTCGGCACGGGTGTCGAGCCTGGTGCGCGCGTCGAGCGCGGCGAGCGGCTCGTCCAGCAGTAATAGCGCCGGCTGTACCGCCAACGCCCGGGCGAGCGCGACCCGCTGGGCCTGCCCGCCGGAGAGTTGGCGCGGTCTGCGGCGCGCGTGGCCGGCGAGCCCGACCCGGTCGAGCCACCCGGCGGCCTGCTCGCGGGCGGTGCGCCGGTCGACGCCGTGCCGGCGCGGGCCGAACGCGACGTTGTCCAGGGCGCTGAGATGCGGGAAGAGCAGGTAGTCCTGGAACACGACGCCGATCGGGCGGCGCTCCGGCGGGATGAACCGGCGCCGGCCGGGCCGGTCGAGGTCGGTGCCGTCGACGGTGACGTGGCCCGCGGTGAGCGGCTGCAGGCCGGCGAGGGCGCGCAGGGCGGTGGTCTTGCCGGCGCCGTTGGGCCCGAGCAGCGCCACCACCTGTCCCGGGTCGATCCGCAGCCGGACGTCGAGCCGGAACGTGCCGCGGTCCACCACGACGTGCGCGTCGACGGACGTCATGGGCTGGTGATCCAGCGGTCGCGCAGGCCGGCCAGGATGGCGACGGAGACGGCGAGCAGGATGAGGCTGAGCACGATCGCGGCGTCCAGGTCGGTCTCGAGGGCGAGGTACACGGCGAGCGGCATCGTCTGCGTGGTGCCGGGGTAGTTGCCGGCGAACGTGATGGTGGCGCCGAACTCGCCGAGCGCCCGGGCCCAGCACAGCACCGCCCCGGCGGCGATGCCGGGCGCCACGAGCGGCAGCGTCACGTGCGTGAACGTGGTCCACCGGCCGGCGCCGAGGGTGGCGGCGGCCTCCTCGTAGCGGCTGTCGGCGCCGCGCAGCGCCCCCTCGACGGCGATGATGAGGAACGGCATCGCCACGAACGCCTCGGCGATGACGACCCCGGTGGTGGTGAACGGCAAGGTGATCCCGAACGTGGTGTCGAGCCACCCGCCGAGCAGCCCGCGCCGGCCGAAGACGAGCAGCAGTGCGACGCCGCCGACGACGGGCGGCAGGACGAGCGGGACGGTGACCAGGGCCCGCACGAGCCGCCGGCCGGGGAACTCGACGCGGGCGAGCAGCCACGCGAGGGGTACCCCGAACAGGACGCAGACCGCGGTGGCGAGGGTGGCGCACTGCAGCGACAGCCGCAGCGCGGTGAGCACGCCCGGCTCGGTGAGCCGCTGCGGCAGCGTCGCCCAGGGCGCGCGGACCAGCAGGCCGGCCAGCGGGAAGGTGAGGAAGAGCAGGCCGAGCCCGGCCGGCAGGAGCAGCCCGGCGGGGATCCGCTGTCGCCGGGCCGCCCTCGCGGAGTCCGTGATCGGCATCGCGGGAGCCTACGGTGCCTGGAAGCCGGCGGTGGTGAGGACGTTGCTGCCCTTGCCGGACAGGACGTAGGCGACGAACGCCTGCGCGCCGGCCGGGTTCTTCGCCTTCTTCAGCACGATGATCGGGTAGTCGTTGACGGCGCCCGCGGACTCGGGGAACTCGACGCCTTCGACGTCGGCGGCCGCGGTCCTGGCGTCGGTGCGGTACACCAGCGCGGCGTCGACCTCGCCGAGCTTCACCTTCGACAGGGCGGCCTTCACGTCCTGCTCGAGGGTGACCGGGGTGACCTTCACGGCGGCGGCGGTCAGGACCTTCTTCGCCGCGGCGCCGCACGGCACCTGCTCGGCGCACAGGGCGACCTTCACCCCGGGCCTCGTGAGGTCGGCCAGGCCCTTGATCGCCTTCGGGTTGCCCTTCGGCACGGCGATGACGAGCTGGTTCTTCACGAACGTCGCCGGGCTGCCCGCACCGCCGCCGGCGTCGGTGACGGTCTTCATGTTCGCCGGTGCCGCGGGGGCGAACACGTCCGCGGGCGCGCCCTGGTTGATCTGGGTGGCGAGGGCGGAGCTGCCGGCGAAGTTGAAGGTCACCTTCGTGCCGGGGTTGGCGGTCTCGAAGTCCTTGCCGATGGTCTTGAACGACTCGGTCAGCGACGCGGCCGCGAACACGGTGATGTCACCGGTGACCGCGGCGCCGCCGGAGCTGCCGGTCGACGGCTGCGGCCCGGCGGTCTTCGGGTCGTCGCCGCAGGCGGCGACCCCTGCGACGGTCAGCGCCGCGAGCGCGGCCAGGCCGGCGCGGATCCAGCGGGACGTCACGAGCCGCTCCTCCCCTTGTTGGCCACGGCCGGGGTGGAGCGCTCCACCACGACCGTGGTCGACTTGATCACTGCGACGGCCACCGAACCGACCTGGAGATCCAGCTCGTCGACGGCCTCGCGGCTCATGAGCGACACCACCCGGAACGGGCCGCACTGGATGTCCACCTGCGCCATGACCGTGTCCTTGACGACGGCGGTGACGATCCCGCGCAGCCGGTTGCGCGCCGAGGACATGCCTGAGTCGGCGCCCTCGGTGCGGACGAACTCGGCGAGGTCGACACCGTCGACGAGCCGGTGGCCGTGCTCGTCCCGGCCGGCGGCCAGCCGGCCGGCGTCGACCCAGCGGCGGACGGTGTCCGCGCTCACGCCCAGCAGCTCGGCCGCCTCACTGATCCGGAACACGGTCACGCGGTCACTCTAGCCGCCGCAAGTGCGGCGGCAAACCCGCTCTGCCCCTGGCTTCTTCGAGGAGTTCGGTATAGGAGCCTCGCATCTGCATGACGGGGTTGATGACCGCTCGGCGTGCCGGTGGCGGCGCGTACCGTGGCGGTGTGCAGCTACGTGGGGTGGAGACGGCGGACAGGACCATGGCGACGCTGTGGTTCACCGGCGACGGCGTGTACCTGGTCCGGCACTCCGCCCGGCAGGCCGTGCTGCTGCGCCGGGCGGGCGGCACCGCGTTCGCCGCCCTGGCCGTCGCGCTGACCGCGACCGGCGTCGGCAGCGCGGTCAACGGGCGGGCCGGCGGCATCCTGTTCGCCGGTGCCGGGATCCTCGCGGTCGCCGCCGCGGCGACGGCGGTCGCGGGATGGGTCCTGTCCCGCCGGCACGCACGGGCGATCCGCGAGGCAGCGGCGGCGCCGGACCTGCCGCTGGCCGGTATGGTCTGGGCCCGCAGCACCGACGAGGGGGAGCGCAGGCGCGTCACGGTCGGCATGACCGGCGGGGAGGTGCACGAGTTCACCGCGGCGGGGATGACCGGCATCGACCTGGTCCGGCAGTTCGGCGCCCTGCTGCGGCCGGACGGGGCCCTGGACGGGCGTTGACGGCGGGCGTCGTTACAGCCTGGTCCGCAGGTCGGCATGCCGGGCACGAACGATCCCGCCGCCGCCACGAGCACCACCACCAGCGCCGCCGGAAGCCCCGGCGCCGCGCGACGGCCGTCGCCACGACGCCCCGAGCACGACAAGTACGACTACACACAGTACATGGCGGCATACGCTGTGGACATGGTACGGGTGAGGGCCTCGATCGCCGACCTCGGCGTCAACGTCAAGATCCTGCTGGCGGTCGGGGTGGCCGCGCTGGTAGCGCTGGTCGTGGGGGTGCTCGGGCTGGAAGAGCTCGGCCGTGCCAGCGACGCGGCGGACCGGATCTACCGCAGCAACGTCGCCAACGTCCGGACCGCAGGTGAGATCCAGGAGGCGGTGACCCAGGCGCGGGTGGACGTGGCGAACCACGCGATCTCCAGCGACGGGGCCGACACGGCGAAGTTCGCGCAGGCGTTCGCCACCGACCTGCGGACGTTCGACACCGCGCTGGCCACCTACCGGGCCGGCCACCCGGCCGCTGACCCGGCGCGCATCGCCGACCTGGACACGAACTGGCGGGCCTACGTCCAGGTCGCGAAGACCAGGCTGATGCCCGCCGGGGAGCGCGACGACCTGGTCGCGTGGCTGCGCATCCGCGACACGGAGGCCGCCCCGCTGGTGTCGAGCATCTCCGCCGACGTGGACGAGCTCAACGAGGCGGAGCGCGCCGACGCCGCCCGCAACGCGGCCGCGGCCCGCAGCGGGTACGAGTCCAGCCGCACCACCTCGACCGTCGTGCTCGCCGCCGGGCTGCTGCTGGCGCTGGCGACGGGCGCGTTCGTGGCCCGCCGGATCGTGGCGTCGCTGCACCGGGTGACCGAGGTGTGCGACGGCCTGGCCGCGGGCGACCTGACCCGCACCACCGGACTGACCTCACGCGACGAGCCGGGCCGGATGGGGCGCGCCCTGGACACGGCGATGGCGCGGCTGCGCGAGGCCGTGTCGACCATCGACGAGTCGGCGTCGTCGCTGTCCGGCGCGTCCGAGCAGATGACGGGCGTCGCCACGCAGATCGCCGCGTCGGCGGAGGAGTCCACCGCGCAGGCCGACACCGTGTCCGCCGCGGCGGAGCAGATCTCCCGCAGCGTGCGGACCGTGTCGGCCGGCAGTGAGCAGCTGGGTGCGGCGATCCGGGAGATCTCCCGCAACGCCGGCGAGGCGGCCGGCGTGGCCGCCGAGGCGGTCGGGATCACCGCGGCGACGGCCGCGACGATGGGCAAGCTCGGCGCGTCGTCCGCGGAGATCGGCGACGTCGTCAAGGTCATCACCGCCATCGCCGAGGAGACCAACCTGCTCGCGCTCAACGCCACCATCGAGGCCGCCCGCGCCGGTGAGACGGGCAAGGGCTTCGCCGTGGTCGCCGCCGAGGTCAAGGAGCTCGCCCAGGAGACCGCCCGCGCCACCGACGACATCTCCCGCCGGGTCCGCACCATCCAGGACGACACCGCCGGCGCGGTCGCCGCGATCGGGCAGATCAGCCGGGTCATCGCCCGCATCGACGACCTCCAGGCCACGATCGCCTCCGCCGTCGAGGAGCAGAGCGTCACCACCGCGGAGATCAACCGCAGCGTCGCCGAGGCCGCGACCGGCAGCGCCGAGATCGCCAAGAACATCACCGGCGTCGCCGAGGCCGCCCGCCTCACCAGCGAAGGGGCCACCGAGACCCAACAGGCCACAGCCGACCTGGCCCGCATGTCGACCGACCTGGCGGCCCTCGTCGCCAGGTTCCGCCACTGAGCCCGGCCGGCGCCGGCCCACACCCGGCTGAGCAGGAACGCGGTGATGAACCCGAGGCAGGTGCTCAGCCCGCCCACGCTGCCGGCGTGCTCGTACGCCTCGGGCATCATCGTGTCCGCGAGCATGGTGAGGATGGCTCCGGCGGCGAAGGCCTGGGTGACGGCGATCGCCTCCGGCGGCGCACCGCCGAGCGCCGCGTAGCCGACCGCCGCGGCGACCGAGGAGGCGACGGCGACGCCGGTCCACGGGCCATGCGTCCTCGTCCGGGGCGAGCCCGGCCCGCCGGGCCAGGTGCAGCCCGTCGAGCGTCTCGCCCCACACGTCGAGCTGGAACTGGCCGGATGCGGCGTTGCCCACGCGGGCCGGCGCGGCGCCCCCGTAGCCGGGCAGCCAGTCCAGGGTGAGGTCGCTGAGCCGGCGGGATGACGTGCTGGCGGCGGCTGGAGGAGTGGAACCGGGCCGGGGTCTGGAAGCAGCTGCACGAGCTGCTGCTGGCCGAACTGCACGCCGCGGGGAAGCTGGACTGGTCCAGAGCGGTCATCGACTCCTCCCACGTCCGCGCTGCTCGTCGCGGCCCAAAAGCGGTCCGAGCCCGGTCGACCGCGCCCGAGCGGGCTCCAAGCACCACGTCCTGACCGAGGGCGCCGGCATCCCCATCGCCGCATCGCTCACCGGCGCCAACCGCAACGACATCACCGCAACGTCCTCCGCCGCAAGGGCATCCATCCGAGGATCGCCCGGCATGGCCCACCGCACGGCTCCGGCCGCGGCGTCCACCGGTGGATGATCGAGCGAACCATCGCCTGGTACCACGGCATGAAACGGCTCCGCATCCACTGGGAACGCCGCGACGACATCCACGAAGCCTTCCTCGGCCTCGCGACCTGCATCATCACGTACCGACACGTCAGACGACTTTGTTAGGACTGGTCGACGCCCGGCAGCGGCAGCCACATGCCGTCGTCCTCGTCGCCGGCGGTGCCCGGGGCGTCGTGGTCGAGCATCCCGCCGAGCCGCTCCACCTCCGGCAGCAGCCGCACCGCGAACAGCAGCTCGCCGAGCCCCACGCACGCGGCGGCGACGACGAGCCCGGTCGTCGGCGCGACGGCGACCGCCATCGCGGCGACCACCCCGCACGCCGCCCGCAACCGCAGGCAGCCGCGGGCGAGGCCGGGGAACCGCGCCGCGGCACCGGCGTCGCCGGCCGCCGCGATCCCCAGCGCGAGGCTGATCGCGGCGACCGCGACCGCCGGGTCGTACGCCGGCAGCTGCACCACGACCAGCCCGGCCACCGCCAGCAGCGCCGCGCCGGACTGGAACAGGCGGGGGCCGCCGTAGCGGGCGCGCAGCAGCTGGCCGCCACCGAACCGGCCGAGCGCGACGAACAGCAGCCACGAGCCGGCCGCGGCGGCACCGAACATCCGCACCGACGACGGCCACAGCCCCGCCAGCACGGCCAGCAGCAGGCTCAGCACGCCGAAGCTGGTCACCGCCCACCAGCCGAGCACCCCGTTGAGCGGGCCGGCCTGGCGGCCCGCGGTGCGCAGCCCGGCCAGCGCGTCGCGTTCGGCGGTGCGCAGCCAACCGCGGGCCTGCTGTGGCGCCGCCCGCAGCGCGGTGCGGACCTGGTCGGCGTCGGTGCCGGCGGCGGGGGAGGGTCGCATGAGCCGCCTCCTTCGGTCGGGGTCGGCCATCTGGTACCCGCCGGACCGGCCGGTCGAACGCACTGCGCGTGCCATCGCCGCCGCCGGTACGGGCAGCACCATCGTCGCCGGTTTCGATGCCGGCCGTCCCCGGTTCCGGGGGCGCGCCACCCGAACGGGGACCGTGGGACGGGCGGCCCGCCGGTGCCCGGCGTGGACTTCCCCGGCGGGTCCGGCCCGCGGCGCCGCAGCCGCCCGAGCCGCTGGTCGCATCCGTCCACAGAGGACCGTGCGGTGGCCGCCGGTCGCCGGTCGCGCCGTCGAGATCGCGGCCGGTGAGCGTTACGCTTGGCCGGTGTCCACCGTGACGCAGGTGCTGATCTACGTGCTCGCCCTGGTGATCCTCGGCGTGGTGGTGCTGCGGGTGGCGCGGGTGTCCCAGCAGCGGGGGTACCGGTTCGGCCGCGACGTGATCGTGCGGTGCCGCGACGGGCACCTGTTCATGACGACCTGGGTCCCGGGCATGTCGTTCAAGGCGGTCCGCCTCGGGTTGCTGCGCTACCAGCACTGCCCGGTGGGCGACCACTTCACCGCCGTGCGGTTGATGCGCGACGGGGACCTCACGCCCGCCGAGCGGCTGCAGGCGGCCCGGCACCGCGACAACGGCGTCCCGTAGCGGGGTAGGGGCGGCCCCACCAGTGGATGGGTGGGCCACCGCAGTGACCGCGGCCGGCGCGCCGACCAGGGCGGCCCGCCCGCTGAGGACGGCGGACCGGAGGCACCGGAGATCTTCATACCGGGTTCCGGCGGCCGATGGTACGGGCGACGGAGGTCCTGGGAGGACGGGTTGAGCCTGCGGCGCAAGCTGGTCGGCGGATACGTGCTGGTCGCGGTCCTGGTCGCGCTCGTCGGTGCGGTCGCGTGGCGGGTCGACGTCCGTTCCGCGCAGCGTGCCGCGATCACCGAGGCCGAGCACGTCGCGTACGGGGTGGCCAAGGACGTCGCGTTCGGGCTGGCCGCCGACACCAGCGGTGAGAACCCGGGGCCGCTGTACGACAACCCGGAGGGGCTCGCCGCGTACCTGGACCGGCTGGGAGAGCTGCAGGGCCGCGACATCGTCGTGGTCGACGCGCGGCAGCGGGTGCTCGGCGACGCGGTGCCGGAGAACATCGGCACCGTGTTCGACCACGACACGGCCGACGAGGTCGGCGCCACGGTCCGTGACCGGGTGCCGCGCACGTTCGTCGAGGTCAGCGTCGACTACCCCGACGGCATCAAGCAGCTGGTCGTGCCGCTGGTCGGGCGGGACGGCACGACCCTCGGCGCGGTGATCCTGGAGTACACGCCGCTGTACGACGAGATGGTCGCCTCGACCCGGCGGGCGCAGCTGACGATCGCCGCCGTGTGCACCGCCGGTGTGCTGCTGGTGCTGCTCGTCGGCGGGCTGCTCGCCGCGTCGCTGACCCGGCGGGTGGCGACGCTGACCACGGCGGTGCTGGACGTGCGCGACGGCGGCTACGAGCGGCGGGTACCCGCAGGTGGGCGCGACGAGCTGCACCGGCTGGGCCGGGCGTTCAACGACATGGCCGCCGAGCTGGAACGCTCCGCGCGGGAGATCCTGGCCAAGGAGTACACCGACGCCATCCTGGCCAGCGCCGCGGAGGGCATCTGCGGCGTGGACCAGCACGACCGCATCACGTTCGCCAACGCGGCGGCCGGGCGGCTCACCGGCCTCGGCGTCGACGGGCTGCTCGGCGAGCCCGCCGCGACGGTGCTGCCGCACATCGAGCCGGCGCTGGGCGACGGCCGCGGCGACACCGTCCGCGAGCACGACATGCCGGCCCCGGACGGCTCGTCGGCGCGGGTGTCGTGCACCATCAGCCCGATCATGAAGGACGGGCGGCGCGCCGGCGCCGTGGTGCTGCTGCGGGACGTGACCCGGCAGCGGGCCCTGGAGCACGAGCTGCGCCACCAGGCGCTGCACGACGGGCTCACCGGCCTGCCGAACCGGGCGCTGTTCAACGACCGGCTCGAGCAGGCGATGGCCCGTGGCGCGGCCGGCCACGGGCGGGTCGGTGTGCTCTTCGTCGACCTCGACGGGTTCAAACGGGTCAACGACAGCCTCGGCCACAGCGCCGGCGACCAGCTGCTGCAGACCGCCTCCGACCGGCTGCGGGCGGCGGTGCGGCCCGGCGACACCGTCGCCCGGTTCGGCGGCGACGAGTTCGGCATCCTCGTCGAACCCGCCGACGACGCCGCCGTCGCGCTGATGCCGGAGCGGCTGCTGCGGGCGATGGGCGAGCCGTTCCTGCTCGCCGGGCGGGAGGTGACCGTCACCGCGAGCATCGGCGCCGTCTGGGACGCCGGGCGGCACGCCGACGCCGGCGAGGTGGTCCGCAACGCCGATGTCGCCATGTATGCCGCGAAGGAGCAGGGCAAGGCGCGCTGCGTGGCGTTCCAGGCGGACATGCACACCCGCCTCGTCGACCAGCTCGACCAGGAGCGCCGGCTGCGGGTCGCCATCGACCGCGGCGAGCTGCGCCTGTACCTGCAGCCGATAGTGGACACCGTCGCCGGCCGCACCGAGGGCGTGGAGGCGCTCGTACGGTGGCAGGATCCGCAGGCGGGGCTGCGGGCACCCGGCACGTTCCTGCCGCTGGCCGAGAGCACCGGCCTCATCACCGACATCGACCGGTGGGTGCTGCGGGAGAGCTGCCTGACGCTGCGCGCCTGGCAGGACGAGGACCCGGCGGGCGCGCCGGACTGGATCACCGTCAACATCTCCGCCGCGTTGCTGGACAGTCCGGACCTGCCGGACCTCGTCACGCGGACGCTGCGCGACACGGGGCTGCGGCCGGAGGCGCTGCTGCTGGAGGTGACCGAGACGACCCTCATGCGCGACGTGGCCGGCACCGCACCGCGGCTGGAGCGGCTACGGTCCTGCGGTGTCCGTATCGCCATCGACGACTTCGGCACCGGCTACTCCTCGCTGGGCTACCTGCGCGACATCCCGGCCGACGTGCTGAAGATCGACCGGTCGTTCCTCGACGGGCTCGTCGGCAGCGCCCGGCACCGGGACCTGCTCGCCGCCGTCGTGCAGCTCGGGCACACCCTCGGGCTGCGGGTCGTCGCCGAGGGTGTCGAGGACGCCGCGCAGCTCGCCGAGCTGGTCGGCCTCGGCTGCCGGTACGCCCAGGGGTACCACCTGGCCCGCCCGGCCCCGGTGGCGGCGCTGCGCGCCGCCGCACAGCCCGTCGGCGGTTAGCCGGGCCCGGGCGGGCGCCCCGCAGGGAAGCGCCCGCCCGGGTGCGGACCCGTCAGGCGCCGCGCAGCTCGGCGGCGGCCGCGACGAGGTGCCGCAGCGCCGCCTCGACCTCGGGGTAGCCGCGGGTCTTCAGGCCGCAGTCGGGGTTGACCCACAGCCGCTGCGCCGGGACGGCGGCGACCGCGCGGCGCAGCGCGGCGACGATCTCGTCGCGGGACGGCACGCGGGGGGAGTGGATGTCCCAGACGCCCGGGCCGACCCCGCGGCCGTGCCCGGCGGCGGCGAGGTCGTCGAGGATCTCCAGCCTGGACCGGGCCGCCTCGATGCTGGTGACGTCGGCGTCGAGAGCGTCGATCGCGGTGATGACGTCGCCGAACTCGGAGTAGCACAGGTGGGTGTGGATCTGGGTGCCGTCGGCGACGCCGCCGGTGGCGAGCCGGAACGCGCCGACGGCCCAGTCCAGGTACGCCTTCCGGTCGGCCTCGCGCAGCGGCAGGGTCTCCCGCAGCGCCGGCTCGTCGACCTGGATGACCCCGATCCCGGCGGCCTCGAGGTCGGCGCACTCGTCGCGCAGCGCGAGCGCGACCTGGTCGGCGGTGTCGGCCGGGGGCTGGTCGGTGCGCACGAACGACCAGGCGAGGATCGTGACCGGGCCGGTGAGCATGCCCTTGACCGGCTTGCGGGTCAGCGACTGCGCGTAGGTGGACCACTCGACGGTCATCGGCGCCCTGCGGGCCACGTCGCCGTGGATGATCGGCGGGCGGACGCAGCGGGAGCCGTACGACTGCACCCAGCCGCGCTCGGTGGCGGCGAACCCGGACAGCTGCTCGCCGAAGTACTGGACCATGTCGTTGCGTTCGGGCTCGCCGTGCACGAGCACGTCCAGGCCCAGGTCCTCCTGCAGCCGGATGACGTGCCGGATCTCCTCGCGCATCCGGTCGGCGTAGCCGGCGGCGTCCAGCCCGCCGGCCCTGACCGCGGCGCGGGCCCGGCGCAGCTCCGGGGTCTGCGGGAACGAGCCGATGGTGGTGGTCGGCAGGTCGGGCAGCCGCAGCCGCTCCTGCTGGACCCGGGCCCGGACGGCGGCGGAGCCGCGCTGCCGGTCCGCCGGGGTGAGGGCGGCGAGGCGGGCCCGGACGGACGCGTCGCGCCACGCCGCCGGGATCGGCGCCGGCGCCGGCGGCAGGTGGGCGGTGCCGTCGCGGACCGCCCGGCCGAGCAGCACGACCTCGTCCACCTTCTGCCGGGCGAACGCGAGCCGCTCGTGCAGCGCCGGGTCGAGCCGCGTCTCCACGGACAGGTCCACCGGTACGTGCAGCAGCGAGCACGAGGTGGACACCGCGACATGGTCGGCGAGCGCGGAGACGGTCGCGCCGCGGACGGCCGCGGTGCGCAGATCGGTGCGCCAGACGTTGTGCCCGTCGACGAGCCCGGCGACGATCGTCTTGCCGCCGAGCGGTCCGGACGCGGCGAGGCGTTCGAGGTTGCGGGGTCCGGCGACGAGGTCCAGGCCGATCGCCTCGACCGGGGTGCGCAGCAGCGCCGGGAGGGCGTCGCCGAGGTCGCCGAAGTAGGTGGCGACGAAGAGCCGCGGCCGGTCCCGCAGCTGCCCGAGGCGGGTGTACGCGCGGCGCAGCCCGTCGATCTCCGGCGGGGTGCGGTCCGCGACGTACGCCGGCTCGTCCAGCTGCACCCAGGCCACGCCGGCGGCGGCGAGCAGGGCGAGGATCTGGCCGTACGCCTCGACCAGGTCGTCGAGCCGGACGAACGGGTCGGTGCCGTCGGTGCCCTTCGCCAGCAGCAGGAACGTGGCCGGGCCGACGAGGACCGGCCGGGTGGCGATGCCCAGCGCGCCGGCCTGCGCGACCTCGCCGAGCGCCTTGCCGGGGTTGGCCGCGAACGTGGTGCCGGCGTCGATCTCCGGCACCAGGTAGTGGTAGTTGGTGCCGAACCACTTCGTCAGCTCCAGTGCCGGTTCGGCGTCGACGCCACGGGCCATCGCGAAGTAGGTGTCCAGCTCGGACAGGCCGAGCCGGGCGAACCGGGGCGGGACCGCACCGACGGCGACGGCGGTGTCCAGCACGTGGTCGTAGTAGGAGAACGTGTTCGACGGGATCGCGTCGAGACGGGCGTCACGCAGCGTCCGCCACACCTCGGCCCGCAGGCCGGCGGCGGTCTCCTCCAGCGCGGCCGCGTCGATGCGGCCCGCCCAGTACGCCTCGACGGCCCGCTTCAGCTCCCGGTCGCCGCCGATGCGCGGATAACCGAGGACGGTGCTCTGCCCGAACGGGGTGCTCACCACAACAGGAACCCTTCCCTCGAAGTCGCGGCGACGCTCGCGGGAGGGAAGGCGGCAAGACCCGGCTTCCGCCCTGACCCTCCCGAGGGGTCGCCGGCGGCGCACACCGGCGGTGTGCGCAGTGCGGGCAGGTCTTCGGACTCGCGGGCGTGACCACGGATGGTCGCCTACTGGCCGTCGCTTCCCAGACCTCGCGGTCCAGTGCTTGATGACGGCGGTCGTTCCCACTCACCGCTGCGGGGCAGTCCCGGTCTCACACCGGGTTCCCTCTTACGACGCCCCGATCTCACGAGCGGGGCGAACCAGCACTGCCGGACATCCTACGCGTGCCCGGCCAGTCGAGGCGTCCCGGGCCGGTGCCGTGCCACATTCGTTGCGATGATTGTGGCGGCGTGGGTGGGCGCGGGTGGGACAGGAGTGGCTGTGACCGGGATCGAGACGGTGTTGCTGCAGGTCGGGAGGGTTGTTGTCGGGCCCGCGGTCACACGATGGCTCGGTGAGCGGCGCAAGCGGGCAGAGCGCGGGCTGCCGCTGTCGGAGCTGATCAACCGGCGGTTCACTGACCGGTTCTCCCGGCGGAAGGCGGAGCGGGAGATCGAAGCGATGATCGACTCCGTTGCCGAACGGCTGCAGCCGCTCGTACTGACCCGGTTCGCGGGCCTGCCCGACGGCGAACGGGACGCGGTCCTCGCCGCCGTCGGCGAAACGTTCAGCCGTGCCGACCTGAGCGACGAAGGGCTGTTCGGCGCGGACGTACAGCCGGCGGCACTGGCGGACCGGCTGCGGCGACGCTGCACCGACGCGTCCCGACGGGCGGGCCTGTCCGAACTCGGCACCCGGCTGTACGAGCTGATGCTGGACGAATGCTGCACCTACCTCGCGGCGCTCATCGTGGAGCTGCCGCAGTTCCCGGCCAGAGCCGATGCGGACCTGCTCGCGCGGACCGCCCGACTCGCCGACGAGCTGCGACAGCTGTCCGTTCGCGTGCCGCAGACCAGCCTCGACGCACCGGCCGGGACGCTGCACGACGACGCCTTCCGGCACCGCTATCTGAGCTACCTCGGCACCTGGCTCAACGACGTCGAACTGTTCGGCGTCGACATCCACCACTACCGGCCGCGGACCACCCTGTCGATCGCCTACATCAGCCTGACCGTCAGCACGACCGACGCCGCCGCGTCGGCGGGTGCGGTGGCCTGGGCGCCGGCGGACCTGCGCAGGTCCGCCGTCCAGCTGCCCGGCATCCGGGTCGAGCAGGCGCTCGGGCGGGGCACCCGCTTCCTGTTGCGTGGTGAGGCGGGATCCGGCAAGTCCACGGTGCTGCGGTGGCTGGCCGTGACCGCGGCACGACACGGGTTCACCGGGGAGCTGGCCGCGTGGAACGGCTCCGTCCCGCTGCTGGTGAAGCTGCGCAGTCACGCCGGAGGACCGCTGCCCCGGCCGGAGCACTTCCTGAACGGTGTGGTCGATCCGATCGCCGGTCTCATGCCCGCGGGCTGGGTGCACCGCCAACTCATGTCCGGCGCCGCCGTGCTGCTCGTCGACGGCGTCGACGAGCTGCCCGCGGCGGAACGACCCGCGGTCAAGCCGTGGCTGGCCGGCCTGTTCCGCGCCTACCCGCACATCAGGGTCGTCGTCACATCCCGGCCGGCCGCGGCCGCCGAACGCTGGCTGGCCGATGAAGCCTTCACCAGTGCGATGCTGGAGCGAATGAGCCCGGCCGCCATCCGGGCGCTCATCCGGCACTGGCATCTGGCGGTCCGCGACGCCGCGAACCTGCCGTGCCCGGAGCAGGAGCTGCCGCGGTACGAGAGTGCGCTCCTTGCCCGCCTCGACAGCAGCCCGCACCTGCAGTCGATGGCGGCGAGTCCACTGCTGTGCGCGATGTTGTGCGCGCTGAACCTGGATCGCAACACCCACCTGCCTCGCGACAGGATGGCGCTGTACCAGGCCGCGGTCGATCTGCTCCTGGAACGCCGGGACACGCAACGAGACATCGCCGAGGCGGTCACCGGCCTGTCGTCCGGCGCCAAACTGCAGCTGCTGCAGGGCCTTGCGTGGCGACTGTCCATCAACAACGCGACGGAGATGGCACGGCAGACGGCCCAGCAACGCGTCCAGGAACGGCTCGCCGTGATGCCGGGCATGGACGGCGCGCCCGGTGACGTCCTTGAGCACCTGGTGCACCGCAGCGGCGTCCTGCGCGAACCCGTTCCCGGGCGGATCGACTTCGTGCACCGTACGTTCCAGGAGTACCTGACCGCCCGAGAGGCCGCCGAGCAGGGCGACGTCGGGCTCCTTCTCCAGCACGCCCATCTCGACTCGTGGCGCGAGGTCGTGGTCATGGCCGCCGGGCACGGCAACGCGGTCGTGCGGCGGCACCTGCTCACCGGCCTGCTCGAGCGGGCCGAGGCCGCACCGCGGCACGCACGCGCGATCAGACTCCTCGCCGCGGCGTGCCTGGAGACCGTGCCGTCGCTGCAGCCACCCGAACTGCTGCGCCGGGTGGAGGATGAGTTCAGGACCCTCGTGCCGCCGCGCAGCGTCTCCGAGGCCCGCAGCCTCGCCGCGGTCGGCGACCCGCTCCTGCGGTGCCTGCCGCGGGACAGCCGCGACATGCCGGAGACCCGAGCCGCCGCGGCGATCCGAGCGGTCGCCCTGGTGAACGGGCCCGCCGCCCTCGACCTGCTCGCCGGGTACGCCGTCGACGGGCGACCCGCCGTCCAGCGGGAACTCGCCCGGGTCTGGGAGTTCTTCGACCCGCACGAGTACGCCGACCGGGTGCTGGCCGGCGCGTCACTGATCGACGGTGCGCTGACCATCACCAACCCGAACCTGCTGCCCGCCACGTACCGGCTGTCGAACCTGCGGGCGTTGGCGGTCGCGTTCGCGACCCCCATCGATCTGCGCTGCCTGGACGACGTGCCGATGCTGAGCGCTGTCACCTTCGACGAGGGCATCCTGGGTGACCTGACGCCGCTCGCGGCGCATCCACGACTGCGCCGGCTCGACGGTTACTTCGGTGACCGCGAGACCGACCCGTCCCCGGTGGGAGCCCTCGCCGACCTGGACTTCCTGAACCTGTGGCTGTTGCCCGGCATCACCTCGATCGACTTCGTCCGCCCGCTGGAACACCTGACAGGGCTGGAACTCGGATACGTCAACAAGGTCCACGACTTCACGCCGCTGTCCTCGCACGGTCGGCTCACCAGACTGCAACTGCACGAGTTTCCGGCGCGCGACGTGTCCTTCCTCGCCGATCTGGCGGCGCTGGACATGCTGGGTCTGTACGACTCCGCGGCACCGACCGGTGGCCTCGCCGCCCTCGCGAGCGCGATCCCGGCCGTCCGGCAGCTGTGGCTCAACGGCAGCCGGTGGGCGACCGACCTCCGTCCGCTGCTGCGCCTGCGCGGCCTCGAGGAACTCGCCGTTTCCGACATCCCCGGCGTCGACCTGCAACCACTGTCGGAATCCGGGACGCTGCGGACACTCGTTCTCGGGCGCACCGACGCGCTCGACCTCACCCCCGTCGCCCGTATACCGGCCCTGCGCTCGGTACGCATCGCGAACGTGTCCACCCCGGTTGATCTCACCCCGCTCGCCGGCTGCACGGTGGAGGTCCATCTCGGGCCGAACCAGCTGGTCAGGGGCGAGGCCGAACTGGGGCCGGGCGTCCGGATCAAGCACGCCCGGTAGGCCATGACGCCATCTGACACCCGCCGCACCGGCCGGTCGAACGCACTTCGTGTGCCATCGCCGCTGCCGGTACGACAGGACCATCGTCACCGGATCCGGTGCGCGCCACCCGACGGCTCATCCGGCATCACGCGCCGCAGCCGGCATCGAGCCGGCGCCCGGCGCGGACCTCGTCCCGCGGCCGGCAGCGGCGAGCCTTACCGGTCCCGGTGGGCCCGTCGCGATGGCTTGGATGGCGTTGCGTCGGTACCGCGACGACGGGGTCCCGCTGCAGGGCCGCCGGCCGTGACGCAGCCGGGCCCGCCACCCAGCTGCGCCACGCCGCCGATCAGGTCGCGACGCTCGTCCGAGCGGCTACCGGCTCACGACAGCGTCCAGCGCTGGTTGGTGCCCGAGCCGCACGCCCACAGGATGATCTTCGTGCCGTTGGCGGTGCCCCGGTTGCTGGCGTCCAGGCACAGGCCGGACAGGGCGCTGGTGATCGTGCCGTCGGCGTTCACGTTCCACTGCTGGTTCGCCTGGCCGTTGCAGTCCCAGATCACCACGGTGGTGCCGTTGGTGGTGCCGCTGTTGTACGCGTCGAGGCACTTGCTGCCGTACACGGTCAACTGCCGGCTCGACGTCTGGGTCCACGCCTGGTTGCTCTGCCCGTTGCAGTCCCACAGCTGCAGCTGCACGCCGTTGGTGGTGCTGGAGTTGTTGACGTCGAGGCAGCGGCCGGACTGCACGCCCTGGATGCGCACGGTGGCCGGTGCCGCCGCCCCGGACAGCGCGCGGACCTCGACGGCGTCCAGGTCGGGCGCCCACGCGGCGGCGTTGCCGAACGTCAGCGTGTTGGCCGAGCCGGCCGTCAGCTGCACGATGACCGAGACGGTGCCGGGCGTGGTCCACGACCCGGTCGGCGGGAACGCGACCACGGTGGACGGCTGCCCGTTGACCTGCAGCGTCGCCGTGCGGGTCGCGGTGTCGCCGTTGGCGTAGGCGATCGTCGCCACGGCGAGCCCGGCCGCGGCGGCGGTGACGGCGTTGAAGCGCAGCGTGCCGCCGTTGCCGATCCCGCCGACCTTCGAGCCGCCGGAGCAGCCGGCGCAGGCGGCGACCGTGGCGCCGGTGCGGGTGTTGCCGGCCGCCTCGGCCTCGTACGTGCTCGCGGCCGCCTCGGTGCCGGTCACGGTCAGCAGCACCGACTCGTTCGCCGGGACGTTCACCGTGTACGACGAGGCGAAGCTGCCCGCGTTCGTGGCCGACCACAGGTTGCGCACGGTCGCGGTCGTGGCGGCCAGCCCGAGGTCGGCCCAGCGCACCGTCATCGCCGCGGCGGTGGAGGTCCGGTTGAGCAGCAGCACGGCGCGCCGCCCGGAGCCGGACAGCACCTTGCCGTACACCTGCCGGCCCTGCGCGTCCTGGGCGACCTTCACGCCCTGCAGCCCGCGCGGGTCCTGGTCGACCGCGATGACCTCGGCGTTGCGCAGCGTCGCCAGAGTGGTCGCGTCCATGGTGGCGACGTCGTCGCCGATGAGCAGCGGCGCGCCCGAGATCGCCCACAGCCCCAGGTGGGTACGGTTCTGCGCCGCGGTCAGCCCGGGCATGCCGGCGATCATCATGTCGGGGTCGTTGTAGTAGCCGGTGTGCTGCGCCGTGGGGTGGACGCCCTGGTCGAAGTTGGCGAGCACCATCGCCTGCGTCGCGGTCTGCCCGTAGTAGATGATGTCGCCGCTGGTGCGCCACATGGTGCCCAGGCCGGGCGCCCAGTTCCACGGGCTCTGCACGCCCCAGTTGCAGATCGACAGCGTGAGCGGCCGACCGGTGCTCGCGGTGGCGGCGGTGACGGCGGCGCTGATCGCGCGGTACGTCGACTGCGGGTCGAGCCCTTCGGCGCTGCCGCCGCACCAGTCGACCTTCACGAAGTCGAAGCCCCAGCGGGAGAACTGCAGCATGTCCTGCGCGTAGTGCCCCTCGCTGCCGCTGCCCGGCGCCGCCGGCCGGCCCGTCGGGTAGTAGTAGCCGCAGCCGTCGCGCCCGGCGTCGGTGTAGATGCCGGCCTTGAGCCCCTTGCTGTGGAGGTAGTCGGCGATCGCGGCCATCCCGCCGGGCCACTCGGCGGTGTCGACGGTGATGTTGCCGGCGGCGTCGCGGGTGCCCTGCCACCAGCCCTCGTCGATGTTGACGTACGTGTACCCGGCGGCGGCCAGGCCGGAGGAGACCAGCGCGTCGGCCTGCGCCCTGATGACGCTCGCGTTGATCTTCGCGGCGAACGTGTTCCAGGAGGCCCACCCCATCGGCGGGGGCGGCACGGGCACCTGGGTGCCGGTCACCGCGACGGGTACCGGCACCGGTTCGGGCGCGGGCCCGGTGGCCGCGGCGGTGACGAGCCCGGCGAGCAGGGCGAGGGGCGCGAGGAGACGGACCGCGAATCGCATCGGCAGAAGTCCATGTCAGTGATGCCCGGATCGGCGGCTCCGGGCGGCTGCGTCGATTGTGAGCGCGCACACTGACGTCCGTCAATGACCAGTTCAAATCTCCATGTGAGCGCACACGTCGCTGACGGGTGCGGACCATCCACCACCCGCTGCGGCGACAGCGTGCACGGGCGCGTGCCGCTGCGGGAACTCCTCGACCAGCGCGGTGACCTCGCCCGCCTGGCCACCGCCGAGCAGGCCGGTGCCGTGCTCCGCGCCGATCGGCAGGAACACCTGGTGCGCCACGTTCTTCGGCGCCGTGGTGTCGAAGCGCTGCGCCGCCTCGGCGAACGGGTGGTCGTTCTCCGCGGCGAGGGACAGCGCCGGCGCAGGGTGACCGCGGCGGCCAGGGACGCGGCGCCGCCCTTCGACACGCCCATCAGCACGACGTCGGTGACGCCGCCGGCGCTCCCGCGATGGTCCCGACGACACCGGATCACGTGCTCCCGTAGAGTGGCCGTCGGTCCGGTGCCCGGCCGGGCGACCCGACGAGCTGTGAGCGTGCCGTGCCCGGAACCGACCTCGCCGCCCTCGACGACCCTGTCGGTCACTCGCTGCGCGGCCACCACGCGCACCTCGCGCGGTGGGTCGGCGGCGCCGGGACGTACCAGGCCGGGGTGGCGACGTTCGCGACGGTGCCGGCCGAGCCGGGGGCGGGCGACTGGCGCGACCTGGCCCGGCTGCTCGGCAGCGGGGAGCTGGCCGACCTGTTCAGCGCCCCGGTCGCCGCGCCGGCCGGGTGGGAGCCCGTGTTCGACCTGGCCGGCTACCAGATGGTCCTCGAACGGCCGGTCGAGCCCGTCGAGCCGGGGACCGTCGTGGCGCTGGGGCCGGCCGACGTGCCGGAGATGCTGGCCCTGACCGCGCGGGCCCGGCCCGGGCCGTTCTGGCCGCGGACGGTCGAGCTGGGCGCCTATTACGGCATCCGCGAGCACGGCGCGCTGGTGGCGATGGCCGGCGAGCGGCTCCGGCCGCCGGGCTGGACCGAGATCAGCAGCGTGTGCACCGCCGCGCACGCCCGCGGCCGCGGGCTGGCGTCCCGGGTCGTCAGGGCCGCCGCCGAGCGGGTCGCGGCGCGGGGTGAGCGGGTGTTCCTGCACGTCGCGGCCGCCAACGCGACCGCGATCCGGTGCTATGAACGGCTCGGGTTCGTCATCCGCGGGCCGGTGCGGTTCCACGGCTACCGCGTGCCCTGAGCGCTCCCAGTCGCGGCCCGCCGCGCAGCCCGACGTGGTTGTCCAGGCGGATGCCGGCGGCATGCGGAAATCGTCGATCCGGGCCGGGAACTTCCCGGCCCGGACGGTGGTGTTTCATCGATTGGTCGATGAAGATGGATCGGTTGTTGCCGGGTGCCGAACCATCGGGGGTCAAACTGATGACAGCTGTCAGCGAGAACGAGACCGGGGCGCTGCCGCCGCTGCCACTGCCGGGGGAGCGGACCTGCCCGTTCGGGCCGCCGCCGGAGTACGAGGACCTGCGCGCCGGCCACCCGGTGATCAGGGTCGCGTGCCCGACCGGGGTGGACGCGTGGCTGGTCAGCCGGTACGCCGACGTGCGCCACGTGCTCGGTGAGCCGGAGCTGTTCAGCAACCGGGCCGGGGTCGCCGCGCACATCCTGCTCGGGTTCGGCGGCCGCGACGTCCCCGTCGGCGAGGGCGAGTTCCCGCGCATGGACGGCGCCGAGCACCTGCGCTTCCGCCGGCACATGGCGCCCGAGGTGTCCAACATGAAGCGGATCAACCAGCTCCGCCCCCTCGTGCAGAAGCTCGTCGACCGGCAGCTCGACCTGCTGGCGAACACGCCGCCGCCGGTGGACCTCTACTCGGCGTTCGCCCGGCCCGTCACCACGGCCGTCATCGCCGGGCTGCTCGACGTGCCGGAGGCCGACCGGCCGCTCTTCCAGCGGGCCGCCGAGGCGCTCAACGCCGGCGCGTCCAGCGCCGAGGAGGTGGCCGCGGCGCTGCGGCCGCTGTTCGAGTACCTGTACATGATGGTGGTGACCCGCCGCGCCGACCCCG
Organism: Dactylosporangium aurantiacum; assembly: GCF_000716715.1. GTDB lineage: Bacteria > Actinomycetota > Actinomycetes > Mycobacteriales > Micromonosporaceae > Dactylosporangium > Dactylosporangium aurantiacum. Next base: position 80,944 of record NZ_JNYJ01000016.1, on the reverse strand, counting down.
GTGAGGACGTCATCAGCCGCATGATCGTGCGCAGCGACCAGACCGACCGGCCGTTCACCGACACCGAGCTGGTGTCGATGTCCGCGGCGCTGCTGCTGGCCGGCTACGACACCACGGCCAGCCTGATCAGCCACAGCATCGTCGCGCTGCTGGAGCACCCGCAGGAGCTGCAGCGGCTGCGCGCCGACCCGACCCTGGCCGGCAGCGCCGCCGAGGAGATGGTCCGCTACCTCGGCGTCGGCGGCGGCCTGCTGCGCGAGGTCACCCGGGACACCGAGATCGCCGGGCAGCCGGTGAAGGCCGGCGACTTCGTGGTCGTGGCGGTCCAGTCGGCGAACCGCGACAGCGCCCTGTACCCCGACGGCGACCGGCTCGACATCGGCCGGACCAGCGGCGCGCACCTCGGCTTCGGCCACGGCCCGCACCAGTGCGTCGGGCAGCAGCTGGCCCGCCTCGAGCTGACCTCCGTGCTCGGCACCGTGCCCCGGCGGATCCCGACGCTGCGCCTGGCGGTGCCGTTCGAGGAGATCCGGTTCAAGACCAACAGCGCCGTCCTCGGCCCGGTCGCCGTGCCCGCCACCTGGGACGAGATCGTGCCGGCGCTGGAGACGGAGGCGTGATGCGGGTCGAGGTCCACGCCGACCGGTGCATCGGCTCCGGCGTCTGCGCGCTCGTCGCCCCCGACGTGTTCGACCAGCGCGACGACGACGGCGTCGTGGTGCTGCTCGCCGAACACCCCGCCGACGAGCACCACGAGTCGGCGTACGAGGCGGCGACCCGCTGCCCGGCGGCGGTCATCGACATCCACGAGGCCGGGTAGATCCGCCGGATGCGCCGCACGACGCCCGACCACGGGGGGCCGCCGACCGACCCCGACCGGCCGGTCCTGCGCATCGCCGGGCCGCCCGACGCGGCGGCGCTGCTGAAGCTCAAGCAGCGCCTGGACGAGGAGACCTCGTTCATGCTGCTGGAGCCGGGCGAGCGGGACGCCTCGGTGCCGGCGCTGGCCCGCCACCTGGAGCAGGTGGCCCGGTCGGAGAACTCGGTGGTGATCGTGGCCGACCGGCGCGGCGAGCTGGCCGGGTACGTGGAGCTGACCGGAGGGGCGTTCCGGCGCAACCGGCTCACCACGCACGTCGTCATCGGTGTCCTGGCCGGCGCGAGCGGTGCCGGCGTCGGCGCCGGGCTGCTGGAGGCGGCGAAGGGCTGGGCGGCCGCCAACGGCCTGCACCGCATCGAGCTCAACGTGATGGCCCACAACCACCGGGCGATCGCCCTGTACGAGCGGATGGGCTTCGTCCACGAGGGCCGCCGCGTGGGCTGCCTGCTGATCGACGGCGAGTTCCGCGACGAGCTGTCGATGGCCATGATCCTGCCGGGCCCGGCGTCGCCGTGACCCTGCCCGCCGCCGGCCGCGGGCGAGCAGTGTGGCGCCGGGCTGCCGCGGTCCCACCGAGGCGGGACCGCGGCAGGACCGGTTCAGGCCGCCGTCACCGCGTCGATGACGTCGAACACGGCGTCGGGGCCGCCGATGATGACGACGATGTCGCCGGCCCGGCATCGGAAGTCCGGGCCGGGCGGCGGCAGCACCCGCTCGCCGCGCACGACGGCGGCGACGACGGCGCCGTCGACGCCGGCGTCCGCCAGCGGCCGGCCCACCCGCGGCGAGCCGCCGCCGATGAGCACCTGCAGCACGCAGACGCCGTCGTCGTGCCGGTCGAGGCGGGCGCAGTGGGTGGCCGGTCCGTCCGCGCCGGCGACGTCGGCGAGGACCTGGGCCTCCGCCGCGGTGAGCAGGACGCCGGTGCGCCGGGGCGCCGGGTCGGCCGGGTGGTGCACGACGAGCTCCCGGTGCCCGTCGGGGTGCCGGGCGACCCCGACACGATGGCCGTCGGAGGCGGTGAGCAGGTGCACGTTGCTGGTGGTATGCATGATGGCTCCCTGAGCTGTCACGAGAAGTACCGCAGCCACACGTAGGCCCACGCGATGACGGTGGTCATCACGGTGGTGACGATGCCGTAGCGGGTGAACTGCCAGAAGCTGATCGGCTCGCCGGCGCGGGCCGCGATGCCGAGCACGACGACGTTGGCGCTGGCCGCGACCGCGGTGCCGTTGCCGCCGAAGTCCGCGCCGAGCGCGAACGCCCACCACAGCGACTGGCCGGTCGCCGGGTCGGGGGTGGTCGCGACGATGTCCTCGACGATCGGGGCCATCGTCGCCACGTACGGGATGTTGTCGAAGAACGCGCCCAGCACCGCCGAGCCGAACAGCAGCCCGGTCGCGGCGAGGAAGTAGTCGTCGCCGACCTGGCCGGTCGCCCAGGTGCCGATGCCGTGGATGACGCCGGTCTCGACCAGGCCGCCGACCATGACGAACAGGCCCATGAAGAAGACCAGCGTCGACCACTCCACCTCCTGCAGGTAGACGGAGGTGTCGACCCGCGCGACGAGCACCATCAGCCCCGCGCCGAGCAGGGCGATGATGGCCGGCTCGACGTGGATGACGGCGTGCAGCGCGAACCCGGCGACGACCAGCGCGAGCACCGCCAGGCAGCGGGCCAGCAGCCGCCGGTCGGTGATCGACGCCCGCTCGTCCATGGCCATGACCTCGGCGACGCGCTCCGGATGGAACTCGAACCGCTTCCGGAACATGACCCAGGCCAGCAGGATGAACAGCGCGAACAGGACCACGACGATCGGCGCCATGTGCACCACGAAGTCGTTGAAGGTCAGCCCGGCGCGGCTGCCGATGATGATGTTCGGCGGGTCGCCGATGAGCGTGGCGGCGCCGCCGATGTTCGACGCGAGGGCCTCCGCGATGAGGTACGGCGCGGCGGGTATCCCCAGCCTGCGGCACACGAGCACGGTCACCGGCGCCACCAGCATGATCGTGGTGACGTTGTCCAGGAACGGCGACGCGACCGCGGTGATGACCATGAGCAGCACGAGCAGCTTGTACGGCCGGCCACCGGAGCGTTTCGCCGCCCAGATGGCGAGGAACTCGAACACCCCGGTCTGCTTGATCACCCCGACGATGATCATCATGCCGAGCAGCAGGAAGATGACGTTCCAGTCGATGCCGGCGTGCTCGGAGAAGAACACGTCCTTGCCGGGCACCAGGCCCAGCAGCGCCATCATGCCGGCGGCGAACAGGGCCACCGCCACCCGGTGCACCTTCTCGGTGGCGATCAGGACGAACGCGATCGTGAAGATGGCGATCGCGGCGAGGGCGCTCACGTGCGGCCCGGCGGGCCGTGCGGCGTGACGAGCTGGCGAGGACGCGGCGGTATACGGGACATGACGGAAACCTCCGGAAGGCAACACGACGAGACCGTCGACCCGGCGGGTCACGGCGGTGGGACGCGAGTCGTCTCGTGCGTCAGGAGGTGGGTGGGCCCCGGCAGCCCGGCGTCCCCGCCGACCGTCCATCGTGGAGGGTCACCGCGGTGGGGGCGGCGCACGCCGCCCGGAACCCCGGCTCGACGTCGGTGCTGTCGGGCAGGACGGCCAGCCACTGCGGCGCGTCGGTGCGCGAATGCCGCGGCTCGGGCACCTTCCTGCCCTGCGGTGTCTCAGCCCCGGCGACGGCGGCGACCGCGGCCGCGGTGCGGGCGACCTGGAACGTGTCACCCGGCAGCGCGTCGTGCGCCCGTGACAGCCCGAGCAGCAGCGCGCACAGGCTCAGCGCGAGGCCGACGGCGGTCGTGCGCACCGGACCGGATCGCCGCACGCCGCACCTCCCGCCGTCTCTGGAGCCATCCACCTTACCAGGCGAAACGGTCAGTCCGGCGGTTGTCCGAAGTGGACGGTCAGGCGGTGCAGGGCACCCCGTTGACATACACGGTCGGCGGCGGCGTGGGCGGGCTGGTGCGGCTGCCGTACAGGCCGACCGTCACCGAACCGCCCGGGGGAATGATCCGGTTCCAGTCGGCGCGGGTGAGGGTGACCGCGGCGCCGGACTGGCTGAAGGTGGCGTTCCACGCCTGGCTGACGCGCTGGTCGCCGCCGAAGCTGAAGGTGATCACCCAGTCCGTGATCGGCGTGGTCCCGGTGTTGGTGATGGTCACGTCGGCGACGAAGCCGGTCGCCCACACGGACGTGTAGGTGAACCGCGCGCGGCACGACAGCACGGGCGGCGCGCTGCTGGACGGGCTGGCCGCCGGGCTGCTGGGCCCGCTGGTGCCGCCGGTGACGGTGACCGTGTTGGAGGCGATCGACACGTTGCCGGCCGCGTCGCGGGCCCGCACGTAGAACTGGTCGCGGGGCGTGGCGACGGTGGCGGTGTAGCTGGTGCCGGTGACCGTGGCCAGCAGGGTGGAGATGAACACGCCGTCGAAGCGGTAGACGTCGTACCCCGTGACCGCCACGTTGTCCGTGCCCGGCGACCAGGTCAGGGTGGTGGTGGGGCCGTTGGTCGGGTCGGCCCGCAGGTTGCCCGGCGCGCCCGGCGGCACCGTGTCCGGGCCGGTGTCGACGACCGGGGTGACCACGACGACCACGTTGGATCCGACTGAGCGGTGGCCGAGGTCGTCGTGGGCGGTGACCAGGAAGCTGTACTGCGTCCCCGGCCGGATGTCGGCGGTGATGGTGGCCGTGGTGACGTTGCCGAGGTTGGCGACCCGGCCGACGTCGTAGAACGCCTGCATGTAGGTGACGTCGTAGCCGGTGACCTGGCAGCAGCCGGGCGTCGAGGCGGTCCAGCTCAGCGTCACCGACGTGGACGTCACCGCGGTGACCCGCAGGTTCGCCGGCGCGGTCGGCGGGAACGGCGAGGTGTTCGGCGTGCCCGAGCCGGACGGTGCCGGCGCGGCTGGGGCGGCCGCGGCGGGCGGCACACTGCCGCTGGCGTCATTGACGGCGACCAGCAGTGCGCCGGCGAGCAGGGCGGTGGCGGCGACGGACGCCAGTCGGAGCGGCGACAGCAGCGCTCGGGTCCCGGACATGCCCCGACCCTGGCCCATGGCATCGACGTCCGTCAACTATGTCGGTCTCCTGCGCCGGTACGGGCACCGCACGGGTGAAACTTCCGCGATCACGGGGACGGCTCGATCGGGCGGACCCCGGCCTTCGCGTCGCACAGCCCCTCGCCCGGCGTCCACGCCATGCGGGCGAAGGTGGTCTCGGCGGTCAGCCGGGCCTCCAGGGCCGCCGGCGCCGGCGGGCACAGCACGTCCGGGTCCGACGGCAGCGACCGGGACCGCCGCCACTCCAGGCCGGCGTTGGCGGCCCGGCCCGGCTGCAGCACCGACGTGGAGCCCGGCATCGACCCCGGCAGCCGTTCGACGGTGACCGGCATCGGCCGGCCGCCGCCGTCGAGCCACCGCACGGTGATCGTGCCGCTGACCCGGCAGCGGTCGGCGGCGGTGTTGGTCATCCGCACCGACCCCGACGCGAACGGCCCGGCCATCGGCAGCCCGAGACTCAGCGAGAACCGCAGGTCCGCCATCGTGCACGGCCGGGCGAGCGACCCGGCCGGCGGGGTGGTCCCGGCGCTCGTGCGGCTCGTGGCGGGCTTCGCCGACCGGCCGCCGCCCGCGGCGGACGCCGAGGCCGGCGACTGCTCCGCGAGCGGGACGGTGGAGGCCGCCGCGTCGGTCGACGGCGGATCCGGCCGGCCGACCGGTGCGGTGGAAGCCGGACCGGACGCCGAGCAGCCGGCGACGGACAGGCCCAGCATCGCGATGAAGGTGAATGTCCTGATATGCACGGCGCGCATCGTAGCCGTCGGTGCCCGGCCCGGGTGACCCGTCATGGCAGCACGCTAGTCCTCGTACCGGTGAAATTTCTCAGCGAATCGTCCGGGAACGATCGACTATGCACCGTTCTGACCATGACTGGCGGTGCATATTGACAACGACTGGAGTAACCAATTTGGCAACCGCAACGCAATTCTTGGTGGATGATGAGCCACGCTCCGACACTGAAAGTGCATGTTCCGATCCACCGAAATGGATGGTGAAGTGAGGCTGCCGTGATCGAGTCACTGGTGCGGCTGCGCGGCGACGTCGAGCGGGCCACCGTCGAGGTCATCCTCGAGGGGCGGTGGGACGCGCGCGTCAGGATCGACCTGGCCGCGGCCGTGCGCAAGGGCCTGGCCGAGCAGCCGCGGGCGCTGCTGCTGAACCTCGCGGCGGTCACGGAGCCCGACCCGGCGCTGGTCGGCGCGGTCCTGCTGGCGGAGCGGCGCTGCGGCGCCGTCCAGCCGGCGGTGCCGCTGGTGCTCGTGGCGTCCGACGCCGTCTGGCACCGGCTCACCGCCGTCGGGCTGATGCACCGGCTGCCGATCTACACCAGCGTGGCCGCGGCCCAGGACGCGCTCCGCCGCGGGACGCCACCGTTCGGCCGGGTCCGGCTCGACCTGCAGCCCGGCATCCTGGCGCCCTCGACGGCACGGACGTTCATCGGCGACACGGTCCTCGCCTGGGACCTGCGCGACCTGCTGCACCCGGCCCGGTCGATCATCTCGGAGCTGGCGACCAACGCCGTGGAGCACGCCGGGACGCCGTTCACCGTGACCGCCTCCCGGCGCGGGCAGCTGCTGCACCTCGCGGTCGAGGACGGCGACTTGGGGCTGCCCGCCGTGCTCGACCGGGTCCACGGCGCGCACACGGGGCTGGACTTCCGCGGCATCGGGCTGCGGTTCGTGGCCGACGCGGCGAAGGCCTGGGGAGCGATGCACACGGCGGCGGGCAAGGTGGTCTGGGCGACGCTGACGATGCGGGCCCAGCGCAGCATGGCAGCCGCGCACGATCGGTAGATGCACAGCGCTGAGGGGGCGACGCGCATGCAGCACACGGATCAGCACGACCACGGCGACCCACCGGCACTCCTGCACGCGAAGCTCGTCGTGCCCGAGATCGTGCCGGAGGCACTGTGCCGCCAGCAGCTGCAGGACCAGCTGTGGAACCTGACCGACCTGCCGGTCACCGTGATCACCGGGCCCGCCGGCTGCGGCAAGACGCAGCTGGTGGCCGCGTGGCTGGCCGAGGACGGCGACCCGGTCGCGTGGCTGACCCTGGACCGCGACGACCGGCAGCAGCCGAACCGGATGTGGCGGCACCTCATCGGGGCGTTGCGCGCCGCCGGGGTCATCCTGCCGGCCGGGCTGCTGGAGCGGTGGGCCGAGCTGGCACCCGACCACGACTGCGTCATGGAGGTCGCGGCGGCCCTGGCCGAATGGAACCGCTCGCTGCTGCTCGTGCTGGACAACGCGACCTGGCTCGACGAGGAGCAGCTCGCCGAGGTCGACTACCTGGTGCGGCACGTGGGCTGCCTGCGGCTGCTGCTGATCGGCCGGTGCCGGCCCAGGTTCCCGCTGCACCGGTACCGCCTCGCGGATCAGCTCAGCGAGGTCACCGCCGACGAGCTGCGGCTCGACGCCGAGGAGACGCGGGCGCTCTTCGCGCTGCACGACGTCGAGCTGTCCGACGAGGAGCTCGCCGACGTGATCCGCCAGACCGGCGGCTGGATCACCGGCGTCCGGCTGTGCGCGCAGGCGATGCGGCACGACCCGGGCGGGCCGGTGCCGGACCTGGCCGCCCACGAGCACATCGTGGAGTACCTCACCGGCGAGGTCCTGCACGAGCTCACCGCGCCGCAGCAGGAGCTGCTGCACGGCGTCGCCCTGCTCGACACGTTCACCGACGACCTCGTGGCGGCCGCCGCCGGCGAGCCGTCGCCCACCCACCTGCTGGAGCGGCTCGTCGAGGCCGGCGCCCTGATCGAGACGGTCGACGCCGACCGGCGCATGCACCGCGTCCACCCGCTGCTGCGCCCGCTGCTGGACGCCCGGCTGGCGGCCCGGCCGCACGACGCGCGGGCACTGCGGCTGCGGCTGGCGCGGTGGCTCGCCGCCATCGGCGACGTGGCGGGCGCCGTCGCGCAGACCGCCGCCGCCGGCGCCTGGGACGACGCGGCACGGATCCTCGTGGCGGACCACGGGGTGTGCGCGCTGGTCGTCGACGGCCGCCGCGGCCCGTTCGCCGAGCTGCTCGGCGACGCGCCGGCCGCGCCGTCGACGGCGGAGGGTGCGGTCGTCGCCGCCGCGCTCGCGATCACCCGCGGCGACCGCGACGGGGCCGAGCGGCTCATGGCCGGCCGCCCGGTCGAGCCGGCGCCGGGTACCCCGCTGGCGCTCGCCGTGTCCACCTGCGTGCTGCACCAGGCGCTCGCCTTCTTCGCCGGCGACGTCGAACGCCTGGCGGCCGCCACCGGCGCCGGCGTCCACCTGCTCGAGCTGGCCGGCGAGCGGCTGCGCGACCGTCCCGAGCTGCGGGTGTACGTGCAGGCCGGCGCGGCGACCGTGCTGCTGTGCACGGGCCGGCTGGCCGAGGCGGCGCAGGCGTTCACCGACGCGGCCCTGGCCGCCGAGGGTCCCCGCTGCGCCGAGCTGCTCGCGTACTGCATGCAGCACCTCGCCCTCACCGAGGCCCTGCGCGGGCGGCTGCGCACCGCACACCACGCCGCGCAGCGGGCGATCGCCCTGGCCTCCGTCGACTGCCGGCGCCACCACGTCGCCGACGCGGCGCTGGCCTGGGTCGCCACCGAGTGGTACGACATCGACGCCGCGTGGCGGCACCTGCGGGCCGCCGAGAGCGGGCTGGGCGCCTCCGCCCGCACGCCGCAGGCCGGGGCCTTCGCGACCGTCCTCGCCCTGGTCCGCGCCCGGCTGCTGCGGGCCCGCGGTGAGCTGCCGGCGGCGCTGTCCGCGGTGCGCCAGGCGGGCGGCACCGGGCAGTCCAGGGTGTGGATCCGCCACCAGGCCGCGCTCACCGAGCTGCGCCTGCTCCTGGCGATGGGCCGCGACCAGGAGGTCCGCGACGGCCTCGCCGGCCTGGACCCCGGCGCGCCCGACGTGGTCCTGGTCGGCGGCGAGGCGCTGCTGGCCGCCAGCGAGCCCGACCGCGCGATCGAACGCGCCGACCTCGTGCTGCGCGACGTGGACCTGCCGCAGGACGTCGCCGCGGAGGCGTGGCTGCTGCTCGCCGCCGGCGTCGCCCGGCAGGGCGAGCAGTGGCGGGCGGTGGAGGCGCTGCGCACCGCGGTCGAGCTGATGGCCGAGGAGGGCGCCGTCCGGGTCGCCTACGAGGCCGACGTGTCCGTGCGACGGCTGCTGCGCCAGCAGGACCTCGCCCTGCCCGCGATGGACGGCGCTACCGCGGATCGCGGCCGATGAACGCCAACAGCCGGGTCTGCGGGCCGGCGTCGTCGGGCACGTCCACCCGCGGCCCGTAGTGCCCGCTGCCGCGCATCGTCGCCTCCATCGGCAGCATCCCCTCCAGCATCGCCGCGCACCGGTCCGGGTCGAGGCGCTCGTCCTGCCCGGTCGCGCGGGCCAGGTCCCACGTGTGCAGGAAGACGTCGGCGGTGTAGAACTGGCTGATCGCCCGGTCGAGCGGCAGGTCACCGATGTGCGGGTTGCTCAGCGTCCGCCCGCCGCAGGCCGGGTCGTCCAGCACCGCTTGGACCGCGTCGCTGTGCACCTGCCACGCGGCGACCGGGTCCTCGCCGACCGGCGGTCCCTGCGGCAGCTCGATGCCGGCCCCCGCCCGCAGGAACCCGGGGAACCACTCGACGAGGTGGCCGACGACGTCGCGGGCCACCCAGCCAGCACACGGCGCCGGGCGGTCCCAGCCACCGGCCGGCACGCCCCGGACCCGCTCGGTGAACGTCCCTGCGATCTCCCGGTGCTCCTGCGCTGCGTCCATCCGGCCACGCTAACGCCTCCAGCCACCCGCCGCGGTCCCTTCGGCGCCGTCGCAGCACCCGGCGCGCCCACCGTCGTGGGCCGGCCGGGACCGGCACGGGCGGCAGTCGCTTCCTGATGCCCGGCGCTCCCAGCCGGCGCGGACCGCGGCACCGTCGTCGTGCTCACCGCCGGCGACGCCATGCCCGCCGCCGACCGCAACTCGCCCGACCCCGACCCCGACCCGGGCACCGGCACCCGGATGATCGGCGTCGGCGGTCCAGGGGTCCGGGCGCTGCCCGGCGGTTCGACGCGCTGACCGGGACGGCTCAGCCGATGTCGATGAGCAGCGCCTCGTCGCCGGTGAGGGCGGCGAGCTGCCCGCGGAGCAGCTCGAGGGTCTCCCGCGTCGCGACCGGGGCCTCGTCGAAGTCCGCGAAGCCCATCTCGTCCAGGTACTCCCCGAACGCGGCCTGGTCGAACGACGCCGGGTCCAGCCGCGGCAGGTACTGCTGGTGCTCCGTGGTGAGCAGGAAGTACAGGCCCTCCACGCCGGCCAGCTCCTCGTCGTGCCGGGACTCGGAGACCGGCACGCCCTGCTCGTCGAGGAACAGCATCAGGTACAGCATGAAATAGCCGGACCAGTGGAAGGCGTCATGCAGCTGCCGGCCCTCCGGGGCGACACCCGACTCGGCGAACGCCTTGACGTCAGGCCCCTGCAGCACATGGATGGAAGCGATCGACGACACCCGCACAGGGTATGCCCGGCGGGCGTTACGGCGTCCCACGTGGACCGGCGTTTCCGCGGCTGTGCGCCGGGAGCGGGTCGCCGCCCACGACCCGCGGCGGGACCGGCCGCTCGACGACGAGGTGCGGGCCGTCGTCGACGACCTGGCGGGGCCGGCGGCGCTACCGTGGGCGCGGGTCGGTCCCGTCGCCGAGGATGGTGCCGGTCTTGCGCTTGCCGCGGAACACGACCGACAGCGTGAGGTAGCCGGCCATGCCCAGCAGCAGGCCGATCGAGTACCAGCCGAAGGCGTCGGAGTCCGTGTTCGGGAACAGGGCGGTGATCGCGCCGCCGCCGACCGCGCCGAGGACCGCGGCGATGTCGGACACCTGCGGGGCGACCGTCGCGCGGGCCAGGGTGCGGTACGTGATGTAGCCGGTCACGACGCCGAAGCAGGCCGCGCCGACGCTGCCGACGAGCGGGCTGTGTCCCATGAGCGCTCCATTGTGGGAAGTCGGAGGTTGACGTCGCAGTAGGCGGAGTACGCCAGGCCCATCACGTTGCCGCGGGCGAGCAGCTGCCGGCGCACCCGCCACAGCGCGAGCCCGACGCCGTCGCCGGTCCACAGGTGGCTCAGCAGCAGCTCGACGGCGTGGCACGCCAGGCCGCTGTCGATCGCCACCTCGGTGGTCAGCACCCCGGCCGCGCCGAGCGAGCCGACGAACGCCGACACGAACTCCGCCAGCGTCGCCGGCAGCACCTCGCCGGTGTGGCAGCCGTTGAGCACGACGAGCGGGCGGCGGGTCGCCCAGCGCACCGGCGGCGACAGCTCAGCCCAGTCGGCGACGCCCTGCGGCGTGATCCGGTCGGCCGGGCCCAGCTCGAGCTCGACGCGGTCCGGACCGCCGAGCCAGTGTGGCTCGCGCCGGCCGTGGCACAGGAAGTACAGCAGGTCGACCCCGGCGACGGCGGCGGCGCGGAGCGCGGCGGTGCTCGTCACGACCAGCGCCTCCGGCGGGCGGCAGATCCGGTCGAGCGCGGCGCGGTGCGGGTCCCAGCCGGCACCGACCGCGGCGCGGTTCACCGCGGCGAGCACGGTCGCGGGAGCGTCGGCGCCGGTGCGTTCGGCCAGGTCGGCGCCGCGGCTCCACGGCGGCACCTCCAGCCGGTACGCCACACCCCAGAACCCGAACGGGCACACCACCCCGTGCGGCCCGTGATGACCCGGGTCGTCCTCCAACCGGCAACGGACCCGGAACGGGTCCCGCTCCAGGTCGGCGAGGCCCGGGCAGATCGTCGCGTCCGCCAGCCGGTCCGGCACCGGCAGCTCGTACAGCAGCTGCCACGGCACGGCGACCCGGCTGTTCGCGGTCCGTGCCACCTGGATCGTGCCCGGCAGCCCGTCGCCGCGGCCGAGGGCGAGCCGGTCCCGCAGCGACCGCCGCCGGGCGGCGTCCGGGAACATCGCCACGTACGCCTCCCGGCCGGCGACCGCCAGCCCGTGCAGGTCCGCGGCGAGCAGCGCGGGGGGCTTGGCGAACGCCGCGTCGTAGCGGCTGCCCCAGGAGCCGTCGCCGTGCTGCACCAGGTGGGCGGTGAACAGCCGGGTGCGCAGCAGCCGCGCGGCGGTGCCGGCCTGCTCCTCGGCCAGCTCGAACGGCTCCGGCGCGTGCTCGCCGTCGTTGAGCACCAGCTGGTGGCGGCCCGCGACCGGCTCCGCCGCCACGATGCCGACGCTGCGGTCGGCGAACCGGCCGAGCCCGCGCAGGTCCCGGGTCAGCGAGAACACGACCTCCCGGCGGTGCTGCCCCTCGGCCCGCACCACGACGACGATGCGCAGCACCTGCACCGCCGCCGGCCCGTGGTAGACCACCAGCCGCAGCTCCGCCTCGCCGGCGCCGGCGGTGACGAACGGCAGCTCCACCCGCGGTGTGCGCGCCGTTTCGTCGCAGCTGTGCCTCGTGTACGGGGCGCAGCCGCACCGGTACGCCGCCCCGACGACCCCCAGGAACACCGGGGTGGGCCGCGGCGGGCACCGCACGTCGCGGCTGGACAGCGACAGCTCCAGCCACCAGCCGACGTCGCTGGGCGGCAGGCGGTCCACGGGCAGCGCCTCGTCGCCGAGCGCACGGACCCCGGTGCGCCGCAGCGGGCCGATGTCGACCTCCAGCAGGTACCGGGTGTCCACGGCGAGCGGCCCGGGGACCGGCGCCCCGCTGACGGCGTCGAGCACGTCGACGTTGACGTGCCGGGCCAGCCGGTCCTCCGGCGAGGGCCGTGCGGCGCGGCCGGCGCGTTCGTCGTCCGGTGCCGCCGAACCGGGGGCGTCCCACGGGTCCCCCAGGCGCGCGAACTCGCCGGTGTCGGCATCCCAGCCCCGGCCGTTGTAGCCGCCGACGGTGTCGCCTCGCCCGCGCAGAGGTATCCGCTGCTGCGGCAACGCGGGACCGACCGTCACGCCCCCGTGGCCGACCTCGTCGCGGGGCGGCGGCAGCCGTCGGCGGGCGTTGCGGGCGATCACGACCGGCTCGCCGGCCACGAAGACCGACACGTCGAAGGGCCGGCCGCGCAACAACGAATGCCGGCGCAGGTCCGGGTACGCCACGTCGGGCGTGATCCACGGCGACCGGTCCGCGACACCGTACTCGACCAGATCGGCCAGGGCCGCGGTGCCGGCGCCGGGACCGTCGCCGGCGAACACCAGCCGGGTGAGGAAGGGCTCCGGCGCCCAGCCGTGGCGGGCGCCGGAGCCGCTGTCCACGATGAGCGCCCGCCGCCGGGCCCGGATCCGGCCGATCAGGTCGGTCAACCGGTCGTAGCCGATCAGGCTCCGGGGCAGGTCCGGCTCACTGTCGGCGCAGGCCAGGGCGGGACGCCCGGCGTCGTCGAGGACGGTGTGCCCGGCGAAGTGCACCAGCAGCGTGTCGGTGGTGTCGGCGGCCTGGTACAGCGCGCCCATCACCTGGTCGTACGTCGGGTCGAGCAGCACCGTGCAGCGCGCGGGATCCAGCACCGCGGTCGGCGGCGCGGTCAGGGCCCGGGCCAGCGCGGCCACGGCGGGCTCGACGCCGGGTAGGGCAGGAAGCGCGGTGGAGCGGTGCCGGGTGACCCCGACGAGGATCGCCCTGGAGCGCTGCGGATCGGGCTGCATCAGTCGCGACGCTAGCGCGGGCGCCACCGTGAGCGGCTCCTACTGCGGACCGTAACCGGACGGTTTCAGGCTCGCCGGCGATGGCTGGTCGGGGGCTGATACGCCGTCCCGGCCAGCGTCGCGTCCACCGCTCGGATAGGTTGGGTGCTCCCGACCGGCGGAGGGGACGTCCGTTGCGCAACGAGTTCGTGACCGTGGGCGGGGTGCGGCTGCACTACGAGGACAGCGGCACCGGCGACGCGGTCGTGCTCGTGGCGGGGACCGCGGCGGCCGGGCGGACGTGGCGGCTGCACCAGGTGCCGGCGCTCGTCGCCGCCGGGTACCGGGCGATCACGTTCGACAACCGGGGTGTCGCGCCGAGCGACCCGGCCGGACCCGGCCTGACCGTCGAGGACCTCGTCGCCGACACCGCCGGGCTGATCGAGCGGCTGGTCGGCGGTCCCTGCCGGCTGATCGGCTCGTCGATGGGCGCGCACGTGGTGCAGGAGCTGCTGCTGGCCCGGCCCGAGCTGGCGACCCAGGCGGTGCTCATGGCCGGGCGGGGCCGGCCCGACGCGTTCTCCCGGGCCCTCGCCGCCGCCGAGCGCAGCCTGTACGACGAGCGCGTCCGGCTGCCGCCCGGCTACGACGCGGCGGTGCGGGCGCTGCAGAACCTGTCGCCCCGCACGCTGCTGGACGAGCAGGCGGTGCAGGACTGGCTCGACCTCTTCGAGATGGCCGCGCCGGACGTCACCGATGCCGCGGTCCGCCCGCAGCTCGACGTCGACGTGGACACCGACCGGCTCGGCGCGTACCGGCGGATCAGCACCCCGACGCTGGTCGTCTCGTTCGCCGACGACCTGGTGGCGCCGGCGGCTCGTGGGCGGGAGCTGGCCGCCGCCATCCCGGGTGCCCGGTACGTCGAGATCCGCGACGCCGGGCACTACGGCTACCTGGAGCAGCCCGAGGCGGTCAACGCGGCGGTGCTGGACTTCTTCGCCGGCCGGACCGCCTGACGGCCGCTCAGCCCTTGCCCGGGGCGCGGCGGCGCCACCAGAGGGTGCCGCCGACCAGGACCAGCACGACGGCGGCGGCGACCGATGCGGGCCACAGCAGGCCGCTGCCGCCGTCGTCCGACGACGAGGCCGGGTCCGCCGCGCCGGTCGTCGCGGACGGCGGCGGTGCCGGGGCGGCACTGGTCGGCGGGGCGCTGGACGGGGCGGCGCTGGACGGGGCGGGGGCGGCGTTGGTGAAGGTGAACTGCCCCTCCAGGGGGTGACCGTCACCGGAGACGGTGCGCCACACGACCTTGACGGCGCCCGGCGGCAGCGGCTTCACCGGTTGGGTGAGGGTCTTGTCGACGGACTTCGGGGTGCCGTCGCTGTAGGAGACGCCGTCGGCGCCGGTGACCACGACCGTGCTGAACTGCTGCTTCACCATCTCGTTGAAGGTGAAGGTCACGGCCGTGAGCGGGGCGGTGACGGTGGCGCCGGCGGCCGGGTCGCTCTTGACCAGCATCGCGTGCGCCCAGGCGGGCCGGGCCGGCAGCAGGATCACCAGCAGGGCCGCCACGGCGGCGAGGGTCGCGCGGAGCGTCACGTACGGTCGCATGGGCCAATCCTGGACCCTGCCCTGCGGCCGGCGGAGCACCGGGGTCGGACGAGCCGCCGGCGACCACCCGTCGCACGTGTCCGTCAGAACAGCGCGTTGAGGGTGAAGGATCGCTGATGTCGTTACGCAACCGTGGACCGCTCACCGCCGGCGACGGGTCCTTCCCGGGCGGCGCCGGCCCGACGACGGTGGGCTGAGGGGTGCACGAGGCAGCCCGTGGCCCGCTGCGCCGGCGCGTCCTGCTGGCCGGTGGCGCATTGACGGTCGGTGGCGCGGTCGCCGCCGGTGCGGCCGCGGCCAGGAGCGGCGGCGGTGGCGGTACCGACGCGGCGGCACCGGCGACCGTGGACGGCCTCGGCGGGCAGATGGTGCCGTTCCACGGCCCGCACCAGGCGGGGATCGCGACGCCGGCGCAGGCGCACGCCGCGTTCGTCGCGCTCGACCTGGCCGCCGGCGTGGACCGGGCGGCGCTGCGCCGGCTCATGCTGGTGCTGTCCGGCGACGCGGCCCGGCTCACCCAGGGGCGGGCGCCGCTCGCCGACGGGCAGCCGGAGCTGGCGTACGTGCCGGCCCGGCTCACCGTCACGTTCGGGTTCGGCCCGCGGCTGTTCGACGCCGCCGGCCTCGCCGGGCAGCGGCCGGAGACGCTGCGGCAGCTGCCGGCGTTCCCGATCGACCGGCTGCAGCCACGCTGGTGCGGCGGTGACCTGCTGCTGCAGATCTGCGCCGACGACCCGCTGACCGTCGCGCACGCGCAGCGGGTGCTCGTGAAGGACAGCCGCCCGTTCGCCACCGTACGGTGGGTGCAGCGCGGGTTCCGCCGGGCCAGGGGCATGCAGGACGACGGGGTGACGCAGCGCAACGTGCTCGGGCAGCTGGACGGGACCGGCAACCCGGCGCCGGGCGGTGCGGTGTTCGACGGCGCGGTGTGGACCGACACCGGGCCGGGGTGGCTGCACGGCGGCACGACCCTGGTGCTGCGCCGGATCCGGGCGGAGCTGGAGGCGTGGGACGCGGTGGACACCGCGGGCAAGGAGTTCGCGGTCGGCCGCCGGCTGTCCGACGGCGCCCCGCTGACCGGCCGGCGGGAGCAGGACCCGCCCGACTTCGCCGCGAAGAACGCGCTCGGGCTGCCGGTCATCTCGGAGCGCTCGCACGTCGCGCGGGCCCACGTGACCGGTGACCGGCAGCGCATCTTCCGCCGGCCGTACAACTACGACGAGCCGCCGGGCGCGGACGGCACCGCCGACTGCGGGCTGATCTTCGCCGCGTACCAGCGTGACGTGGGCGGGCAGTTCCTGCCGATCCAGCGCAATCTCGCCGAGGCGGACCTGCTCAACGAGTGGGTCACGCCGATCGGGTCGGCGGTGTTCGCGATCCCGCCGGGGTGCGAGCCGGGCGGCTGGATCGGCCGGACGCTGCTGGGATGACGCCGGACGCCGCTGGGATGTCGGTGGAAACCGGTGGTCACCGCGGGCCGCATCCACGGTGACCACCGGTGCTCGGGGTGATCTTCAGGTTGCCCGAGCCGTCGAGGCCGATGTTCTGGGTGCTGGTGGTGTAACTCTGGATCTCGCCGGTGCCGAAGTTGGCCGGGCCGTTGGGGTACTGCGTGCCGGTGGTGAGGAGCCAGTTGTTCGACCACGGCAGGGCGTTCGCCGACCCGGTGAAGTCGTCGCTGCACTGCGGCGACCATCCCGACGGTGTCGCGGGGATGGCGGCGTACGCGTTGACGGTGACCGCGGCGGTGCCGGCCAGGACGGTCGCGGCGGCGGTGGCGAGCAGCGCCCGGCGGCGCCGGGAGCGGCCCGGTGCGGTGCGTCCGGGGGTGTCGGTGGGGGTCATCGGGAAACCTCCGCGGCGGGAAAGGTGCGATTCGAGGTGACCGGGCGGGGCTCTTAGTGAGAGCGCTCTCACGTTTCTAACGAGTTACAAAATCGCCGTCCATGGCGAGATGCGGAGTATTTTTACTGGTCAGAGTGTTCATGGCGGTCCCGGGGCGCGCACGCCGATGAGTTGGAGAGAGCGCTCTCTGGGCTGGTCGGCGGTCGTTTCGCGCGCCGGCCGCAACCGGTACCGCAACCGGTCCCGAATCGACCCCGGGACACGGTGACGGCGACAGCGGGGAACACGAATCCGGCCGCGGTTCGTGCCGATACGGCAAGACCGGAGGTGCGCATGGGCAACGGACCGGTGATCGGTGTGCTGTCGCCGTTCGTCGGCGGCGCCTACTACGGCACGATCCTCGCCGGGATCAGCGCCGCCGCCTCCGCGGCCGGCAGCCGCACCGTCGCCGTGCAGACCCTCGACGCCGCCGCCGCCATGGCGGTCAACGGCGGTACGCCCGGGTTCACCGCGCCCGTCGCGTGGGAGCACCTCGCCGGGTTCGTGGTCCTCGCCGACGCGGTCACCGGCACGTACGTCGACCGCCTGCGCGCCGCCGGCAAGCCGGTCGTCCTGCTCGGCCACACCGCGGACGCCGCCGGGAGTCCCGCCTCGGGCGGCGGGCCGCCGGCCGTCGTCGCCGACAACGGTGCCGGCATCCGCGCCGCCGTGGAGCACCTGCTCGGCCACGGGCACCGCCGGATCGCCTTCACCGGGTACGTGGCCGCCTCCGACGTCGCCGAACGGCACGCCGCCTACGCCGGGACCCTGCGCGCCCACGGCATCGAGCCCGACCCGGCGCTGTTCGTGCCCGCCGCCGACAACCTCGAGAGCGGCGTCGCCTGGGCCACCCCGCAGGCCCTGCGGGACCTGGCCGCCACCGCGATCGTGGCCGGCACCGACCGCAACGCCATCGGCCTGCGGCGGGCGATGGCCGCCGCCGGGCTGACCGGCCCCGGCGACCTCGCCCTCACCGGCTTCGACGACACCGAGGTCGCCGCCTATCTCACCCCCGGCCTGGCCAGCGTCCGCCAGCCCCTCGAGGTGATGGCGGCCCGGGCGGTCGAGCTGCTGCTGCGGGCCGTCGCCGGGATCGCGGTGCCGCCCGGCGAGCGGCGCATCCCGACGGTCTTCGTCCCCCGGGCCTCCTGCGGCTGCGACGACGCGGCACTGTGCCTGCCGCCGTCCGGCGCCGCCGCCGGCCCGCAGCGGCTCGCCGAACGCCTGTCGATGCTGTTGCCGCCCGGCGCGGTGCGCACCGGCGAGCATCTCGCCGTGCTGGCCGAGGCGGTCGACGCGGTGGTCGGGGCGGTCGGGGCCGCGGCCGCCGGCCGCACCCCGGACCCCGCCGGTGCCACCGGGGCCCTGCTGGCCCTGCACGGCCTGCAGGCCCGGCCGGAAGGGCCGCCGATCGTGGCCCGCGCGGTGCGGGAGTACACCGAGCAGATCCCGGCCGGCGACGTCGGCACCGCCCGCCGCCTCGACGACTGCGTGCAGGAGCTCATCATGGGCGTCCTGCGGGTGCGGCAGGTGGCCGGCTTCGCCGACCGGTGGCGGCTGCGCGCCACGATCGGCGCGCACTACGACCTGTCCATGGCGCTGCTGTACCACCGCCGCTCCGACCCGCGCGACCTGGGCTGGCTCGCGGTCACCCCGGCCAGCGCCGGCGCGCTCGGGCTGTGGAGCGACGGCGGGCGGCTGGCGGCGCAGCCCGGCTGGCGCCGGGAGCCGGGCCCGCCGATCCCCGCGGGCACCTTGCGGGTGAGCGCGTTCCCGCCGGCGGAGCTCATCGCCGCGGCCGGCCCGGGGGAGACGGTGTTCGTGGTGCCGGCGAAGGTCGACGCCAGCGACCGCGGGCTGCTCGCCGTCGTCGGCGTCGTGGAGTGCCAGGTCGAGGACGGCCGGGAGCTGGTCAACCAGTGCGCCGCGCTGCTCACCGTCGGCCTCGACCTGCGCGAGCAGGAGGAGCGGCTGCGCCGCGCGGCGCTGTGCGACACCCTGACCGGCCTGCCCAACCGGGCCGCGTTCGTGGAGCACCTGGACCGCGCCGTGCGCGGCACCGAGCGGCGCTTCGCCGTGCTGTTCCTCGACCTCGACGGCTTCAAGCAGGTCAACGACCGGCTCGGCCACGCCGCCGGCGACGAACTGCTCGTCTACGTCGCCGAACGCATCCGCCGCTCGCTGCGCGCCGGCGACATGGCCGCCCGCTTCGGCGGCGACGAGTTCGTGGTGTTCCTCGCCCGGGTCGGCTCGGCCGAACACCTGCACCGCATCGCGGAGCGGCTGCGGGCGTCGATCGAGGCACCGTACACGGTCGGCGGCCGCCTGGCGCGGATCGGGGTGAGCATCGGCTGCACCGCGTGCGGCGACAGCGGCAGCGCCGACGAGATCCTGTCGGCCGCCGACGCCGCCATGTACCGGGTGAAGACCGCCGGCCGCTGACCCTTGCCGCGGGCGCCGGCACTCCCGATGATGGATACGCTGTTTCCATTTGCTGGGGGTGGTCGGTGCGGTACGTCGTCATCGGGTGCGGCAACGTCGGCATGGAGCTGGCCCGCCGCTGGTCGGCGGCCGGGCACCACGTCGTCGGCACCACCACCTCGCCGGCCCGGGTCGCCGAGGTCGCCGGGGTGTGCGCCGACGTCGCCGTGCTGCGCGGCAGCGACGAGGGCGCGGTCCGGCGGGCGGCCCGCGGCGCGGACGCGGTCGTGCTCACCGTCAGCCCGCGCGTGGGCCGCGCGTTCGACGCCCGCGACCGGGTCCAGGAGTACGCCGACACGCTCACCGCCTCCGCGGCGACCGCCGCGCGGGTGCACCCGCGGGTGGTGTTCACCAGCTCCGTGTCGGTCTACGGCGCCGGCACCGGCGCGCTGATCGACGAGGACAGCCCGCTCACCGGCGACCACGACGCGTCGCCGCGCAACTTCATCGCCGCCGAACGCGCCGTGCTCGACGCGTCGCCCGGTGGGGCGGTGGTGCGCATCCCCGACGTGTACGGCCACCCGCGCGACCTGGACTACCCGGCGCGCGTGCGGCTGGCCCACGAGCTGCTGGGCGGCAGCGTCCCGTTCGCCGCCGACGCGCTGCTGTACCGGATCGACTACCGGGACGCGGCCGCCGCCCTGGACCTCGTCGTCCGGGCCGGGCTGACCGGGGTGTACAACGCCGTGCCGGACGCGGTCGTGCCGCCCACGAACCGGGAGGTGTTCGGCGCGATCTGCGCCGGGCAGGGCCGGCCCGACCTCACCTACCGCGCGGAGATCAGGACCCCGGTCGTGCCCGTGTCGTCGGCGAGGCTGCGCGCGGAGGGCTGGGCGTGCACCCACTCCGTCGCCGGCCCCGGCTGAGCGCCGCGGCCACCGCGATATCGTGGCGTGCCGACCCGGCGAGCGGAGGACGAGCATGCGCGTGTTGATGGTGGCCCCGCCCGGCGCGGGCAAGGGCACCCAGGCGGCGGTGATCTCGGCGCACTTCAACATCCCGCACATCGCCTCCGGCGAGCTGCTGCGCGATCACGTGGCCCGCCGCACCGAGCTCGGCGCCGCCGTCAAGGAGCACCTCGACCGCGGCGAGCTGGTGCCCGACTCCGTCATCATGGCGATGATCCGGGACGCGCTCACGGCCGCGAAGGCCGCCGGCGGCGGCTACGTGCTCGACGGGGTGCCCCGCACCATGGCGCAGGCGAAGGCCACGTACCTGATCGCCCGGGAGCTCGGCATGACCGCCGACGTCGCCCTGCACCTCACCGCCTCCGACGACGAGCTGCTGCGGCGCCTGCAGGCCCGGGCCCTCGTCGAGCACCGCTCGGACGACACCGAGGACGTCATCCGGCACCGGCTGCGCCTGTACTACGAGGTGACCCACCCGATCGTCGCCTGGTACCGGCGGCGCGGCATCCTCGTCACCGTCGACGCGATGCGTCCCGCGAAGGACGTCGCCCACGAGGTCATCGCCGCGCTGGAGGCGAAGCAGGCCGAGCCCAGGGCCGAGGACCCCGCGCCGGACGACGGCTGGGGCCTCGACCTGTCCGGCCCGTGACTCAACCACCCACGGTGACGGTGCACCTGGCGTCGGGTCCGGCGTGGAACTCGTACTCGCCCGCCGGCGTGACGAAGCGCCCGTCCCGCGCCGACCAGTACGCCAGGGCGGTGCCGGGGACGTCGAAGCGCACCCGCCGGGTCTCGCCCGGGGCGAGGGGCACCCGTTCGAAGCCGGCCAGCCGCCGCTGCGGGGCGGGCACCGGCCAGCAGCGCGGGCTGACGTACAGCTGCACCACCTCGTCGCCGGCGCGGTCGCCGGTGTTCGTGACGGTCACCGTCGCCGAGCGCCCCGAGGGGTCCACCACCAGCGGCCCGTAGGCGAACGTGGTGTACGACAGCCCGTGGCCGAACGGGTACAGCACCTCGCCGCGGTGGTACTGGTACGTCCAGCCCGAGCCGATGACGTCGTGGTCGGTCGGCGCGGGCAGCACGGTGCCGGCGCCGTACCAGGTCTGCGGCAGCCGGCCGCCCGGGTTGGCCGCGCCCAGCAGCACGTCGGCCACGGCCGTGCCGAGCTCCTGGCCGGCGTGCGACGTCCACAGGATCGCCGGCACGTGCCGCTGCGCCCAGCCGACCGCGTACGGGTAGCTGGACACCAGCACCAGCACCGCCGCCGGGTTCGCCGCGACCACCGCGCGCAGCAGCGCCTCCTGCTGCGGCGGCAGCGCCAGCGACGCCCGGTCGACGGTCTCCCGCCCGTTGATGTGCGGGTCGTTGCCGAGCACCACCACGACCCGCGCCGCGGCCCGGGCGGCCGCCTCCGCCTCGGCCACCCCCGAGGAGACCGGCTCCAGGACGAAACGCAGCGCGCCGGACGCCTCGCCGGTGGTCAGCCGGCCGTCCGGGCCCTCGGTCACGTACCGCCCCAGCGCGTTGGACCACAGCAGCACCTGCTCGCCGCCGGCCGGGTGCAGCTCCCACAGCTCGCGCACCACCCACCCGTCCGGGGTGACCGCGGTGGCGGCCAGCGCGCCGGAGTCCTCGACGGTGACGTACCGGTCCGCGGCGGTCTCCCGGAACGTGTGCACCGGCACCGGGCACTGCACGCTGGTGCCCCAGTCCTGCCAGGCGAAGACCGCGCCCGGGCCGCCGGTGAGCCGCAGCGCCCCGTCGACCCGCCGCCCGTCCGGCGTCGCCAGCCGCACCCGGTCCAGACCATCCGCAAAGGACACGTTCGACGACGGGGTCGCGGCGCACCGGGACCGCAGCGCGCCGGCGATCGTCACCGCGTACGGCAGGGTGCCGCTGTACCAGTCGGTGAGCACCCGGTCGCCCAGGTGCCCGATGACCGCGACGTCACCGGGCGCGGCCCACGGCAGCGCGCCGGGGGAGTTGCGCAGCAGCACCACCCCGGCGGCGGCCGCGCGGGCGGCGAGCCGGGCGTGCGCCTCGCAGGCGATCACGTCGCGCCGGATGCCGCGGTACGGGTCCCGCGCGGGCTCGAACTCGCCGGTGCTGGCCCGCATGCGCAGGATCCGCCCGACGGCGGCGTCGATGTCGGCCTCCGTGACGAGCCCCCGCTCCAGGGCCTCGGTGAAGCGGGCGATCGTCGGCCCGGGGTCGGGGCCGTTGTCGGTGTAGCTGTCGACCCCGGCGTGCAGCGCCGCGGCGTGCGACTCGGCGTGCGAGGCGAAGTACCGCTCGGTCTCCACCAGGTTCGACGGCGCCTGCGCGTCGGAGCACACCACCAGGTCGGGCGCCGCCGCCCGCAGCACCGTGGCGAGCAGTGGGTGCACGTGGTTGGGCACGCCGTTGACGAGGTTGTAGGCGGGCATCACCCCGGCCGCGACCCCGGCGCGCAGCGGCTCCAGGAAGCCGGGCAGCTCGTACTCGTGCACGACCCGCTCCGGCACGGCGACGTCGGCGACGTCCCGGTCGGTCTCCACGTTGTAGGCGAGGAAGTGCTTGAGCACCGGCGCGGTCCGCCACACCGTGGGGTGCGGGCCGCGCAGCCCGGTGCAGTACGCCACGGCCAGCTGCGCGGTCGCGAACGGGTCCTCGCTGTAGCCCTCCTCGTTGCGCCCCCACCGCGGGTCGCGCAGCGGGTTGACCACCGGCGCCCACACGTTCAGCGAGGCGCGGCCGTCCGCCGGCGGGTCGTGGTGCAGCGCCCGGACCTCGGTCGCGGCGGCCTCGCCGACGTCGTGCAGCAGCGCCCGGTCCCAGCTCGCGCCGAGCCCGACGGCCTGCGGGAACACGGTCGCCCGGCCCAGCCAGGCGGCGCCGTGCAGCACCTCGCAGCCGGTGTGGAACTCGGCCAGGCCGAGCCGGGGGATCGCCGGCTGCCGCTGGTGCAGCAGGGCGATCTTCTCGGCGGTGGTGAGCTGCCGCAGCAGGTCCGCGACGCGGTCGGTCATGACTCCCCACTCTGCCGGACAAGCCCCGACACGAGCGCTGTCGAAGCGCTTCGATGATCGGTACCAGGCCCTGACGTGTCAAGCGGAGCGAAACTTTCACGCCCGGCGGCACGGTCCGCGCGGTCCGGCGGCGGCGGCCGTCGATGTCCTTGTGGGTCACGCATCGATGCCCTACGGTCTGGCAGTCGAAGCGCAGTCGAAGCGCTTCGATACTTCGCGCACCGCATCGTGCACCTCGATCACCCGAAGGGTGGAACCACCATGCAAAGCGGAGCGACCCCGGCGCCGGACGCGGGCGCCGGCCTGAGCCGGCGCGGCCTGCTCACCTCCATCGCCGTTATCGCCGCGGTGCCGCTGCTGGACGCCTGCGGCAGCCCGAAGGAGAAGAACTCGGGCACGACCAGCGAGGGCGACCTGTCCAAGGCGCTGCCCGCGTACGCGCCCAGCGACCTGGTCAA
Organism: Dactylosporangium aurantiacum; assembly: GCF_000716715.1. Classification (GTDB taxonomy): domain Bacteria; phylum Actinomycetota; class Actinomycetes; order Mycobacteriales; family Micromonosporaceae; genus Dactylosporangium; species Dactylosporangium aurantiacum. The sequence continues at coordinate 57,053 of NZ_JNYJ01000016.1, read as the reverse complement.
GCCCGACATCCCCGTCATCGCCGGGGCCAACGGCGCCGCCACCGACCCGGCCTTCCTGGCCTACCCGGCCAGCCCGGTCCGCACCGTGAACGGCCAGGTCGGCCACGGCGGCACGTACGTCACCATGACCCCGCTGTGGGGTGCCATCCCGCCGTCGAACGGCAACGCGTACTACGACGCGGTCAACAAGCAGCTCGGCGCGACGCTGAAGCTGCAGCCCGCCGACGGCAACACCTACGGCGACCTGCTGCCGCCGCTGTTCGCCGCCGACAAGCTGCCCGACTGGATGAACATCCCCAGCTGGAACACCACCAAGCTGAACTTCGGCGAGGCGGTCCGCACCAAGTTCGCCGACCTCACCCCGTACCTCGCCGGCGACAAGATCAAGCAGTACCCGAACCTCGCCGCCCTGTCCACCAACGCCTGGGTGGCCGGGGTGTGGAACGGCAAGCTCTACGGCCTGCCCATCTACTCCTCCAACGCCGTCATCGCCGGCATGTACTACTACCGCAAGGACCTGCTGGACAAGGCCGGCGTCTCGGCCGACGTCAAGAGCGTCGCGGACCTGGAGACGATCGGCAAGGCGCTCACCAACGCCGCCGCCGGCCAGTGGGCCTTCGACGACCTGTTCGGCAAGGACGCCGCGTACATCTACCAGATCTTCGGCTTCCCCGGCACCGGCTACCCGTGGACGACCGACTCGGCCGGCAAGCTCGTGCACCGGTACGAGACCGAGGGCATCGTCGAGGCCCTCAACTGGCACGCCAAGATGGTCAAGGCCGGCTACCTGCACCCCGACGCCGTCGCCGACAACAGCCAGAACGCCAAGCAGCGGTTCTGGAGCGGCAAGGTCGCCGTGTGCGCCGACGGCACCGGCGCCTGGAACGGCGACGACGCCAAGTCCGGCACGGCCGCCACCCCCGGCTACCAGCGGCAGGCGTTCAAGCTGTTCAGCGCCACCGGCGGCAAGCCCACCGTGCAGCTGGGCAACGGCGCGTCGATGTACAGCTACCTGAACAAGAAGCTCAACGACGGCCAGATCAAGGAACTGCTCGCGATCGCCAACTACCTCGCCGCGCCCTACGGCTCCGCGGAGTGGCTGACCGTCAACTTCGGCACGGCCGGCACCCACTACACCATGAAGGACGGCAACCCGCTGCTGACCGAGCAGGGCAGCAAGGAGATCGCCACCACCTACCAGTTCCTGGCCTGCCCCGCCTCCGCCAGCACCGTGCAGTCCGGCGCCGTGCAGGTGACCAAGGACGCCGCCGCCTGGCAGGCCGACATGGTCAAGTACGCGGTGAAGCCGCTGTTCTACGGCATGAACGTGAGCGAGCCCGCCCAGTTCGCCGCGCTCGGCCAGCCGATGATCGACATGATGACCGACGTCAAGCTCGGCCGGAAGCCGATCTCCGAGTGGACCTCGGCCGTCGACACCTGGCGCCGGCAGGGCGGCGACGACCTGCGCAAGTTCTACGACGGCATCCGCGACAAGTTCGGCACCGGCAAGTGAGCGCGGGGACCCGGTGACACTGCTCAAGCCGGCCGCGGAGACGCGGCCGGCCACGCCCCCGGCCCGCACGGTGCCGCGCTGGCGGATCCGGCTGCGCCGGGACCGGTCGCTGCTGCTCATGACGCTGCCCGCGGTCGCGCTGCTCGCCGTGTTCGCCTACGCGCCGATGCTCGGGCTCGTCACCGCGTTCCAGAGCTACGACATCTACTCCGGCTTCTGGTACAGCCCCTTCACCGGCCTCGACAACCTCGAGCGCCTGCTGCAGGACCCGATCTTCTGGCACGCGCTGACCAACACCCTCGTCATCAGCGCCGTCCAGCTGATCCTCTACTTCCCCGTGCCGATCGCGCTGGCGCTGGTCCTCAACGAGGTCGCCAACGGCCGCGTCCGCTCGTTCGTGCAGTCGGTGGTGTACCTGCCGCACTTCTTCTCCTGGGTCCTCGTCGTCACGGTGTTCCAGGAGATGCTCGGCGGCGCCGGCGCGCTCAACACGATCCTGCGCCGGCACGGCTGGGCCACCTGGGACATCATGACCAACCCGGACGCCTTCAAGTACCTCGTCACCGCCCAGGCGGTGTGGAAGGAAGCCGGCTGGGGCATCATCGTGTTCCTCGCCGCGCTCGCCGCCGTCGACCAGAGCCTCTACGAGGCGGCCGCCGCCGACGGTGCCGGCCGGTGGCGCCGGCTGTGGCACGTCACCCTGCCCGGCATGCGCGGCGTCATCGTCCTCATGCTCGTGCTGCGGCTGGGCAACGCGCTCACCGTCGGCTTCGAACAGATGCTCATCCAGCGGCAGGCGGTCGGCCGGGACGCCTCCGAGGTGCTCGACACCTTCGCCTACTACTACGGCGTCGTCAACAACAACTTCAGCTACGGTGCCGCCGCCGGCCTGTTCAAGGGCGTGCTGTCGCTGCTGCTGGTGCTGGCCGCCAACAAGCTCGCACACGCCTTCGGCGAGGACGGACTGTACCGCAAATGACCGTCGAGACCAGACCGCGACCGCGGCACAGCGGCCCTGTGTGGGAAGAGCCGCCCACCGCCGCCGGACGGGCCGGCAAGGGCATCACGCTGTTCATCGTGGTGGCGGTGATCCTGGTGCCGCTGTACTCCATCGTGCTCACCAGCTTCTCCACCCAGGCCGCCATCAACCGGGCCGGCGGCCTGGTCACCGTGCCGACGGAGCTGACGGTCGAGGCGTACCGGCAGATCTTCACCAACCAGCTCGTCACCCACTCGCTGCTGGTCAGCCTCGTCATCACCGTCGTCGGCACGGCACTGTCGATGGTGGTCACCGTGCTGTGCGCCTACGGGCTGTCCCGGCACGGCACGTTCGGCCACCGGGGCATCCTGCTGTTCCTCGTCGTCACCATGTTCTTCAGCGGCGGGCTGATCCCGTCGTTCCTCGTCGTCACCGCCCTCGGCGGCTACGGCGAGTACTGGACGATGATCCTGCCCAGCGCCGTGTCGGTGTTCAACGTCCTGGTGATGCGCGGCTTCTTCAGCAGCACCGCCCCGGAGCTCATCGACGCCGCCCGGATGGACGGCGCGGGGGAGTGGCGCATCCTGTGGTCGGTGGTGCTGCCCACGTCGCGGGCGGTGACCGCGGTCATCACCCTGTTCTACGCCGTCGGCTACTGGAACTCGTTCTTCAACGCCCTGCTGTACCTGCCGGACAACGGCAAATGGCCGCTGCAGATGATCCTGTACACGTACACGCTGCAGGGCAGCTCGATGCCCGGCACCGGCACCACCGGGACGGGACAGTACGCCGGGCACCAGCAGATCGCGCAGCTGTCGCTGCAGATGGCGGTCGTCACCCTCACCCTCATCCCGATCGTGGTGGCCTACCCGTTCGTGCAGCGGCACTTCACCAAGGGCATGCTCATCGGCGCGATCAAGGGCTGAGCCGGTGCCCGGACTGCACGACGTCACGCGCGGGCGGCTGCTGTACGGCGGCGACTACAACCCGGAGCAGTGGCCGCCGCACGTGTGGCGCGAGGACGTCGCCCTCATGCGCGACGCCGGCGTCAACCTCGTCACCGTCGGCGTCTTCGCCTGGGCGCAGCTGCAGCCGGCACCGGACCGCTTCACCTTCGACTGGCTCGACACCGTGCTGGACCTGCTGCACGACGGCGGTGTCGACGTCGCCCTGGCCACCCCCACCGCGTCGCCGCCGCCGTGGCTCGGTCACCACCACCCCGACACGCTGCCGCAGGGACCCGACGGGATCCGGCGCCTGTACGGCTCCCGCAACCAGTACTGCCCCTGCGCCCCCGCGTACCGGGCGGCCGCCCTGAGGATCAGCGACGCCGTCGCGGCCCGCTACGCCCACCACCCGGCGCTGCGGCTGTGGCACATCGGCAACGAGTACGGCACCACCTGCCACTGCGACCACTGCGCCGCACGGTTCCGCGACTGGCTGCGGCGTCGCCACGGCGACCTCGACGGGCTCAACACCGCGTGGGGCACCGCCGTGTGGTCGCAACGCTACGACGACTGGGCGCAGGTGCTGCCGCCGCGGCGCGTCCAGTACGTCATCAACCCGGCCCAGGACCTGGACTACCAGCGCTTCTGCGACGACATGCTGCTGGAGTGCTTCGCCGCTGAACGCGACACGGTCCGCGCGCACAACCCGACCGTGCCGGTCACCACGAACTTCATGGACACCTACCGGCACACCGACGGCTGGCGGTGGGCCGCCGCCGAGGACCTCGTCTCCCTCGACACCTACCCGGACCCGAACGACCCCGGCGCCGCGCCGCGCGCCGCCATGTCCAAGGACATCATGCGCTCCCTCGGCGGCGGCCGGCCCTGGCTGCTCGCCGAGCAGTCACCCGGGGCCGCCAGCTGGCGGCCCGTCGCCACCCCGAAACGGCCCGGGCTGAACCGGCTGTGGTCCATGCAGGCCGTCGCCCGCGGCGCCGACGGCGTCCTGCACTTCCAGTGGCGCGCCTCCCGGCAGGGCGCCGAACGCGCGCACGGCGCGATGGTCCCGCACGCGGGCCCCGACTCCCGCGTCTTCCGCGAGATCCGCGCGCTGGGCCGGGAGCTCGCCGGCCTGTCCGGTGTCGTCGGCACGACCGTGCCCGCCGACGTGGCGATCGTGCTGGACTGGGACGCGTGGCGCGCCGCCGAGCTCGACCACCAGCCGCACGCCGGCTTCCGCTACGTCGAGCGGCTCCTGGAGTACTACACACCGCTGTGGCGGGACAACGTCACCTGCGACTTCGCCCCGGCCGCCGGTGCGCTGGACCGCTACCGCCTGGTGCTGGTGCCCAACCTGTACCAGGTGAGCGCGGCCGCCGCGGCCACCGTGACCGGGTACGTCGCGGCCGGCGGCACCGTGGTCGTCGGCCCGTTCACCGGGGTCGCCGACCCGGACGAGCGCGTCTACACCGGCGGCTGGCCCGGACCGTGGCAGGACCTGCTCGGCGTGCGGATCGAGGAGCACTGGCCGCTGCCGGACGGCGCTCGGCTCGACGTCGCATCGGCGGCGCTGGGCGACTTCACCGCCACCACGTGGGCCGAATGGGGCGAGTCGCGGGGCGCCGACGTCGTGGCCACCGTGCGCGGCGGGCCCCTCGCCGGCCGGCCCATGGTGCTGCGCAACCCGTACCACGCCGGCACCGCCTGGTACGTCGCCACCCAGCCGTCGCCCGACGCCATGCACCGGCTGCTGCGGCGGGTCTGCGCCGAGGCCGGCGTCGCGCCGGTGCTGCCGGACCTGCCGCCGGACGTCGAGGCGGTCCGCCGTGGCGACCTGGTGTTCCTGCTGCACCACGACACCGGCCGGGTCGAGATCCGGCGGGAAGGACACCATGACCCGGCACCGCATTGAGCGCACCGCACCCGCCGCGGACTTCCCCGACGGGTTCCCGATCGGCAACGGCCGCCTCGGCGCCATGCTGCACGGCCGGCCGGGCGCCGAACGCATCGACCTCAACGCCGACACCCTCTGGTCCGGCGGCCCGCTGCCCGATCCGCCCCGGGACGGCGCCGGTCAGGACGACGCGGTGCCGGCCCGGCTGCTGCCGGCGCTGCGGGCCGCGGTCGCCGCCGGTGACCACGCCGCCGCCGACGCCCTCGCCCGGCAGCTGCAGGGCGACGCCTGGACCCAGTCGTTCCAGCCGATCGGCCACCTCGAGTGGCGCTACGCCGACCCGGACGGCGTCGCCGGCTACCGCCGGCACCTCGACCTCGCCGACGCCGTCGCCGTGACCGGCTACGACAGCGCGTGCGGGCCGGTCCGGCTCACCGCGTTCGTCTCGGCCCCCGACGACGTCCTCGTCGTCTCGGCGACCGGACCCGGCAGCCTGGCCTCGACCGCCCCGCCCAGGCTGCACAGCCCGCACCCGGTCACCGCCGGGGTCGTCGACGCCGGCGCCGGGCCGTGCCTGCTGTGGACCGGCCGCGCCCCGGCGCACGTGCTGCCCGACTACGTCGACCGGGAGCCGGCCGTCGTGTACGCCACCGACACCGGTGCCGCGGTGCCGGCCGGCATGGGCTTCGCCGTCGCCGCCGCCGTGCGGCAGACACCGGACGAGACCCGGCTCGTCGTGGCCGTCGCCACCGGGTTCCGCGGCCACCGGCACCCGCCCAGCGCCGACCTGGCCGCCATCGCCGGGGAGGCGCTCGCCCGGGTCGCCCGCGCCCTGGCCCGCCCCACCCGGGTGCTGCGGCAACGGCACGTCGCCGACCACCGGCAGTACTTCGACCGCGCCGACCTGCACCTGCCCACCGACGACCGTGCGGAGCTGCTGTTCCACCTCGGCCGGTACCTGCTCATCGCCGCGTCCCGGCCCGGCACGCAACCGGCGAACCTGCAGGGCATCTGGAACGCCGACGTGCGCCCCGGCTGGTCGTGCAACTGGACCACGAACATCAACGCCCAGATGAACTACTGGGCCGCGGAGAGCACCGGCCTGGCCGACCTGCACGAGCCGCTGCTCACCCTGACCGCCGACCTGGCCGCCGCCGGGACCGCGACCGCGGCGCGCCACTACGCCGCCCGCGGCGCCGCCGCCCACCACAACACCGACCTGTGGCGCTTCACCGCGCCCGTGCCCGGCGAGCCGCAGTGGGCGAACTGGCCCTCGGCGCTGCCGTGGCTCGCCGCGCACGTCTGGGACCACCTCGACCACGGCGGCGCCCGGGCGGGGTTCGCCGACGACGTGGCGCTGCCGGTGCTGCGCGCCGCGACCCGCTTCGTGCTGGACATGCTCGTCCCCGACGCCGGCGGCGCCCTCGTGGTGAGCCCGTCCACATCCCCGGAGCACGACTTCCGCTACGGCGGCACGGGCCACGCCGCCGTCTCCTGGGGCAGCGCCCTGGACCAGGAGCTGGCCCGCGAGGTGCTGACCCGGCTGCTGGTCCTGCTGGACCGCGCCCCCGACCCCGCGCTGCGCCGCGAGGCCACCGCCGCGCTCGCCGCGCTGCGCCCCGTGCCGACCGGACCGGACGGCGCCCTGCTGGAGTGGCACGACGACCACCCGCCGCACGAGCCCGGCCACCGGCACCTGTCGCACCTGTACGGCCTGTACCCCGGCACCCGCATCACGGAGACCGGCACGCCGGCCGACCACGCCGCCGCCCGGGCCGCGCTGCGGGCCCGCCTCGCGCACGGCACCGGCCACACCGCCTGGAGCCGCACCTGGGTGCTGTGCCTCGCCGCCCGGCTGCGCGACCCCGGTCTGGCCGCCGAGTCCCTCGCCGCGCTCACCGGCGGGCTGTGCTCGGCGTCGATGCTCACGCTGCACCCCGACGCGGGGCGGCCCGGCGGCTGGATCTTCCAGATCGACGGCAATCTCGGCGCGCCGGCCGGCATCACCGAGCTGCTCGTGCAGAGCCACGCCGGTGCGGTCAGCCTGCTGCCGGCGCTGCCGGCGGCGTGGGACACCGGTCGCGTCCGGGGCGTGCGCTGCCGCGGCGGGCACCGCGCCGACGTGACCTGGTCCGGCGGGCAGCTCGACACGGCCCGGATCACCGCCGGCACGGACGGGCCGCTGCTGGTGGAGCTGCCGGCCCCGCCGGGCAAGGTGCACACCACCGGCGGTGCGCCCGTGGCGGTGACGGCCGGCGCGGGCGCCCCCGCCGGCCGTTGCCGGATCCGGTGGGACGCCCGCGCGGGCGCCGGCTACGACCTCGGATGACCGCGGGTCCCGGGTGACCGAAGACCTCGGGTGACCGCGACCGTCAGGCGCCGCGCCCCGACTGCTGCTGCAGCTCGTCGATGAGCTGCGAGGCCTCGGCCTTGGTCAGCTCGTCCGGGACGTCGCGGCCCGCCTCCCGGGCCAGGGTGCCGAGGTACGACTCCTGCGGCCCGGTCATCGGCTCGTCGCCGGTCACCCAGTCCTCGGGGTCCTTCTCCGGATTACGGTCGGTCACGGTGCTCACCCTCCTTCTTCGAACGCCTGTGTCATACCCGGCGCCCGGCGCCATGAACATCGACCTTTTTTAAGATCGCATGAAAAGCCTTCCAGGCGCGCCGGGTGGCTGCCTACCATGGCGCGCGGCCGTGACCGAGCGTGTCGTGTCTGGGGAGAGCTGACGGTGTCGATCCGCAAGCGTGGGGTGCTGGCCGGTGGAGCGGCAGCCGTGGTCGTCGTCGCGGCCCTGGTCGTCTACCTGTCCGGCGCGGGCGCCGACCCGGGACCGGCCAGGACCGGCGTCGCCGACGCGGCCCCGGTCGGCGGCGGCGCGGCGGCCACGGCCGGCGTGCCCGGCGCCTCGGGGCCGGCCTCCGCACCGGCCTCCGCGGCCGCCTCGTCCTCCGCGCCGGCGCCGGCCGCCGGTGACGGCGTGCCGAGGGCGGCCGCCGTCGGCGGCTGGATCCCCGTCGACGCCGCATGGAAGGCGCAGGCCGACGCGTACAGGAGCCTCGCCGCCGACCCCGTGCCGGCCGGCGTCGGCAACCTGCCGGAGTTCCGCGCCGACTGCCAGTACAGCCACTCCCGCGCCGACGACCCGATCGTCTTCCCCGGCCTGCCCGGCGCCTCGCACATGCACTCGTTCGTGGGCAACAAGGCGACCGCCGCCGGCACCACCCCCGCCGACCTGATGAAGTTCACCGCCACCACCTGCAAGCCGGTGCAGGACCACTCCGCCTACTGGGTACCGACGCTGTACGACGCCGCGACCGGCACGCCGGTCGAGACCACCGGCTTCCGCGTCTACTACCGCTCGCTGATGAACACCTCCGCCGGCCAGATGCCCATGCCCAACGGCCTGCGCATGATCTCCGGCGACGCCAAGAAGCAGCAGCCGACCCCGCGCGGCGCGTCCGGCCAGTTCTACTGCGCCTTCTACGGCCCCGGCGACCTCGACGGCATCGCCCGCAGCAGCAACGGCAACTGGCCCATCTGCGGCGGCACCGCGACCTTGCACTTCATGCTGCAGTTCCCCGACTGCTGGGACGGCAAGCACCTGGACAGCCCCAACCACAAGGACCACGTCGCCTACGGCTCCGGCAACGCCTGCCCCGCCAGCCACCCGGTGAAGATTCCGGCGATCACCTTCGACATCCAGTACGGCGCCAAGGGCACCACCGACGGCTACTACCTCTCCTCGGGCAAGGAGCTGCGCAGCGCCTCCTCCATGCACGGCGACGCCTTCGTCATGTGGGACGTCGCCACCATGAACAAGCGCACCAGGAACTGCGTCCAGCAACGCCGCACCTGCGACAACTACGGCTACCAGAAGTGACGTTTGCCGCGGGGCGGGCCGGGCATCGATCACGGTATGACCGACGACCAGCAGGACCCCCGCGCCAAGGTCACCGAGCTGCTGCGGGACGCCCGCATCGGCATGCTCACCACGATGACCGGCGACGGCCGGCACGTCAGCCGCCCCATGGCGCTGCAGGAGGTCGAGTTCGACGGTGACCTGTGGTTCTTCGCCTACGACGACAGCGCCAAGGTCGCGCAGATCCGCACCCACCCGCAGGTCACGTCTCGCTGACCACGAAGGGCAACGCCTGGGTGTCGGTGGCCGGGGCGGCCGACGTGGTGCACGACCGGGCCAAGGCCGAGCAGCTGTGGAACCCGTTCCTCAAGGGCTGGTTCCCCGACGGGCTGGACACGCCGGGCCTGACGCTGATCCGGGTGCACGCCGAGTCCGCCGAGTACTGGGATGCGCCGAACGGCCGCGCCGTCACGCTCATCCGGTACCTGGCCGCGGCCGTCGCCGGCAAGCAGCCGCCGGTCGGCGACAACCGCGCCGTCGAGCTGTAGCCCGCGCCCTCACGGACCCGGCCCGGCAGTCGCCGGGGGAGTGTGCGCCGGAGGCGATCCAGGCGGTGCTCGACCTGGTCGACGAGCGGTGGGGCGGCGCGGCGGGGTACCTGCTGGCGCACGGCCTGCCGCCGGACCGGCTGGCGGCGCTGCGGGCCAGGCTGATCGCCCCGACGGAGTGAGCCGGGAGGCGCCGAGCCCGTGCGACCGTGAGCGCTGTGACGACGCGCGACGTCCGCTTCGGCGACGCTATGACCGGCACCGTCTCGCTCGACCGGCCGGTGCTGCGGCATCCGGCGAACCCGGTGCTCACCGCCCGGGAGGTCAACGCGGTCTGGCGGGAGCCGCACCTGCAGGTGGTCACGGTGCACAACGCCGGAGTCGCACGGCTCGCGGGCCGCACGGCGCTGCTGTTCCGCTCGCACCTGCGCTGCGGTGTCAGCGTGCTCGGCCTGGCCACCAGCGCCGACGGCGTCACGGACTGGTCGGTGCACCCGCGGCCGGTGCTGTCCCCGGCGACCGAGGTGGACCTGTGCGTCGACGGCGTCGACCGGCGGCTCGTCGTCGAGGCCGAGTCCGGCGGTGTCGAGGACGCCCGGATCAACCCGGTCGAGGGCACGTTCGCGGTCACCTACAGCGCGTACCACGGCGGGATCCGCAACCGGGTCCGGGTGTCGCTCGCGCTCACCGACGACCTCACCACGTTCACCCGGTACGGGCCGATGCTCGACCGGGACATGCGCAACGTGGTCGTGTTCCCGGAGCGCGTCGGTGGGCGGTACGTCGGGCTGTTCCGGCCCAACGACGTCGGCCCGGGCGACGTCGGCGGCGCGTACACGCAGATCAGGATCGGCTACGCGGACGACTACCGGACCGGGCCGTGGAAGGTGGCCGACGAGCCGGTGATGCGCACGGGCGCCGGGCCGAGCGCGTTCTCCGACAAGATCGGGCCGGGCGCGCCGCCGGTGCGCACCCCGCACGGCTGGCTCAACGTGTTCCACGGCGTGCGCACGACGATGGACGGAAACCCGTACGTGCTCGGCGTCGCCCTGCACGACCTGGACGACCCGGGCGTGGTGCGGATGTCCAGCATCCCGATCCTGTTCCCGTCGCGCGCCGACTGCCGGGTGCCGGACACCGACTACGTGCACGTGCCGAACGTGGTCTTCTCCTGCGGCCTGGTCCGCGAGGACGACGGCACGGTCGTCATCTACTACGCCGGCAACGACACGGTGGTGAACGTGGCGGTGACGCACGAGGACGTGCTGGCGCAGCTGTGCCTGCGCTACGGCCAGGACCCGCTGACGGGGCGGCTGCTGTACGCCCTGTGACCCCCCCGGTGCCGGGTGGCCGGCCGGCCGGTGAGCTGCGCGCCGTTCACCGCAGGCGGCGCAGGGCGGCGTCGGCGGTGTCCTCCGGGGTGCTGTTGAACGCGATCTCGGCGTGCGGCGCGTGCCGGCGGACCAGGTTGACGGCCTGCTCGAAGAGCTCCAGCAGCGGCTCGTGCTTGCGGATGCCGCCACCGACGACCACGCAGGCGTAGTCGGCCGCGGTGAGCGCCTTGATCATCGCCGCGTCGGTGTCCTCGTCGGGGGCGAGCAGGCACAGGTCGGCCTCGATGCCGTGCTCGGCGAAGCGGGCCTGGCCGCGCTCGATCGCGGCGACCACCGGTGCGGGGTCCCAGCCCGGGATCTTCGCCGGATCGAGTCCGATCACGAGTACCCGTCCGTATGTCATACCTCCTTCATACCGCATACCGCCTGCGCCGCACTTGACATTATGCAGGTAAAAACCTGCATAATGCGGTGGTGGACCTGGTCTTCAAGGCCCTTGCCGACCCGACCCGCCGCGGCATGCTCGACAGCCTCCGCCGGCAGGACGGGCAGACCCTGGGCATGCTGTGCGCCGGGCTCGCGATGGCCCGCCAGTCGGCCACCCAGCACCTGCAGGTGCTGCAGGACGCCAACCTCGTCACCGTCGTGCGCCGCGGACGGGAGCGGCTGCACTACCTCAACCCGGTGCCCATCCACGACCTGCAACGCCGCTGGATCGCGGCGTACGAGGAGCCCAGGTTGCGGATCTTGGACGCCGTCAGACACGCCGCGGAAGGACACGCCATGACGACCGACGCCCCCACCGACATCCCGACCTACGTGTACGTCACCTACATCAAGGCCACCGCCGAGCAGGTGTGGCACGCCCTGACCGACGCCGACCTCACCGCCGCCTACTGGGGCCACGCCAACGTCTCGGACTGGCAGGTCGGCTCGACCTGGGAGCACCGCCGCACCGACGGGTCCGGCATCGCCGACGAGACCGGCACGGTCCTCGAGGTCGACCCGCCGCACCGGCTCGTCTTCACGTTCGGCGGCGAGGCCACGGTCACCTTCACCGTCGAGTCCGACCAGGACATCGTGCGGCTCACCGTCACCCACGAGCGCCTCGCCACCCAGGAGGACCTGGAGGCGATCTCCCTCGGCTGGCCCGCCGTGCTGGCCAACCTCAAGTCCCTGCTGGAGACCGGCAGCCCGCTGCCCCAGGAGCCGTGGAAGATGCCGGTCCGCAGCAGCTGACCCCGCCCGCCCGGTGGCGGTCAGGCACCACCGTGCCAGGACCGCCACAGCGCGGCGTACGGGCCGCCGGCGGCGACGAGGTCGTCGTGGGTGCCCAGCTCGATGATGCGGCCGTCCTCCATGACCGCGACCCGGTCCGCGTCGTGCGCGGTCTGCAACCGGTGCGCGATCGCGATCACGGTCCGCTCGTCCAGCACCGCCGCCAGGGCCCGCTCCGCGGTCCGCGCCGCCGTCGGGTCCAGCAGCGCCGTCGCCTCGTCGAGGATCACCGTGTGCGGGTCGGCGAGCACCACCCGGGCGAGCGCGACCTGCTGCGCCTGCGCGCCGTCGAGCGGGTGGCGGGCGAGGTCGCGGTCCAGGTCGTCGGCCCAGTCCGCGCCGACGGTCTTCAGCGCCGCGCGCAGCACATCGTCGGGCGCGTCGACGATGAGGTTGTCGCGCAGCGACTCGCGGAACACGTGGTGCTCCTGGGTGACGAGCACGACCTGGCGGCGCAGCTCGTCCGGCGGCAGGTCGGCGATCGGCACCCCGCCGACGGTGACCGAGCCCGCGGTCGGCCGGTCCACGCCCGCGATCAGCATGCCGAGCGTCGACTTGCCGGCACCGGACAGGCCCACGATCGCCAGCCGCTCGCCGGGGCGGATCGTCAGGTCGACGCCGTGCAGCACATCGCGGCCCTCGTCGTACGCGTACCGGACCCCCGCCAGCTCGATCCGCTCGTGCCGCGGCGGCTCGGTCACCACCGGCGGCGCGGCCGGGATCGCGGCCAGCCCCTCGACCCGCGCGAACGACGCGAGGCTGCTCTGCAGCTGCTCGATCCAGATGAGGATGCCGTCCAGCGGGCCGACCAGCTGCCGCAGGTAGAGCACGGCGGCCACGACGGTGCCGAGGCTGACCCGGCCGTCGATGTACAGCAGGCCGCCGACCAGCAGCACCAGCACGCCCGGCACCGCGTACGACGTCTCCACCGACGGGAAGTACACCGACCGCAGCGCGAGCGTGCCCAGCCTGGTGCGGCGGGTCTCGGCGATCGCCGCGTGACCCGCGGCCAGGCGGCGCTCCCGCAGCGCGAACGCCTCGATCGTGCGGGCGCCGCTGGTGGTGGCGGCGAGGTCGTCGGCGAGCACCGAGTTGGCCGCGCCCTCCGCCAGGTACGCCGCCCGGGCCCGGCGCAGGTACCACCTGGTCACGAACCAGATCCCGGACAGCCCGGCGAGGCCGAGCACGCCGAGGACCGGGTGCAGCACCACCACCGCGGAGACGATGAACACGATCTGCACCGCGCCGACGGCCATGCTCGGCAGGATGTCGCGCAGCGTGTTCGCGACCGCGTCGATGTCGGTCGTGCCGCGGGCCGCGAGGTCACCGGCGGGGACCCGCTCCACGACGGCCGCGGGCAGCCCGAGGGCGCGGCCCACGAACTGCTCGCGGACGCGGAACGCGGTGCGCTCGCCGAAGCGGTACCCGATGGCCAGGGCGGAACGGGTCAGCAGCAGCTGCGCCACGGCGCAGCCGAGCACGCCCAGCGCCAGCCGGTCGATCCCGTCGCCGCCGTGGGAGACCGTGTCGATGATGCGTCCGAGCAACCACGGGGCGCCGAGCCCGGCCAGCGCGGCGAGCGAGTTGAGGGCCACGACGGCGGCGACGGTACGGTGCGCTCCGGCGCCACCGTGAGCCAACACTGCGCCCATGGTTCGCGGCTCCTCCGCTGCGCTCCGGCCCGCTCACGCCGTCACCTCCGCTGCGCTCCGGCGCCACCGTGAGCCAACACTGCGCCCATGGTTCGCGGCCCTCCGCTGCGCTCCGGCCCGCTCACGGCTGCTCCTCGTCGCCGTACGCGCGGGTGACCAGCGCGCGGTAGCCGGGTTCGGCGGCGAGCAGGGCGCGGTGCGTGCCGGACGCGGCGACCCTCCCGTCGACCAGGTAGTGCACGACGTCGGCCCGGTCCAGCAGCACCGGCGACGTGGTCGCCACGACGGTGCCGCGCCCGGCCCGCGCGGCCGACAGCCGCTCGGCGATCGCCGCCTCGGTGTGCGCGTCGACCGCCGACGTCGGCTCGGCGAGCAGCAGCATCTCCGGGTCGGCGTGCACCGCCCGGGCCAGCCGCACCCGCTGCCGCTGCCCGCCGGACAGGTTGCGCCCGCCCCACTCGACCGGGCGGCCCAGGTCGGCGCCGACGTCGTGGGCGACGGCGATGCGCACCGCCCGGCCGACCCGGTCGTCGTCGGGCTCGTCCGGTCCGGCGACCACCTCCCGCAGCGGCCCGGCGAACAGGTCGGCGTCGTGCGCGGCGACCAGGATCCGGGCCCGCACCTCGGCCTGCGCGACGTCGGCCAGGGGCAGCCCGCCCCAGGTGGCGTCGGTCGGCCCGTACCGGCCGAGACGGTCGAGCACGGCGACGGCGTCCTGCGGTCTGGCCCCGGCGAGCGCGGTGAACCGGCCCGGTTCGGCGACGACGCCGGATCCGGGGTCGTGCAGCGCGGCGGGCGTGGCGGGCGCGGCGCCGCCGGACGGGTCGTCGACGGGCAGCCGCAGGAAGTCCACCACCCGCCGGGCCGCGACCAGCCCCCGCACGATGTCGAACGAGCAGAAGATCATGACGTCGACGGGGATGACGAGCATGGCGGTGTAGCCGTACACCGCCACGAGCTCGCCGACCGTCAGCTCGCCGGCCGCGGCCAGCCGTGCGGCCAGCCACACGACCACGCCGAGGAACACCACGGGCAGCCCGTGGCCGACGGCGCCGATCCAGCTCGACGGCCCGCCCACCCGGTAGCCCTGGTCCCGCAGCGTCGCGGACTCCTGCTGGTACCGGCCGAGGTAGGTGTCCTTGCCGCCGAGCCCGTTGAGGATCTTCAACCCGCCGAGGATGTCGACGAGGCGGGTGTTCAGCTCGCCCTGCCGGTCCCGGTAGCGCAGCCCGGCCCGCTGGGTGCGGTGCAGCAGCGGCCCGACGACCACCATCAGCACCGGCAGCCCCGCGGCCACGACCACCGCCAGGGTCCCGGAGGTGCGCGCCAGCAGGACCGTGACGGCCGTGTACGCGAGGGCCGAGGCGACCCCGACACCGCCGACGTTCATCGCCCGGCCGATCGTCCACACGTCGGAGATGCCGATCGTGACCACCTCGCCGGCCGTGATCCGCCGCGGCAGGGCCGCACCGAGCCGGGTCGCGTGGGTCATGATGAGGTCGGCGCAGCGTAACGCCGCGGTCATCCGCAGCTTCGTCATGCTCCGGTGCCGCATGATGCCGAGCCCGGCACTGGCCACGCCGACCACGAGCACCGCCGCCGCCCAGGCGGCCAGCACGCCGGGGCGGCGCGACTGCAGCCCCCGGTCGATCGCCTGCGAGATCAGCAGCGGGGTGGACGCCATGCTCAGGAACCACAGCGACCCGAACATCGCGCCGAGCGCGACCTTCCCCCTGACCTGCCAGCCGAGCCACAACAGAAAACGCGCGGGTCCCCGTACATCCACGACCCCATGCTGCCCGATCCACCCCGGTCCCTGTCGCCCCATTTCCATCGATCGTGGCGATGCTCCCTTTTCCCGCCGACGCCGACGCCGACCGTTACCGAACCGTGCCGGTGCGCGGTGGCACCCGCCGGGCGGGCGGCGGCGTCGAAGGAGCATGGACGCAGCTGCGCGGCGGTCGTGGTGGGCGCCGGTGGCCGCGGTGGTGGTCGCGGTCGTGGCGATGGTGTGTGTCGCGGTGCACGTCGCGGCGCACAGCTACCTCGGCGCCGGCGAGCCGGACAAGTCGGGGGTCCCGATGTCGCCGGCGCCGCCACGGCCCAGACCCAGCGGGGAGCAGTGCCGCACGGACCGGGCCGGCCTGTGCGCCGACGACGACCAGGGGCTCGCACCGATCGCCGGCCTCACCGCCGCCGACTGGACCGGCCGGCTCCCCGAGCCGCTGCGCCCCGGCTACGCCCGGCAGGTCCGCGAGGGGCTCCTGGAGGGCACGGTGCCGATCCGGGAACCGGTCAGCGGCAAGCCGGCCGGCGCCGGCGGCCGGCAGCTGACCCTCACCGCCACCGGCCGGGCGACGCTCACGTCCGGCCCCGACCAGCTCCTGCGCACCGTCGAGTGCGCCGCCGACGCCGCCGGCCTCGCCCCGCTGACGGCACAGGCGCTCGACTTCGTGCGGCAGTGCGTGCTCGTCACCCTGACCGCCGACATCGCGCCCGCCACCGGCGGGTGGCTCGACGCGCGGCTGCGCCCGGCGGAGCCACGGCCCGGCACCGTGGATCCGTCGGAGCCGGCGCCGGCGATGGTGCCCTGGTCGTGCGGCTGGCTGTCGCTGCGCGTCGGCGTCGGCCAGGCGCACGCGGTCGCCGTGGTCACCGCCCCGCGCCGCGCCCCGGCCGGCTGCGCCGGCTGAACCGGGCGCCGGCTGAACCGGGGTGCCGGCTCGGCGGGGTACCGGCCGGGAAAGGCATTGCCGGGTGCGGCTCCGGCGGCGCAGACTGCGCGGTGAGGCTTCGGGGGGATGAGTATGGCCGACAGTGACGTGCAGGGGTCCGTGCGCGGG
Organism: Dactylosporangium aurantiacum; assembly: GCF_000716715.1. Lineage (GTDB taxonomy): Bacteria > Actinomycetota > Actinomycetes > Mycobacteriales > Micromonosporaceae > Dactylosporangium > Dactylosporangium aurantiacum. The sequence goes on along the minus strand of NZ_JNYJ01000016.1, from coordinate 40,205 downwards.
GACATGGCCGCGGTCCGGGCCGCGTTCGCGCAGAACTTCGCCGACGGCGCCGAGGTCGGGGCCAGCTTCTGCGCCACCGTCGACGGCGAGGTCGTCGCCGACCTGTGGGGCGGGCACGCCGACGCGGCCCGCACCCGGCCGTGGGAGCGCGACACCATCGTCAGCGTCTACTCGACCACGAAGACGATGGCGGCGCTGACCGCGCTGCTCGTCGCCGACCGTGGCGAGCTGGACCTGTTCGCGCCCGTGGCCCGCTACTGGCCCGAGTTCGCCGCCAACGGCAAGGACGGCGTCACGGTCGCGCAGGTGCTGAGCCACTCCTCGGGACTGTCCGGCTGGCGCGAGCCGATGGCGCCCGAGGACCTGTACGACTGGGAGAAGGCCACCGCGTCGCTGGCCGCGCAGGCGCCGTTCTGGAAGCCCGGCACCGCGTCCGGGTATCACGTCGTGACCCAGGGGTTCCTCATCGGCGAGGTGGTGCGGCGCATCACCGGCCGGTCGCTCGGCGCGGTCTTCCGCGAGGAGATCGCCGAGCCGTTCGCCGCCGACTTCCACCTCGGCCTGCCCGAGTCCGAGGAGCCCCGGGTGGCCGAGGTGGTCCCGGCCGCCGAGACGCCACCCGTCGGCGAGGCCACCGAGCTGCGGGACAACGCGGCGCACAACCCGCCGCTGGACCCGGCGGTGATCAACACCAGGGCGTGGCGGGCCGCCGGGATCGGCGCCGCCGGCGGCGTCGGCAACGCCCGCGCGGTCGCCCGCGTCCACGCGGTCCTGGCCTGCGGCGGCACCGCCGGCGGCCGGCGCTACCTGTCCGAGGCGACCTGCCGCAAGGCCCTGGAGGTGCAGGTCGAGGGCGTCGACCTGATCCTCGGCATCCCGGTGCGCTTCGGGCTCGGGTTCGCCGTCGGCGGCGACTACCTGCCCGGTCCGGCCACGCTGTACTGGGGCGGCTCCGGCGGCTCGTTCGCCGTCATCGACCTGGACGCGCGGGCCAGCTACGCGTACGCGATGAACCAGCTCGGCAGCCCGCTCGGCGACCTGCGCGCGTTCGGGCCGATGTCGGCGGCGTGGGACGCGGTCGCGGCCGGGGGACCGTCAGACCTGTGACGCGGGGATGCGGGCGGAGCGGACCGGCTCCCGCAGCGGCCGGCCCGTGCGGAACACGGCCAGGGGCGACTCGTCCGGCGCCAGACCGAGCCGCGCCGCCAGCGCCGTCGACGTGGCCGCGCAGTCCAGCAGCTGGCTCAACGGGTGCACGGCGAGGCCGCGCTCGGACAGCGCCAGCCACACCCGCAGCAGGGTCCGGCCCTGCTCGATGACCGCTTCGGGGGTGACGGCGGAGCCGACGAGGACGAGGACCGTGCCGTCGTACCGCAGCAGACCCTTCGACGCGGCGGCGAGCAGCACCGGGCCGCCCAGCCGGCGGGTCACCGGGTAGGCGCGCGGGCCGATCATCGCGGCCAGGCCGGCGGCCTCGACCCGGGACATCGCCATCGCGCGGTCGGTCAGGCCGTCGAGATGATAGCGGGGGTGCCGCGGCGACAGGCGCATCCAGTCCCGCAGCTCGGCCACCACCTCGGGCGTGCCGAACATCCACCGGTCCGCCTCGGCGAGCGGCCCGACGAGGGACCGGGTGGGCACCTGCCGCAGGTCGGCGCCGAGGGCGGTCAGCGCCGCGAGGACGGCCGGGTCGAGCGCGCCGGGCGCGTACCCGCCCCGGGCGCAGCGCCGCCGCCGCACCGCCTCCGGCGTGAACGGGCTCTCGTACACCGCCGGCGCGGGCACCAGCCGGGCGGCCCGCAGCGCGGTCCGGTCCACGGCGACCTCGGCGCGGACCGGCAGGCCGGCGCCGGCGGCGACGATGAGGCACGTCTCCACGAACGCGCCGAGCGACAGGAACAGGTCCCGCCGGGTCGGGTCCGAGTCCGGCAGCGCGCGGGCCGGATCCCAGTGCACGTCGACCGCGTCCGGCGCGGACCGCAGCAGCCACGGCTGGGTGTTGTGCGCGCTCGGCGCCCGCCGGCAGTCGTCCTCGAGCGCCCGGAACGCCTCGATCCAGCTCACGCTGTGCTCCGTTCGTAGAAGGTGTACCCGTGCAGCGGCCGGCCGCCCATCCGCCGGTACTGCGCCGCCGACGCCGGGTTCGAACGCTCCACGTACGTGCTGCGCAGGGACCGGTAGCCACCGGCCCTCAGGTTGCGGTACAGCTCCCGGGACAGCAGCGTCAGGTAGCCGTGGCCCTGCTCGCCGGGGACGGTGCCCTTGATGATGAGCACGGCGTCGCGCCGGTACCGGCCCCGGGTCAGCAGCAGCCGCAGCTGGTTGCGCACGCCGAGCCGGCCGCCGACCTTCATGAAGAACTCCGACACGTCCGGCACGGTGACCACGAAGGCGACGGGCCGGCCCGCCTTCTCCAGCCACAGCAGCAGCGACTCGTCCAGCAGGTACGCCAGGCCGTCGGTCTGCGCGGCCAGCTCGTCGGCGTCGATCTCGGTGTAGTAGCCGAGCTGCGCGAAGGAGGCGTTGAGCATCCCGCGCAGGATCGGCAGCTGGGTGGCGAACCGGCGACGGGAGCCGCGGCGGATGACCAGGCCTTCGGCCGCCACGCGCGCGTCGTCGAACGGGAACACCGCACCCGGGTCGGCGTCGAACCCCTCGCACAGCCAGGTGTCGGCCTCGAAGCGGCGGGTGAAGCCGTGCCGCTCGTAGACGGCGGGGTAGTACGCCGGGTTCCACGCCGAGTCGATGAAGCCGCGCTCCTCGAAGCCGGACGTGATGACCCCGCCGGTCTGGTTCGGCAGCAGCCCGACCGGGCCGAACAGCGCCTCAGTGTCCCGGCCGCGGGCCGTGACCAGGTCGAACAGGGCCGCGGCGGTCGCCTCGTCGCGGAACTCGGTGAGCCCGAACAGCTGGTGCCGCCGGCCGAGCTTGGCGTCGAACTTGGCGCTGCGGTGCACGATCGTGCGGCCGACCGCCGTACCGGCGGCGTCGCGGGCGAGGAACAGCTCCGCGGCACCCGACCGGTGCCAGCCGGCGATGACCGGGTCGGCGAGCGGCACGCAGCGGTCGGCGGGGTGCAGCCGCAGCGGCACCTCGCAGAACTCGCGCAGCTCGGCCCGGCCCGTCACGGGGGAGATCTCCACGCTCACCGGTGCACGCTCGGTCCGTCGGCCTCGTGCGACAGCGGCGTGTACGTCTCGATGTGCGCCATCGTGGCGCCCTCGGCCCGCCACACGCCGTTGGTGTAGCCGCTCTCCTCGGCGTTGTACAGCCGGATGTAGCCGCCGGTCGCGTTGCGGGTGCCGTGGTCGGTGATCCAGCACATCAGGTCGCGGTGGTGCTTGGTCCGGGCGAACTTCAGCAGCGCGTCGCGGTCGCGGAAGAACGCGATCGTGCCGAGGGTGAAGGGCCACTGCCAGTAGACGGTGTGCCAGCAGTACCCGGGCAGCCGCCGCATCTGGCGCACCATCTTGAACCAGGTGAAGGTGAGGATGAAGATCGAGCGGGGTCCCCGGTACCGGGTGGCGCCGACGAACATCGCGGTCGCCTGGCCCACCGGCGGCACCTTCGAGAAGTCGGTGGTCCTCATGCCGCGGCGCTCCTTGCCAGGTAGACGTTCTTGATCTTGCCGGCGGTGCCGGCGAACGGGCCGGCGCCGTGCTCGTGGACGCGGATGCGCAGGTCCGCGGCGCTCGGGTCCTCGGCGAGGGACTCGGCGAAGTCGCGGCTCACCTCGGCGAGGTAGCGCACCAGGCCGCGCCGGCACACGTCGGCGAGCTCCGCGACCTCCGCGTCGGCCGGCGTGACGCCGTCGCGCAGCTGGACGTGCACCACCGGGCGGCTCTCCAGGTCCGTGTGCTCCTCCAGGGTCAGGCAGAAGCTCTCGATCTGGTGCGCCAGCGGGTTGTCCCGGTACAGGCCGTTCTCCACGTCCTGCGGGTAGATGTTGGCGCCCATGTAGGAGATCGTGCTGTCCTTGCGCCCGAACAGGAACAGCAGCGGCAGCTGCATCCGGTCGCCGAGCGCGGCCCGCTGCGCCTCCTGCCACACGGCCGGCTCCGCGGACACGATCCTGGCCAGCTCGTCGTAGGGCATCAGTCGGCCCTCGTCGCCGATGTTGTAGCGGACCTTCGGGTTGAGCACCGCCGTGGTGTTGATGGTGCACAGGATCTCGTTGTCGGCGGTGGTCTCCAGGTACGTCTCCAGCGGGTTGTACTGGAAGATCATCGGCAGCCGGTGCTCGTCGGGGCCGAGCAGCGCGGCCCGCAGCCGCTGGTCGGTGCGCAGCCGGCGGCGCAGCCACACGGTGAGGTCGGTCTCGCCGCCCATGCCGATGGTCAGGTCGCTGGCGCCGTAGCCGGAGCGGACCTTCGTGAAGCGCCGCTCCAGGTAGTCGCGCAGCGCCTCGGTCATGCCCTCCCCGCCGACCAGCGCGCTGAGCCGGTACGGCGCCCAGTCGAAGCCGATCGCGTCCATCCTGTCCAGCAGGTGCTTCAGGAACGGCGGGTAGGCGGTGATGACGTAGTCGAAGCCGGGCCCGAAGTGCCGCAGCGTGTCGATGATCTTGTCGAGGTCGGGGCCGGTGTTCTTCACCATCGCCACGCGGGCCATGGCGATGCCGGTGTTCGTGCCGGTCGCCCACGCGCCCATCGAGTAGGCGTTGATGACGAAGCGCCGCTTCGACGGGAACACCAGCGTCGTGTAACCGGCCAGGTTCTTGTGCACCGTGCGCAGCTCGCGGCGGCTGCGGATCCAGTTGTACGGCTGCCCCGACGAGCCCGACGACTCGTCCACCACGCTGCCGGCGATCTCGATCCGGCCGTGCCAGCAGCGCTGGTCCTGCGGGTACGCCCGCACGTAGGACTGCTTGTCGGTGGGCGGGTACGAGGTCAGGTCGAACCAGCGGAACTGCCAGCCGTTGCGGCGCAGGAAGTCGCCGTAGGCGGGGACGTCGATCGCGGCGAACTGGCACGTCATCCACGCGTGCAGGCGCGCGAACCGGGCCATCCACGGCCGGTAGTTGCGGGCCATCAGCCGCCACACCGTCGGGTGGACGCGGTAGATCGCGTACAGCCAGGTCAGCCCGAAGCTGCTGACCCGCAGCACCCATTGCCGCACGAACGTCACGACAGGTTCCCTTCCTCCTCGACCGGTACCATCCTGCGGCTCGCGGCGGTCCGGGCGCCTGAGCCGTCCTACTCGCATCGGGCTGAGTACGGACGACACCATGATCTACAGTGCTGGCATGGTCGGGACACTCTTCACCGGAGCGACGATCTGGGCCGGACCGACCTGCACCCCACAGCCTGGCTGGCTGCTGGTCACCGGTGACAGCATCGCCGCCACCGGGGGACAGGACACGCCGCCACCGCCGGCGGACACCATGATCGACCTCGCAGGTTGCCACATCCTCCCCGGCTTCGTCGACACGCACCTGCACGCCGGCGTTGTCGGGTGGCAGACGCTCGGCGTCGACGGCGCCGCCTGGACCGACCTGCGCGAGGCCCTCGCCGCGATCGGCGCCGCGGCCGCCGCCGACCCTCGGGCGCCCTGGCTGCTGTGCTGGAACGCCCGGCCGTTCCGGTGGCCGCAGCGTCGCCTGCCGACCGCCGCCGAGCTCGACGCGGTCGCCCCCGGCCGTCAGATACTCGTCAGTGGCGTCGACGTGCACCGCGGCGCCGTCTCCACCCAGGCGATGCGGTCCCTCGGCATCACCACCCTGCGCGCCCAGGCCGGCGACGTCACCCGCGACCGCCGCGGCCGGCCCACCGGCGAGCTCTGGGAGCAGGCCTACGGTGAGGCCCTGGCCCGGGCCCTCGCCGACGCGCCCGGCGACGCGGAGCAGCTGACTCGGCGCGCCCTGGACCGGTGCGCCGCGCTCGGCATCACCCACGCGCACGAGGCGTACGTCGCGCCGCAGCACCACGAGCGGATGCTGCGCCTCGCCGCCGCTCCCGCGCCCCGGCTGTCCTGGGCCGTCGGCGCCGGTGCCGGCCTGCTCAGCCCGGCCGACGGTCCGGCCGCCGCACCCGAGGGCGACTACGGGGCGAGCGGCCGCGAGGCGAAGCTGTTCCTCGACGGCGGCGACCGGTGCGCCGTGTGCCTGCCGGCCCGCGCGCTCGGCCGCCTCACCCTCCAGGCGGTCCGGGAGAGCGTCGCCGCCCGCCACCCGGGCCCGCTGCGCGACGCGGTGCGCCGGCGCAGCGCCGTACACCGGCGGGAACTGCACCTGGAGTACCTGCGCTACACCGACCGCGAGCTGACCGGCCTGCTCGCCGGCTACCTCGAGGCCGGCATCCGGCCCCGGATGCACGCCCTGGGCAACCTCGCGGCCCGGCAGGCCGCCACCGCCCTGCGTGCGGCCGGCGCGCCGCCCGGCGCCGCCGTCATCGACCACCTCGTCCTGCTCGACCCGGCCACCGTCGACCTGGTCGCGGCCAGCGGCGCGTGGGCGACGTACCAGCCGGGCTTCATCACCACCTTCGGCCCGCAGATCGCCGACGGCGGCACCGACCGGTTCCTCACCGTGCTCGGCGGCCGGCGGCTGCTCGACGCGGGCGTGCCGCTGACCCTCGCCTCCGACCACCCGGCCGGCCCGCTCGACCCGCTGGGCAACCTGCGCCACGCCGTGCGCCGCACCATGCCCGACGGCCGGCCGCTGCAGCCCGGGCAGGCGCTCACCCCCGCCGAGGCGGTCCGGGCGCTGACCGTGACCGCGGCCGAGTCGCTGGGCGCGCCCGGCGGGATCGTCCCGGGCCACCCCGCCGACCTGGCGATCTGCGACGGCGACCCGTTCGACCCGGCGACCCGCGTCACGCGGACCTGGGTCGCCGGCCGGGAGATCAGGGGAACAGCCAGCTGAGGCTCCGGGCGGCGGCCTCCCCGTGCGCCCCGCCGTACGCGAGGTCCTCCAACGCCGCGCACCGGGCGTAGAAGACGATCCGCCCGGTGCCGCCGGGTAGGCCGCCGTACGCGTCCAGGGCCTCGGCGAGGACATCGGGGCCGAAGTCGCGGTACAGCCGGGCGAAGTCCAGCGCCGGGTCGGTGACGGCGGCGTCGGACCAGTCGATCACCCCGGTCACCGCGCCGTCGCGCTCCAGGAGGTGCTCGGCGCCGAGGTCGGCGTGGGCGAGCACCCTGCCGCGGCCCGGCGCGGGCACGCTGCCGCGCACGACGCGCAGCAGGTGGGCCGGGCCGTCGAGGTCCTCCAGCCACTCGGCGGGCTCGGCGTCCTCGACGGGGACGATCCCGCCGGCCGCCGCCGGGTCGATGGCGTGCAGCCGGCGCAGGAACCGCCCGATCGTGCGGCCCAGCCCAGGCGGGGCCGGCCGGCCCAGCAGCGGCCGGCCGGGCAGCATCGGGTACGCCAGCACCCCGGCCTCCTCGTCGCTGAACCGGACCACGGGCACGGGCAGGTCGACGTGGGCCGCGACGAGGGCCAGCAGCCGCGCCTCGGCCCGCACGCCGTGCCCGTCGCCGCGCTCGGCCACCCGCACGACCAGGTCCCCGGCGTGGAAGGCGGCGTTGTCCAGGCCGTGCCCCAGCTCGCGCAGGCCGGTGCCCGCGAGGTCGGGAGCGTGCGCGGCCAGGGCCCGCAGCGCCCGCTCCCGCGCCGTCTCACCCATCGTGTGTCCTCTCCGGTCGCGGCGGACCCGGCACCGGTCGTCGCCGCCCGCCATCGTGCCACGGTGCCGGTGCGTCGGGTGACCCCGCGCGATGTCGGCTTCGTCGGTGAGCGGGTGCTCAGTACGCTTTGAAGTGGGCCGGATCGGGCGCGGAGGGGTCTGATGAAACACGGCGCGATGCTGGACGGCCGCGGTCCACCCGGCCGGAGCGAGATCTTGTACGACGGCGAGTACGCGCGTGTCACCCGGCAGGTCGTCGCCGGACGGCCGGTCATCCACAAGGAGCTGAAGGGCCCCGGCGCGCACCGCACGGCCCGGCACGAGGTGGCGATGCTCGAACGGCTGCGCGGGGTGGCCGGGATCGCGCAGCTGGCGGAGGCGCCGCGGTGCCCGGGGACGGTCATCGTGGCGGACGTCGGCGGCTCGAGCCTGGCCGGGGTGGCGAAGCCGCTGGCGACCGGCCGCCTGATCGGGCTCGCCCTGGCGTTGGCCCGGGCGGTGGCGGGCATGCACCGGCGGGGCGTGATGCACCGCGACATCACGCCGGCGAACATCGTGGTCTCCGGCGCCGGCACGCCCTACCTGGTGGACTTCGCGCTGGCGACGTCATTCGCCGAGCTCCGTCCCGGGTTCACGCCGCACAGCGAGATCGTGGGGACGCTGGCGTACCTGGCGCCGGAGCAGACCGGGCGGACCGGCCGGCCGGTGGACCAGCGGGCGGACCTGTACGCGCTGGGCGCGACCCTGTACGAGCTGGCGACGGGCGCGCCGCCGTTCGGCTGGGGCGACCCGCTGCGGCTCACGCACGCTCACCTGGCCCGGGTGCCGGTGCCGCCGGCGCGGGTGGACCCGGCCGTGCCGGCGGCACTGTCCGAGATCATCATGCACCTGCTGGAGAAGGAGCCGGACAACCGGTACCAGACCGCGGAGGGTCTGGCCCACGACCTGGAGCGGCTGCGCGACACGGGGGCCGTGCGGGTCGGCGAGCGTGACGTCCCGCTGCGGCTGCTGCCGCCGTCGCGGCTGGTGGGGCGCGAGACGGAGGTGGCGGCGCTGGCGTCGGCGTTCGAGGAGGCGCTGTCGGGCCGGTGCCGCGGCGTGCTGATCAGCGGGACGCCCGGGGTCGGCAAGACGGTCCTGGTCGATCGGCTGCGGCCGGTGGTGACGGGCCGGGACGGCTGGTTCGTGGCCGGCAAGTTCGACCAGGGCCGGCGTGACCTGGAATGCGACGCCCTGTACCAGGTGTTCCGGGCGGTCGGCCGGCTGCTGGTGGCCGAGCCGGAGCGCGAGCTGGCCGAGATCCGCCGGCGGATCCTCGCGGTGGCCGGCGCGAACGCGAGCCTGCTGACCGCGGTGGTGCCGGAGTTCGCGGCGCTGCTGGGGGTGCCGCCCGATCCGGGGGATCCGCTGACCGCGCAGGCGCGGGTGCAGCGGGTGGGGTTCGACGTGCTGCGCGCGGTCGCCTCCCGGCGGCGACCCGTGGTGATCTTCATCGACGACCTGCAGTGGGCCGGGCGGACGCCGCTGGGCTTCGTGGACCTCATGCTCGGCGCGGCGCCGGTCGAGGGCCTGTTGCTGGTGGCCGCCTACCGCGACGGTGCGCTGGACGCGGTGCGGCCGCTGGCGGCCGCACGGTCCAGGTGGGCCACCCAGCCGGGGGTGCGGCACCTGCGGCTGGCCAACCTGCCGGTCGCCGGCACGGTCGCCATGGTCGCCGAGATGCTCCACGTGGACGAGGCCGCGGCGGCGGACCTGGGCGAGGCGGTCAGCCCGCACACGTCCGGCAACCCGTACGAGACGGTGGAGCTGCTCAACGCGCTGCGCCGCGAGGGCCTGCTCACCGCCGGGGCGGGCTGGCGGTGGGATGTGGCGGAGGTGCGTGCCCACCTGGGCCGGCCGGAGGCCGCCGGGGCGCCGGCGGCGCTGGTCGGCGCCCTGCCGCGGCGCTCACGGCGGATGGTGGAGGCGATGGCGTGCCTCGGTGGGCGGGCCGAGCGGGGCGTGCTGCAGACCGCCGTCGGCGAGCCGGCGGAGGTGGTGGAACGGCGGCTGGCGCCGGCCCTCGACGAGGGCGTGCTGGTGCTGGAGCCCGGGGTGCGGGAGGCGGTGCTGTTCCGCCACGACCGGATCCGCGAGGCGGTCCTGGCCGGGCTGGACCCGCGGCGGCGGTGCGCCGTGCAGCTGGCGATGGCACGGCGGCTGGCGACGGTGCCGGAGCTGTTCGCGGTCGCGGCGGCGCAGTACCTGGCGGTGGTCGACACCGTCGACGACGCCGTCGACGACGCCGTGGAGCGGCGCCAGGCGGTGGAGCTGTTTCGCCGCGCCGCCGACCAGTCGACGCTGATCGGGGAGTACGCGCAGGTCAACGCGCTGCTGACCGCGGCGCTGCGGCTGATCGGCCCGGACGAGACCGCCACGCTCGTCGAGGTCCGCACCGGCCGGCACGCCGCCCTGTACAGCCTGGGGCGCCTGGAGGAGGCGGACGAGGAGTACCACGCGATCCAGGGGCTGCGCATCACCGCGTTGCAGGGCGCGTCGGCGACGGCGGTGCAGGCGCGGAGCCTGACCCACCGCAACCGCTATGTCGAGGCGATCGGGCTCGGCCTGGAGACGCTGCGTGCGCTGGGTATCGCCGTGCCGGCCGCGGACCAGCTCCGGGCGGAGGCCGACCGCCGGTTCGAGCTGCTGTACCGCTGGCTGGAGCACGAGGAGGACACCGAGGAGCCTACCCGGCCGGAGGTCACCGATCCGACGCTGCTCGCCGTGGCCCGCCTGTGCAACGCGGTCCTGCCGGCGATCTACTTCGCCGCCGACCACGCCGGGCTCGCCTGGCTGAGCCTGGAGGCGCTGCGGATCTGGATCGAGCACGGCCCCGCCGGGCCCCTCCTCGGACCGGCGAGCCACGTCGGCTTCGCCGCCGTGACCGTCCGCGGCGACTACGCCGCCGGCTACCGGGCGATCCGCCGGATCCTGGCCCTGGGCGAGGCCTGCGGCTACGAGCCCGACACCTCGCAGGTGCGCTTCCTGACCGCGCTGCTGAGCTGCTGGTTCGAGCCGGTCGAGCACGGCGTGCGCGCCGGCCGGCAGGCCCGCGAGGGCCTGATCGCGGGCGGTGACCTCGCCAACGCCGGCTACACCTACTACCCGGCCATGGTCGGGCTGCTGGACTGCGCGCCGTCGCTGGACGTCTACGTCGCCGACGTGGAGGCGGGGCTCGCCTTCGTGCGGCGGACCGGTGACGAGCACATCGGCGAGTCGTACGACAGCTACCGGCGGCTGGTCGCCGTGCTGCGCGGCGAGAGCACGTCCGCGGCCGGTGCGGCGGTGCCCACCGAACGGTACGCCGAGAGCCCGTGGGCGCTGTTCCACCTGCAGGTCACCCGCGCGATCGACGCCGCCATCCTCGACGACCCGGACGCCCTGGCCCGGTGCAGCGCGGCGGCGATGTCGCTGCTGTCGGCCGCGGCCACCTTCTACCCGACCGCCGCGGCGCACCTGCTGCGTGGACTGGCCCTCGCCGGGCAGGCCCGGGACGGCCAGGGGACCGAGCGCGACGCCCTGCTGGCCGAGCTGGACGAGGTCATCGGCTGGCTGGCCGCGCGGGCCGCGGACGCGCCGGTGAACTTCCGGCACCTGCTCCGGCTGCTCGAGGCCGAGCGGGCCTGGGCCGCCGGCGACTTCCGTGCCGCCCTCCACGGCTTCGACGCCGCCCGGCACGAGGTCGCCGCCCGGGCACGCCCCTGGCACCAGGCCCTGATCACCGAGCACGCGGCCCGCTTCCACCTCGCCCACGGCCTCGAGCACGCCGGGTACGAGCTGCTCGCCGAGGCCCGCCAGCAGTACCTCGCCTGGGGCGCGACGGCGAAGGTCGACCAGCTCGACTGGGCGTACCCGGCCCTGCGGCGGCACGACGAGCGCTGCGGTGAGCCGCACCCGCGCCGGGCCACCATCAGCACCGGCACGGTCGACCTGCTCGGCATCCTGTGCGCGTCGCGGGCGCTGAGCGCCGAGACCGACGTCGAGGGCCTGTACCGCCACCTGGTCCAGGTGCTCTGTGCGATGACCGGCGCCACCGGCGTCCACCTGCTGCTGTGGAGCGAGGACCGGCACGACTGGCTGCTGCCCGCACCAGACGGCGACGGCGGCGTCGTCCCGGCCGGCGGCGCCGGTCACGAACGCGCGGTGCCGATGTCCGTGCTGCGGTACATCGAGCGGACGCGGGAGCTGCTGGTCGTGGGTGACGCCACCCGCGACGAGCGCTTCGCCCGCGACCCGTACCTCACCGGCCTGCGCTGCTGCTCCCTGCTGGCCGTGCCGATCCTCAACCGCGGCATGCTGCGGGCGGTGCTGCTGCTGGAGAACCACCTCATCCACGACGCGTTCACCGCCGAACGGCTCGACGGCGTCAAGCTCATCGCCGGCCAGCTCGCCGTGTCGCTCGACAACGCCCAGCTGTACACGGCGTTCCGCCGGATCGCCGACGAGCAGACGGCGCTGCGCCGGGTGGCGACCCTGGTGGCCCGCGGGACGGCGCCCGAGCAACTGTTCGCCGCGGTGGCCGACGAGGTCGGCGCGCTCTTCGGCGCCGAGGGCACGGCGGTCGTGCGATTCGAGCCGGACGGTGAGGTGACGGTGCTCGGCGGTCACGGACTGGAGCAGTCCACACCGGGCTGGCGTGGCCCGCCCGATCCCCGCACGGCCCTGGCGGCGGTGCGGGCCACTGGCCACGCCGCGCGCTACGACGCCGACGACCGGACGCCGGCAGCACCCGGTCCCGACCCGGGCATCCGCTCCGTCGTCGCCGGGCCGATCGAGGTCGAGGGCCGGCTGTGGGGCGCCATGCGGGTCGGGTCGCGACGCCGGCGCCTGCCCCCGGACACCGAACGGCGGCTGGCCGACTTCACCGAGCTCATCGCGGCGGCGATCGCCAACGCCGAGAGCCGGACCGAGCTCACCGCGTCCCGCGCACGGATCGTCGCCGCGGCCGACCAGACCCGCCGGCGCATCGAGCGCGACCTGCACGACGGGGCCCAGCAGCAGCTGGTCTCCCTGGCCCTGCAGATCCGCGCGGCGCAGGCGGCGCTGCCGCCCGAGCTGCACACGGTCGCCGCGCAGCTCGACCGCGCCGTCGCCGGGGCGACGAACGCCGTCGACGAGCTGCGCGAGACCTCCCGCGGCATCCACCCGGCGATACTGACCGACGCCGGGCTCGGCCCGGCGCTGCGCGTGCTCGCCCGCCGCTCGCCGATCCCCGTCTACCTCGACGTCCGCCTGGACGGGCGGCTGCCCGAGCACGTCGAGGTCAGCGCGTACTACATCATCGCCGAGGCCCTCACCAACGCGGCCAAGCACGCGCAGGCCTCGGGCGTCACCGTCACCGTCGAAACCTCCGGCGGCGTGGTGTGCCTCCTGGTCCGCGACGACGGTGTCGGCGGTGCCGACTTCGCCCGCGGCACCGGGCTGGTCGGGCTCAAGGACCGCGCCGAGGCGCTCGGCGGCCGCGTCACGCTCGACAGCCCGCACGGCGGTGGGACGACCCTGCGCGCGGAGCTCCCGCTGGCCCCGCGGTAGGCGACCGCGGCCGCCCTGCGGGCCGGCGCGATTCGGTGGGGCGCGGGACGGGTACGGTTCCGGGTGGTCCGGCCGGAAGCCGGCGGGTGGGACGGGTGCAGCCGGGGGACGACGCGACGTGACAGAAGCACTGACGCCACGCTGGCAGGAGGCCGACGAGGCGGTGGAGTCGCTCGTGGCGGAGCTGGTGGCGGCGGCGGCCAGGACCGCGGACCGGACCTCGGACAGGGCCGCCCGGTCGGCCCGGCGGCGGCCCGGCGGGCGGACCCGCTCGAAGCGGCTCCCCGGCACCCGGCGGCTCATCGCCGACGTCGTGCGCGCGCACCGGCTCGCACCCGGGGTCCGGGTGGACCGCAACACGGTCGCGGCGCTGCTGATCGGGCACCGGGACCTGGTGAGCAACCCGGTGCTGGTGGTCGCGGTGGCGCAGGCGTGCGGCATCATCACGGGGCGGAAGCTGACGGCGAAGAAGGCGGCCCGGCTGCGGGCGGCCAGCGTCCGCGTGGGGAAGCTCATCGCCCGGGCGGCCGAGGAGACCCGCCGCGTCCCGGCGCAGCGGACCGGGACCGCATCCCTGGCCGAGGACGCTCCGGTGGTCCGGACCGCGCCGCCGGCCGGGGGCGAGCCGCCGGCGCAGCCCGTGCCGTCAGTGGCGATGGTGACGCCTGTCGACGGGGCGACGCCTGTCGCGGTGCCGGCGCGGGCCGCCGGGAAGCGGACCGGTCCCGATCCGGCCACGCGACGGCAGCGACGTGAGCGCCGCCGGCTCCGCCAGCGCGCGCGGCGTGCCCGGCGGCTGCGGCGCCTGCGGTGGCTCGCCGCCGTGGCGCTGCTGGTCGTGGTGGCACTGGTCGCGGCGGGTCTGCTCGTCGCCGGCTGACGGTTCCCGGCCGGCGGGACGTCCGGGGGCCGAAGGGCCCGCCGGGTGGTAACCGGCGGCCCTGACCAGCGCCGCCGGGCGCGGGCGACGATGGGGCGACCACAGCGAGCAGCACCGCCGGGAGGTTGTCATGGCACGTCGAGGCTTGGTCGTCGCCGGGTTCGACGGCTCGGAGGCCGGCTGGACCGCCGTGGAGCACGCGGCCACCGAGGCCGTGCTGCGCGGGCACGACGTACGGCTGGTCCACGCGCTCCTGCCCGCCCACGCCTACGCGGAGACGGCCCTGATCCGGCCGGTCGAGGACCGCGCCACCGAGGCCCGCCGGCTGCTCGACTTCGCCCGCCGCTACCTGCACCGCCAGCACGGCAGGCTGCGGGTGCAGGTGTACATCGCCGACCGGCCCGCCGGGGACCTGCTGCTCAGCGAGGCACACGCGGCCGACCTGGTGGTCGTCGGCCGCCGGGGGCGCGGGCGGCTGCCGGTGCGCCTCGGCTCGGTCAGCGCCCAGGTCGCCCGGCACGCGACGTGCCCGGTCGCGGTCGTCGGCGGCACGCCCGGCCACCCGGCCGGTCCGGTGGTGGTCGGGGTCGACGCCGCCGCACCGTCGGCGGCGGCGATCGAGTACGCGTTCGACACCGCCGACCGGCACGGCAGCGACCTGCGCGCCTGCTACGTCACCCCGGGCCGGGCCGCGCGCGGGACGGAGGCGCTGACCGAGGCGCTGACCGAGGCGGGGGAGCTGCTGGACCGGGCGCTGCTGCCGTGGCGGGCGCGCTTCCCGCACGTGCCCGTGCACACCGCGGCGGTGCCGGGCACCGACCCTGCGGCGGCGCTGCTGCGGGCCGCCGGCGACGCGGCGCTGCTCGTGGTGGGCTGCCGCCAGCAGGACGGGCTGCGGCGGCTGCTGGCCGGGTCGGTGAGCCACACCCTGGTCCAGCAGGCGGGCGTACCGCTGCTCGTCGCGGCGGTTACCAAGACGGCTTCTCTCAAGACGGCGGGCATCGACCCGGCGGACGCCATGACGGTCGCCGCCGCGGCGGCGGTCAGCGGCTGAAGAGCTGCTCGTCCAGGCCGGCGGGGCGCTGCGTCTCCGGGCACGACGGCGAGTAGTAGTTCATCGTCAGCACGGCCCGCACGGCGTCCGGCCGGCGCAGCGGCTCGACGTAGTGGGCGTGCCGGCGGGCGTCGAAGAAGTACAGCTGACCCTTCGCCGGGTAGATGCGCAGGGCGTCCGCGTCGACGTCAGCGACGGTGCGGGCGGCGCGGTCCCGGGCCACGACCAGGGCACCGCCGGTCTCCTCGGTGCACGTGGTCAGGTACAGCAGGCCCTGCATCGGGTTGCTGTCGACGTGGCACGGGTAGCGCATCGTGATCCCGTCCTGGATGTTCAGGCTCAGCGCGCGGTTGTCGGTGCTGGTCTCCTGCAGCTTCTCCTCGGCGGTGCGCTCGCCGAGCTCCTTGAACCAGCCGCTGTACAGCTCGAACGTCCACGGCGCGGCGCGGCGCAGCACCTCGCCGTCGACGCTGTGCATCGGGATCCGCACGTCGGCGACCTCGCGGGCGGTGGTCATGGTGGGGCGGAAGACGCGGCGTACCGCATGCTCGCGGGCCACGGCGAGCAGCGCCTCGGCCCAGTCCTCGGGCAGCAGGTGCCCGACGTCGTAGGCGTGCCAGTGGAACGGCAGCTCGAGCGGCGGCCGCCACGCGGTGCTGGTCATGGTCAGGTCCTTCCTGCGCGCGTCGTGCCGAGCGGCGCCGGCTCCGGGCCGCCCGCAACGGATTCCTGGTACTGCTGCACCGCCTGCCACAGCCGCGGGAAGCGCATGTGCCCGACGAACCGGTCGAGCACCTCGACGGAGCGGCCGGTCAGGCTGACCGGTCCGGCGCCGTGCGGCTCGCGGAGCCCGTGCAGCGTCGGATGGCCGCCGAGCCGGGCCCACACCATGCGCTGGTGCTCCTGCTGCCAGCCGAGCACCGCGTCGTCGAGCTCGAGCATCTCCAGTGCGACCGCCGCGAGGTCCGGATGCGGGGTGCCGGCCCGCAGCAGCTCCGCCTCGGCGCACACGCCGTCGGACTCCATCGCCGCGCTGAAAGCGCGCCACAAATGCCGGCACGCCTTTTGCAGATTCCGCATGCCGGGGGAGTCCAGGCCGCTGCCGCCTTCCGGCAGGCTCGCCCGGATCTGCAGGAACTCCGCCTGCGGAATACCGGACCGGACCTGGCCCAGATGCGTCACGGTGAGCCGCTGCAGTTCGGTCGCGCGGCGCAGCAGGCGATGGGCCCCGCGATAATCGCCGCGACCCAGGTCCTCGGCCGCGCGCACGATGTCGAAATGCACGTTGTACCAGAGCAGTTCGGCGGTCAGATGCAGGGTCTGGAAGAACAGGAAATCGGGGTGCGGCATTTCCGGCAGTGGATGCAGCGCGCGTACCGCGGCGGTGAACCGCACCACGTCGTCGTACGCGGTCGGCCCGCCCACGGCGAAGACCGGCCCGGACATGCCGTGCTCGTGCTGGTCCGCTGCGCCGGACAGGTGACAGTCATCTGCCATGTGAACGTTTCGCTCCGTCTCCACGTGTACAAATGTGACCGCACACGTCATGAACGAGTATCACCGGCGAACAATGCGATATCTTCCGGTCTGGTGTCAGCGGACACGCTACCGAGGCGCACTGATAGGTGTCAATGAAACTGGGAGTGCGAAAATAAACGCGAGGAAAATATTCGTCAACGGCGCAGATCATGGCGGCGGTGGGTCACCTTCGCGACGAGACCCTGCGGCAGCAGCCGGCGCAACGGGAAGACGACCGGCGCGTTGCTGCCCACCGCGTAGTGCGCCTTCGGCCGGGGCGCCTCGACGGCCTTGACGATGGTGGCGGCGACCCGCTCGGCCGGCACGCCGGTGCGCTCGTTGCGGTCCAGGGCGGCCAGCATCCGCTCGAAGTCCGCGCGGTGCGGCGAGCCCTCCGCGGTGTACCTGGTGCGCCGCTCGCTGATCCCGGTGCTGATCGACCCGGGCTCCACCGTGGTCAGCCACACGCCGAACGGGGTGTACTCGTGCCGGGCGCCGTCGCTGAACCCCTTGAGCGCGGCCTTGGACGCGACGTACGACGACCGGTACGCCAGGGGGAACGACGCGAGCATCGACCCGACCATGACCACCCGGCCGTGCCCGCGCTCCCGCATGCCGGGCAGCAGCAGCTGGCTGAGCCGGACCGGACCGAGCACGTTGACCTGGAACAGCCGCCGCAGCGCGTCGACGGGCAGTTCCTCGAACGGCCCCGACTGGCTCTCCCCGGCGTTGTTGACCAGCACGTCGACCGCCCCGGCCGCGGCGGCCAGGGCCTCGATCGACGCGTCGTCGGTCAGGTCCAGCGGCAGGAACTCGACGCCGTCGGGCCGCTGCGCGGCGGTGAGCCCGTCCGGCCGCCGGCTGGTGCCGATCACCCGGTAGCCCCGCGCGACCAGCGCGGCGGCGGTCGCCCGCCCGATGCCCGACGATGCCCCCGTGACCAGCGCGGTGCGTTGCATCGCTGCACCATACCCGTCACCCGGCCCGGTAGCTGAAGTCCTCGGCCGTCATGGACCGCGCCGGTGGGCACGTCGCCCGGCCGCCCCGGCCAGGCCGGCGACGAGCCCCTGCCACACCGCGCGTTTCAGCATATGGGCCCAGCTACCCGCGCCCGGTGCCGATACGCCTCCCGCGGCCGGGCGGGTGCGGCGCGCACAACCGGTGACCAGCGTCGTTCACCTGTTGTTCATTTGCTGTCAACGATGTAATAATTTGCGCTCGTCGATCAATGCCGATCGGAGCGGGGGCACATGGCCGGAGTCGGCACACCGTCGCGACGACCGCGGGAGCAGCTGCTCGCCTGGGCGTTCCTGCTGCCGTCCGTGGTGGTGTTCGCGCTGTTCGTCTTCTGGCCGCTGGGCCGGTCGCTGTACCTGTCGACGCACGGCAGCGACCTGTTCGGCGGCGCCGGCCGGTTCACCGGCCTGGACAACTACCGCGACCTGTTCACCGCCGGCGGCTTCGGCAGGGTGCTGGCCACCACCGCGCTGTTCACGCTGCTGACGGTGGTGCCGTCGGTCGCCGGGGCGCTGCTGGTCGTGCTGCTGCTGGAGGCGCGGATCCGGGCGGCGCGCTTCTTTCGCACCGCGTTCGCGCTGCCGTTCGCGTTCTCCGTCGCGACCGCCTCGGTGGTGTTCGCGATCATCTACAACCCGGCGATCGGCGTCGCCAACGGCCTGCTGGGCCGGGTCGGCATCGACCGGGTGCGGTGGCTGACCGACCCGGACATCGCGCTGCCCGCGCTGTGCGCCACCACGGTCTGGATGAGCCTCGGCTACAACGTGCTCGTGCTGTCCGCCGGGATCGGCGCCATCCCGCCGGAGGTCGTGGAGGCCGCCCGGCTCGACGGCGCCACCGGGCTCGCCCTCGCCCGGCGCATCACCGTGCCGCTGCTGTCGCCGCAGCTGTTCTTCCTCGTCGTGGTCACCACGATCCACGCGCTGCAGAGCTTCGGCCAGATCCACATCCTCACCAAGGGCGGGCCGGACCGGGCCACCACCACGCTGGTGTACTCCATCTACACCGAGGCGTTCGCCTACGGCTCGTCCGACTACGGCGCGGCCAGCGCCCAGGCGGTCGTGCTGCTGGTCATCGTGCTCGCCTGCACCCTGGTGCAGTTCCGGGTGCTCGAGCGGCGGGTGCACTACCGGTGAGGCGCGCCGCGGTGGTCACGCTGCTCGTCCTGCTCGCCGTGCCGGTGCTGTTCCCCGTGTACTACGCCGTCGCCGGCTCCGTGATGACGCTGCGCGAGCTGGCCGTCTACCCACCGGCGCTGGTCCCCGGCGGCGCGCACCTGGGCAACTTCGGCGCGGTGCTCGACGCCGTGCCGCTGCGCCGGCAGTACCTCAACTCGGCCCTGCAGACCGGCGTCATCACCGCCGCCCAGCTGCTCACCAGCATCCTGGCCGGCTACGCGTTCGCGTTCCTGCCGATGCGGGCCCGGGCCTTCACGTTCGGGCTGTTCCTGTCGACCCTCATGGTGCCGTGGGAGTCGATCATCATCCCCAACTTCCTCACCGTCTCCGGCTGGGGGCTCGTCCGCGGGCCGCTCACCTACGTGGGGCTGGTCCTGCCGTTCCTCGCCTCGGCATTCGGCACCTTCCTGTTCCGGCAGGCGTTCCTGCAGTTCCCCGCGGAGCTGCGCGACGCCGCGACCGTCGACGGCTGCGGCCACGGCCGGTTCCTGGCCCGGATCCTGATCCCGCTGTCGCGCCCGACGATCGCCGCGGTCGGCGTGTACGTGTTCCTGTCCGCGTGGAACCAGTACTTCTGGCCGCTGATCCTCGTGCGCGACCCGCAGTACCAGACGCTGCAGATCGGCGTGTCCCAGCTCAACGACGCCGAGGCCGCCGACCCGGGCCTCATCCTCGCCGGCGTCGTGCTCTCCCTCATCCCCACGCTCGCCATCGTCGTGTTCGGGCAGCGGTACATCGTCCGCGGGCTGACCGCCGGGGCGCTGCGCTGACGCGACCACCGCAAGGAGGAAGCGCATGCTCACCCACTCCATGGGCCGGTTCGCGGCCGCGCTGCTCGTCGCCGGCGCGGCGGCGCTGAGCGCCTGCGGGGGCGGCGACACCCCCGACGGCGGCTCGACCGGCGTCCCCGGCCGCGACGTGCTGGACCAGGCGACCGGCAAGGTCACCATCGAGTTCTGGCACTCGATGCGCGGCGCCAACGTCGAGGCGGTCAACGCCCTCGTCGCCGACTTCGCCAAGCAGCACGGCGACAAGATCGAGGTCAAGCCGGTCTTCCAGGGCAGCTACGACGAGACGGTCGCCAAGTACAAGACCGCCGTGCAGCAGAAGAACACCCCCGCCCTCGTGCAGATCTACGACATCGGCACCCGGTTCATGATCGACTCTAAGCAGACGGTGCCGGTGGCCGGGTTCCTCGACAAGGACGGCACCGCGGCCACCGACATCGAACCCAACATCGCCAGCTACTACTCCGTGGACGGCAAGCTGCACTCGATGCCGTTCAACTCCTCCACGCCGCTGCTGTACATGAACAAGGAGGCGTTCGAGCGCGCCGGCCTGGACCCGGCGAAGCCACCGGCCACCCTCGACGAGCTCACCGACTACGCCAGGAAGCTCACCGTCCGCGACGCCGGCGGCAAGGTCACCCAGTACGGCTTCGGCGCCGCCATCTACGGGTGGCTGCTCGAACAGCTGCTCGCCACCGACGACAAGGAGTACTGCGACCAGGGCAACGGCCGCTCCGGCCTGGCCGGCAAGGTCCAGTTCGACAGCCCGACCGGGGTCCGCGTCGCGCAGTGGTGGGCCGACCTCGTCCGCGCCGGCTACGCCACCAACACCGGCCGCAAGACCGACGACGCCCAGGCCGCGTTCAAGTCCGGCAACGTCGCCATGCACCTGGAGTCCACGTCGGTGCTGCGCGGCTACGTCGACGCCGCCAAGGGCAGGTTCACCGTCGCCACCGCGCCGTACCCGAAGGTCAGCGCCGCCTCCACCGGCGGCCCCGTCATCGGCGGCGCCTCGCTGTGGATCAGCGGCCCCGGCCACAGCGCCCTGGAGCAGCGTGCCGCCTGGGAGTTCGTCAAGTTCGTGTCCCAGCCGGCGCAGCAGGCCCAGTGGCACGTCGGCACCGGCTACGTGCCGGTCAACGTCAAGGCTCACGACGAGGCCGTCACCAGGGACTGGCGGGTCCGGTACCCGCAGTTCGGCACCGCCGTGGACCAGCTGCACGCCCGCAAGCCGTCGGTCGCCTCCGCCGGCTGCCTGCTCGGCGTCATGCCGCAGGCCCGCAAGGCCAGCGAGGACGGCCTCGAACAGGCGATCCTCGGCACGAAACCCGCCGAGCAGGCCATGCACGACGCCGCCGCCGGCCTCAAGAAGGACATCGACAACTACAACGCCGCCGTGCGCTGACCCGACCCCTCGGGACACCGCACCCCCGCCGGAGCAACCTTTCGTGGCGTCTGGCACGTTGATGCGACGGATTGGACAGCACCGGCGGGGGCGGAGGACGGATGGCCGAGGGGTTCATGGCGCGGTTGGGCACGTGGTGCTTCCGGCGCCGGTGGTGGGTGGTGGGCGTCTGGCTGGTCGTGGTCGCCGGCGGGGTCCTCGCCGCGGGGCCGCTGCTCAACGCCATCTCCGAGGACAGCAGCGTGCGCAAGAAGGTCGAGTCGATCGAGGCGTACGACCTGATCAGCACCGCCGAGGACTCCTCCGGCCAGGTCGTCGGGCTGGTCGACGGCGTGGACCCGGCCGCGGCGGACGTCCGGGGCGCCGTCGAGGCCGTCATGGCCCGCGTGCGCGGGGTCGAGCACGTCCGGCAGGTCGAGGCGACCGCCGTGTCCACGGACGGGCGGGCGCTGCTCGTCGTGGCCACCCTGGAGAAGGTCGACAAACCGACCCGCAACGCCGCCGTCGACGCGGTCGAGGCCGAGCTCGACCGGCTCGGCGGTGAGCTGCCGGCCGGTGCGGCCGTGCGCGTCGGTGGCAGCGCCACGATCAGCCGCGACGCCGGGCGGACCCTCGACGCCGACCGTACCCAGGCCGAGCTGCTGTCGCTGCCGCTCACCCTGATCGTGCTCGTCGTCGTGTTCGGCGGCCTCGTCGCGGCCGGCGTGCCGGTGCTCGCGGCGGTCGTGTCGATCGCCACGGTCTTTCCCGTCCTGTACGTCTTCACCACGTTCACGGACGTGGACTCCAACGCGCTGACCGTCGCGTCGCTGCTCGGCCTGGGCCTGTCGGTCGACTACGGGCTGCTGCTCGTGGCCCGCTACCGGGAGGAGCTGGCCGCCGGGTTCAGCCCCGAGGTCGCGATCGGCCGGGCGTGGGCGACCGCCGGGCGCACCATCCTGTTCAGCGCGCTCACCGTCGCCGCCGCGCTCGCCGGGCTCCTCGCGTTCTCGGTCCGGCAGCTCACCGCCCTCGGTGCCGCCGGCGTGTCGATCGCGCTGGTCGCGATGCTGGTGTCGCTGACGTTCACGGCCGCCCTCATCGGCCTGGCCCGCCGCCGGCTCAAACCGTCGCGCCGGCCCGCCGGCGACGAGGCCGGCCGTGGGCTCTTCGCCGCCCTCGCCGCGTTCGTGCAGCGCCGCGCCGCGCTCGTCGCCGTGCTCACCGCGGCGGTGCTGCTGGCGGCGGGGCTGCCGCTGCTGTCGGCGACGGTGAAGCTGCCCGGCCTGGAGGGCACCCCGCGCAGCATCGCGTCGGTGCGGGTCGCCGACGAGCTCAAGACCCGCTTCGGGCGGTCGTTCGCCCCGTCGGTGAGGATCATCGCCCGGACCGGCGCCGCGGACCTCGACGCGTACGCCGCCCGCTGGGCCGCCGACCCGGCCGTCGGCAAGGTCCAGCCGGCGAAGCCCGCCGGGTCCGGGCTGGCCACGGTCGAGCTGAACCTGCGCGGCGGCGCCCAGGACGACGCCGCCCAGGACCTCGTGCACCGCATCCGCGCCGACCGCCCGGCCGGCGTCCAGTCGTGGGTCACCGGCGACGCCGCGGTCCTCGTGGACCTCGTCGACCTCATCCTCGACGACCTGCCGCTCGCGCTGGGCATCACGCTCACCGCCATGCTGGTGCTGCTGTTCGCGATGACCGGGTCGGTGATCGTGCCGGTGAAGGCGATCCTGGCCAACGTCGTGTCGCTCGGCGCGACGCTCGGCGTCATGGTGGCGGTGTTCGAGCACGGCTGGCTCGCCGGGGTGCTCGGCACCCTCACCGTCGGCGGGCTGGACCCGTTCGTCGTGGTCATCCTCTTCGCCTTCGCGTTCGCGCTGTCCATGGACTACGAGGTGTTCCTGCTCGGCCGGATCAAGGAGTACGCCGACGCCGGCGACGACACGGACACCGCCGTGCGCCGCGGCCTGCAGCACACCGGCCGCGTCATCACCTCCGCCGCGCTGCTCATGGTCATCGTCTTCGGCTGCTTCGCCGCGGCGAAGATGGGCAGCATCGAGCAGATCGGCCTCGGCCTCACCACGGCCGTCCTGGTCGACGCGACCGTGGTGCGCTGCCTGCTGGTGCCGGCGACCATGACCCTGCTCGGCCGGTGGAACTGGTGGGCACCCGCCCCGCTGCGGCGCCTGCACGCGCGGATCGGCCTGCGCGAGGTGACGCTGCCGCCACCCGCGCCCGCCCCGGCCGAGCCCGCCATGAGCGGCGTGCGCGGCGCCACCACGCCATGACGCCCGCCGGCGGCGCCGCGCCGGCCGGCGGTCGGGTCAGCCGGTCAGGTCGAGCGGTGAGCGGGCGCGGTCAGGGTCACGTCAGGACGACCGGGTTGGTGAGTGCGGCCATGCGCCCGTCGGGGTGACGCGCCTCGACCCGGGCGAACCCGGCGTCGCCGCCGGTGCGCCACCGCCCGACGCCGGCGTCGTCATCGGCGCATCGTCGGCGGCTTGACCTTGACACGGTGACAAGGCCTTCACTGGTCGCCGGGAGGTGGTCTCGATGACCATGCAGGAAACGGGCACGGCGCGGGTGCTGCGCGCGATGGAGCACGGCAGCGCGTCGGTGCGGCTGGAGGCCGCGCTCGCGGCCGGGACGACCCCGGACCCGGGGCTGGTCGACACGCTCGTCGCGCGGTGCGGCCTGGAGCCGGACTTCTTCGTGCGCGACATGCTGACGTGGGCGCTGACCCGCCACGAGCCGGCGCTGACGGTGCCGAGGGTCGTCGGTGAGCTCGGCTCGCCGCGGCCGCAGGCGCGCGCCCAGGCGCTGCACACGCTGTCGAAGATCGGCGACCGGCGGGCGTGGCCGGCGATCACCCGGGCGCTGCTCACCGACGCCGACGACGACGTGGCGCGCAGCGCCTGGCGGGCGGCGGCCGTGCTGGTGCCCGAGGAGGGCCGCACGGAGCTGGCGGCGGTGCTGGCGACCCAGCTCGGCCGCGGCGGGCGGGAGACGCAGCTGAGCCTGAGCCGGGCGCTGGTCGCGCTCGGTGAGGCGGTCCTGCCGGTGCTCGACGCCGCGGAGCGGGGCGCCGACCCGGGGGTACGCCGGCACGCGGACGCCACCCGGCGGTTGCTGCTCGACCCGGACGCCGGGTCCGGCTACGCCGTCGAGGAGGCCAAGCGCATCGTCGCCCTCGGCCCCGCCGGCCGGGAGGGATGATGGGGCGGTGTTGATCGGTGACGTGGCGCGACGCTCCGGGGTCAGCGCCCGCATGCTCAGGCACTACGAGTCGCTGGGCCTGGTGCGGCCGACGGGTCGCACCGGGTCCGGCTACCGGGAGTACTCGCCCGAGGACATCCAGCGGATCTTCCATGTGGAGAGCCTGCGGTCGCTGGGGCTGTCGCTGCGGGAGGTCGGGCGCGCCCTCGACGACCCGGGGTTCGCGCCCGCGCAGCTGGTCGACGACCTCATCGGCCAGACGCGGGAGCGCATCGCGAGCGAGACGGAGCTGCTCACCCGGCTGCAGCAGATCGGTGGCGCCGAGCCCGCCGACTGGGGCGACGTGCTGCGCATCGTCGCGCTGCTGCAGGCGCTCGGGTCCGACAGCGCCGGCCGGCGGCAGCGGGCCGCGCTGTCCGCCGCGGACGAGGCGCCGGTGGACGCGCTCGTCGAGGCGGTGCTGCACGAGGCGGACCCGAACGTCGCCGGCGCGCTGCGCTGGGCCCTCGCCCGGTCGGGCACCGGCGGGCTCACGGCGCTGGCCGGCGGCCTCACGGCGGGGGACGCCGCCGTGCGCAAGCGGGCGGTGCAGTCGATCGCCGAGGTGCCCGGCGACGCCGCGACCGCCCTGCTGCGCGGCGCCCTGACCGTCGAGGACGCCGTGGTGCGGCGGTACGCGGCCCTCGCCCTCGGCGCCCGCGGTGTGGCCGAGGCGGTGCCGACGCTCATCGGCATGATCGTCGAGGACGTCAACGACGCCGACGCGGCCGACGCGCTGAGCGCCCTGGCCGGTGACCCGGAGCTGGCGGACCGGATCGCCACCGATCTGGCCGGCCGCATCGCCGACGGCGGCACGGCGCCGGCGGCCCGGCAGCGGCTGACCCAGGCCCTGGCGGACATTCCGGGCGGTGTGGCGACCGCCGCGCTGACCGGGCTCGCGGACGACGCCGACCGTCCCGTCGCGCTGACCGCGGCGTACGTCCTCAAGCTGCGCGGCGCCCGGTGACCGGGGTCGCGCCGGACGGGTGAGGCGGTCCGGCGGCGCGCCGCCGGACCGTTGACCCATGTGTGCGCAGCCCGCTGGCCCGGCCCTCCCGGCGGTGCCGGACACGCCGGCCGTCGCCACCGCGATGACCGTGGCGGAGCGGTACTTCACCCCCGCGTTCCTCAACCACTCCGTGCGCAGCTACATCTGGGGCGCGCTGTACGCGCGGGCGCACGGCATCGACCGCGACGACGAGCTGTTCTGCGTCGCGGCGCTGCTGCACGACATCGCCCTGTCGCCCGCGTTCGACAGCCACACGGTGCCGTTCGAGGTGGCCGGCGGCGAGGTGGCCCGGGTGTTCGGCACCGCCGCCGGCTGGCCGGCGGCCCGCACGGACCGGGTCGCGCAGATCATCGTGCTGCACATGCGCGACGACGTCGCCGCCGCGGTGGACCCGGAGTCGCACCTGCTGCAGGTCGCGACGAGCTGGGACGTGGTCGGCCGGTGGCAGGAGGAGTTCCCGCCGGACGAGCGGGCCGCCATCCTGCACCGGTACCCCCGGCTGGGGTTCGGCGCGCAGTTCCTGGCCGGCTTCGAGGACCAGGCCGGCCGCAAGCCCGGCAGCGCCGCGGCCGCGTCGATCGCCAGGGACCTCGCCGGCAAGATCGCCGCCCACCCGCTCGACGCGCGCCCCGACGGCCCCGCGCTCAGCTGACCCCGCGGCCGCTCAGCTGACGCGGCGGCCGCTCAGCCGACCCTGCGGCGCGGCGGCGTCGGCGCGGTCACCTCGCTGAGGTGGGCGAGGACCTTGCCGGCGATCCGGCCCAGTGCGGCCACGTCCTGCTCGTCGAGGACGTCGATGAAGTGCCGGCGGACCGACGCGACGTGGTGCACCGCCGCGGCCTGGACGGTCGCCCAGCCGTGCTCGGTGAGCACCACGGTCGCGCTGCGGCCGTCGTCCGGGGCGCCGGCGCGGGTCACCAGGCCGCGCTGCTGCATCCGGGTCACCTGGTGCGACAGCCGGCTCGCCGACCAGCGCAGCGCCGCGGCCAGCTCGCCTAGGCGCAGCTGCCGGCCGGGAGCCTCCGAGACCGTGGTCAGCACGTCGTAGTCGGCGTCCGACAGGCCGGACTCGGCGCCCAGGTCGCGGGTGAGCTGCAGGTCGAGCAGGGTGCGCATGCGGCGGTAGCCGAGCCAGGTGGCCATCTCGGCGTCGGTGAGCCAGCGCGGTTCGGGCATGCGGCCAAGCGTACGAGATCTGTTTGACATGTCAAACGGAACCGCCGTAGCGTGCTTGACATGTCAAACAGATTCGGGATCGACCTCCCCGCCGCGACAGGCGTGGACCCCGTCGCCGCCGCCCGCGCCGCCGAGACCCTCGGCTACGACTTCGTCTCCACCTCCGACCACCCCAGCGGCACCGCCCCGAGCAACGAGACCTGGACGATGCTCACCTGGATCGCCGCGCACACCGGCCGCGTCGGCGTGATGCCGCGGGTGCTCGGCGTGCCGTACCGCAACCCCGCGATGGTCGCCAAGATGGCCGAGACCCTCGACCGGCTCGCCGGCGGCCGGCTGATCCTGGGGCTGGGCGGGGGAGCGTCGGACGAGGAGTTCCGGGCCTTCGGCATCCCCGTGCCGCCGCCGCGCGACAAGGTCGACGGGCTCGCCGACGCCATCCGGATCATCCGGGGACTGTGGGTCGAGCCGGCGTTCACGTACACCGGCCGCATCCATCACGTCGTGGAGGCGCCGCTGGAGCCGAAGCCGGCGCGACGGATCCCGATCTGGGTCGGCACCTTCGGGCCCCGGGCGCTGGACGTCACCGGCCGGCTCGCCGACGGCTGGATGCCGTCGCTGGGCTACGCGCCGCTGGACCGGCTGCCCGGGATGCTCGCGCGCGTCGGCGCGGCGGCCGAGGCGGCCGGGCGGTCGCCGTCCGACATCACGTACGCACTCAACGTCGAGGTGTCCGTCGGCGCCGACCGGCCCGGCGCGGTGTCCGGGCCGGCGGACCTCGTCGCCGAGCGGCTGCGGGCGCTGCTCGCCATGGGATTTACGGTGCTCAACCTGAAGCCGGCCGGCGCCGACCGGCAGGCGCAGGTCGAGCGGCTCGCCCTGGAGGTGCTGCCCGCCGTGCGCTCCTGAGCGGCCCGCGTTTTTGACGGTTCTGTTACGTCCGTGCGTCCCCCGTGTTCTTGACACCCCGGGCACCCGTGGCCAAGATGTAGAAACCAAGCGCTTGTTAGGTTTATGACTCTGGCCACACCGGTCAGGCGGCGATGTGCCGCGATCACTCCTCCCGAGGCTGACGATTCGTATAATTCCGTGACAGGGGTACAAATGGGCGTTAAAACGACGAGTCGCATCGTCAGCTGTCTCGCGCTGGCGGCGCTCACCGTCGCCGGCTGCGGCAACAAGGCGGGGGACGAGAAGCCGACCAACGGCACCGCCTCCGGCGCTCCGATCATCATCGGCCTGGACGAGGACAGCACCGGCTCCGGCGCCTCCTACAGCACCATCGCGGGCAAGACCATCCGGCTGGCGGTCCAGGACGTCAACGACAAGGGCGGCGTCCTCGGCCGCCCGCTGCAGCTGGTCGTCGAGAACGACGAGTCCGACCCGACCAAGGTGCCGGCCGTGCTGCAGAAGCTCGCCGGCCAGGGCGCCAAGGCGCTGTTCCTGCAGAGCGGCAGCGCCGCCATCCTGCAGGCGAAGTCGACGCTCACCGCGCTCGGCCTGCCCGCCATCGCCCCGACCGGCGTCACCGCCACGCTCGTCCAGCCGCCGGACAACGAGCTCATCTACATGCTCGCCAACACCACCACGGACTGGGCCGACGTGTACTGCGGCGCCTTCAAGGCCGCGAACATCACCAAGCTCGGCGTCCTCACCGACGACACCACCACCATCGCCGCGCTGGACAAGGCGCTGCTGCCGGCCCTGAGCTGCGTGCAGATCGTCGCCACCGAGAAGGGCGCGGCCAACGCCTCCGACCTGTCGGCGCAGGTGGCCCGGCTCAAGAACGCCAACCCGGACGCGGTCCTGGTGACCAGCGTCGGCGGCGCGTTCGAGGTGCTCGCCCAGAACACCCTCGGCAGCCAGATGAAGGGCACCAAGCGGTTCTCCCTGGCGTCCATCGGCAACCAGCCGTCCTCCTGGAAGCTCGCCGCCCCCGGCGCGCTGGAGGGCCTGATCTTCATGGGCTCGATCAACACCGCGAACCCGCGCACCCAGGCGCTGGTCACGCTGCTCAAGGAGAAGTACGGCAAGGACTACGACATCACCGCGTACGACGCCCAGGCGTGGGACTCGGTGCACGTGCTCAAGCAGGCGATCGAGAAGGCCGGCGGGGTCGACGACTCCAAGAAGCTCAACGAGGCCATCCAGAGCATCAAGGGGTACCCTGCCACCTTCGGCCAGGCCAACTTCACCCTCTCCTTCGGCGCCGACAAGCACCTGGGCGCCGACGGGCCGTGCGGCCTGTCGCTGATCGAGTTCGGCGCGGACAACAAGCCCAAGGGCCCGTGGGCCACCTTCCAGCCGCCGTGCAACAAGTAGAAAGGTAGGCAGATGGGCCAGCTGCAACTGTGGTTGTCCGCCCTCGAGATGGGCTGTTTCTTCGGCCTCCTTGCGCTGGCCTACTACCTGGTCCTGGTCGGCGCCGGGTTCTTCAACTTCGCGATCGGCCCGTACGCCATGATCGGCGGGTTGTGCACGTCCTACCTGGTGCTGTACGAGGACATGAACGTATGGGCCGCCGCGGCGGTGGCGGTCAGCGCCGCCGCGGCCCTGGCCGTGGTCACCGAGCTCGCGGTGGTCCGGCCGGTGCAGCGCCGCTCCGGCGGCGGGGAGCTGCCGGCCCTGGTCGCGGTCGCGGCCGTGCTCTTCGCCATCCAGCAGCTCGCCGGGTACCTGTTCGGCTACACCACGCTGCCGGGGCAGCACCTGCTCACGTTCGACCCGGTGACCGTCGGCGACACCGCGATCCAGCCCAGCACCCTGGTGCTGCTGGCGTTCACCGTCGTCGCGTTCGGCGGGCTCGCCGCCTGGATCCGCGGCACCCGCACCGGCCGGCTGCTGCGCGCCGTCGGCGACAGCACGCACGCCGCCCAGCTGCTCGGCCTGCCGGTCAACCGGGTCCGGCTCATCGCGTTCGTGCTGTCGGGGCTGCTCGCCGGGATCACCGGGCTGCTGTTCGCACCGAAGGCCGGGGTCAGCTCCCTGTCCGGGCTCAGCTGGGCCCTGTCGGGCTTCCTCGCGATGGTCGTCGGCGGCACCGGCTCGGTGTGGGCCCCGCTCGTCGGCGGGCTGCTGCTCGGCGCCGTCGAGGTGTTCGTGCCGTACTACTTCGGCGGGCAGTCGCACGTGTACGGCCTGCTCATCGTCGCCCTGTTGTTCTTCGCCCTCAAACCGAGCGGCCTGTTCGTGCGGAGGGTACGAGCATGAAGCGCATCCCCGGCTCCCTCGGCCTGCTGGTCGGCGCCGTGGGCGCGGCGCTGATCCTGCTGTGGGTCGGCGCCGACGGCTACAAGCAGACGCTGGTCACGACGACCGCCACCTACGCGCTGGTCGCGCTCGGCATGTACGTGCCGTACCTGATGGCCGGATCGCTGTCGATGGCGTACGGCGCGTACGCGGGCATCGGCGGCTACGCGGTCGGTCTCATCTCCAGCAAGAGCGGCCTGCCGCTGATCCTCGCCTGGGTCGCCGGGCCGGTCGTCGCCGCGGTCGTCGCCGTGCTGCTGGGCCTGGCCACCCGGCGGCTGTCCGGGTTCTTCCTCGCCGCGGTGACGCTGCTGTTCGGCATGGCGTTCACCGCGTGGCTGGTCGACGCCGAGGGCATCTCCGGCGGCTCCGCCGGCCTCGGCAGCCTCCGCAAGCTCGACATCCTCGGCTGGCAGCCCAGCCACTACCAGGTCGTCGTCGGCTCCGCGGTGGTCGTGTGCGTCATCGCGTTCCTGCTCGACCGGCTGCGGATGTCACCGTGGGGCGTGATCGTGCGCACCATGCGCGACGCGCCCCGCGCGGTGGAGGCCGCCGGTGTACGGGTGCCGATGATGAACCTGGTGGCTCTCGCCATCGGCGCCGCCATCGCGGCCGTCGGCGGCGGGCTGTTCACCTACTCCGCCGGCAGCGTCACCCCGGACACGTTCACCCTCAACCTGGTGTTCCTGGCCATCTTCATGCCGCTCATCGGCGGCTCGGCCACCCCCTGGGGCGCGGTGCTCGGCGCGGTCATCGCGGTGCAGCTCACCCTGAACTTCCCCGCCGTGGAGACCAGCGGCACGCTGATCCTCGCGCTCGGGGTCCTCGTCATCCTGCTCCTCGCGCCGCAGGGCGTGATCGGCTACGCGAGCAGGCTCGTGAAACTCGCAGGAGGCCGTCGTGGCTGAGACGCTGCTGGTCGGTTCGGGCCTCACCAAACGCTACGGCGGGGTCACCGCGCTGCAGGACGTGTCGTTCTCGCTGACCGCCGGCGAGGTCCTCGGTCTGGTCGGACCCAACGGCGCCGGCAAGACGACCCTGGTCGACCTCATCTCCGGCGCGCAGCCCGCCACCGAGGGCGCCCTGACGCTGCGCGGGCAGCGCCTCTCGGGCCCCGCGTCCCGGCGGGCCAAGGCCGGGCTGGCCCGCACCTTCCAGTACCCGCAGCTCGCCCTGGAGCTCACCGTGGCGGAGAACCTGCTGCTCGGCCGGGTCGCCCGCCGCCACGGCACGGTCTGGCAGATGATCGCCGGCTCGTTCAGCGGCGCGCTGCGGCCGGTGCTGCCCGCCGACACCGCCGCGGTGGCCGCGATCGCCGAGGAGCTCGGCATCGACCGGCTGGACCGCCCGGCCGGCGACCTGTCCCTCGGCGAGCAGCGGCTCGTCGAGGTCGGCCGGGCCCTCGGCCAGGACCCGCTGGTGCTGCTGCTCGACGAGCCGTTCGCCGGCTCCGACGCGGCCGGCGTCACCGGCATCTCCGAGGTCGTGCGCACCGTCCAGCGGCGCGGGCACGCGGTCATCCTCGTCGACCACAACGTCGACCTGGTCGCCGGGCTCGTCGACCGGATCATGCTGCTGGACCGGGGCCGGTCCGTGTTCGACGGCTCGCCCCGCGAGTGCCTCGACAGCCCACAGATGCAGCAGGTGTACTTCGGCGTCGCCGACGCCCCTGAGGAGGCTGACCGTGTCGGCTCATGAACTGCGCCTGGAAGGGCTGAGCGTCCGGTACGGCCACGCCAGCGCCGTCACCGGC
Source organism: Dactylosporangium aurantiacum (assembly GCF_000716715.1). Lineage (GTDB taxonomy): Bacteria > Actinomycetota > Actinomycetes > Mycobacteriales > Micromonosporaceae > Dactylosporangium > Dactylosporangium aurantiacum. The sequence goes on along the minus strand of NZ_JNYJ01000016.1, from coordinate 8,748 downwards.
GCCGACATCGTCGCCCCCGGCGGCGTGGTCACCGCACTGGTCGGGCCGAACGGCGCCGGCAAGAGCAGCGCGCTGCTCGCCGCGTACGGCTCCGTCGCCGCCACCGGCCGGGTCTTCCTCGACGGCGAGGACGTCAGCCGGCTCAAGCCCGCCGACCGGGCCCGCGCCGGCATCGCCGTCGTGCCCCAGGGCCGCCAGCTCTTCCCGAAGCTCAACGTCGCGGACAACCTGCAGGTCATGGCGGAGCTGCTGCGCCTGCCGCGCAGCGCGGTGCAGACCGCCATCGACCGCTTCCCGATCCTGCGGACCCGCATGAAGAGCCTCGTCGGCGTGCTGTCCGGCGGCGAGCAGCAGATGCTCGTGGTGACCCGGGCGCTGATGGGCTCGCCGCGGGTGCTGCTGCTCGACGAGATGATGACCGGTCTCGCCCCGCTCGTCGTGCAGGAGCTGCTGCGCACCGTCACCCAGCTCGCGGCCGACGGCGTCGCGGTGCTCATGGCCGAGCCCGCCCTCGGCGCCGTCCGCGGCGCCGTCGACCGCGGCTACGTCCTGGTCCGCGGCGAGGTCGTCGCCACCCGCGAGGACGGCGGCGCCGCCCTCGACGACGAGTACCGCGCCCGCATGGGCGTGCTGAAGACCGCCGCGCACTAGCCCTGGCCGGAGCCGGGGCGCTCGTGCCGGGCCGGCTCAGCCGGGGTGTGCCGGCCTGCGGCCCCAGCAGACGGCGGTGGCGAATGCGAGCTCGAAGAACTCCTGCCGGTCGAGGAGGCGCAGCGCCTCGTCGACCGCGGGCAGGACCTCGGGCGTGAGCTCGAGCATGCGCGGGCGCAGCTGCGTGAGGGTGTGCGACCAGCAGCGCGCCGATGCGTTGCGGCCTCCGGTCGCCGGGACGTGCACCGAGGCCGACACCTCGGTGAGGCCGTGCGCGAGCAGGGGCGAGGGGAAGGTCCGTGGCCATCCCGCGTCGGTGCCGATGGTCGCGGCCAGCGTCGACTCGACCGCGTGCATGGCGTCGCGGAACGCCGGGGTGCCGCCGGAGGCGATCGGAAAGCTCGCGATCGACTCGATCATCAGCAGGCCGCCGGGGCGCAGGGACCGGCACAGCTTGGCCAGGACCGCATCGCGTTCGGGCAAGTGCTCCAGCACGAACCTGGCGTGCACGAGGTGGAACGCCGACTCCGGCAACGGGTCCAGGACGATGTCGTGCTCGGCCACGCGCAGGGTGGGCGCGTCGATCGCGCGCAGCCATCGGGTGTCGACGTCCGTCGCCAGGACGCTGCCGTCGGGCACCTGGCCGGCAAGCCACGCCGCGACCGTGCCGGCGCCCGCACCGACCTCGAGGCAGTCCCAGTGCGGGCGCAGCCCGAGGTCCTGCAGGACCCGCCGCGTCGTGCCGTCGGCCACCTCGGCCATGGCGACGAGTCGCTCCCGCTCACCGTGCCAGTCGGGGCTGAGGACCGACTCGCCGTAGCGCTCACGTGCCGTCATGGCGCAATTCAACCCTCTCGCGCCGCGAAGCGGGACGGCGGCCGCCAGACGCGGCCGGTCGAGTCGCTCGACCGGCTACGGGTGGCTGCGGACCGCAGAGCCTGCCGCAGCCGCCGCGGCGGCGCCCGACCGACCTGGTGCGGCACCGCACCTGGCTCGGCGAGGACCTGCGCCACCCCGGCCAGCCGCCGCCGGCCCGCGACGCCTGGGTGCGCCACGAGGGCTGGCAGGAGCTCCCGTGCGCGTCGGGCAGCTGCCCGCAGCGGGCCCGCTGCCTGCTGCACGAGTTCGGGGGACGGCCATGGGCTGCTCTTCGGCCACGACGTCGGTCAGGCGGCGTAGCCGCCGTCGACGTCGAGCTTCTGGCCGGTGATGAACCGGGCCCGGTCGCTGGCCAGGAAGCACACCGCCTCGGCGACGTCGGCGGCGGTGCCGAACGTCCGCAGCGGGATGTTGCCCCGGGTCACCTCCAGGGCCCGCTCGTCGAGGTCGCCGTCGGCCATCAACCGGGCCGCCATGCCGTCGGTGAGCATGCCCGGCCCGACGCAGTTGGCCCGCACCCCGAAGCGGCCCTCCTCGGCGGCGACCCCGCGCACGAGGGCCTCGACCGCGGCCTTCGGGCCGGCGGACAGCCCGTCGCGGACCGGGAACCGGCGGGTGGCGGCGGTGGTGACCGCGACCAGGCTGCCGCGCGACTCGCGCAGCCGGGGCAGGGCCGCGGCGAGGATGTTGAAGAAGCCGGCCACGTCGTCGGTGAGCTGCGCGGCGAAGCGCTCCGGCGGGACCCGGCTCAGGTGCAGCATCGGCACGTGCGGCCCGGCGGCGTGCACGAGGGTGTGCACGACCGGCGCGGCGTCGATGAGCGCCGCGCACGAGGCCGGATCGGCCAGCTCGACCCGGTGCGCGGTCGCGCCGGGCAGCTCGGTGGCGAGGGTCTCGGCCGCGGCGGCGTTGCTGCGGTACGCCAGCAGCACCCGGCTGCCGCGGGCGACGAGGAGACGGGCGACGGCCTCGCCGATGCCGCCGGTGGCACCGGTGACGACGGCAACGCCCTTGCGGAACCTGAAATCCATCCGCTTACGTTACCAAGCAAGCGTTTGGTAGAGTACCCGTCGTGGAGCTGAAACTCGGGGTCATGCCCGTCCTCGGCGGCACCGGCGCCGCCGATCCCGCCACCACCGCGCGCTTCGTCCGGCTGCTGGAGGAGCTCGGCTGCGAGTCGGTCTGGGCCGTCGAGCACGTGGTCGTCCCGGACGACTACACCTCCGCGTACCCGTACGATCCCGGCGGCCGGATGAGCCTCGGCGCCGGCGACGACATCCCCGACCCGCTGCACTGGCTCACCTTCGCCGCCGCGCACACCACCAGCCTGCGCCTCGGCACCGCCATGCTGATCCTGCCCGAACACCACCCCGTCGAGCTGGCGAAACGCCTCGCCACCGTGGACGTGCTCAGCGGCGGGCGGCTGCTGGCCGGCATCGGCGTCGGCTGGCTGCGCGAGGAGTACGACGCCGTCGGCGTGCCCTTCGAGGAGCGCGGCGCCCGCGCCGACGAGTACCTCGAGGCCATGCACGCCCTGTGGACCCGGGCGCCCGCCACGTACACCGGCCGGTTCGTCAGCTTCCGCGACGTGCACAGCCGGCCCCGCCCCACCCGCCCCGGCGGCGTGCCGATCGTCGTCGGCGGGCACTCCATGGCCGCGGTGCGCCGCGCCGCCCGGCACGGCAGCGGCTGGTACCCCCTCGGCGTCACCGGCGTCCGGTTCGCCGAGCTGCGCGCCGCCCTCGCCGAGCAGTGCGCCGCCGCCGGGCGCAGCATCGACGACATCGAGATCACCATGCGGGCCCCCGGCAACGTCGGCGACCTGGAGACGCTGCGCTCCCTCGGCGTGGCCCGGGTCGTCATCCGCGCCGACCCGAACGACCCCGTCGGCGTCCGCGACAAGGTCCGCCGGTACCAGCGAGAGGTGCTCCGCGTATGAGATCCGTCATCGTCACCGGCGCCGCGCAGGGCCTCGGCCGGGCGCACGCGCTCGCGCTCGCCGAGGCCGGCGCCCGGCTGGTGCTCAACGACCTGGACGCCGACGCGCTCGCCGACGTCGCCGCGCGCACCGGCGCGGTCGCGGTCCCCGGCGACATCGCCGACTGGGACTTCGCCGCCGCCCTGGTCGACCGGGCCGTCGCCGCGCACGGCCGGCTCGACGCCCTGGTCAACAACGCCGGCCTGGCCCGCGACCGGATGGTCGTCAACCTCGCCGAGGACGAGTGGGACGCCGTCATGCGGGTCAACCTCAAGGGCACCGCCGCCCCGCTGCGGCACGCCGCCGCCCACTGGCGGGCCCGGGCCAAGGCCGGCGAGGACGTCGCCGCCCGGGTCGTCAACACCACCTCCGGCGCCGGGCTCATGGGCAGCGTCGGGCAGGCCAGTTACAGCGCCGCGAAGGCCGGCATCGCCGCGCTCACCGTGGTCGCCGCCGCGGAGCTGGCCCGCTACGGCGTCACCGTCAACGCCATCGCCCCCAGCGCCCGCACCGCCATGACCGAGACCGTGTTCGCCGACGCGATGCGCGCCCCCGACACCGGTTTCGACGCCATGGCCCCGGACAACGTGTCCCCGCTGGTCGTCTGGCTCGCCGGCGCCGACAGCGGCGACGTCACCGGCCGCGTCTTCGAGGTCTCCGGCGGCGCGGTCAGCGTCGCCGACGGCTGGCAGCACGGCGAGACCCGCGACGCCGGCCGCCGCTGGCACCCCGACGAGCTCGGCCCCGTCGTGCGTGACCTGCTGTCGCGCGCCCCAGCACCGGCGGCCGTCTATGGCGCCTGAGGTCGCCCTGCGGGCCGCGGACATCCGCGCCTGGCTGCGCGAGCACCTGACCGGCGAGTTCGCCCCGCTCGTCGGCGCCGGCGGCCCGGGCCGCGAGCACGAGCACCTCGAGCTGCGGGCCCGCTGGGAGCGCGTCCTCGGCGCCGCCGGTTGGATCGGGATCGGCTGGCCCGCACCGTACGGGCGCGGCGCCACCATCGCCGAGCAGGTGGTGTTCTTCGAGGAGTACGCCCGCGCCGGCGGCCCCGGCCGGCTCAGCCACATCGGGGAGTACCTGCTCGCGCCGACCCTCATCGCGCACGGCACCGACGCCCAGCGCGACCGCTTCCTGCCGCCGATCGCCCGGGCCGAGGAGCTGTGGTGCCAGGGCTACTCCGAGCCCGGCGCCGGCTCCGACCTCGCCGGCGTGCGCACCCGGGCGGCCCTCGACGAGGACGGCGCGTGGCGGGTCACCGGGCAGAAGGTGTGGACGTCCCTGGCGCACGTCGCCGACTGGTGCTTCGTGCTGGCCCGCACCGACCCGGCCGCCACCCGCAAGGACGGCCTGTCCTACCTGCTGGTCCCGATGCGCCAGCCGGGCGTCGAGGTCCGGCCGATCAAGCAGCTCACCGGCACCTCGGAGTTCAACGAGGTGTTCTTCGACGGTGCCCGTGCCGACGCGGACCTGGTCGTCGGCGCGCCCGGCGACGGCTGGCGGGTGGCCACCAGCACCCTGTCCTACGAGCGGGGGGTCGCCACCCTCGGCCAGCAGCTCGGCTTCGCCCGGGAGCTGGCCGCCGTCGTCGCCACCGCCCGCGCGAACGGCACCTTCGACGACCCCGTGACCGCCGACCGCATCGCCGACGCGTGGGCCGGCCTGCAGGGCCTGCGCCACCACGCGCTGCGGGCGCTGTCGGCCACGGCGCCGGACCCGGCCGGCGCGTCCGTGGCGAAGCTGCTGTGGGCCCGCTGGCACCAGCGCCTCGGCGAGCTGGCCATGGACGTCGGCGGGGCCGCGGCGACGATCGCCGAGGCCGCGCCGTACGAGCTCACCGACGCCCAGCGGCTGTTCCTGTTCACCCGCGCCGACACCATCTACGGCGGTTCCGACGAGATCCAGCGCAACATCGTCGCCGACCACGTCCTCGGCCGCACCCCGCGAGGCACCCGATGAACCCCGAACACGCCGCCCTGCGCGACAGCGTCGCCGCGTTCTTCCGTACCGGCGCCGACTGGGACCGGCTCACCGGCGAGCTGGGCCTGACCGCCCTGGCGGTCCCCGAGGAGCACGGCGGCTTCGGCGCGACCCTCGTGGAGGTCGGCATCGTGCTGGAGGAGGCCGGCGCCGCGCTGCTCACGTCGCCGCTGCTGGCCACCACCGTCGCCACGCTCGCCCTCGACCCGGCCGAGCCGGCCGCCGCCGAGCTGCTGCCGGCCCTCGCCGCCGGCGACCTCGTCGGCGCGCTCGCCCTCGACGGCACCTGCACCGCCCGCCCCGACGGCGACGGCTACCTCCTGGACGGCTCGTTCGCGCACATCCTCGACGCGGACACGGCCGGCGTGGTGATCGTGTCCGACGGGACCGCGCTGTTCGCCGTCACCGACCCCGACATCCGCCCGCAGCCGACCCTGGACCAGACCCGCACCCAGGGCACCCTCGTGCTGTGGCAGGCCCCGGCCCGGCTCGTCGCCCGCCACGCCGGCCGCGCGCAGGACCTGCTGCACGCGGCCCTCGCCGCCGAGTCCGTCGGCGTGGCCCGCGCGTCGCTGCGCGTCACCGCCGAGCACCTGCGCACCCGCACCCAGTTCGGCGTGCCGCTGGCCACCTTCCAGGCGCTGCGGCACCGGGTCGCCGACCTGCACGTCGCCGTCGAACAGGCGCAGTCGTCGGTCTGGTACGCCCTGCGCGCCGCCGGCACCCCGGAGTTCGCGACCGCGGCCCCCTTGGCGAAGCTGCTCGCGACCGAGGCCGCGTGGACCGTGACCCGCGCGTCGATCCAGCTGCTCGGCGGGATCGGCTTCACCTGGGAGCACGACGCGCACCGCTACCTCAAACGCGCCACCGCCAACCGCCTCCTCGCCGGCGACCCCACCACCCTGCGCCGCCTCCTGCTCACCCGCGCGGCGCTGTGACGCCGGGCCGCGCCGCCCGGGCGGGAGTCCGCGGCCGCCGGCACCCGACGGGCCCGGGGACGTGCGGTCCCCGGACCCGCGGTGTGGTGCGGGTCAGCGGAACAGTTCGCCGCGGGTGGCCTTGTCCAGCAGCAGCCGGGGCGGCTCGAAGCGGCTGCCGTACCGGGCGGCCAGCTCGCGGGCCCGGGCGACGAACCCGTCCAGCCCGCCCGGGTAGCCGTTGATGTACTGCAGGACGCCGCCGGTCCAGCCGGGGAAGCCGATGCCGAAAATCGAGCCGATGTTGGCGTCGGCGACCGAGGTGAGCACGCCCTCGTCGAGGCACTTGACCGACTCGAGCGCCTCGGCGAACAGCATCCGCTCCTGCAGGTCCACCAGCGGCGGCAGGTCGGCGCCGGGGGCGGCGAAGTGCTCCCGCAGCCCTGGCCAGAGCCGGGTGCGCCGGCCGTCGGCGTACTCGTAGAACCCGGCACCGCCGGAGCGTCCCGGCCGGCCGAACTCGTCGATCATCCGGTCGATGACCGCGTCCGCCGGGTGCGGGGTCCAGGTGCCGCCGGCGGCGGACACCGCGGCCGCCGTCTCCCGCCGGATCTTGCGCGGCAGGGTGAGGGTCAGCTCGTCCATCAGCTGCAGCACCGGCGCCGGGTAGCCGGCCTGGGCGCTGGCCTGCTCGATCGACGGTGCGGGGATGCCCTCGGCGAGCATCGCGACGCCCTCGTTGGTGAACGTACCGATGACCCGGCTGGTGAAGAACCCGCGGCTGTCGTTCACCACGATCGGGGTCTTGCGCAGCTGCCGTACGACGCCGAGGGCGCGTTCGACGGCGTCGTCGGAGGTGGTCCGGCCACGGATCACCTCGACGAGGGGCATCTTGTCCACGGGGGAGAAGAAGTGCAGCCCGACGAAGTCGGCCTGGCGGCGCACCCCGTCGGCGAGCTCGGTGATCGGCAGTGTCGAGGTGTTGGAGCACAGCAGCGCGTCCGGGGCGACGACGTCCTGGATCTCGGCGAACACCTTGTGCTTGAGCGCCGGGTCCTCGAACACGGCCTCGATGACCAGGTCCGCGCCAACGAGGTCGGCCGGGTCGGCGGTCGGGGTGATCCGGTCCAGCAGGTCGGGGCCGCCGCGGCCCTTGTCGACCAGCCGCCGCGAGTACGCCTTGCCGCGCTCGGCGGCCTCGACGGTCACGTCCTTGAGCAGCACCCGCATCCCGGCGCGGGCGCACACGTAGGCGATCCCGGCGCCCATCATGCCGGCGCCGAGCACCGCCACGGTCGTGAACGGCGCGGCGGAGGAGCCGCGGGCGTTGGCGGCCTGCAGGTCGAAGAAGAACGCCTGGATCATGTTCTTGGCGACCTGCCCGGTGACCAGCTCGGCGAAGTAGCGGGCCTCGATGTCGAACGCGGTCGCCAGGTCGACCTGGGCGCCCTCGACGGCGGCGGCGAGGATGTTGCGCGGCGCCGGGTACGGGGCGCCCTTGAGCTCCTTGCGCAGGTTCGCCGGGAACGCGGGCAGGTTCGCCGCGAACGCCGGGCTGCTCGGCGTGCCGCCGGGGATCCGGTAGCCCTTGACGTCCCACGGCTGGACCGCGTCGGGGTTGGCGGCGACCCACGCCCGCGCGGCGTCGAGGACCTGGTCGGCGGGGACCACCTGGTGCACCAGCCCGATCTCCAGGGCCTTCGGCGGGCGGTGCCGCTGACCCTTCAGCAGCACCTGCAGCAGCGCCTCGGTGATGCCGAGCAGGCGCACGGTGCGCACGACGCCGCCGCCGGCCGGCAGCAGCCCGAGGGTGACCTCTGGGCAGCCGATCTCGATGCGGCGGTCGTCGGCGACGACCCGGTGGTGGCAGGCGAGGGCGAGTTCGAGGCCGCCGCCGAGCACGGTGCCGTTGATCGCGGCGACCACGGGCCGGCCGAGCGTCTCCAGGCGGCGCAGCTGCGCCTTGACCCGCATGCTGGCCGTGTACGCCAGCTCGGCCTGGTCGGCGCCGATGCTGCCGAGCATGTCGAGGTCGCCGCCGGCGAACCAGGACTGCTTCGCCGAGGTGATGATGACGCCGGTGATGTCGGCCCGCTCGGCCTCCAGGCGGTCCAGGACCGTGTCGAGGCTGGACAGGAACGCCTCGTTCATGGTGTTGACGCCCCGGCTGGGGTCGTCGAGGGTCAGCACGACGACGCCGTCGGCGCCCCGCTCGTATCGAATGGTCATCAGATCCGCTCCACGATCGTCGCGATGCCCATGCCGCCGCCGATGCACAGCGTGGCGAGGCCGTAGCGTTGGCCGCGGCGTTCGAGCTCGTCGATGAGGGTGCCGAGCAGCATGCCA
>NZ_JNYJ01000015.1 GCF_000716715.1 Dactylosporangium aurantiacum | reverse complement strand
GAAGCCGTCACGGTCGGCTCATCAGTCGCACAACCGGACAGCACCAGCAACACAGCCGCAGCAGCCACGACATACGGGGTTCGTCTCACGTGTTCTCCTATGAGAGAGGCGCCAGGGCACACTTCGGAGCGTGAGCAGCGAGTTCGATGCCATGGCGGTTTCTTCTAACGGTGTGTAACCTCCGGCCGCGACTACGTCGATGGTCGCCACCCGATGCGGCACCCAACGTAGGCAACGCACTGCACATTGCGAGATCTTCCGGTCGACGACGCAGTACTTCTGCTCGCCGAGACAAAAGATCGTGTCCGTCACGTTAAAGGTCCGGGCGCCGGCTGGCAATGACGTAACACGATCAAGATGAAACAGCTACGAAATCGTGCCCCCGCAGGCCGGAATCGGCCACCAAAAAAACGTTATGAGCTGCGCTTCTGTTGTCCGTATTGACTTCAAAAGGTCCGCCGGAGCAGGCTTGGCGCCGCGAGCCATGTCAGAAGAGCCCATCGATGTGACTCTTCGTCACGGCAGCTGACGCGTCTTCATCCGATCGATGTCACTGTCCGTCGCGGCGGACGGCAGTAGCTCGACCGGACCAGTCAGACGTCACTGAACCCTGTCCACGGGTGGCTGCCGTGTGCCCATGGCCCGCATCGCGTTGTCCCGCCGAGAGGAAACGGCATGCGAAGAAGCACGTTGATCCTGGGCACCATCGTCGGCATGCTGCTGTCGATGGCGCTCGTCCAGCCCGCGGCGGCGGCGCCCGCCTTCCGCGCGCTGGTGTTCACCAAGACCGTCGGGTATCGGCATGACTCGATCCCGGCCGCCATCCAGATGGTCCAGCAGCAGGCCGCCGCCAACAACTTCGAGGCGGTGTTCAGCGAGGACAGCAATGTCTTCACCCCCGCCAACCTGGCCACCTTCGACGTCCTGGTCATGCTGCAGACGTCCGGCATGGTCTTCACGACCGCCGCCCAGCGCTCCGCCGTGGAGGGCTTCCTGGCCAGCGGCAAGGGCATCGTCGCGGTCCACAACGCCACCGACATGGGCATCGAGACCGAGTACCCGTGGTGGGACCAGACGGTCAACGCGGGCGCGCACATGCCCGAGCACTCCCCCGGCGTGCTGGCCGGGCAGGCGATCGTCGCCGACAAGTTCCACCCGTCCACGGCGGGCCTGCCGGACCGGTGGAACCGCAGCGAGGAGTGGTACAACTTCGACAAGAACCCGCGCGGCGACGTGCACGTGCTCGTCACGGCCGACGAGCGCACCTACAACCCGGGCCCGCGCGCGATGGGCAGCGACCACCCGATCTCCTGGTGCCGCAACACCGGCGGCGGCCGGGTGTGGGCCACCGCCATGGGCCACGCCATCGAGTCCTACAGCGAGACCAACTTCCGCAACCACGTCCTGGGCGGCGTGCGCTGGGCGGCCGGAAACCTCGCCGGCGACTGCGGCGGCACCGTGTGGGGCAACTTCGAGAAGCGCACCCTGGACGACAACACCGCCGACCCGATGGCGCTCGCCGTCGCGCCCGACGGGCGGGTCATCTACATCCAGCGGGCCGGCCAGGTGAAGATCTTCAAGCCGTCCACGAACACCACGGTCACCGCGGGCACGCTGAGCGTCTACACCGGCGGCGAGGACGGCCTCACCGGCCTGGCCCTCGACCCGGCCTTCGCCACCAACGGCTACGTGTACCTGTACCACTCCCCGGCCAGCAGCACGACCGACATCAACCGGGTGTCCCGGTTCACGCTCAGCGGCGACACGCTGAACATGTCCAGCGCGGTCACCATCATCGACATCCCGGCGTACCGCGACCGGACGTTCCCCGAGCCCGGGCACACCGGCGGCTACATCGCCTTCGGGCCGGATGGGAACCTGTACATCGGTACCGGCGACGACACGCCGCCGAACCTCGACCCCAACTGGCAGGGCTACGCGCCGCTGGACTGGCGGGCCGGCAAGGCCAACCTCGACGCCGCGCGCACCGCGGGCAACACCAACGACCTGCGCGGCAAGCTGCTGCGGATCCGCCCGTCGGCGGCCGGCGGCTACACCATCCCGACCGGCAACCTCTACCCGCAGGGCACCGCCCAGACGCGGCCCGAGGTGTACGCGATGGGCTTCCGCAACCCGTTCCGCTTCTCCATCGACCCGGCCAACGGCTGGGTGTACCTCGCCGACTACGGCCCGGACCGCAACCCGCCGACCACCAACCGGGGCCCCGAGGGCCTGGTGGAGCTCAACGTCATCAAGGCCGCCGGCAACTACGGCTGGCCGTTCTGCCACGGCGACAACCAGCCGTACGCGCCCTACAACCCCGACACCGGCGTCGTCGGCGCGAAGTTCAACTGCGCCGCGCCGGTCAACAACTCGCCCAACAACACCGGCCTGGTCAACCTGAAGCCGATCGTCGCGCCGAACCTGTGGTACGGCTACGGCGCCTCGCCGAACTTCCCCGAGCTGGGCTCCGGCGGCTCGGCACCGATGGGCGGCCCGGTCTACCGGTACGACGCGGCGAACCCGTCGCCGACGAAGTTCCCCCAGTACTACGACGGCGTCCACTTCTTCTACGAGTGGGCCCGCAACTTCGTCAAGGAGGTCCACTTCGACAGCAGCACCGCCGTCACCCGGACCAACACCTTCCTGCCCGGCGGCAACTTCAACAAGCCGATGGACATGGAGTTCGGCCCTGACGGCTCGCTGTACCTGCTGGAGTGGGGCTCCAACTTCGGCGGCGGCAACAACGACTCCGGCCTGTACCGCATCGACTACGTCCAAGGTGGACGGTCGCCGATCGCCAAGGCCACCGGCACGCCGACGAACGGCAACGCCCCGCTGAACGTCCAGTTCTCCAGCGCCGGCTCGATGGACCCCGACGCGGGCAACACGATCAGCTACCTGTGGACGTTCGGCGACGGCACCACGTCGACGGCGGCGAACCCGGCCAAGACGTACACCGCCAACGGCAACTACACCGCCCAGCTGAAGGTCACCGACAACACCGGCAAGACCGGCTACGCCAACGTGCAGATCACCGTCGGCAACACCGCGCCGACCGTCACGGTCAGCACCCCGGTCAACGGCGGCATGCTCAACTTCGGCGACCAGGTGCCCTACACGGTGACCGTCACCGACCCCGGTGGCGCGGCCGTCGACTGCTCGAAGGTGTACGTCAACCCGGCTCTCGGCCACGACGACCACCTGCACGAGACGACCGAGTACCCGGGCTGCTCCGGCACCATCTCCACCGACCTGCTCGGCGGGCACCCGGACGGGGCGAACCTGTTCTACGCCCTGATCGCCCGCTACACCGACAACGGCGGCGCGGGCGGCGCGGCCCCGCTGACCGGCTACGGCCAGGCGATCCTGCAACCGAAGCACAAGCAGGCGGAGTACTTCACCGCGCAGAGCGGCATCCGGGTGGTCGACCAGGCCGGCGCGGAGAGCACGAAGCGCGTCGGGGACATCTCGAACAACGACTGGATCTCGTTCAACCCGATGAGCCTGCAGGGGATCACCAACGTCACCTACCGGGTCTCCTCGCCGTCCGGCGGCGGCTCCATCGAGCTGCGCGCCGACTCGCCGACCGGCACGCTGCTGGCGACGACGACCATCCCCAACACCGGTGGGTGGGACAACTACCAGAACACGGCGACGGTCAACACCGCCGCGCTGTCCGGCACGCACACGCTGTACATGGTGTTCAAGAACAGCGTGAACAACGGCTTCGACCTGGACTCGTTCACCTTCGGCGGCGCGGGCGTCGGCACCCCCGGCACCGGCGGTGGCGTGGCCGGCAAGACCTGGACCCTGACCGCCCAGCACAGCGGCAAGCTCGTGGACGTCAGCGGCGTCTCGACGGCCGACGGCGCGCAGGTCGTCCAGTGGGCGGCCACCGGCGGCAACAACCAGAAGTGGCAGGCCGTCGACGCCGGCAACGGCGCGGTCTACCTGAAGGCCGTGCACAGCGGCAAGTGCCTCGACGTCACCGGGTCCTCCACCGCCGACGGGGCCTTCCTGCAGCAGTCCACCTGCACCAACGCCGACAACCAGAAGTTCACCGTCACCGCGACGGGCACGTCCGGCGTGTACACCGTCAAGGGTGTCCAGAGCGGGAAGTGCGTCGACGTCAACGGCGCCTCGACCGCCGACGGCGCCCGCCTGCTGCAGTGGACCTGCCACGGCGGCACCAACCAGCAGTGGCGGTTCACCCTGGCGACCTGACCCGGCACGGCCTGGTCAGACCCGACCCGCTGAACCCGGCGCCGGTCCCGCAACGTGGCGGGACCGGCGCCGCATCGTTCGGGTACCCATGAAAACACGTGCAATCAATTGCCATCGATCGGCATCGTGCCTATCGTCCTCGTCCGTGTCCGACGGAAGGAGCACGACAGTGTCGATGCGATGGTGTGCCGGGCGGCGGGCGCTGCTCGCCGGCGCCGGTGCCGCGGGCGCGGCCGGCCTGCTGGCCGCGTGCGGCGACGATCCCGCGCCGTCCGGGGCCGCGGCCGCCCCGGCGACGTCCGCGCCGGTCACGGCCGCCCCGGCGACCAGCCTGGCGAGCACCGCCGACGTCCCGGTCGGCGGCGGCACCCTGGTCGGTGGCGTCCTGCTCGTCCAGCCGGTCGCCGGCACGTTCAAGGCGTACGACGCCGCCTGCCCGCACAAGGGCGTCAAGATCGGCGCCCCGAAGGACGGGGTGGCGACCTGCCCGGCGCACAACTCGACCTTCGCGATCGCCGACGGCGCCCGTCTGAGCGGCCCCGCGACGAGCGGCCTCAAGGAGATCCCCATCAAGGTGGAGGCCGGCCAGATCACCGAGGTGTGAGCCTCACCCGCCGCCGGTCAGGTCCAGCTTCATACCCTCGTGGCTGGCGACGAAGCCGAGCCGCTCGTAGAACCGGTGCGCGTCCTGCCGGCGCTTGTCGGTGGTGAGCTGCACCAGCGCGCAGCCGCGCTCGCGCGCCCGGTCCACGACCCAGGCCATGAGCGCCGCCCCGAGCCCCTGCCCGCGCCGGTCGGCGCGCACCCTGACCGACTCGACCAGCGCCCGCTCGGCGCCGTGCCGGCCGAGCCCCGGGATGTACGTCACCTGCAGCACCGCCACCACCTCCCCGCCGTCGTCGGCGACGATCAGCCGGTTGCGCGGGTCCTCGGTGATCTGCCGGAACGCCCGCTCGTACGCCTCGTCGACCACCGCCCGGTCGCGGGTCATGCCGAGGATGTCGTCGGCGAGCAGCCCGACGATCGCGGAGAGGTCGGCGTGGACGGCGTCGCGGAACTGCACGCCCCGATGCTAACCCCGGCCGGATGCGAGAATCCTGGCGTGCCGGAATCGTCGCAGCGTCGGGTCCTCGTGCGCGCGCGGGTCGCGACCGCGCTGCTCTTCCTGTTGTTCGGCATCACGCTCGGGGCGTGGACGGCCCGCATCCCCGCCGTCAAGCGCGACCTGGCGCTGGACGACGGGGCGCTGAGCCTCGCGCTGCTCGCGTTCGCCGCCGGCGCCATCACCGGCATGCAGGCCACCGGGCGGCTGGTCGACCGGTTCGGCAGCCGGCGGGTGATGCTGCCGGCCGCGTTCGCCGAGGGGCTCGCGCTGATCCTGCCGGCGTACGCGCCCGACCTGGCCGCCCTGGCCGTCGCGCTGTTCGTGTTCGGGGCCGTCCACGGGACGCTGAACATCGCCATGAACGCCAACGCCATCGACGTGCAACGGTCCTGGCAGCGGCCGATCATGTCGTCGTTCCACGCGGTGTACAGCATCGGCGGCTTCCTCGGCGCGAGCGCCGGCGGCCTGTTTGCCCACGCCGGCGCCGGCCCACGCGCGACGTTCGCCGCGGTCGGTGGCGCGATGCTCGCCTTCGCCGCGTGGTCGTCGTGGTGGGCCCTGCCGCCGGCGCCGGCACCGGCGGTCCTCTCGACGCCGGTCGCCGCGCCGGCCGGACCCGTGCGGGGCGTGCTCTTCCTCGGCGTGCTCGCCTGCTGCGCGCTCGTCGGCGAGGGCGCCGCCGCCGACTGGAGCGCCGTCTACCTGCGCGACGACCTGCACAGCTCGGCCGGGTTCGCGGCGGCCGCGTTCGCCGCGTTCTCGGTGGCGATGACCGTGACCCGCCTCGCCGGCGACCGGCTCACCGCCCGGTTCGGCCCGGTCCTGCTGGTCCGGGCCAGCGGCCTGCTCGCCGCCGGCGGCCTCGGCGCGGCCCTCCTCGCCGGCGAGCCCGCGGCGGGCGTGGCCGGGTTCGCCTGCCTCGGCGCCGGCATGGCCCTCATCGCCCCGCAGGTGTACTCGGCCGCCGGCGACCGCAACCCCGACGCCGCCGGGCGCGCGCTCGCCCGCGTCGTCGGCCTCGGCTACCTCGGCTTCCTGCTCGGCCCGGTCCTCATCGGCGCCGCCAGCCGGGTCGCCGGCCTGCCCGGCGCCCTGGCGATCCCGGTGCTGCTGTCACTGTTCGTCGCCGCCACCGCCACGGCGCTGCGCCCCACCGGCCGGCGTGGTGCGCACCAGGAGCTTCGCACTCCGTCCAACGCTCCGGGCACGTCGAACACGTTGTGACACGCCGGTCGTGCAGTCGCGCGGAGCGGGCCGCCCTACGTCAGGAGCGGTCCGCCGCCGGGCGGGATCGACCGCGCCCGACGCCGGTCAGGACGTACAGCGACGTGCCGAGGACGAACAGGGCGAGCGCCAGGAAGCTCACGAACCGCACCGTCCACAGTGGTCCGTGGCCGGTGCCGGTGACGGGGAAGGCCGCGCCCGCGACCAGTAGCACCGCGGCGAGCCCGCCGAGCAGTGTCAGGGCCCGGGGGCCGGTGGCGTGGTGGACCAGCGCGGCGGCGGACGCGGCGAACACCGCCGCCGGCAGGCCGATCAGGGCGATCCCCGCGGTGTTGGCGTACAGCAGCGCGGTCACCGTCGAGTCGTCCAGCTGCGGGCCGCCGGCGGCCAGGGCGGCCGCGTCCAGGAACGACGTGGCGGTGCCGCCGACCGTCACCACGGCCACCACGCTGACCGCGGTCAGCGGCGACCACCACGGCGGCTGTCGTTCCACCGTGGACAGTGCTCGGGGCAGGAGGGTGCCGAACGGCAGGAGCAGCAGCATGAAGGCGCAGCCGGCGACGAGGTCGCCCACCAGGTAGCGGGAGCCGGCGGTGTGGAAGAAGTCGCGCACCTGGGCGACCGGGGCA
Organism: Dactylosporangium aurantiacum; assembly: GCF_000716715.1. Lineage (GTDB taxonomy): Bacteria > Actinomycetota > Actinomycetes > Mycobacteriales > Micromonosporaceae > Dactylosporangium > Dactylosporangium aurantiacum. The sequence continues at coordinate 183,140 of NZ_JNYJ01000015.1, read as the reverse complement.
CCGGCGGCGGGCGGCTCGCCCTGCAGGACGGCGGCGCCGAGCAGGAACAGGACGAACCACCCGATGCCGAGCAGCCCGACCCAGCGGTGACCGGAGAACAGCATGCCCATCACGCTGCACCACACCGCACCGCCCGCGCGTCGGGCCACGGTCCACACCGGACACTCGTCCTGACGCGGTACACGCGACGGCACCGGCTCATCCGCGCGGTGGACGGGGACCGGCCGGCGCTGCGACCGTCGTGGTAGCGCCGGTCCGGTCCGCGGGCATGACGACGCGCGGGGTGCCGGCGGGCCACGATGCGGCCATGACGAATGCCATCGAGACCCGCGGGCTGACGAAACGCTACGGCGCCCGCACCGTGGTGGACGGGCTCGACCTCGACGTGCCCGAGGGCGTGGTCGCCGGACTCATCGGGCCGAACGGGGCGGGCAAGACCACGACGCTGCGGATGTTGCTGGGTCTGGTACGCCCGGACGCCGGCACCGGCAGCGTCGGCGGCCTGCCGCTCACCGATCCGGTCGCGTACCTGCCCCGGGTCGGCGCGCTGATCGAGAGCCCGGCGTTCTACCCGGGGCTGTCCGGCGAGCGGAACCTCGCCGTGCAGGCGGCCCTCGCCGGCACCGACCCGGCCGGGATCCCCGCGCTGCTGGAGCGGGTCGGGCTCGGCGGGCGGGGGCGCGGGCCGTACCAGAGCTACTCCCTCGGGATGAAGCAGCGGCTCGGCATCGCGGCGGCGCTGCTCGGCGATCCGGCGCTGGTGGTCCTCGACGAGCCGGCGAACGGCCTGGACCCCGCCGGGATCCGGGACCTGCGCGGCATCGTGCGGTCCATCCACGACGAGGGGCGCACGGTGCTGGTCTCCTCGCACCTGCTCGCCGAGGTCCAGCAGGTGTGCGACTGGCTGGTCGTCATCGGCGACGGCCGGCGGCTGTACCAGGGCCCCGCCCGCGACCTGCTCGCCGGCGGCGGCGACCTCGAGGAGCGGTATCTGGCCATGTTCACGAAGGAGCGGTCATGACGAAGGCGTTCCGGTCGGAGCTGATGAAGCTGCGCCGCCCCAGGGTGCTGTACGGCGGACTCGGCGCCCTGATCGGCTGCACGGTCCTGGTGACGGTGCTCACCTTCGCCACCGCGACGCCCGCGCCAAGCCGGCTCACCGCGGGGTTCACCAACGCGTCGCGGCTCGTCGGGCTGGTCGTGCTGGTGGTGTTCCTGACCGGCGTCACCACCGAGTACGGGCTGGGCACCCTGCGCACGCTGCTGCTGCGCCAGCCGCTGCGCGACCGGCTGCTCGCCGGGAAGGTGCTGGCGCTGGCCGCGTGCACGGCCGGGGCGCTGCTGCTGGCCCTGGCGGTGAGCGTGGCGTGCGCCGCGGTCGTGACCGGGGTCCGCGGTACGCCGAGCGGGCCGTGGCTCGCCGACGCCGCGACCGGCTACGCGAACACCGTCCTGGCCGCCGCCTGCTACGGGGCGATCGGGCTGGCGCTCGGCGTGCTGCTGCGCTCGACGGCCGTGGCGGTGGGGGTCGCGCTGTGCTGGTTCATCATGGTGGAGAACATCGCCCGCAACACCTGGCCCGGCGCCGGGCACCTGATGCCCGGCCTGCTCGCGGGGGCGGTCACCGGCGTGCCCGGCAGCGTCCCGTACAACCATGGGCTCGCCGGGACGCTGGTGTACGGCGCGCTCGCGCTCACCACCGCGTTCGTCGTGTTCACCCGCCGCGACGTGCGCGCCTGAGACGGGTCAGGTCATCCAGCCCGGCCGGATCAGGCCCGTCTCGTACGCCATGATGACCAGCTGCGCGCGATCCCTGGCGCGCAGCTTGGTCATCGCGCGGCTGATGTGCGTCTTGGCGGTCGCCAGGGTCACGAACAGCCGGGCGGCGATCTCGTCGTTGGTCAGCCCCTGCGCGGCCAGGACCAGCACCTGCCGCTCCCGTTCGGTGAGCGCGGCGAGCCGCCCGGCCGGCCGGACCTCCTTCGCCCGCGACGCGAACTCCCGCACCAGCCGCCGGGTGACGCTCGGGGCCAGCATCGCGTCGCCGGCGGCGACCGCGTGGATCGCGCGGAGCAGCTCGTCGGGCTCGCTGTCCTTCAGCACGAAGCCGCTCGCACCGGCCCGCAGCGCGTCGAACACGTACTCGTCGATCTCGAACGTGGTGAGGATGAGCACCTTCACCGCGTCCAGCCGGGGGTCCCCGGCGATGCGCCGGGTCGCCTCCAGGCCGTCCATCACCGGCATCCGCACGTCCATGAGGACCACGTGCGGCCGCAGCTCGGCGGCCCTGCGCACCGCGGCGTCGCCGTCGCCGACCTCCGCGACCACGTCGATGCCGCCGTCCTGCAGCAGCGCCCGCAGCCCGGCCCGCATCAACGCCTGGTCGTCGGCGAGCACGACGCGGATCACGCCGGCATCCGGTACGGCAGCCGCGCGGACACCCTGAACCCGCCGCCGGGCAGGTGGCCCGCCTCGAACGCGCCGCCGAGGCCGGTCGCGCGCTCCCGCATGCCGGCGATGCCGTCGCCGTCGCCGCGACGCGCGACCCTCGCCGGCCCGGCGTCGTGCACCGCGACCGTGACGGCGTCCTCGTCGAAGGCGACCCGCAGCGTCGCGGCGGCGGCGCCACTGTGCCGGCGCACGTTCGTGACGGCCTCCTGCACGATGCGGTACACCGCGAGATCCACCGCCGTCGGCAGCGCCCGCGGCGTGCCGTCGACGGTCTTCGTCACCGGCAGGCCGGCCTCGCCGGAGCGGGCCAGCAGCTCGTCGAGCTGGCCGAGCCCGGCGGTCGGGCGGCGCGGCGCCGCGCCGTCCTGACGCAGCACCGCGAGCGCCGCCCGCAGGTCGTCCATGGTCTCGCGGCTCACCTCCTTGATCGCCGCGACCGACGCGCGGGCCTGGTCGGGGTCGCGGTCGAAGAGCCGCAGCGCGACGTTCGCCTGCACGTTGACCAGCGACACGTGGTGCGCCAGCACGTCGTGCAGGTCCCGCGCGACCCGCAGCCGCTCCTCGCTGACCCGCCGGCGCCGCTCGGCGACCGCCGCCCGCTGCGCCTCCGCCCGCCGCTCCCCCGCGACCCGGACGGCCTCGCCCGCCGCCAGCAGCAGGCCCAGCACCGCCGCGATCGCCACCACCGCGACCGGCCCCGGTGGCCGCTGCCGCCCCACCGCGGCGCTGACCAGCAGATACACCGGCAGGCCGAGCGCCGTCACCAGCCAGGCCGTGCGCCGCCGCCCGGCCGCGACCGTGATGACCGTCGCCACGGCGAGGCTCAACGCGGCCGGGCCGAACCGGTAGCCCAGCGTGTAATACGCGGCGGCCGCGGCGAAGTTGCCGGCCAGCACCACCCCGGGCGCGCGGTGCCAGGCATACAGCAGCAACGGACCCACGGCGAGCAGCGCCACGGCGAGCAGGTCGACCGGCCGTCGCGGGGTCTCCCGCTGGGCCGCGGCGACGGTCGTGCCGACCTGCAGGACCCCGACGAGCACCGGCGGCCAGGGCTGCCGGCACCACCGGTCCCAGCGCCCCCCGGCAGCCCCGACCACCAGCCGGTGCTCGCCCCCGTCGCGGTCCACCGGCCCAGCGTATGGCCGCGCCGCGCGCCGGTCGTCATCCCCGAGACCGGCTGCCGGCTACCACCACGGATGTAGTCGCCGGGCGCCGCCTACGTCTTGAGTTGCAGTGAACCGGCGCGTCATTTACTGTACTACTTCATTATGCAGTACGTAAGTGATGACGACGGTCTCGTGTTCGACCCGGCCACGCGGGCGGCGCTGGAGGCGTTCACCGGCGCGCCCGGCGACCCGGTGCTGCCGCTGCTGGAGGCGGCCGCCGCGGTGCGCTCGGCAGCCGCGGCGATCGAGCACCTGCGCTCCGCGGGCACCGGCGGCCGCGGGCTCAGCGCCGGCGGGTTCGACCTGCTGCTGCGGCTGCGCACCAGCGGCGACGCCGGCCTGCCCCTCGGCGAGCTGGCCCAGCTGCTGGGCGTCACCCCGCGCAACGTCACCGGCCTCGTCGACACCCTGGAGCGCGAGGGCCTGGTGCGGCGCGTGCCGGACCCCGCGGACCGGCGTTCCGTGCGGGCGGTCGCGACCGCGGCCGGCCTCGCCTGGCTGGCCGAGTTCCGGGCACCGACCCGGGCGGCGATGACGGCCGTGTTCGCCCGCCTCAGCCCCGCCGAGGCCGCCCAGCTGCGGGACCTGTGCCTCCGACTCGTCCAAGGTGTCCAAGGAGTGCGAAACCGATGACGACCTCCGACGTGGTGCGCGGCTATCACGAAGCCCGGTTCCGCGGCGACGTGGCGGCCGCGGTCGCGCTGACCGCGACCCCGTTCCAGTTCTCCAGCCCGATGCTGCAAAGCGACGACCCCACCGGCCACCTCGCGGGCCTGCCCGCCTTCCTGAGCATCGTCACCGGCGTGCGGCTGCTCAGCGAGCTGTACGGCCCCGACGAGGCCACCCTCGTCTACGACGTGCACACCGCCTCACCGGTCGGCACCCAGCGCACGGCCGAGCACTTCCGCCTCACCGGCGGCCTGATCACGTCGATCACCCTCATCTTCGACGCCACCCCGTGGCAGGCCCTCCGCTCCGCCGTCGTCGCCGGCCAGGCGGTGCGGTCCGTGGCGGGTCAGCACGGCGTGGCCGGTTGAGGCCGGGTACGCAGCGCGCGCACGCGCGCCTCGAGCTGGGGGCTGGTCTCGCTGGTGCGCGGTGCGGGACCGGTCGGCCGGGCCGGCGTCGCCTTCGGCGCGCCACCGTGCCAGCCACTCGTAGCCGGTCGCGCGGGAGCAGCCCAGCTCCTTGACGACGTGGGCCACCGGGCGGCCGTCGCTGACGACACGCTGGATGAGCGGGCACCGGCCGTGCCCGGTCAGCCGGGCGTCACGGTGCGCCGGAGAGACCTCCGATTCGGTGAAGCCTCGCCGGAGGTCCTGTCATTGATCAAGCCACCACGCCGCGTCCACCACGCTCGTGGTCACTCCAGCCGGCCGGCGTTCGTCAACGGGTGTCGTGGGATGACGTTCCGGCGTTGCGGCGATCGACAACTGAGAAGGTCTCCGGCAGATGGTTCGGCGACCAGGCAGCACCTCATACGGCGGCGGCATGACGGCACCCGGGACACCGCCGCGACGGTCACCTGCGGAGGGAACCGCCCGGCGGCGTCCATGACGAACCCGCCGACCCCGTGCCCGGCCGTTGCGCGGCGGCCTGACCACCAAGACTTCCATCGCCCGTCGGACTTCCACCGCGTGCCGGACGGGCTGTGGCAGCGCATCGAACCGCTGCCGCCCAAGCCCGTACCGCGTGATCCGCGACGTCCGGGACGCCAGCGGATCCCGGACCGGCAGGTGCTGTCCGGATCCTGTTCGTCCTGCGCACCGGCATCCAGCGGGAGTTCCTGCCGCAGGAGCCGGGGTCCGGGTCCGGGATGACCGCTGGCGACGGCTCGAGGCATGGAGTCGGGCCCGGCTCGCAGCACCACCGCGAACCGCACCCGAGCGATGCCCGAGGTCTCACACAGCCCGGCGCGACGCCAGCCCCGACCGGCGACATCCGCCGGCACGGGTCGCGGACGTCAGCCACCACCTCAGAAGTCGTAGACCGTCACCGGCACGTCGCGCTCGCACAACGCCGCCACCACCAGCGGCTCCACCCTGTCCCACCGGCCGCCGGCGAGGCCGCAGCCGATCCTCGGCATGTGCACCGACGCGTCCAGCTCCAGCGCCCGGTCGCCGACCGTGGTCAGGGCACGGCCGATCGCCTCATACCGCACGGGCGGGCCGGAGCTGCCCGTCTTGATGCCGTGCTGGCCGATCATGTTGGCGACCCAGACCGACGGCTGGACCGCCACGAGCCGGACCGCGCCAAGGGCGAAGTCGTTGCCGGCGCGGCCCCGGTGCCACTGCCGGAAGTCGCGCTCGGGCCCGGGCCAGCGCCGCGACACGGCGAGGACGAAACCCGCGCCCCAGTGGCCCTGGTCGTTGCAGACATGGGCGATGATTTTCGGGCCGCTCGCCTGCGGGCTGGTGGCGTCACCCTTCACAATCCTCAGCGGCGTCATGCCCGACAGCATGCCACCGGGGTACGACAGAAAAAGAGGGCTCCGCGAATGGTGCAACGCGTGCAGATCTGGACCGACGGGGCCTGCAGCGGCAACCCGGGGCCGGGCGGCTGGGGGGCGCTGCTGCGGTACGGCACCGTGGAGAAGGAGCTCTGCGGCGGCGAGGCCACGCCGACCACGAACAACCGGATGGAGCTGACCGCACCGATCCGGGCCCTGGCCGCGCTGACCCGCACCTCAGCGGTGGACCTGCACACGGACAGCACGTACGTGCGCAACGGCATCATGTCGTGGGTCGTGAAGTGGAAGCGCAACGGCTGGCATACCGCCGCCGGACAGCCGGTGAAGAACGAGGACCTGTGGCGCGAGCTGGACGCCGCGGTCGCCCGGCACGACGTCGTCTGGCACTGGGTCAAGGGGCACGCCGGGCACGCGGAGAACGAGCGCGCCGACCGCCTCGCCGCCCGCGGCCTGCGCGAGGCCCTGCCCGGATGAGGCCGCGGCCTGCGCAAGGCTTTGCCCGGATGAGGCCGCAACCTGCGCGAGGCGCTGCCCGGACAACAGCAGTCAGCGTGCCGCCGGCCCGTCGTCGGCGACCACGACCACCTGGTAGCCGAGCGCCGACGTTCCGGACGCCCTGGGCCCGGGTGTCGCCGCGGACCCGGTAGCAGCGCAGCCGTCCGGGCATGCCGTGCGGCGTATCGCCGGCGGGCAATGTTCAGCCCGGGATGAGCAGGGGTGCGACGACGTCGGTGCGGTTGGTCCAGATGCCGCCGGCCCAGCCGTCGGGCAGCTCGGCGACATCGGCGGGGGTGTCGAAGCCGGCCGACCAGTCGCCTTCGCCCCTGACGAGGATCACGCGGGTGTCGACGGTACGCATCCGCGCGACGAACAGGTTCGGCCACCCCCACAGCCAGCGGCCGTACCGGGCGGGCAGCGGCAGCTCGCGGTGGCGGCAGCTGTCCGGGACGTGGCCGGTCCAGCCGAGGGCGGCGTAGTCCAGCAGGCAGTCCTTGATGACGGCCCGGGACGAGGTCCGGACCTGGGGCAGGCGGCGTGCGACGGCGGCGACGGCCGCGTCGCCGCCGCTGACGGTGACCGTGGCGAGCCGGTCCGGCGGCAGCGTGGCGAGGAACGCGGCCAGCGCCTCGCCGTCGGCCTGCTGGTCGCGTTTCAGGTCGAGCTTGAGCGACCGGCCGGGCAGGGCGGCGAACACCTCCGGGACGGTCGGCAGCAGCCCGACGCCCTTGCCGCGCAGCGGGAACGTGGCGCCGCCGTCGGCGGTGTACCCGTAGCCGACGTCGAGCCGGCGCAGTTCCTCGAGGGTGTGCTCGCCGACGGTGCCGGTGCCGTCGGTGCGGCAGTCGAGGGTGGCGTCGTGGAAGACGGCGAGCCGGCCGTCACGGGTCAGCTGCACGTCGATCTCAGCCTGGTCGGCGCCGGCGTCGAACGCGGCCCGCAGCGACGGCAGGGTGTTCTCCAGGTACGGCACCTGCGGCGGGTGGATGATCCGGGCGGTGCACGTGTCGGCGGTGACACCCGCCAGGTCGAACGTCTGCGCGATGCCGCGGTGGGCGAGCAGGAACGGCCGCTGCCCGTCCTCCTGGCCGGCGATCGTCGAGCTGTTGCGCAGGTACAGGCCGGCGACGGCGACGAGGAGCACGGCCAGCGTCACGGCGGTGCGGCGCGGCCAGCGGCGGGGCCGCGGTGGATCATTCAGCACCCGTCGCAGCCTGCCACGGGCGCCGGCGCGCCGGAAGCGGCGAAGGACGTAGCCCGACCGGCCCTTTCGTACCTGCCCGAGGACCTACCGGCCGGGCAGCTGCCGGGCCAGCAGCGCCGCCTGGGTGCGGCTGGCCACGTCCAGCTTCGCCAGCACGTTGCTGACGTGGGTCTTGACGGTCCGCTCGGCGAGCGCGAGCACCCCGGCGATCTCCCGGTTGCCCAGCCCCTGCCCGAGCAGCTCCAGGACCTCCCGCTCGCGGGGTGTGAGCGTGCTCAGGTCGGGGCCGCGCCCGGCAGCCGGCGCCGGGCGCGGCCACAGCAGCTCGGCGGCCGACGCGCTCAGCGGCCGCACCCCGGCGTGCGCGCCACGCACCGCCGCGGCGAGCTCGGCGCCGGTGGCGTCCTTGAGCACGAACCCGTCGGCGCCCGCGGCCAGCGCCCGCTGGACGTCCGCCGCGCTGCCCACGGTCGTCAGCATCAGCACCTTGACCTCGGGCTGCCGGGACCGCAGCTGGCGCATGGTCGCGACCCCGTCGGCGCCCGGCAGGTACAGGTCCATCAGGATGATGTCGGCGGGGACCGGGTCACGCAGGAGGTCGGCGCCGTCGGCGAACCCGGCGACCACCTCGATGTCGGGCTCCGCGCCGAGGATCAGGGCGAGCCCCTCACGGACGAGCGCCTGGTCGTCGACGACGGCGAGCCGGATCACCCGGCCGATGATAGGTCAGGGGAACCATGCTGCGGGCGCACTGGCGGATCGTGATCGACGTGGCGCTGTACGCGACGCTGGTCACGCTGTACGCGCTGTCCGGCACCGTGCTCAGCGTCCCGCTGGCCGTCGCACAGCTGGTCCCGCTGGTCTGGCGGCACCGCGCGCCCGGCACCGCGCTCGCCGTGATCAGCGTGGCGACGGCGGCGCACTCGCTGCTCGGGATGGGCCGGGCGGTGGGGTACCTGCCGGTGAGCCTGGCGATGTACACGGCGGCGACGCACCGGTCACCGGCGGTGCGCTGGGGGATGTGCGGCGTGGCCGCGGCGGTGGTCACGGTGGCCGGCGCGATCCGGCGCGGCCCGGTCGAGGGCGGGGTGCTGGCGGCCGTGGCGCTGATCGTCACCTGGCTCGCCGGCGTCGAACGCGGCGAGCACCTGCGGGAGCGGGCCACCGTCGCCCGGCTGCGCCTGGAGCGGCGCCTCGCCGACCAGGCAGCGGCCGGCGCGCGCGCCCGGGAGCGGCTGGCCCGGCGGCTGCACGACAGCCTCGCCCACACGATGACGGTCATGCTGGTGCAGGGCGAGGCGCTGCGCGCGACCGCGCGGCTGGCCCCCGCCGACGAGCAGCGCCTCGACACCGTCCTGCGGGCCGGCCGGGACGCCCTCGCCGAGGTCCGTCTCGCGCTGGCCGAGGAGGACCGGCGGGACACGGAGGCCACCCTGGCCGAGCGGCTCGACGCGCTGCGGGAGGCGGGACTGGTCGTGCCCGAGACGCTGCCGCACGACATCGCGCGGCTGCCACCGGCGCCGCGGGAGGTGGCGTTGCGGCTGGTCGGGGAGGCGGCCACGAACGCGCTGCGGCACGACGGGCCGGGAGCCACGCTGCGCGCCGCCCTCGACGAGGACGCCGCCGGTTGGACGCTGCGGCTCACCAGCCACCCCGCGGGGCGGGCCCGGCGCCGGACGGGCACCGGCGGCGGGTACGGGCTGCGCAGCCTCGACGCCGACGTGCGCGCCGCCGGCGGGACGCTGCGCTACGGGCCGCACGGCGACGGGTGGGAGGTGGTCGCCGGGTTCCTCCGGCCCGCGGGCAGCGACGGCGTTCACGCTGCCGGGTGAAGCGGGTGCCTCCCGCCGCCGCCGGCCCCTACGCTGGTGCCGACACAGGGAGGTGGCGTGCAGGGACGGTTGCGTGCCGTCGCGCAGCTTGCCGTCGCCGTGCTGGTGGCCGCGCTGACCGCGATCGTCGTGAGCCACATGCCGCCGCTGACCGGTGCCCGGCTGGTCGTCGTCGCGGTCGCCTCACCGGTCGCCCTGCTCGGCGGCCTCTGGCTGGAGATCTTCGCGGCGACACCGGACGACCCGAGCCCGCGCCCCCGCCGCCGCGGGCTGCGCCGCCGGATCCGGCGGTTCCTGCGCACCTGGCGCGGCGTGCTGTCCTCGGTCGCGATCGTCGGTGTCGTGGTCCTGGTGCCCCTGCTGTTCGTGCACGCCACCTGAGCCGCCGGCGCGGCCCGGCGCGGCCTGACGCGACCCGGCCCGGCCCGGTTGGGGCAGACTGGGCGGCATGGTGAAGGCGCGGCCCGCGGCCGGCGGGGGACGGTGGGTGGAGATCTCCCCGGAGCGGCTCAAGGGGTGGCTCGACGGGTTCTACGGCCGGCACAACGGCGCCACCGAGGACGCGCTCACGCTGACCGGGGCCAGCAACGGCGACACCGCGACCCTGCATCCACCGCCCGGCCTGGACGGGGTCGCCGACATCGACGCGCTGCTGCAGGGCCTGGCCAGCCCACCGCGGATCGGGCTGCTGCTCGTGCGCCGGGGCGCCGCGGCGGCCGGGGTCGCCGACGGCACCACCCTCGAGTCGTCCAAGGTCGAGCGGTTCTACGTGCAGGGCCGCACCGCCGCCGGTGGATGGTCGCAGCAGCGGTACGCCCGCCGCCGCGGCAACCAGACCGACGCCGCCGTCGGGGAGACGGCGGACATCGCCGCCCGGATCCTGTCCGGCCGCACCGACCTCGCCGCGCTCGTCTGCGGTGGCGACCGCCCGATGATCGACCTGGTCCTGGAGGACCCGCGGCTGGAGCGGCTCGCGGCGCTGCGGCACCCACACCTGCTGGAGGTGCCGGAGCCGCGGCTCGCCGTGCTCGAGGAGGCCGCGGTCACCGCCAGAAAGGTCCGCATCCATCTCGTGCCGTGAGCGCTACGCTGTCGGCGGTCGCGCTGAGCATGAGGGTGGTCCGTCGATGGTTGACGTAATGGATCGGATCGACGTCGCGTTCCGCGGCGAGGGCAGCGGCGTCGCCGAACTGACCTGGGGCCAGCGGTCGATGCTGCTGACCATGGACCGCGAGCGGTCGTGGCTGCCGATGGGCGGCCACCAGCCGGTCGCACCGGGCACCACCGTCGCCGACGTCGTCGGCGAGCTGCGGTACTCACTGGAGCGGTACCAGTCCTTCCGCACCCGGCTGCGCCACGACGAGGGCCCGCTGCAGGAGGTCCACGCCGGCGGGACGCTGACCGTCGAGGTGTACGAGACGCCCGACCCGCTCGGGTTCGCCGGCGAGGTCGAGCACGCGTACCGGACGGCCGAGCCGGACCTGGCCGCGGACTGGCCGCTGCGGGCCGCGGTCGTCTGCCGCGACGGCCGCCCCGAGCGGCTCGTCGTGATCATGCCGCACCTGGTGACCGACGCCGTCGGCGCGGGGGTCATGGTCGCCGAGGCCACCGCCCGCGTCGCCACCCCGGTCACCGGCCCGCAGCCGCTGGAGCTGGCCGCCTGGCAGCGCTCCCCGTCCGGCGAACGCCAGAGCGCCGCCGCCGTCCGGCACTGGGAGCGGCACCTGCCGTCGGTCACGCCGCTGTCCCCGTCGCTGACCCCGGACCCGCAGCGGTTCCCGAAGGCCCGGTTCACGTCGCCGGCGATGGCGTCCGCGGTGGCCGCCGTCTCCGCGCGTACCGGCGTCGACCCGGCCACGATCCTGTCCACCGCGTTCATGATGGCCGTCGGCCGGGTCACCGGCACCGACCAGGTCGCGGTGCGGCACCTGGTGAGCAACCGGTTCCGCACCGGCCTCGCCGAGGTGGTCAGCCCGCTCGCCCAGCTCGGCCTCTGCGTCGCCGACGTGTCCGGCCCCCTCGACGACGCCCTCGGCCGGGTCGCCCGGGCGTCGCTGGCCGCGCACAAGCACGCCTACTACAACCCGCTCCAGCTCGCCGAGCTGCTCGCCGGCGCGGGCACCGACGTCACCCGCACGGTGTGCTACAACGACCGGCGCACCCAGCGCGGGACCACCGCCGAGCCGTCCACCGCCGACGGCGTCTTCGCGTGGGTCGGCGCCTCGACCGGCCCGACCGAGCCGCTGTTCCTGCACATCGACGACGAGCCCGGCGCCCTCGTCCTCACCGTCGACGTGGACACCGCGTTCCTGTCCCGGGCCGACGCGGAGGCCGTCGCCCGCACCATGGAGTCGATCATCGTCGCCGGCCGTGGTTGATGATCGAGCGGTGCCGGACACCACCAGGCCACGCCTGCGGTGCCCCCTGTGCGAGGGCGAGCGCTTCGACCACGAGGACGGCCGCGTGTCGATCCGCAACGGCAGCACCGACCAGCGCGGCGCCCTGCCGATCTGCCGCACCCATGGCGAGCGGTGAGGAAAACGCTTCGTCCAGGTAGCCGTCGGAGCCGAGCCGGCGGTGGCGCCCGTCCACTCGGCTTGATCAATCCGTCGGTCGGCCAGTTCACCGCCGGCGCTTCGAGATCACCCCGGTTGGCGTCTATAAAGGTGAACATGAAGCGTCGCCTGCGGGACGTCATCGTGGTGCTGCCAGGAATCACCGGAAGCGTACTGGAGCGCGGCGGGCGCACCATCTGGGGGCCGTCCCACAGATTGATCGGCTCGACCGCCGCCAAACCCGCTCGAGCCGTACGAGATCTCTCGCTCGGCGACGACGCAGACGTTTCGGCGGTGAAGATCATGCCGGACGCCCACATGGTCGGCGGCCTCGTCAAGATCGACGGATACTCCCGGCTGATCGCGCACATCGAACGAAACTTCATCGTCGAGCGTGCCACCGCCGACGGTCATCGACCGGCCAACCTCATCGAGTTCCCGTACGACTGGCGGTTGGACAATCGCCTCAATGCCCGCCGGTTGCTGGAGGTGGCGGTCCCGGCTCTCGAACGCTGGCGGCACCACGCGCAACTTCCCGAAGCGCGACTGATCCTGCTGGCGCACAGTATGGGCGGCCTGGTCGCGCGGTACTTCATGGAGGTGCTGGAAGGGTGGCGGTACAGCCGTGCTCTCGTCACGTTCGGCACCCCATTTCTCGGCTCATTGGAGGCGCTGGGATATCTCGCCAACGGGTACAAACGGCTCCACGTCGACTTGACCGAGGCCATGCGGTCCTTCCCGTCGGTGTACCAGCTCATGCCCGTCTATCCGGCGTTGCGTACGGCTGCGGGCTGGCAGCGGGTCGCAGAGACGGTCGGCATACCCAACGTCGACCCGGCCCGAGCCGCTGACGCGCTGCGGTTCCATCGCGAGATCGAAGCCGCGGTGGCCGCCAACGACCGGGAGGACCCGCGACGATACGCGCTGCTTCCGGTCGTCGGCACTCACCAACCGACCAACCAGTCCGCGACGCTGGAAGGCGGAACGGTCACGCTGGGCGTGGACCTGCCGGAGGGCGTGGACGCCTTCTTCACCGACGAGGGCATCGAAGGCGACGGCACCGTACCCATCTGTTCCGCCTCGCCGGCAGACATGGGCAACGTGTACAGCGACATGTACCAGCCAGCCAAGCACAGCGCCCTTCAGGTCGGCGAGTACTTCCTCGGAGATCTCGTCGGCAAGCTGGCCAAGATGCAGGCCCAGCACCCCGGCAAGTTGCGCGGCCCGCTACCGCCTGGCGGGTACGACCGGCCGTGCTTCTCCGTTGCCGCTGATGACGCGTTCGGCTCGGACGAGCCGGTCAGCATCGCTGTACGGTGCGCGCCGGACGCCGACCCGCTGGACGAGGTCCGCGCCGAAATCGAATCCCTCGACTCGGGCGAGCGGTGGACCTGGCCGCTCAAGGCCAGCGGTGACAGTGAGTGGTCGGTCACCGTCGGGCCACTGGCACCCGGCGGCTACCGCTTCACCGTTACCGGGTTGGGAGGCGGCAACGTTCCGGTCCCGGTCAGCGACCTGTTCGAGGTAGGCGGGGCATGAGCGAATGGCCGCCCTGGTCAGTCGCCGACCCGGTGGGACTTTCCCGGTACGTCGTCCCGCACCTCGACCGACTCCTCGGCAGCCTGGACAGATACCAGTTCGCGGCAGGTCCCGGCGGCCCGCTGGCAGTCGCCCGCGCCATCTACGACCACCTCGCCGGCCGCGGAATCGCCTACGATCTGGAGAGCTTCCATCCGTCGGACGCGCTGCAGATCATCCGTACTCCGGTCGAGGTGGTCTTCACCGCACGCCGCGCGACGTGCCTCGACGCGGCACTGCTCTATGCAGGCATGCTCATGGCCTACGAGCTGCTGCCCGTCGTCGTCGTGCTCGACGGGCACGCCGTGACGCTGGTGTCGCGGGTATACGGCAAGCGTGACTGGCAGACACGCGGGGGCGCCGACCTCTTCATCAACGGACCGTTGACCGACCCCGAGGCCATCCGGCGCCTGGTGGCGTCCGGCGACTTCGCGGCCGTCGAATGCACCGGCTTCACCCGCGTGCTCACCGACCCGACCGGTGAGCTCAGCGCGGCACAGCGACACGGCGGTGTTCTGCCGTTCGACCAGGCGGTCGAAGCGGGTCGGCGAGCACTGCTGGCAGGCGACCGCACGCCACGGTTCGCCATCGACATCGCCGCGGCGTGGTACGGCTGGCGCATTGACCCATATGAGTTCAATGACTCGCCGATCGCCGCCGAGGTCGACGAATGGGTCTTGCCGCACGGGACGATGCTCGCCGACCTTCGCAACCGGCCGCGGTTCCTGCTCAGCAGCCAACTCGGATTCGTCAGTCCCGGAAAAGACCATCCGACCGCACCCGCCAACATCCTCCGCCGCCTCACTGAGGCCGCCGAGCCGTGCGTGCTGTTGACCGGGCAGGCCGGCGCCGGGAAAACCCGCACCTGCATCGAGGTCGCGATCCTGGCGGACAAGGCCGGCTGGCGGGTCCTGCACGTCCAGGCCAATGGCCAGCTCACCAACGCGCACCTCGAAGCGGCGATCCTGCGCGACCCGACTGCCCGCACGCTGCTCATCCTCGACTACCTCGATCTGTGCGGCGGCCTGGACATACCCCAACTCCTGGTCAAGATGTTCCCCCGCGTCGCCGCCGGGTCGGGCCGGCTGGCGCTGCTGGGCACCTCCCGCCCCGGCCAGCTCGGCGCGGTCCTCGCCCATGGTGGACAGCAAACGTTCGAGCAGCTCACACTGCGGCAGGACACCGAATACCAGGAGGAGATCGCGGGCCGTATCGTGCACCAGGTGGCCCGTAAAGCCACTGCCGCGCTCGGGAAACCCGAGATGATCGAGATCTGCGGACGCCGCCCGATCATCACGCTGCTGATCGCGCAGGACGTGAAGCGGGCACTGGACTCGGGCCAGACCGTGCGCACCGGTCCCGGCCGCGGCCAGCTGATGCGCTGGCTGCACAAACGGTTCGTCCTCGACGGACTGGTCGAAGAGCCCGCCGATGACGTCGCCGGCCCACTGCACGACAAGGAACCTCGTCCGGTACTTCTGGCAAGCGCCCTCATCACCGCCGTGTGCCCGCTGCCTCAGCCCGCAATTGAAGCGCTCGTCCAGCCGGTACTCGACACCTCCACGGCGAGGAAGATCGGGGCCCGTCGCCTGATCGATACGTTGCGTGGCATGGGCTGGCTGGATCAAGCCGGCGACAACCTGGTGGTCGCACACGACATCATCACCGACCAGTTCCTCGTCGAGGCCATCTCTCCACAATCCGAAGTACGCCTCTTCGACGACGAGCTCCGGACGTTGCTGGACACCCTGCTCACCACGCCGGTCGCGCTGGACCACGCAGCCGGCAACGTGGCCCGTCTGCACGGCGACCACATCGACTCGGGCGCCGCGGAGAAGGCATCCCAGCTGGAGCGCACCTGCGTGGAGTGGATCGGCGCGCACGCGGCGCAACTCGGCACGGCGTTCGCCGAGTCACCCGACGGCGGACATGCGCTGTATACGTTGCTGCACGCCGCGCCGTGGCAGGCCGCAGTCTCCAGCCACTGGGACGCCATCGTCGAGCCGTGGTTGCACGAGCAGCTTCGCGACAGCGAACGCATTACGTTCCTTTCATATGCCCTGCGGGCGCTACCTACCGCCGACGCTCAGCCGATCATCATGGCTGCGCTCGTCTGGCTGGCCGGCCACCACGATGACCTCAGTGCCGAGCAGGTCCTCGGCCCGCTCCTGCTGCGCCGCGACGACCTCAAGGGAGACGAGCGTGCCCATGCTGTCGCGCACGCGCTGGCGTGGCTGAAGGCGTGGCCATCGCGCGGCGAGGCGGCATTCGTGCTGCCTGGTCTGCTTGTTCAGACGCACCGTGCCCCGTCCGGCGCAGAGGCGGTCGAGGTGGCGCTGGGCTGGCTGGCAAACCATGCCGGAAGCGCGGCGGCCGACTTCGTGCTGCGGATGCTGCTGTCGCATTCAGACCTGCGAGGCCCGGCGGTGCTGCAGGCGATCGAGTTCGCCCTGCATTGGGCGCGGGAGCACAGCACCACGAACCGAGCGCCATACGTACTGCGTCCCTTGATGGACCGGGCAGAGCTCCGCGGCGAGGCCCGGTCGAAGGCAAATGATCTCGCCATGGGATGGCTGCGCGAGCATGGGACGAGCGAAGGGGCCAGCTACCTTCTCCGCCCCCTGCTCGACGGAATCGGCGGTTTGAGTCCGCAGTACCGGGCCGAAGTCCTGAAGGCCGCTGACTCCTGGTTGGCCGCTTACCCCGGTCACTGGTCGGGGTCGTTCGTACTTCCAGCGCTGCTCGTAGCATCCGATCAGACGCTCGAGGAAGTGAAGCAGCGGATCAGGCAGTCCCTCCGCTGGTTGGAGGTCCAGCCCACGGAGCCCGATTCCTCGTTCGTGATCCGTCCGATGATTGCGAGTCTCGCTCACCAAGTCGGTCGCGACTTGAGATCCCAAGTCGTGAGCGCCGCTCTTGCGTGGCTCGGCGTCGACCCGTCCCGGCCGGGCGCCGGCTACGTTCTGGGCGAGCTTCTGCGCTGCGACGCGCTGGACGCTGCCCTGACGACCGAGATCTGCGCGGTGGGAATCAACTGGCTCGACGTCCATGCGGGCCATGACTCCGCCGATTACGTCATCCAGGCGTTGCTGAAGGTGCCGAGCCAGCACGATCCGGCGGCCGGGTACGCCTTCGCCTGGCTGGACGCCCACCCCGACCACGCCCACACCAACTACGTCATCCAGGCGTTGCTGAAGGTCCCGGACCAACACGATCCGGCCGCCGGATACGCCTTCGCCTGGCTCGACACCCACCCCGACCACGACGCCGCCAAC
The DNA here is from genome assembly GCF_000716715.1 of Dactylosporangium aurantiacum. Lineage (GTDB taxonomy): Bacteria > Actinomycetota > Actinomycetes > Mycobacteriales > Micromonosporaceae > Dactylosporangium > Dactylosporangium aurantiacum. The sequence goes on along the minus strand of NZ_JNYJ01000015.1, from coordinate 166,111 downwards.
TTCGTCATCCAGGCGCTGCTGCCACTGCCCGCACACGCCGACCGGGCCGCCGAGTACGCCTTCGCCTGGCTCGACGCCCACCCCGACCACGACGCCACCGACTACGTCATCCAGGCGTTGCTGAAGGTGCCGAGCCAGCACGATCCGGCGGCCGGGTACGCCTTCGCCTGGCTGGACGCACACCCCGACCACGACGTCACCTACTTCGTCATCCAGGCGCTGCTGCCACTGCCCGCACACGCCGACCGGGCCGCCGAGTACGCCTTCGCCTGGCTCAGCGCACACCCCGACCACGACGCCGCGAACTACGTCATCCAGGCCGTGCTGAAAGTGCCGAGCCAACACGACCCAGCCGCCGAGTACGCCTTCGCCTGGCTCGACGCACACCCCGACCACGACGCCGCGAACTACGTCATCCAGGCCGTACTGAAAGTGCCGAGCCAACACGACCCAGCCGCCGGGTACACCTTCGCCTGGCTCGACGCACACCCCGACCACGACGCCGCCAACTTCGTCATCCAGGCGCTGCTGCCGCTGCCCGCACACGCCGACCGGGCCGCCGAGTACGCCTTCGCCTGGCTCGACACCCACCCCGACCACGACAACACCCACACGCCGACCGGGCCGCCGAGTACGCCTTCACCTGGCTCGACACCCACCCCGACCACGACAACACCAACTACGTCATCCGGCATCTGCTGCCGCTGCCCGCACACGCCGACCGGGCCGCCGAGTACGCCTTCACCTGGCTCGACACCCACCCCGACCACGACAACACCAACTACGTCATCCGCGACCTGCTGCCGCTGCCCGAGCATGCCGACCGGGCCGCTGCCCTCGCCTTCGCCTGGCTCGACACCCACCCTGACCATCCCGCCACCAACTACGTCATCCAGGCCCTGCTGAAGGTTCCCGGCCAACGCGACCAGGCTGCCGCCCTCGCCCTCGCCTGGCTCGACACCCACCTCGACCATCCGGCCACCAACTACGTCATCCGGGATCTGCTGCCGCTGCCCGCGCATGCCGACCGGGCCGCCGAGCACGCCTTCGCCTGGCTCGAAACACACCCTGACCATCCCGGCACCAACTACGTCCTCCAGACCCTGCTGAAGGGGGCGGGCCCACGCGACCCGGCGGCCGGGTACGCCTTCGCCTGGCTCGACACCCACCCCGACCACGACCACACCAACTACGTCATCCAGGCGCTGCTGCCGCTGCCCGCACACGCCGACCGGGCCGCCGAGCACGCCTTCACCTGGCTCGACACCCACCCCGACCACGACAACACCAACTACGTCATCCGCGACCTGCTGCCGCTGCCCGCACACGCCGACCGGGCCGCCGAGCACGCCTTCACCTGGCTCGACACACACCCCGACCACGACAACACCAACTACGTCATCCAGGCGCTGCTGCCGCTGCCCGCACACGCCGACCGGGCCGCCGAGTACGCCTTCGCCTGGCTCGACACACACCCCGACCACGACGCCGCCGCATTCATCGCCCGGACTCTTCTGCAGCTGCCGGGGCAGGTCGAGCTGGCGACCCGAGTCGCGTACGGCTGGCTGGACGTCCACCGCGGCCGTTCGTCCGCCAACCTGGTCATTCGCGCTCTGCTGGACTCGCCGGAGCAGACCGATCAGGCCATCGGCGTCGCTGTTGCCTGGCTGGAGCGCCATCCACACCATGAATCGGCTCCCCTGATCCTTCATTCCCTGCTGCGACCACCGGCCCACCGCACGCGGACAACCGAGTGGGCACACGACCGGCTCGATGCCGGCTACCCGGTCGAACAGCTCGTAGACACCGGGGCGACCTCCGATGTCGCCGGAGTGCGAGTGGTGGAACTGGCCCTTGTCTGGGCGCAGGGTCATCCCGAGGATCCTGGTTGCGCACGAATCCTGCGCGCGACCATCGAGAGACGAACCGTCCGTGCCCCTGACCGTGCCGCGATCCGAGCCGGCCTCGCCTGCATCGCGCAACATCCCGAGCATCCGTGCGTTGACGACGTGATCAGCGCGCTACTCGACGCCACTGGTTTCGCCGGCGCCCGGGGGCGTAAACCTTCCGGTCGGAGTTGCACGGACGACGACGCGGCGCGAATCGTTGCGGGCCTCTGCGCAGTCGCTGATGAATCCGGTTTGTCGGGGCGTCCGGCCTTCGTGATCCGCCGGGCCGTCGACATCGCAGCGCAGTGGCTGGTCATGCATGCCGACGCGCCCGGGGCCGTCGATCTGGCTCTGGCTCTGCTCGGTTGCGACGAGACGCAAACAGCGCAACTGACGGTATGCGCCGAAGTGGTGATCGCCGCGCTGGACGCCGCGGAACGCGATGACGCGATGAACGTTGTCATTCGGCGGCTGCTGCGCAACGACAACGCCGACACGGCGATGCTCCAGCGTGCGGCCGGACGAGGTCTCGCATGGCTGGGGGCCAACCAGGGGCACCCGGTGGTGCCGGAGGCCCACGAGGCCCTGCTCGGATGCCGCGTCATCGACCCGTCGGTCGCGGTGATGGTCGCGGACAGCGCCCTGGCCTGGCTGGACGCGCATCCGGACGATCACCGCGCGGTGCGGGTGATCCAGGCGCTGCTCGCATGCCGCCATCTCGATGAGGACCACTATGAGTGGGCGGCCGTCGAGGCGTTCGCCTGGATCGACCGGAATCTCGGCGACCCGGCCATCCCCACGGTCCTCGGCGCGGTCCTCGCTCAGGGTGCGCTCGACTCCGAGCACACGGCCCGCGCGGCCGCCACGTGGCTAGCTACGGAAACCGGAGTTTGACGTCGACGGCAGCGGCGTCACTGCCGCGGTGTGGTCGCCAGCGGCGCGGTCATGAACGGCACCGCGACCGCGGACGCCGCATCGCCGAGCGGGACGGCCGCGCCGGGCGGGAGCGCGCCGGTCGCCGCCACGGGAGCGGTCGTCGCGGGTCGCGGGCCGGCGGTCGCCGGCGGCCCGGCGGCCGCCGCTGGTGCAGCGGCCGCCGTGTCCTGTGCGGTCCCCGGTGGCGGCGCCGTTGGTTCGACCCCCGCGATGAACGCGGCCGCCTGGGCTGCCAGGCTGGTCGCGCCGATCGCTGATGCCCACCGTGCGATCTCGCCGGCCAGGGTGACGGCGCCCTGCTCGTCGCCGGTCGTGCGGGCCAGCAGGGCGAGGAGCAGTTGCTGCGACAGCGTGCCCGGGACGTTGCCGCCGGCGGCGCCGAGCTCGGTCGCGCGGCGCCAGCGGTCGCCGGCGCTGACGTGGTCGCCGCGGTCGTGGTCGTGGCCGCCGAGGTGGCGCAGCGCCTCCCGGGCCAGCAGCGGGTCACCGGCCTCGAAGGCCAGCGGGTCACCGTCTCCAGCGGCGGACGGGTCGCCGGTCCCGGCGGCCAGGGCGGCGGTGTAGTGGGCGGGTGCGGTGTCGCTCTCGCCCAGGAGGTTGTCGGCGATCAGGCCCCGGTACATCTCCGCCCAGCCGCGGCGCACCGTGTCCGGCGCCGACCCGCTCAGCTCGGCGGCGCGGCGGCGGACCTCGTCGACGGTGACCTCGGGGCCGATCGCCGTCAGCGCCGTGCGGTACCAGTGCCGCAGCTGGGCGAAGGCGAGGTCCCAGCGACCGGCGTCGTCCAGGCCGGTGGCGAGCCGGGTGGCGGTGGCGAGGGGGTCGGTGGCGGTGGCCGTACCGGCGAACCAGTCAGCTTCGATCGCGACCTGTGCGGCGGTGAGGGCCAGCACCGGGTCTTCGGGCGGCGCCGCGGCGAGCAGGGCCGCGGCGTCCTGCCACCGGGCGGCGTGGGCCAGGCTGCGGGCGGCGGCGGCGATGGCCTGCCGCGGAACGGCGATCTGGGTCATGGCGTCGACAGTAGTAATCGAAAAAACTATCCTCAAGAAAACTATTTGAGGCGGGCGGGATGGACGACGACGTCGACCGGCAGATCGGCATCTGGGAGCGGGAGCTGCCGTGGCTCGACCCGGTGAAGGAGGCGATCTTCATGCGGCTCGCCATCCTTGCCCGGCACACGCAGCAGCTGCGGCGGGACAGTCTGGCGGCCGACGGGTTGCCGCACTGGCAGTACAAGATCCTGATGATGCTGCGGCGGCTCGGTCCCCCGTACGCGGCGAGCCCGTCACAACTGGCGGACACGCTCGGACTGACCCGCGGCGCGTTGTCGGCGCGGCTGGCGCCGATGGAGGAGGCCGGTCTGATCAGCCGCGCGGGCGACGACACCGACCGGCGGCGGGTCCACGTGCGGCTGACGGAGGCGGGCAGCGCCACGTTCGAGCAGCAGGCCGGCCGCGAGGACCACGGCGAGGCGGCCCTGCTGGAGGCGCTCACCGCCGACGAGCGCCGCGTCCTCGCCGACCTGCTGCGCCGGCTCGTCCTGGCCGCGGAGCAACGCTAGCCGGGTCAGCCCCGTGGCCAGCTGTACGCGACGGACAGCGAGAACGTCCGGGCGCCACCCCGATCTCCGCCGCGTGCAGCACGAGCCGCCGCCCGTCGACCCGGTAGCGGCACAGCGTGCCGCGGTAGCAGGCCGTGCTGATGGCCGTTGGTGTGCAGCCGTGCGCGGCGGCGTCGAAGAGCCCGGCCCCGTCGACCGCGGTGATCTGGTGCAGGGTCCCGTCGTACTCGACCTCGTCGGCGAACTGTCCGGTCACCGGCCCATCCTGCCCTGCGCGCCGTAGGATGGCCGCCATGGCAGTCGACCTGTTCGCGGGGATCGCGGTGCGCGACCTGCCGGCCGCCCTCGTCTGGTACGAGCAGCTGTTCGGCGCCCCGCCCGCGTTCCTGCCGAACGACACCGAGGCGGTGTGGGAGCTCGCCGAGCACCGCTACCTCTACGTCGAGCTCCTTCCCGAGCGCGCCGGCCACGCCATGCACACGCTGTTCGTCGACGACTTCGACACCCGGCTCGCGCAGGCCGCCGCCCGTGGCCTCGAGCCCGCGCGGCGCGAGACGTACGACAACGGCGTCCGCAAGGCCATCTACCTCGACCCGGACGGCAACGAGGTCAGCTTCGGCGGTGGCCCCGAGCCCGGCGGGCCCGCCGCGTCGTAGCCCGGCGTTTCCCGGACCCTCGTGCCGGGCACCGCCCCCTGCTGGCCGGCATCATCGGCGTGCCGTTGACCTTGGACACTTTCGCCGGTTGGACCAGCCCCTGAACCGGGCGGACGGGTCCTGGACCGAGCAGACAGGTCTAGACCAGGCGGTGGCCGCCGTCCACGTGCACGACGGTGCCGGTCATGAAGCCGTTGTCCAGCACGGCCAGGAACGCCTGGGCGACGTCCGCCGGGGTGCCGACCCGGCCGACCGGCAGGCGCGACGCCATCGCCGCGAGGCGGTCGGGTTTGGCGGCGCCGGCCAGGGTGTCCCAGATCGGGGTGTCGACCCAGCCGGGTGAGACCACGTTGACCCGGGCCGGGGCGAGCTCCAGCGCGAGGGTCCGGGCCAGGGCTTCGAGGGCCCCGTTCGCGGTGGCGATCATCGAGCTGCCCGGGCCCGGGCGGTACGCGGCGATGCCCGACGTGAAGGTCAGGGAGCCGCCCGGGGGCAGGGCCGTGCCGAGGTGCTTCGCCACGAGCCAGGGGCCCAGGACCTTGGTGGCCAGGACGGTCCGGGCGGCGTCGAGGGTGAAGTCGGGCAGCGGCGCGTACGCCCCGACGGCGTCCGCGGCGGTCACCACCACATGGTCGAAGCCGTCGCCGGCGAGGGCCGCCACCTGGTCCTCCACGCCGACGTCGAGCGGCACCGCCCTGAGCGGGGCGCCCGGTGAAGCGGCGAGCTGGGCGGTGGCGGCGGCGAGGCGGGCGGTGGAGCGGCCCGCGATGGTGACCCGGCGGCCGGTCTCCAGGAGGGCCCCGGCGAGGGCCAGGCCCATCCCGGAGCTGCCGCCGATCACGAGCACGTGCTGGTTCGTCATGACGGCCAGCGTCGCCCGCGTGCCGCCCGCGCGGGAGTACCGGCTCAGGAGGGGCCCTCGCAGGGCCACCCCCGGCGCCGGCGGGACCGGGCAGAATTGGCGGGTGAGTCTCGGGGAGTTCCTGCGCAACCGGCGCGGGCGGGTGAGTCCGGCCGAGGCGGGGCTGCCCGCCGGGACGGGGCGGCGGCAGACGCCGGGGCTGCGGCGCGAGGAGCTGGCGGCGCTGGCCGGGGTGAGCGTCGACTACTACACCCGCCTGGAGCGCGGCCGGGACACCAACCCGGGCCGCTCCGTCCTCGACGCCCTGGCCACGGTGCTGCGGCTCGACGACGACGAGCGCGCACACCTGCACCGGCTGGCGACCAGGGGCCACGAGCAGGGTCGGGACGCCACCACGGCGCGGCCCGCGCTGGTGCGGCTGCTGGCGATGGTGCGGCCCACCCCGGCGTACGTGCTGAGCCAGACCAGCGACCTGCTCGCCGCCAACGCCGAGGGCTTCGCCCTGCTGCCCGGCCTGACCGTGCCGGGGAACCTGGTCACGTACGTGTTCACGCACCCCGCCGCGGGTGAGGTGTTCGTCTCGTGGCAGCGGATGGCCGAGGACTGCGTCGCGCACCTGCGCGCGGTCGGGGACAGCCCGGCGCGGGCCGCGCTGGTCGCGGACCTGTGCGCCGGCAGCGAGGCGTTCGCGCGGCTGTGGGCGCACTACGACGTGCGGGTGAAGAGCGGCGTGCGGCGGGCGTTCCGGCACACGCGGGCCGGGCGGCTGGAGCTGACGTCGGAGATCCTGACCGCCGTCGACGGACAGCGGTTCGTGACGTTCCAGGCGGCGCCGGGCAGCCCGGACCACGCCGCGTTGGAGCTGCTCAGCGGGGACTGACCAGGTGCGCCGCGGCGACGTCGGCGACCGCGAGGAGCTCGGCGCGGCCCACGCCGGACGCGGCCTGCACGGCGATCCCGGAGGCCACCGTCAGCACGTACCGCGCGATCGCCTCCGGGTCGGCGTCGGCGGGCAGGTCGCCGGCGACCTTGGCCTCGGCCAGCCGCAGCGCCAGGACCCGCTCGCCGGCGAGGCGTTTCGCGGTCAGCACCTCCTGCGCCTCGGCGGCCGCCTCGCCGGTGGCCAGGGCGCCCTGGACGAGCAGGCAGCCGGGCGGGGTCATGTCGCCGGTGGCCGCGTCGACGGAGCCGCGCAGCCACATCCGCACGACCTCGGCGGCGGTCGGGGCCCGCAGGGCGCTCATGCCGTAGGCGAAGACGGTGTCGACGTAGCGGTCGACGGCGGCGCTGAAGAGGCCGAGCTTCGAGCCGTACGCGGCGTAGACGCTGCCGGGGCGCAGCCCGGTCGCGGCGCACAGGTCGGCCATGCTGGCGCCCTCGTACCCCTTGCGCCAGAACACCTTGACGGCCGCGTCGACCACCGCGTCCGGGTCGAACCCGCGCGGCCTGCCCATCGCCATGACCCGCCACCCCACTTCTTGAACGTGTGATCAATATATCACTGGCCACAGCGCGCGGCACATGACATGTTGAATGCTCATTCAACAACCGGAGGTACATCATGCTGGACGGCAAGGTCGCCATCGTGACCGGCGGGTCGCGGGGCATCGGCGAGAGCATCGCCCGGCGGCTCGCCGCCGAAGGAGCGGCGGTGGCGATCACGTACCACGGCAACACCGAGGCCGCGGAGCAGGTCGCCACGCGGATCACCGAGGACGGCGGCCGCGCGGTGGCGCTGCGGGTCGACTCCGGCGACCGGGCGGCGGTCCGCGACGGGGTCCGCCAGGTCGTCGACCTGTTCGGCCGGCTCGACATCCTCGTCAACAACGCGGGCGTCGCCGTCGTCGCGCCGATCACGGACCTGCCCGACGACGTCTACGACCGTTCGGTCGCGGTCAACCTGACCGGCGTGTTCACCGCCAGCCAGGAGGCGCTGCGGCACCTGGGCACCGGCGGGCGGATCATCACCATCGGCAGCGTCAACGCCGACCGGGTCCATTTCGGCGGCGGCAGCGTGTACGCGCTCACCAAGGCCGGCATCGCGGGGTTCACCAGGGCCCTGGCGCGCGAGGTCGGCCCCCGGGGCATCACCGTGAACACGGTGCAGCCCGGCCCCGTCGACACGGACATGAACCCGGCGGACGGGCCGTTCGCCGGGTTCACCCGCCCGCACATCGCCGTCGACCGGTACGGCACCCCGGCTGAGGTGGCGAGCCTCGTGGCGTATCTCGCGGGGCCGGACGCCTCCTACGTCACCGGTGCCACGCTCAACGCGGACGGCGGCTACTCGGCCTGAGCCGGCCGGTACCGCAGCAGCACCACACCGTTGGCGAACGCCCGGGTGCCGGTCAGCTCCAGGCGCAGCGCGGTGCCGGCGGCGAAGAGCGGGTTACCCCCGCCGATGACGGTGGGGTGCACGTAGATGCGGTACTCGTCGACGAGGCCGAGGCGCTCGAAGGTACGCAGCAGGCCGGGCCCGCCGATGAAGAGGTCACCGGCCGCGGCGGACCTGAGCGCCTCGACCTCGGCGGGCACCACCTCGCGCACGACGGTGGTGCCCCAGCCGGCCTCCCGCAGCGTGCGGGAGTACGCCACCTTGGGCAGGTCGCGCCAGATCCGGGCGTAGTCCGCGACGACCTTCGGCGCGGCCGGGTCCTCGTCGGCGGTCGGCCAGAACCTTGCCATGAGCTCGTAGCTGACCCGGCCGTTGAGCAGGCCACCGGCCGCGGCCAGCTCCTCGTTGAAGTGGGTGTGCAGCTCCTCGGAGATGTCCTGCCAGGCCAGGCTGTGCCCGGCGGTCTCGAAGTAGCCGTCGAGCGACACGGACATCATGAAGATGATCTTGTGCACGGGGGGAACGTCCTTCCGGAGCGGAGGCGGAACTTTCCCATATGGACGACGGGCGGGTGCCCGACTCATCGGTCCGGCGACGCCGGGACGTTGAGCAGGGCGAGCAGGGCCCGCCGTTCGGCGCCGAAGCCGGGAGCGTCCACGGCCCGTGGATGCCGCAGCGGTACCGCACGGTCCTCGGCGATCCGGCCGCCGTCCAGCACGAGGACCCGGTCGGCGAGCAGCAGGGCCTCGTCGACGTCGTGCGTGACGAACAGGGCGGCGAAGCCGTGCGCGGCCCGCAGCCGGCGGAACAGGCCCTGCATCCGCAGCCGGGTGAGCGCGTCGAGGGCGCCGAACGGCTCGTCGAGCAGCAGCAGGTCGGGCTGGCGTACCAGCGCCCGGGCGAACGCGACCCGCTGCGCCTGACCGCCGGACAGCTCGGCCGGCCAGGCGTCGCGGCGGTCGGCGAGCCCGACCTCGGCCAGGGCGGCGTCGAGCCGCTCGCGCAGGGAGCCGCCGCGCACCCCGAGGGCGACGTTGGCGGCGACGCGCTTCCAGGGCAGCAGCCGGTGCTCCTGGAACACCACGGCGGTCGTGCCGGTGGTGCCCACCTCGCCGGTCGCCTCGCCGTCCAGGCCGGCGAGGATGCGTAGCAGGGTGCTCTTGCCGGAGCCGCTGCCGCCGAGCAGCGCGACGACCTCACCGGCGGCGATGGTCAGGTCGACGCCGTCGAGCACGACGGTGCCGCCGAACGCGCGCCGGACGCCGTGCGCGCCGGCGACCGCGCTCACCGTGCCTTCAGCCCGTGGCGCCATGCCAGGAGCCTCCTCTCCCCGAGGCGCAGCAGTTGGTCGGAGAGCAGGCCGAGCAGCGCGTACGCGACGAGGCCGAGCACGACCACGTCCGTCTGGCTGAACTCGCGCGCCTCCATCATCATGAAGCCGAGCCCGCCCTGGCCGTTGACCTGCTCGCCGACCACGAGGCTGAGCCAGCCGGCCGCGAACGCCAGGCGCACGCCGAGGAACAGCGACGGCAGCGCGCCGGGCACCACGACGTGCCGGACCCGCTCCAGGGCGGTGAGCCCGCAGGTGCGGGCCGCCTCCACCAGCCGCTCGTCGATGTTGCGGATGCCGGAGTACGTGTTGAGGTAGATCGGGAAGAACGCGCCGAGCGCCACCAGGGTCACCTTCAGCGACTCGCCGATGCCGACCCAGATGATGAGCAGCGGCACCAGGCCGAGGTGCGGCAGCATGCGGGCCATCTGCACGGTCGGGTCGACGAGGTCGTCGCCGAGCCGCACGAGCCCGGCGAGGGTGCCCAGGGCGAGGCCGAGCAGCCCGCCGATGAGCAGCCCGAGGACGGCCCGCTCGACGGAGTCCAGCAGGTAGGCACCGAGGGTGCCCTCGGCGGTGAGGCGCCAGCCGGTCTCCAGCACCGCGCTCGGGGCGGGCAGCTTGTCGGGGTCGAGCAGCCCGCCGCGCACGCCGCCCTCCCACGCGGCGAGCAGCGCCAGCGGCGTCACCGCCCGCAGCCAGCGGCGGGCGGCCGGACGCCGCCGGGTGACGCCCGGCGGCGCCACCTTGCCGCGCTCCAGCAGCGTGGTCATCGCAGGATGTCCGAGAACTGCTCGTCGACGCGGCCCTTGATGTCGACCTTGCCGGGGATCAGCTGCAACTCGGTGAAGCCGTCGGCGATCTGCTGCAGCTCGTCGCCGATGGCCGGGTCGATCGCGGCGAGCGGCTGGGCGCTGCGGTCCAGGGCGCGGCGGGCGACGTCCTCGGGGATGTTCAGCTCCGGCGCGAGGATCTTGACGCGCTCCTCCGGGTTGGCGATGCCCCAGTCGGTGACCTCGCGGTACGTCTTGAGGAACTCGCGGATCCTGCCCGGCTTCGACTTCAGCGCCTGCGGCGAGACCAGCAGGTACTCGCGGTTGTCGGCCAGGCCGGTCGCGTCGACGAGCACCTTCACGCCCGGGGTCTCGGCCAGGGAGAAGTACGGGTCCCAGATGATCCACGCGTCGACCTGGTCGTTGTCGAACGCGGGGCGGGCGTCGGCGGGCTTGAGGTACTGCACGTCGATGTCCTTGATGGTCATGCCGTTCGCCTCGAGCAGGCGCACGAGCAGCCAGTTGACGTTCGAGCCCTTGTTCAGCGCGACCTTCTTGCCCTTCAGGTCCTTGAAGGAGGTGTACCCCTTGCTCGCCTTGACCAGCACGGCCTCACCCTTGGGCACGGGCTTGGAGGTACCGATGATCCTGAAGTCGATCTTCCCGGCCGCGGCGAAGATCGGCGGGGCCTCACCGACCTGACCGATGTCGATGGCGCCGGCCTTGATGCCCTCGGTCAGCGCCGGGCCGCTCTCGAACAGCGACCACGTGGTGCCGGCCGCCTCGGCCTTGCGGGCCTTGACCAGGCTCAGCCCGCCGAAGCGCTGGTACCCGACGCGCAGCGGCTCCTCGGCGGCGCCGGGCTGTGCGGCGGCCGGCTCCTTGTCGGCGGCGCAACCCGCGGCCAGGGTGGTGCCGAGCAGGACCAGGACACCGGTCAGGGCGACCGAGAGCCGACGCATCGATGACGCTCCTCGTGGACGGGGGATGTGCGCGGACACTATACCCATAAGACCTACCGCTTAACTAGAATTTGGGTTGTCGATGTTGCGGTGGAGGCGCACACTGCGACGGTGACCTCACTCACAGCGCCGGCCGCCGCGCGGCCGCGAAGGGCCGGCACGGTCTACCTCACGATCATGGCGTCGCTGGTCCTGGCCTGGTTCGCCACCGTTCTGCTGTGGGACGGGGACCCGTCCACGCACCGGACGACCGGCACCACCCTGATGTTCCTCATGCCGCTGGTGCTGCTCGCGGTGGCGCAGGCCTGGTACTGGTGGCTGCGCACCCGGTCGCGGCCGGTGGCGCTCGACGTGCGCGACGGCGCCTTCATCGCACCGGCCGACAACCGGCTGCTGTCGGCGTTCGCGGTGACGGCGCTCGCCGGCATCGCCATGCCGAGCGGTAGCCTGTTACTGCTGGCGTCCCCGGACATGCCGCGCTCGACGTCCGTCCTGGGGTGGGTCGGTGCCGGCTGTGCACTGGCCCTGTTCCTGATGTCCTCGCGGGCGTTCGTCCGCGGTGCCGGGCAGATCGAGGTGCGCCCAGAGGGGCTGCGGATGACGTACGCGTACGGCCGGCGCGACGTGCCGTGGGAGGCGGTCGCCGCCGGCCCGCTGCGCCGCGAGACGCTGTGGGACCCGGGGATGCGGATCGGCCGGCCTGACCTCGTGCGCTCCACCGGGCTGGCCGTCCGCCGCCCGCGCCGGGTGTTCCTCCCGGTGAGCTGGAGCCACGTCCGGCGCGAGTTCCTGGCCGACGCGGTCAACTACTACCTCGCCACGCCGGCCGCCCGGCCCACCATCGGGACCGCCGGCGGGTACGTGCACCTGCGCCGGGTCCTCGGGACGGACTGAGCATGGATGACGCCGTCGCCGCGGTCATCGCCCGGATGGAGGCCGGCCTGACCCGGCTCGCACCCACCGACGCGCGACGGCACTTCCACGGCACGTACCTGCGCACCACGTACGCCGTCGCCGCCGAGATCGACCGCGGCGGGTTCCTGGACGCGGCCTGGCTGAGCCGGTGGGACGTGGCGTTCGCCGAGCTGTACCTGGACGCGTTCGACGCCGACCTCGCCGGTGACACGGCCGGTGGCACGGTGCCGCGGCCGTGGCGGATCGCGTTCGACACCGCCCGGGACCGGCCCGACCTGCCGCCGCTGCGGCACGTGCTGCTCGGCATGAACGCGCACATCAACTACGACCTGCCGCAGTCGCTGATCGCGGTCATCTCCCCCGCCGAGTTCGACGACCCGGCGGTGCGCGCCGCGCGGGAACGCGACCACACCCACATCGACACGGTCCTGCTGGCGCGGGTCGGCGCCGAGGAGGCCGAGGGGCGCGCCGCGGCCCGCCCGGGCCTGCTCGACCGGATCCTGGCACCGGCGAACCGGGCCGCGACCCGGCGGCTGCTCACCGAGGCGCGGGCCAAGGTGTGGCGCAACACCGCCGTACTGGACGCGGCCCGCCGGCAGGGCGTCACGGCGTACACCGACGGCGTGCGCCACCTCGAGGACGCCGCCGCCGCGAAGCTCACCACGCTCACCGCGCCGGGGCAGGTCCTGCTGCGGCTGGCCCGCACCGGCTTCGGCGTCCTCATCCCCGGCGCGTAGGCCGGCGTCGAGGCGTCCTCATCCCCGGCGCGGAGACCGGTGTCAGGGACAACTCAGGGTCGGCCGGCAGGAAAGCCCTGACGCGGCACGAGGTCCGGCCGACCACACTGGAGCACATGACAGTCCGCCGTACCTTGCAGGCCGTCGGCGCCGCGCTCGCCGGAGCGGTCAGCGCGCCCGAGGCCGCCGCGCCGCCCGCCGACCCGCGCGCCGTGCGCGCCCTGCTCGCCGAGATCGGCCTGCTGCACCCGCGGGCGCCGGAGTCCGACGTGCCGCTCGAACTGTGCCGGTTCCAGGCCCGGGCCGGGCTCACCGTCGACGGGATCGCCGGCCCGCGCACCGTGCGGGCCCTCGTCCAGGCCGCCCGCGAGGCCCGCCACATCCGGTCCCTTGGCCTGCCGCTCGCCGCGTAGGGTTCACAGCCAGCCGTTGCGGCGCAGCGCCCGGTAGAGCAGCAGCCCGCTGCCGAACATCAGGGCGAGCGCGTAGAAGTACCCGTACCGCCAGTGCAGCTCCGGCATGAACACGAAGTTCATGCCGTACACGCCCGCGATCGCCGTCTGCAACGCGGCGAGCGCCGCCCACGACGCGATCTTGCGCATGTCGTCGTTCTGGTCGATCGTCACCTGTGCCAGGCGGGCCTGCAGGATCGAGTTGAGGATGTCGTCGTGGTTGGCGACCTGCTCCACCACCCTGGTCTGATGGTCGTTGACGTCGCGGAAGTAGCGGCGGATCTCCTTCGCCAGCGCGAACGACCGCCGGTCCAGCAGCGTCTGCAGCGGCCGCTGCAACGGCACCGCCGCCGTGCGGAACTCCATGAGCTCCCGCTTGAGCTGGTACACGTGCTCGACGGTGGTGCCGCTGTCCCGGCGGAACACGGCCGCCTCCAGGGCCTGCACGTCGGTGTCGATCGCGGCGACGATGTCGAGGTAGGCGTCGACGATCCGGTCCAGGATCGCGTGCAGCACCGCCCACGGCCCGCCGGCGAGCTGCGCCGGGTTCGCCTCCAGGTCCAGCCGGGCGGACCGCAGCTCGCCCGCCTCACCGTGACGGACGGTGACGACGAAGTGGGACCCGAGGAACATCCGGACCGAGCCGGTGTCGATGACCTCGCTGGTCTCGGTTAGCTCCGCGTGCGGCAGGTACCGGGCGGTCCGGGCGACGAAGAACGTCACGTCCTCGTACCGCTCGACCTTCGGCCGCTGCGGCGTGGGCTTCAACGCGTCCTCGACCGCGAGGGGGTGCAGCCCGAAGACCTTCTCGATCTCGGCGAACTGGTCCGGATCCGGTTCGTGGAGCCCGATCCAGATGAACGCGTCCGGTCGTTCGCAGGCCCGCTCGTACAGCTCGGCGAGGGGCAGCTCGTCGGCCTGGCGGACCCCGCCGACGTACAGCGCGCAGTCGACGATCGCGGGCCGGGAGTCCAGTTGCACCGGAAACGCACCTTTCGTCGGGGCCTGACGTCTTGGCCCGGCCCCTGGTTGCGTACCCACCCGGGTTCGTCCATGAACACCCACCCGACCAGTGCCACGCCCGCTTGTCGGATCACCCGCAGCGACGACCGGCTGTCCGGTCACCGGCCGGACGGACGGCCCCTCCACCTGGACAGAGGTTCACGGACGGTCACGGCGGACCGTATGGTCACAGCATGGCAGCCCTCACTTTCGCGGTGGACCGACTCGCTGCCGCGACGGTGCTGACCTGTCAGGGCGCGCTGGTCGCGGCCAGCGCCATGCAGCTGGAGACCGCGCTCTCACAGTTGCTCCTGCGCCCGCAGCCCCGCATCGTCATCGACCTGGCGAAGGTCACCGCCATCGACTGCACCGGCGTCATGATGCTGCGCGTCACTGCCGGTATCGCCCTTGAGCAGGGCGGATCGCTTGTCCTCGCGATGCCGGCCACGCCGGTCGTCCACACGCTGCGTGAGGGCGGCACGCTCTCCACGATCGCCACGTACCGGACCCTGGAGAGCGCTCTCGCCGCCGACCCGCACGGCCTGGTCACCGACGCCGAGGTCGCCGCCCAGTCCACCACCACCCCGTGGCCGGTCAACGCCGACAGACGCCGCAGCGCCTGACCCGTCCACCGGCCCCGCCGGCGGTGTTCAGACCAGGGTGGGGGTGTCGGGTGGAACCCCCGCTGGTCTTACGGCGTAGCCGCCGAGGAAGCAGCAGCTCTGGGTTCGCCGCGGTAGGTGCCGAAGGACCACAGGTTGCCCTCGGGGTCGCGGACGGCGAAGTCGCGGGAGCCGTAGTCGGTGTCGGTCAGGTCCAGGTGCGGCACGGCGCCGGCGGCGAGGGCCCGGGCGTGCAACGCGTCGGGGTCGTCGGTCACCACGTAGGCGCCGAACGTGCCCGGGCGCAGCGGCCACGTGTCGCCCTCCTCGGGGCGGACGCTGCCGAGCATGATGCCGCCGCCGAGCGGCCAGGCGAGCTGGGCGTGGTCGACGCGGTCGCCGTCGCCGTGCACGACGACCTCCTGGAAGCCGAACGCGTCGACGAGGAACCGGATCAGCGCACGGGCGTCGGTGGCGCGCAGCGTCGGCCACACCTGCGGCGCGGGTGTCTTGTCATCGCTCATGCCGCCCAGTCTGCCCACCGCGCCGCGTCGGGGTCTTGGATGTTTCGGAACGGCGGGAGCCGCTCCTCGGCGAGCCACCGCGCCGGGGGGCAGCCCGCGAAGCCGGTGAACTCGCGCGTGAGGTGCGCCTGGTCGTAGTAGCCGCAGGCGGCGGCGAGCGCGGCGAGGGAGGGCACGCCGTCCTGCAGGCGGCGGCGCGCGACGTCGAAGCGGGCGACGCGGGCGGCGGCCTTCGGCGACAGGCCGATCTCGACGTTGAAGCGGCGGCTGAGGTACCGCCCGCTCCAGCCGACCTCCCGGGCCAGCTCGGCGGTGCTGACAGTGCCGCCCGAGGACTGCAGCAGCCGCCAGGCGTGCACGACCTCCGGCGGCGGCAGCACCGCCGACGCGCACCGCGCGGCGAGCATCTCGTCGACGATCCGGAAGCGCTCCGGCCAGGTGGGCACCGAGCGGACCCGGTCGCGCAGCTCGCCGGCGAACGGGCCGAGCACGTCGCCCGCGGCGACGTCGACGTTGGTGAGCTCACCGGCGGGCAGGCCGAGCAGGGTGCGGGCGCCGAGCGGCGACAGCCCGACCTGGATGCCGGACTGCCGCCCGTCGTGCACGATCGTCGCCGGCGTGGTGTGCAGCCCGCCGAGCAGCGTGTCGTACCGCCCGGGCGGCGTCGCCGGGTCGGGGTGCGCCGCGACCCACAACGGGTCGTCGAGGGTGACGATGAGCGTCAGGTACGGCGACGGCAGCCCGCGGTGCGCGGCGGGCGCGACGCCGACGTCGCGGTAGCCGCTGTACCAGCCCGCGAACGGCCGCACCCGCGCCGAGGCGGGCCGGCGCACGTACTCCGACAGCACACCGTCACCGTAGCGCTCAGCCGACGGCCTTCTCCAGCTCGGCCTTCGTCATCTTCGAGCGGCCCTTGACGTTCTTGCGCCGGGCCTCCTCGTACAGCTGGTCGCGGGTGCGGCCGCCGGGTCCCTGGTGCGAGCGCAGCCCGCCGCGGCGGCTGGAGGAGATGTCCCGCGTCGAGGTGCGGCTCGACGTGCGGGCCTCACCGGCGCGGGCCCGTTCCTTGTTCACGGTGCGCGCCGCGATCTCCTCGGCGACGTCCTCGGCGCGGCCCTGCGCCTTGACGCTGCGCTTGATGTGCTCGTACTGGCGTTCACGCTTGTCGCTCCATGCCTGCTGCGGCATGACCCACCTTCTGACGGCTACAGGAACTCCCGCTTGTACAGATCGATCAGCTCGGCGTAGTGCGGTCCGATGTTGGCGACGTACACCTCGTCGAAACCGGCGTCCTCGTACTGCTTGAGCTGGGCCGCCTGCTTCGCCGGGTCCGGCCCGCAGGCGATCGCCTGCCGGGTCATGTCCGGGGTGACGAGCTGCGACGCCTGCTCGAAGTGCTTCGGCGACGGCAGCACCTGCGACAGCTCGCCGGGGACGCTCGCGTTCGCCCACAGCTCGTGCGCGATCCGCACGCCGGCGTCCTCGGTCTCGGCGTAGCAGGCCTTGAAGCCGCCCTGCACCGGCTTGTCCCCGCCGCCGCCCTTGCGGAACGCCTCGACGTGCTCGGCGACCGGCGCCACGGACATGAACCCGTCCGCGATCCGCCCGGCCAGCTCCAGCGCCTTCGGTCCGAACGCGGACATGTACACCTTCGGCGGGGTCTCGGGCCGCGTGTACACCTGCGCCTGCTCCACCGTGTAGTGCTTGCCGCGGTGGTTGACGAACCCGCCGTCCCACAGCTCCCGCATGACGTGGACGGCCTCCTCGAGCATCTCGAGGCGCTCGGCCGCGCTCGGCCAGGCGTCGCCGTGGATGTGCTCGTTGAGCGCCTCGCCGGTGCCGACGCCGAGGACGAAGCGGCCCTCGTGCATGACCGCGCTCGTGGCCGCGGCCTGCGCGACGATCGTCGGGTGGATGCGCATGATCGGGCAGGTCACCGCCGTCGTCACGGGGATGCTGACGACCTGGCTCAGGGCCCCGATCAGCGACCAGACGTGCGGGCTCTGCCCCTGCGCGTCGTTCCACGGGTGGTAATGGTCGGAGATCCACAGCGCGGAGAAGCCGGCGTCCTGGGCGAGCTTGGCCTGCTCGATCAGCTGCGCCGGGGTGTACTCCTCCGTGGACAGGAAGTAACCGATTCGCATGCCGTCATCCATACCCACGCACGCGGCGGCGATGCGTGCGGCGGGCCGTCAGGTCCCGCCCGCCGCGGTGGACATCGTGTGCAGCCGGTCCACGAGGCGTTTGAGCTCGGCGAGGTGCTCCGGCGGGTACACCCGTCCGGCCGGGTCGACCACCCGTTGCACGGGCTGCAGCAGCCGCCACGCCTCGGCGACGTCACCGAGCTGGGCGAGGGCCTGCGCGTCGAGCCAGTCGCAGTAGTCGCGGGCGACCCCGGCGCCGCGCAGCTGCGCGGTCAGCACCAGCACCGCCTCGTCCATCCCGGCGCCGAGCAGCAGCCGGGCCAGGGCGTCGGTGCCGAGGATCCACTGCCGGGTGCCGGGCGCCAGCTCCCGCAGGGTCTCGAACGCGTCGACGGCGTCCTGGGTGCGGCCCGCCCCGACCAGGCTGCGGCCCAGGTCCAGCAGGGTGTCCGCGACGAGCGAGGAGTCCGTGGAGCCGTCGGCGATGCCGTCGAGGACCGCCTGGGCCAGCTCGACGTTGCGTTCGGCCTTGCTACGCCGCTCCTGCGGGTCCGCGTACCCCTGATGCTCCAGCAGGATCGCCTCGCGCGGCGCCGACGGCCACTCGACGATCCCGATCCCCTGCACCGTGCCGGCCCCGTGGCCGGTCCCGTAGCCGGTGCCGACGCCGGTGCCGTGGCCGCGGTCGGCGAACACGTCCGGCGCGCCGCCGCCGGCGATGCGGACCAGGTGCTCGTGGACGCGGCCCTGCCAGCGCAGGTGCGCGGGGCGGAACAGCCGCGCGGTGCGGAACGTGTACGGCAGCTCGTCGTGCGCGTTGTCGATGTCGACCAGCAGCGCGTCGGCGGTCGTGGCGGCGAGGACCTCGCGCAGCTTGCCGGGCGCGGCGACGGCCCGGTCGTCGGCGTCGATGCTGAGCACCCAGTCGGCCGGGGTCCACGGCGTGCCCCGCGCCGCGGCGGCCGCCGCGAGCGCCGCGTTGCGGGCGGCGGCGAAGTCGCCGGTCCAGGTGCCGTGGCTGACCACGGCGCCGAGCTCGCCGGCCAGGGCCGGAGTGCCGTCCTCGGAACCGGTGTCGTGGACGTGGATCGTGTCGACGACGCCGCTCAGCGACGTCAGGCACCGCGTCAGCATGGTGGCCGAGTCACGCACGATCAGCACGGCGGCAAGGTTCACCCCTGCCCGATCGGCGGCCGTTCGGCCGACCTGAGCGTTTGTCGGAGCGCGGCACCATAGACATATGACGATCGAAGGCGACCCGGCGGACGAGCTCGCGGTCCCGTACTGGCTCACGGCCACCGCCGAGGCCGCCTCCGCGTCATTCGGGCGGATGGTGCGCCGGCTGCCGGGACTGCTGGTGCAGGCGTGGCGCCTGGCGTGGCGCACCGACCGGCGCACCACGGCGGCCGTCGCGGTGTTCAACCTGGCCGCCGGGGTCGCCGCCGGCGTCGGCCTGGTCAACGTCGTCGGCGTGCTGGACGGGCTGCTGCGGGAGGGCCCGACCCCGGACCGGATCCGCGCGGCGGTGCCGTCGCTGCTGGTCATGGTCGCCGCCGGGGCCGCACGCACGCTGCTGGCCTCCGCCGCGACCGCCGCGCAGGGGCGGCTGTCGCCGCAGGTGAGCCAGGCCGCCGAGCTGCGGCTGCTGGAGCTGACCACCCGGGTGGACCTCGCCACGTTCGACGACGCCGACTGGCGCGACCGGATGCAGCGCGCCCGTGACCGCGGCATCGACGCCGCGCAGCGCATCGTCGACCACGCCATCGAGCTCGGCACCAACGTCGTGTCCCTCGCCGCGGCCGCCGGGGTCCTCGCCGTGCTGCACCCGCTGCTGCTGCCGCTGCTGGTGCTCGCGGTCGTGCCGAACTTCTGGGCGTCGGTGCGCTCGGCCCGGCTCGGCTACCGCCAGCAGCTGCGCCTCATCGCCGTGTGGCGGCGCAAGTGGATGCTGTCGGACCTGCTCGCCGAGCGGGACCAGGCCGGCGAGCTGCGGGCGTTCACGCTGCAGCGGTACCTGCTCGCCGAGGTCCGCCGGCTGCTCGACGCGGCGACCCGCGAGCAGGTGAAGGTCTCCGCCGCGCAGGTGCGCACCAACCTGGTCGGCCATGCCCTGGGCGCGCTGGCGACCGGTGCCGCGTACGCCGCGCTCATCGGGCTGCTGCTGGCCGGCCGGATGGACATCGCGGTCGGCGGCGCGGCGGCGTACGCGATCAGCACCGGCATCAACGCGCTCACCCAGGTCGCGTTCTCGGTGAACCACCTGTACGAGCAGGGCCTCTACTTCGGCGACTACGAGTCCTTCTGCGCCCTCGCCACGGCCCGCTCCGAACCCCTGGACCAGCCCGCGGCGCCGGCCGGCTTCGAGACGCTGAGCCTGCGGGACGTGACCTTCACCTACCCGGGCGCGGCCCGGCCGGCGGTCGCCGGGGTCAGCCTCACCATCCGCCGCGGGCAGACGATCGCGCTGGTCGGCGAGAACGGCTCCGGCAAGTCGACCCTGGCGAAGCTCCTCGCCGCGCTGTACCGGCCGGACAGCGGGGTGATCGCGTGGGACGGTGTCGACCTCGCCGGGCGCGACCCCGACAGCGTCCGCGAGCACGTCGCCGTCGTCATGCAGGACCCGACGAACTGGCCGCTGTCGGCGGCGGAGAACATCACGACCGGCCGGCACGACCGGGTCACCACCCAGGCGGAGATCGAGGCCGCCGCCGACCGCGGCGACGCGCACGGGTTCATCGTCGAGCTGCCCCGGCAGTACCGGACGCTGCTGTCGCGGCACTTCAACGACGGCGCGGAGCTGTCCGGCGGCCAGTGGCAGCGCCTCGCCATCGCCCGCGCGTTCTTCCGCGACGCGCCGCTGCTCATCTGCGACGAGCCGACCGCGAACCTCGACGCCCGCGCCGAGCACGCCGTCTACGGCCGGCTGCGCGAGCTGGCCGCGGGGCGCACGGTGGTGCTCATCACGCACCGCATGGCGAGCGTCCGCGAGGTCGACCGGATCTACGTCCTGGACCACGGCAGGCTGGTCGAGGAGGGCACCCACGAGGAGCTTTCCGCCGCCGGCGGCCTGTACGCGCAGTTGTACGCCCTGCAGGCGACCGCGTACCAGACCGACACCGGGAATGTTCTGGATGATCAAACGCTTGACCACAAGATGTGACCGCAAATCCCGTTCGCCTGGTGCTCGTGCTCGGCTCGCTCATCGCCATCGGCCCGCTGACCATCGACATGTACCTGCCGGCGCTGCCGAGCATCACCGACGACCTGCACACCTCGTCGACCGCGGTGCAGCTGACCCTCACCGGCACCCTGGCCGGCCTCGCGCTCGGCCAGCTGGCGATCGGCCCCTGGTCCGACGCCGTCGGCCGGCGGGTGCCGCTGCTGGCCGGTCTCGTCCTGCACGTGCTCGCCTCCGTCTGCTGCGTCTTCGCCCCCGACGTCACCGTGCTCGGGGCGCTGCGCGTCCTGCAGGGCCTCGGCGTCGCCGCCTCCTCCGTCGTCGCCATGGCGATCGTGCGGGACCTGTTCAGCGGCGCCGCGTTCGCCCGCCTGTTCTCCCGGCTGATGCTGGTCATGGGCGCCGCGCCGATCCTCGCGCCCACCCTCGGCAGCGCCGTGCTGCGCTGGACCGACTGGCGGGGCGTCTTCGTGGTGCTCGCCGCGTTCGGGGTGCTGCTCAGCACCCTCGCCGCGCTCGCGCTGCCCGAGACGCTGCCGCCGGCGCGCCGCCGCTCCGGCGGGGTCGTGGCCACCCTCGGCGTCTACGGCTCCCTGCTGCGCGACCGCGTGTTCGTCGGGCTGGTCCTGGTCGCCGGCCTGGCCATGGCGGCGCTCTTCGCCTACGTCGGCGGCTCGTCGTTCGTGCTGCAGGAGGTGTACGGCCTCAGCGAGGCCCAGTTCGGGCTGGCCTTCGGCGCCGGCGCGGTCGGGCTGATCGGCGGCACCCAGTACAACGTGCGGCTGCTGCGCCGGTTCACCCCGCAGCGCATCCTCGGCTCGGCCCTGACCGCCGGCACGCTCGCCGGGGCGGTCCTGGTCATCTTCGCCGCCACCGGCCTCGGTGGGCTGCCGGCGCTGCTGGCCGCGCTGTGGGCGGTCCTGGCCTCCGCCGGTCTGGCCCTGCCGAACGCGCCGGCCCTGGCCATGTCCCGGCACGGCGAGGCGGCGGGCACCGCGGCGGCGCTGCTCGGTGCGGTGCAGTTCGGCGTGGGTGCCGTCGCCGCCCCGCTGGTCGGCGTGCTGGGCACCGGCGCGACGGCGATGTCGGTGGTGATCGCCGGCGGCATGCTCACCGCCACCCTCACCCTGCTCGTGGTGGTGCGGCCCGGCTCGCTGGTCACCGCCCCGGAGGACGCCACGGCGGCTCCCGCGGAGGTCGCCGCCCCAGCGGCCGCCTAGAACGGCCCTGCACCGCCTCTCCACGGCCCCGTACGGCAGCGGCTCCGGTCCTCGGACCGGAGCCGCTGGTGCTCTCACGACGGGCGGGTGACGCCCCGGGCGGCGCTCAGCGGCCCACGGCGGCGTGGTACTGGTCGACGATCTCCTGCTTGATCCGGCCACGGTCGGAGACCTGGTAGCCGGCGCCCTGCGCCCATTCGCGGATGGCCCGGTTCTGGTCGCGGTCGCCGCGGCTGGAGCTCCTGCCGCGCCCTCCCGACCGGGCCGCCGCGACGACCGCGCCGCGCCCGACCTTCGTGCCGGCGGAAACATAGGGCTTCAACGCGGCGCGCAGTTTCTCGGCGTTCTTCTTCGACAGGTCGATCGCATACTGCACGCCGTCGAGACCGAACTGGACGCTCTCGTCGGCCGGCTTGCCGTCCAAGTCGTCGATCAGTTCTTGAATGACGCGCTTGGCCATGACGGCGCCTCCTCGGTAACGGTGCGGGTGATGGCGGCGACCCTACGGTCGACCATCGCAGAAATAGTATCGCCCATTTCCAGGATTTGAAGTGCAGTCTGTTTCAAATAGGCACCATCACCGATCGTGTCGACCCAATTACGACCCGATCGGCCGGGCGGTGCATGATCGCAGCATCGGCGAGACTCTACCCATGGCGAACTCTTCCACACCTGCCTGGGGCGAGCTGCTGATCGGCCAGTTGGCCTTCTACTGGGACGCCCACCTGCACCCCCGGCTCGACGGCCTGACCGACGAGGAATACTTCTGGGAACCGGTACCCGGCTGCTTGACGGTCCGGCCCGACGCCGACGGGAATTACCGCGCCGACCCCGGTCCGCGCACCGGCCCGCAGCCGGTCACCACGATCGCCTGGCGCATGATGCACATCGCGGTCGGTTGTTTCGTGACCCGGAGCAGCACGTTCTTCGGCGCCGGAAGTGTCGGCGACGACGCGGACATGTTCGACCCGCGGCACGTACCGGCCGATCTGCCGCACACCGCCGCGGAAGGCGTCGCGTTCCTCGAGGACAGTTACCGTGCGTGGCACGGGCACGTTTCCACACTCGGCGACGCCGCACTGCAACTCCCTTTGGGACCGAAGGGCGCCTATTTCTCCGACGAGCCGATGGCGGCGCTGATCGTGCACGTCAACCGCGAGACGATGCACCACGGCGGCGAGATCGGGCTGCTGCGGGATCTGTTCGCCGCGACCGGCGCGGTGCGGCGCACCGACCGGCTCGCCGCATCGGCTTCCTGACATCGATCGACACCACCGTCTGCAAGACTTGCCGCCATGTCGAGCATCGGTGGCCTTCTTTCCGTGCGATCCGTGACCCGGGCGCAGCATCTTGACCGCGACAGGCTGGACCAGCTGACTCTGGCCGGGCTCAGGGACGCACTGCGGCACGCCCGGACCCGGGTGGCGGCGTACGGCGACGGACGGTACGACATCGGCGGCCTGCACGACGCGGCGGACTTCGCGCGGCTGCCGATGCTGCGCAAGGCCGACGTGCTCGCCGCGGGCGAGGACCGGTTCCGCGACCCGGCGTTCACCCGCGACCAGGTCACCGTGTACACGACCAGCGGCACCAGCGGGCAGATCCTCGAGGCGTGGCACGACCCGGCCAACTACGCCCACGACCGCGCCTGCAACATCCGCCGCTTCGCCGCCGCCGGCGGCCGCTACCGACCGTGGTCGCGGTTGGTGCACTTCAAGCCGTTCCCGCTGGACACCGCCTGGTACCAGCGGCTCGGCATCTTCCGCCGGTCGGTGGTGTACAGCGCGCTGCCGGTGCGCACCAGGGTCGAGCACCTGCTGCGGGAGCGGCCGCACGCGATGATCGGCTACCCGGTGATGCTGCGGGACCTGCTGCGCGGCATGCGCCCCGACGAGCTGGCCGCGCTGCGGCGCACCCTGCGGGTGGTCTTCACCGAGTCGGAGCTGCTCACCCCCGAGGTGCGCCGGCAGCTCACCGAGGGCTTCGGTGTGCCGGTCTTCAACGAGTACTCCGCCTACGAGCTCATGCACATCGCGTTCGACTGCGCCGAGGGACAGTTGCACATCGCCGAGGACCGCGTCCACGTCGAGATCGTCGACCCCGACGGCCGTCCCGTGCCGGACGGCGCCGAGGGCCACGTCGTGGTCACCGGCTGGCGCGAACGGGCGATGCCGTTGCTGCGGTACTGGCTCGGCGACCGCGCCACCCGCCACGCCGAGCGGTGCGCGTGCGGCCGGACGTTCGCCCGCCTGGAGCTCACCAAGGGGCGCGCCGACGACTATGTCACCCTCCCCGACGGCGAGCGCATCTACGCCGGCACCTTCATCGGCATGGCCATCAGCACGCCGGGCGTCGCGGAGTGCATGGTCCGCCAGGACCCGGCCGGCAACATCACCGTGTGGCTCGTCCCGGACGCCCGCACCGGCCACGGCTTCGACGACCTGGCCCGCGCCGCCCGCGAGTGGCTGCACGGCAGCGCCGGGCGCCCCTTCGACCTCGACGTACGCCGCGCCGACACCCTGGAGCTCACCCGGGGCGGCAAGGGCCGCTTCGTCGTGTCGGAGTTCCGCCGGTGACGACCGACCCGCTGCTGCGCACCGGGCGGCTGCTGCTGCGCCGCCCGGTCGCCGCCGACGTCGCCACGATCCTCGCGGTGCACCGCGACCCCCTCGCGTGCCTGCACAACCCCGGCGACCGGCTGCTCACCGGCCCCGCGGCAGCGGACCGGCTGCGTCACTGGTCGGCGCACTGGGACCGGCACGGGTTCGGCTACTGGAGCGTGCTGGCGGATCCGGAGGCGGCGCCGGTCGGGTTCTGCGGGCTGAAACTGATGCCGCTGCTGGGC
The DNA here is from genome assembly GCF_000716715.1 of Dactylosporangium aurantiacum. GTDB lineage: Bacteria > Actinomycetota > Actinomycetes > Mycobacteriales > Micromonosporaceae > Dactylosporangium > Dactylosporangium aurantiacum. Next base: position 141,188 of record NZ_JNYJ01000015.1, on the reverse strand, counting down.
GAACCGGCGCTGAACCTCTTCTACCGGTTCGCGCCGTCGGTGTGGCACCGCGGCTACGCGAGCGAGGCCGCGGCGGCGGTCGTGGCGTGGGCGGCCGCCAACCGCCCGGACCTGCCGCTGGTCGCCCGGATCCGCCCCGACAACGTGGCGTCGCAGCGCGTCGCGGCGCGGGCCGGCCTGCACCGGGCGCCGCACCTGGACCACCCCGGCGAGGACGGCCCCGACCTGCTGTACACGGCGACACCCTCGGGCGCGTGACGGGCGGACGCCCGCCGCGGCCGGAGCCGGGCGGGCGCTAGAGCGTCACGGCGGCGTGCTGGGGGACCAGGCGGGCGCCGAGGTCGGCCTTCAGGTCGGGCATGCCCTTGCCGAGGACCATGCCGGCCGCCCTGCCCTCGACGACCCGGTCGACGAGGCGCCAGAACAGGTCGAAGTACAGGTGGCGGCGGCCGCCCTCGTCGACGGGGAGCGCGCCCCAGGACAGCCACATGGGCCAGGTGGGGTGGTCCAGGATCGTGCCGGCGCCGAGCAGCAGGCCGGCGCTGTCGCGGTACGCGACGGCGTGCACGTCGTCGCGGAAGGCGACCGACTCCTGCCACAGCGGCGACCGGTGGCCGCTGCGCGGACCGCCGCCGCCCGGGTGCTTGGCGAGGTTCAGGCGGGCCAGGTGGGCCAGCTCGGCCGGGGTGACCACGTCGCCGACCGGGCCGGTGCGCACCTGCAGGTCGGGGTCGGCGGCGACCAGCTTGCGGACGTGCCGCAGGTTCGAGCGGCGTTTCTTGCGCAGGCCGGCGAGCCACGCGTCCACCGACGCCGGCGCGTCCAGGACGGCGAGGGGTTCGGTGCGTCTGGCGTACCGCGGCCGGGGCAGCCAGGCCTGGTCATCGTCGCCGAGCTGGCGCCACAGCACCCCGGCGACGCCCGGGCCGAGCGCCCGCCGGGCGGCCCGCCGGAACGCCCGCACGACGTCCCGCCGGTCATCCACTGTGGACGGTGCGAGCCCCCGGCCCGCATCACCGGCCACGCCCAGTTGGCCCGCAGCCCGGCCCGGCGGCGCAGCGCCGCCCAGTCCGCGGGCTCCGGGTCGGCGACCGGGTTGTGCAGCCGGACCGACAGCCCTTCGGTCAGCACCGCCGTTTCCATCATCGTGGTCCCCCGGGTCGCCGTGCCGCGGTCAGAACGTCACCGCGGCGCGCTGGGGCAGCAGCCGGGCGCCGAGGTCCATCTTGAGCTCCGGCATACCCTTGCCGAGGATCATGCCGGCCGCCCGGCGCTCGACGACCCGCTCGACGAGCCGGCGGAACAGGTCGAAGTACAGGTGCCGCCGGCCGCCCTCCTCGGCCGGCAGCGCGCCCCACGACAGCCAGATCGGCCAGGTCGGGTGGTCCAGGACCATGGCGGCGCCGAGCAGCAGGCCGGCGTTGTCCCGGTACGCGACCACGTGGACGTCGTCGCGGCCGGCGACCGCCTCCTGCCACAGCGTCGAGCGGGGCCCGCTGCGCAGCTCGAGGGCGCTGGCCTCGTGCTTGGCGAAGTTGAGCCGGGTCAGGTGGGCCAGCTCCGCCGGGCTGGCCACGTCGCCGACGGTGCCGGCGCGGATCTGCAGGTCGGGGTCGCGGGCAACGAGCCGCTGGGTGCGCCGGACGCTGGCGCGGCGTTTGGTGCCCAGCCCGGCCAGCCAGGCGTCCACCGACGCCGGCGCGTCCAGGACCGCGAGGGGTTCGGTGCGTCTGGCGTACCGCGGCCGCGGCAGCCACGCGTCGTCGGCCGCGCCGAGCTGCCGCCAGAGGAGCCCGCGGACGCCGGGACCGGTGCCCCGCCGGGCCGCGCGCCGGAACGCGCGCACCAGGTCCCGCCGCTCCTCCGCGGCCGACGGCGCGAGCCACCACCCGGGCAGCGCGCTGCTCTGCGGGGCCTGGCCCGGCCCGCATCACCGGCCACGCCCAGTTGGCCCGCAGCCCGGCCCGGCGGCGCAGCGCCGCCCAGTCCGCGGGCTCCGGGTCGGCGACCGGGTTGTGTAGCCGGACCGTCAGCCCTTCGGTCATCACAGCCATCTCCACCATCAGGTTCCCCCGTGCCGCTGCGAACCGTCCCCGGGACCCGGCGGCAGGGTCCGCACAGGGCGACGCCACCTTCCGCTGAGGCCGACGTCGAGACCGAACGCGCTCGCCCCGGCGGACAGCAGCAGCGCCGCCATCGCCCCGGACGACGCGGCGTGGGGCACCAGCAGCGCCGCCGCGGCCGCCACGACGACGAGACCGACGGTAGCCGATGTCGCGGTCAGCCGGGGGGACCGTCCGTCGGTGTTCTCCACCAGGTAGCCGGCGTAGGCGACCAGCGCGAACAGCGGCGTCTCCAGGCAGGTCAGCAGCACCAGCAGCAGGGTGCCCGCCGGCAGGAACAGCACGAGCGGCAGGCCCGGCAGGCACAGCAGCATCGCGACGCGCAGAAGCCGCCGCGCCTTGGCCCGGCCGGCCCGGCCGGCGGGCCCGCGCAGCCGCAGCGACGTGGCCGGCTGGCGCAGCCGGAGCAGGTACGTCAGCGCGGCGGAGCAGAACCCGGACAGCGTGACCGCGACGTAGAACGGGCCGCTCTCGGTGCCGTGGCCGGCGATGCCGAGGACCAGATAGCACACGGCCAGGCACAGGCTCGCGACGAGCTCGGGCAGGCCGAGCAGGCCGCAGGTCCGCAGCACCAGCCGGGCCACCCGCCGCCGCCTGGCCCGCTCGACCGTGCGGCCGGCGGCGGCCCGGCCGGGCAGTGCGGCGATGGACCAGCCCGGCGGCAGCCGCCACAGCAGGACCACCGCCGCGGTCAGCGCCGTCGCGGCGAACAGGTGCAGCTGCCGCAGCGGCGACCACGCGAAGTGGAACGTCAACGCGGAGATGACCAGCAGCGCGCCGGTCACGCCGGCGAACGTGACCGCGTCGGTGCCGGGGTGTCCGCGCACGCGGTGCAGGCCGACCGCGAGCTGCAGCATGCCGAGCGCCGCGCACCACAGCAGCGCCGCGGCCAGCACCCGCCCGCGGTCCAGGGCGGTGGCGGCCACGAACGCGGCCACGGCGACGAGCACCGGCACGGCCGCGACCCGCAGCACGACCCGGGCGATCGCCCCGCCGAGCCGGCGGGTCCGGGGCACCAGCTTCAGCGCCGCCTTCTCGCCGCTGGACGCGACGAACACGGTCCACGCCGAGACGCCGACGGCACCGGCGTACTCGGCGAAGCGGTCCGCGCCCCACGGCACGGCGAGCACCAGGGGCGCCAGCGCGATCGTCGCGCGGAACGCACCGCGGCCGGCGAACAGCGCCAGCAGCAGCCCGCCGCGGGGTGCACCGGTGCGGGCCTCAGCCTCCGGCGCGAGCAGCGTCATGACCGGCCGGCGAGGGCTCCGCCGCGGAGTCCGGGCCCTGCCCCCGGGCGGCCGTGGCGGCGCGGCGGGAGCGGGACGGCCAGCACAGCACCGCCAGCGCGGCGATGAGGTGCGCGGCGATGAACAGGTACGCCTCGGTGCGGCCGGCGACGTGCCCGAGCCGGACCGTCATGTGGTCGGCCCAGTCCCACCGTTGCGGGACCGGCTGGCCCCGCCACAGCCAGAACGACAGGTCCTCCAGCCCCGACAGCATGACGAGGATGCTGGCGTAGCTGATCCGCCGCACCGCGGCCGCGGGCGAGCCGCCGAGCCGCTGGTGCAGCGCGAACGCCAGGATCAGCAGCGGCGCGAGGACCCGCACGAGGGAGTAGAAGCCGTCGAAGTCGTCGGCGATGACCCGGTCGAACATGCGCGGCACGAACCCGCAGAACACCGCCGTGAACGTGAGGACGCCGAGCACCTCCGGCAGCCGCCAGCGGCGCAGCCACACCGGGTCCAGCGCGGCGATCGTCTCGGCGGCGAGGACGAACGGCACGAGGTACGCCAGGAACAGCCACAACGAGTCGAGTTGCTTGCCGCTCGGGGCCAGCGCCACCAGCAGCACCCCCGAGACGAGGGTGGCCAGGACGAGGGTGAAGAAGCGTTTCACGGCCGCACCTCGAACCGCACGGTGGACAGCAGGCGGGCGGCCGCCGCGCGCAGCAGCGCGGGGGTGTCCGCGGCCAGCAGCGCGTAGCCGAGCTTGCTGGTCAGGTCGATGGTGGAGGTGACGGCGCGGCCGGGCTCGGCGAGCAGGACGATGCGCACCACCTCCGGCCAACCGCGCGCCTCCTCGACGCCGTGGATGGCGGTGAGGACGCCGGTGTCGGCGGCGTTGAGCAGCTGCACCATCACCGGCTGCGGCTCGCTGCGCGGCGGCACCGGCGGCAGCGGCGCGCCGACCGCGACGCTGATCGACGCCTCGATCGGGTCGACGCCGTAGCAGTGCCGGGCGAGCTCGCCGAGGGGGTCGCCGCCGGTGCGGGCACCCATCTCGATGAGGCAGGGCCGGCCGTCGGTGTCCACGACCAGGTCGAGGTTGAGTGGGCCGCGGCGGTAGCCGAGGCGGGCGCACAGCGCGTCGACGGCGGCCACGATCCGCTCGTGGGTGCCGTCGGGCACGGCGGCGGGCAGCAGGTGCGCGGTGGTCGTCGCCTGCGGCGGCGGGGTGATGTGCCGCTCGGTGAGGGCCATGAACACGACCCGCCCGTCGTCGATGACGCATTCGCAGCCGCAGTGCTGGCCCTGCACCTCCTCCTCGATGACGACCCCGGCGCTGTAGGAGTGCCGGAGCGCCTCCGCGACCGCGGCGTCCACTGTGGACTCGTCCGGGCAGCGGGTGACGCCGCGGCTGCTCTGCGCGTCGACGGGTTTGACGACGAGCGGGAAGCGCAGGCCGGCGGCGCGCCAGTCGGTGCCCTGGATCCAGCGGTACCCGGGCAGCCCCAGCTCGTCGCAGAGGGCCCGGAACCGCCGCTTGTCCACGGACGCCTCGACCGTCGCCTCGGTCAGCCCGCACGGCAGCCCGAACCGTTCGGTGAGCGCGAACTGGGTCGGTAACGCGATGTCGCTGCTGGGCGCGAGGATGCCGGCGATGTCGGTGCGCTTGCGCAGGATCTCGCTCAGCGCCGGCACGTCGCGGGTGCTGACGGGCAGCAGCTCGTCGGCGAGGGCCACCGCCGGGGCGGTGTCGCGCAGGTCGACGGCGACGGTGCGGTACCCCAGCGCCCGGGCGGTGCGGTAGGTGGCCATCGCGCCGTCGGCGGCGCCGAGGATGAGCAGGCTCTTCATGCGGCGTCCTCACGCTGGGCCGGGATGAACGGCGCCGGTCGGGCGCCGGGGAACAGCTCGTCGGCGGGCTCGACCGGGATCGACGCCGCACGGACGTAGAACATGGCGGGGCGGGGCTGCGCGTCGGCGATGAGCACCGTGTACCGCAGCAGGACCGCCGCACCGCAGAGCGCGACGCTCTGCGCCACGAGCCCGGCGCCGGCCGCGACCCCGGTGCCGAGCAGGCCGGCGAACGCGGCGACGGCCAGCCCGGCGCTGGCCAGGGCGGCGAGCAGCAGGACGATCGCGACCCAGTGCACGGCGCGGCGGGAGAAGGCGACGTAGAGCTCCAGCGCGTGACCGATGAGCCGGCCGAGGCGGAACTTCGACGTGCCGCGGGTGCGGGGCCGGTGCTCGACCGGGACCGTGGCGATCCTGGAGGTGAGCAGCGGCACGGTGGCCAGGAAGTACGGGGTGCCGAGGCGCAGCTCGACCACCCGCCTGGCCAGCTCCGTGCGCAGCACCCGGAACGTGGTCGCGCCCGGCGGGATCCGGATGCGCAGGCGACGGCCGAGCCAGTGGTAGCAGGCCGCGCCCCCCCGGCGGTGCCACGGGTCGTGCCGCGTGCGCCGCACGCCGAACACCGCGTCGTGGCCTTCCAGGGCCCTCGCGACGAGGTGGTGCACCTCGGCCGGCGGGAACTGCAGGTCCGCGTCGAGGTGCACGAGCCAGGGCTTGCGGGCGTACTTGTAGCCGGCCGAGAACGCCGCCTCGAACCCGAAGTTGCGGCTGAACGACAGGTACTGCACGCGGGGGTCGGTGGCGGCGAGCCGCTGGATCTCGGCGAGGGTGCCGTCGGTGCTGCCGTCGTCGACGAACAGGATCTCCAGGTCGTAGCCGCCGAGCGCGGCCACGATCTCGGCGTGCGTCTGCGCGACGCTGTCCGCCTCGTCGTAGCAGGGCACGACGGCGGTGAGGCCGAACGGGTGCATGGGTCCGCGGTGCCTCAGCGGGCGGCGAGCGCGAGCGGCTCGGGCGCGGTCCAGTGCTCGCCCTGGGTCGCGATGAACCAGTCGATGGTGCGCTCCAGGCCGGCCTCCAGGGACACCAGGTCGGCGGGGTCGATGCCGACGGCGCGCAGCGTCTCGGCGTTGGCGCTGACGACGGCGCCGGGCTGCTCGCCGGGGCGCATCGGCAGGTCGACGATGTCGGCCCGCGGGTAGCCCTTGGCCTCGCACTGGTCGATGACGATCTCGGCGACGCGGCGGATCGTGGTCGACGCGACCGGGCCGCACTCCACCACGTGGTCCAGCACCGTGCCGGCCTGGGCCGCCTCGAACGCGGAGACCAGCGCCTTGGCGACGTCGCCGACCCACACCATGTCGGAGACCTGGTGGCCGCCGCCGTAGAGCTCGACCGGCATCCCGCACAGCGCCCGGCAGACGACCGCCGGGGTGATCTTGCGGACCTTGCCCGGGCCGAACGGCGCGGCGGCGAGCTGGCGCGGCCCGTAGGCGTTGACGGCGCGCACGACGTTGACCCGGCTGCCGCGGTCGGCGTTGAACATCGACACGAAGCGCTCGACGGCGGTCTTGGAGATCGAGTAGCTGTTGTTCATCCAGTGGTTGCCGACGCCGATGTAGACGCCCGGCAGCTGGTACTGGGTGACCGCCTCGAGGAAGTTGAGCCCGCCGACGAGGTTGGTCTCGGCGGCCGGGCGCGGGTTGAGGATGGTCTCCTGGGTGCCCAGCACGGCGGCGAGGTGGATGATGCCGTCGCAGTGGGCCGCGAGCTCCACCATGGCGGTCGCGTCGCGGATGTCGCCGAGCATGACCTCGCGCTCCGGCGCGGCGTGCGGTCCCCGCCGCCCGTGACCGTGGTGGTCGAACACCAGCGCCTCGTGGCCTCTGGCCTCGATCTCCTCACAGACGTACCGTCCGATGAACCCGTTGCCCCCGGTAACGCCGATCTTCATTGGTGGTTTCCTATTCCCTCGATGGGCGGGTCCTCGCCCAAGGACAGCTTCCGGCCGCCTTTTCGCAGGGTGGTGCCCCACGTCAAGACGACCGTTGAACAGCGCATATGCCGGGGCGACATTGATCTTCGTGCCCCGTGATCTCATCGCCCCGTGCCGGTCGCAATCTACCTGCACCGCGCCAATGATCACAGTCCGAGCGCGAAGATTTATTGACTCAGTCGTATGTAAGTCAGCGTTTTGCCGATGTTGTCCGCCATCCGCCGGAATTTACGCGAAGCGATGTGGTTTGACGGCGCCGGTGGACGTCGCCGGACCGCGGACGGGCAGCTCGGGCGCATCGACCTGTCCCGGCTCCCGTTGCGTCCCGGCGGCGGCGACGACCCGGTCGACTACGCCGCCCGACCGTCCCGCGGACCCTCCCGCGGACCCTCCCGCCGGCCTCCCGCCGACCTTCCTACTGACCTTCCCGCTCGGCCAGCAGCCGCTCGGTGAGGTCCATCAGCCGGGCGGCCGCGCCGGCGTCCAGGGTCGGGAAGTCCGGCGGGAGGACCCGGTCGCGGTCGACGGCGGTCAGCGCCGCCGCCGGCGGCCCGTCCACGAACCCGTGGATCGGCGCGACCGCCTCGGCGATGGGCCGGGCCGCCAGCGACGCGACCGCGAGCAGCCCCCGGACCACCACCGGCAGTCCCGAGCGGTCGCCGCTGCGGGCGAACCCGGGGTGGAACAGCACGTACCGGGCCCGGCTGCCGGACCGCGCCGCGAACCCCGCGCCGAGCAGGTCGTTGGCCCGTCCCGCCTGCAGCTGCGCCCGTACCGCGGAATAGCCGGTCGAGAGCTGCGGGTCGGTCCACCGCACGGCGCCCCTGGTGACCCCGACGCCGGCGACGTTGACGATGACGGGCCGGGCCGCCCGGTCCAGTGCCGGCCGGAGTCCGAAGCTCAGCAGGTACCGGCTGAGGTAGTACAGCGCGAAGGTGCGTTCGAGGCCCTCGGCGGTCACCTCGCGCCGCGTCGAGACGGCGTTGGCGAACAGCGCGAGGGCGTCGACCACCGGATGCTCGGCGAGGATCTCGGCGACGACCCGCCGGTTCTCCGCGACGCCGCTCAGGTCCGCCGGCAGGAACGTGACCGCCCCGCCGGCCATCGCCTCGCCGCGCGCGCGGCTGCGGCCGACGACCACCACCGTGTCGCCGCGTTCGGCGCGCCCGAGGGCGAACGCGCGCCCCATGCCGTTCGTGCCGCCGCTGACCACGACCACGCCCATCGCTGCCCCCGTTACCGTTGGTTGCCGACGGACCCATCCTCGGCGCGGCCGTCGGGGCGGCGGAAGAAGGCACTGTGATGTCCACTGCGCACACCGGTGTGCCCACCTCACCGGCGGAGCACGCGCTGCCGGTCCCCGTGCCGAGCGAGGAGTACGAGCGGTGCCCGGTGACCGGGCTGCTGCGGCGGCTCGGCGACAAGTGGACGCTGGTACTGCTGTCCCTGCTGGCGCGGCGGCCGTACCGCTTCAACGAGCTGCACCGCGCGGTGGAGGGCATCAGCCAGCGGATGCTCACCCGCACGCTGCGCACGCTCGAGGCGGACGGCCTGGTCGAGCGGGAGGTGTTCCCGACCGTGCCGCCGAGCGTCGAGTACCGGCTGGCCCCGCCCGGCGTGAGCCTCATGCGCTCACTGTCGCCCCTGGCCACCTGGGCGGTCGAGCATGCCCGCCGGGCCGGGTAGGGCCGATCGGCCATGGCGACCGCCGGGCGGACCGCGGTGGTGCACCGCACCGCGTGGAACCGCCTGGACCTGTCGGTCACGGCCACCGGCGAGCCGCTGACGCCCCGCTCGCCGCGGCCCGACCACGACCACGACCACGGCGCGCTGTACGTCAGCCCGGACGGCCGGCGGTTCCTCGAGCTGGGCGACGGCGCCGCGCGGGTATGGGCGTCGGGAACCTGACGGCGCGGCCGGCGCAATTCGCGGTAACGTCCTTACCGTGAATACGCCAGCCCGCCCGTACCGGCAGCGCGCCCGCGCCGAGTCCGCCTCCGGCAACACCGGGCGGATCCTCGCCGCGGCCCTCGAACTGTTCGTGGAGCGGCCGTTCGAGCAGGTCACCCTCGCCGCCGTCGCCGAGCGGGCCGGGGTCGGCCTGCAGACCGTGATCCGCCGGGTCGGCACCAAGGACGGCCTCGTCGAGGCGGTCAACGCGTGGATCGCCCCGCAGGTGGCCGCCGGCCTCGGCGACCCGCCCGGGCCCGACCCCGCGCTCGTCGCCGCCGCGTTCCGCCGGCACTACAGCCGCTGGGCGCCCGCGCTGGAGCGCACCCTCGCCCAGGAGGACAGCTCCCCCGCGCTGAAGGCCTCCGCCGAGGCCGGCCGGGCCGGACACCGCGGCTGGCTCGCGGCCGCCTTCCCGGGGCTGGACCCCGTCACGTTCGGCCGGCTCGTCGGCGTCACCGGTGTCGAGCTGTGGCTGGTGCTCACCAAGCACGAAGGGCTCGACGTCGCCGACGCCGAGGCGACCGTCGCGCTGCTCATCCGATCCGTCATCTCGAATCAAGGACAGTCGTCATGAACCGATACCTGGTCTACACCCCGCCCGCCGCCGGGCACGTCTTCCCGCTCGTCCCGGGGCTGCTGCGCCTGCGCGAGCGCGGGCACGAGGTACACGTGCGGACCGCACCCGACCTGGTCGAGCGGCTGCGCGCCGAGGGCCTGGACGCCGCGCCCGTCGACGAGCGGATCACCGCGTCGGTGCGCCGGCCGGGCGGGCGCGACGGCGTCGACGGCATGGCGGACCTGCTCGCCCGCGGCGCGTGGGAGGCCGAGGATCTGCGCCGCGCGGTCGCCGAGGTCGCCCCGACCGCGCTGCTGGTCGACACGAACACCTACGGCGCGGCGACCGCCGCGCAGACCACCGGGCTGCCGTGGGCGATCACGGTGCCGTCGATCCTCGCCATGCGGGGCAAGGGGATCCCGCCGTACGGCATCGGCCTCGCACCGAGGACCGGTCCGCTCGGCGCGGTCCGCGACGCCGTGCTGTGGAAGCTGGTCGAGCGGGCGTTCGCCAAGACCATGCTGCCGGGCCTGAACACGCTGCGCACCGCCGCGGGGCTGCCGGCGCTGGACAGCCCGCTGGGCTACTACCGGCTGCCGGACCGGCTGATCGTGCTGACCGGCGAGCCACTGGAGTACCCGCGCACCGACCTGCCGGCGCACGTACGGATGGTCGGCGGCCAGGTCTGGGACCCGCCGGCCGGCACGCCCGACTGGCTGCTGGCGCCCGGCGACCCGTGGGTGCTGGTCACCTGCTCCACCCACTACCAGGGCGACGAGGACCTCGCCGCGCGAGCGGTCGAGGCGTTGCGCGACAAGCCGGTGCGGGTCCTGGTGACCCTCGCCGACGCGTACGCCTCGCACCGCCTGCCGGCCGCGCCCAACGTCCGGGTGGAGCGGTTCGTGCCGCACGGGCCGGTCCTCGCCCGGGCCGCGGCGGTGGTGTGCCCGGCCGGGATGGGCATCGTCACGAAGGCCGTCGCCGCCGGGGTACCCGTCGTCGCCGTGCCGTGGGGGCGGGACCAGCCGGAGGTCGCTCGGCGGGTCCAGCAGGCGGGCACCGGGGTCGTCCTGCCGCCGAAGCGGCTCACCGCGGCCCGGCTCGCCGCGGCCGTCGACACCGCGCTCGGGCTGCACGACCGGGCCCGCGCCGTCGCGGCCCGCATCGACCCCGCCCGGGCGGCGCAGCGGTTCGCCGACGCCGCCGAGGAGCTCGCCGTACGCCGGCCGCAACCTGCCGCGACGGCTTAATTGGAGACTTACTTTAACTATTAGGGTTCTTTACCTTGTGGCGCCGTCATCGATGGCTGATGATGCGAGGGGAGCGGATCCGCCCGTCCCCTCCCACCTACCGAAGGACCCCTCGTGCTCAAGAAGCTCCCCTTGAGCGCGCGACGCCTCGTGCTCGCCGCGCTCGCCGTGCTGACCGCGCTGGGGGCGGGCCTCGCCATCCGGCCCGCCCTCGCCGCCACCCCGTTCAAGGTGCTCGCCTTCTACAACGGCACCTGGGACGCGGCGCACATCGACTTCGACAAGGAGGCCCGGGAGTGGTTTCCCACGGCCGCCGCGCAGAACGGCTTCACCTGGGAGGCGACCACCGACTGGAGCCGGCTCAACACCGGCGGCCTGGAGTCGTACAAGGTCATCATGTTCCTGGACGACGCGCCGCCGGCCGGGCAGCGGGCCGCGTTCCAGCAGTACATGAACAACGGCGGCGCCTGGATGGGCTTCCACGTCAGCGCGTTCACCACTGACCCGGGGTCGTGGAGCTGGTACTACAACACGTTCCTGGGCTCCGGCGCGTTCCGGACCAACACGTGGGGGCCGACGAGCGTCACGCTGAAGGTCGAGGACCGCGCCCACCCGTCCACGGTACGGCTGCCCGCGACCTTCCGCTCCGCGGTCAGCGAGTGGTACTCGTGGAGCAACGATCTGCGGCAGAACCCGGCGATCGACATCCTCGCCTCGGTGGACCCGAGCAGCTTCCCGGTCGGCACGGACCCCAACCAGTCGTGGTACAGCGGCTACTACCCGATCCTGTGGACGAACCGCAACTACAAGATGCTGTACGCCAACTTCGGCCACAACGGCATGAACTACTCGACCAACACCCGCACGTCGTCCACCTTCGCCAGCGCCGAGCAGAACCGGTGGCTGATCGACGGCATCCTGTGGCTCGCCGGCCAGAGCACCACGCCGCCGTCGTCCTCGCCCACGCCGTCGGCGTCGCAGAGCACCGGGCCGATCTCGCCGACCGCGTGGTACAGCGTCATCAACAAGAACTCCTCGAAGTGCGTGGACGCGCGGGCCGCCGGCACCACCAACGGCACGCCGATCCAGCAGTACACCTGCAACGCCTCCACCGCGCAGCAGTACCAGTTCCAGCCGACCAGCGGCGGGTTCGTGCGCATCAACAACCGCGGCAACAGCGCGCAGGCCCTCGACGTCACCGACGTGTCGAGCGCCGACAACGCGCCGATCCAGACGTGGACGTACGGCGGCGGCAACAACCAGCAGTGGCAGCCGGTCGCCGAGGGCGGCGGCTGGTACCACTTCGTGAGCCGGCTGAGCGGCAAGTGCCTCGACGTGCCGGCCGCGTCGACCGCCGACAGCGTGCAACTGGTCCAGTACACCTGCAACGGCACCGCGGCGCAGTCGTTCCGCCTGGCCTGAAAGTTTCGGCCCCGGCCGACCGTTCCAAGCATTGACGCGTGGTGATGCATTGCCCGGCCCGGGATCCCGGGACTACGGTCTCGCCGTCCCGGGTCGGGCAATTGTGACATTGTGACACTCGCCCGACCGCCTTCGTTCTGAGGAGCGGATCGTGCGGTTCATCCATCATCGGCGGCGGGGCGTCGCCATCGTCGCGGCCGGGGCGGCGGCCGTCGCCGCGGTCGCCGTCACCGTGACGGTCGCGTCGGCCGCCGCGTCCGGCTGCCGCGTCACGTACACCGTGACCAACTCCTGGCAGGGCGGCTTCGGCGCGAACGTCGACGTCACCAACCTCGGCGACCCCGTCAACGGCTGGACCCTGGCCTGGACGTTCCCCGCCGGGCAGACCGTCACCCAGGCCTGGAACGCGACCGTGACGAGCAGCGGCGGGCAGGCCCGGGCCACGGACGTCGGCTACAACGCGGCGATCGCCACCGGCGCCACCGTGTCGTTCGGGTTCAACGGAACCTGGACCGGCAGCAACCCGGCGCCGACCTCGTTCGCGCTCAACGGTGTCACGTGCACCGGCGCCGCTTCCTCGCCTACGTCTTCTTCCCCGTCACCATCCCCGTCGACCTCGACGCCGCCGCCTCCGGCCGGCAACGCCAAGCAGATGGAGGACCTCGACCGCGGCCTCATCTCGGTGCGCTCGGGCAGCGGCAACCTCGTCTCCTGGCGGCTGCTCGGCACCGAGGCTTTGTCCACCGCCTTCAACCTGTACCGTGCCGGCACCCGGATCGCGACGGTCACCACCGGCACGAACTACCTGGACGCCGGCGCCGCCGCGGACGCGTCCTACACCGTGCGGGCGGTCGTCGGCGGCGTGGAGCAGGCCGCGTCGGGTGCGTCGCTGCGCTTCACCGGCGGCGGGTACCTGGATGTGCCGATCTCCTCGCCGGGCTCGGGCTACACGGCCAACGACGCCTCCGTCGGCGACCTGGACGGTGACGGCCAGTACGAGATCGTGCTGAAGTGGGACCCCGCCGACGCCAAGGACAACTCCCAGTCCGGCGTCACCGGTGTGGTCTACGTGGACGCGTACCGGCTGAACGGGCAGCGGCTGTGGCGGATCAACCTCGGCCGCAACATCCGCGCCGGGGCGCACTACACGCAGTTCCAGGTGTACGACTACGACGGCGACGGCCGCGCCGAGGTCGCCATGAAGACCGCGGACGCCACCGTCGACGGCGCCGGCCGCGTCATCGGCAACGCCTCCGCGGACTACCGCAACAGCTCCGGCTACGTGCTCAGCGGCCCGGAGTACCTGACGATGTTCAACGGCCTCACGGGCGCCGCTATGTCCACAGTGGACTACGTGCCGGCGCGGGGCACCGTGTCGTCGTGGGGCGACAGCTACGGCAACCGCGTCGACCGGTTCCTGGCCGGCACCGCCTACCTCGACGGCCAGCGGCCCTCGCTGATCATGGCGCGGGGGTACTACACCCGCTCGGTCATCGTCGCCTGGGACTTCCGCAACGGGACGCTGACCCGGCGGTGGACGTTCGACAGCAACAGCTCCGGCAACAGCGCCTACGCCGGGCAGGGCAACCACCAGCTCTCCGTCGCCGACGTCGATGCCGACGGCCGCGACGAGATCGTCTACGGCGCCATGGCCGTCGACGACAACGGCGCCCGGCTGTGGAACACCGGCAACGGCCACGGCGACGCCATGCACGTCGGCGACCTCGACCCGTCCCGCCCCGGCCTCGAGGAGTTCAAGGTCGACGAGGACGGCAGCAAGCCCTCCTCCTGGATGGCCGACGCGCGCACCGGGCAGATCCTGTGGAGCACCCCGGCCAACGGCGACAACGGCCGCGGCGTGTCCGGCGACATCTGGGCCGGCAGCGCCGGCGCCGAGTCGTGGTCCGCGGCCGCCGACGGTGTACGCAGCCCCAAGGGGACCGTGGTCTCGTCGCGCAAGCCGAGCTCGACGAACTTCCTGGCCTGGTGGGACGGCGACACCACCCGCGAGCTGCTGGACGGCACCCACGTCGACAAGTACGGCACCTCCGGCGACACGCGCCTGCTGACCGCCGCCAACGTGCACTCCAACAACGGCACCAAGTCCACGCCGTCGCTGTCCGGCGACATCCTCGGCGACTGGCGCGAGGAGATCATCTGGCCGACGTCGGACAACACCGCGCTGCGCGTCTACAGCACGCCCGACCCGACCTCGACGCGGCTGTTCACGCTGATGCACGACCCGCAGTACCGGTGCGCCATCGCCTGGCAGAACACCGCGTACAACCAGCCGCCGCACCCGTCGTACTTCATCGGCAGCGGCATGGCGACCCCGCCGGCACCGGTCATCTACGTCCGGTAGCTACGGATCTGCCGGAGTCTCTCGGACTCGGAACTGTCATACGGGGGCGGTAGGTTGGTCCGCATGACGTCGCCGGCGGGGTTGGGGCCCATCCGTAAAGTGGATCGGTGCCTGCTCGCCGGCGACGTGCCGGCCCTGCCGGCCGTGCCCGACGGGTGGCTGGCCGTCCTCGTCGCCCCGGGCCTCGAGGTGACCGCCGCCGACCTGGCCGAGCCGGTCCGCACCGCGCTCGCCGGCGACGACAGCGTGCTGCTGCTCGCGCCCGGTCCGCTCGGCGAGCAGCTGGCCCTCGCGCTCGACCGGCCCGTCGTCGCCCCCGACGGCCCCGTCATCCAGACGCCCGGCGGCATCCTGGTCACCGCCGACGCGGCCGGCGGCTGGTGGCGGCACGCTCCGGGCGCGCCGGCGGTGCCGCTCGGGCCGCGCTGGCCCGCACCCGACTGGCAGGAGCTCGTGCCGGCGACGACGCTGTGGCCCGCTGCCGTCATCGCCCAGCCCGTCCCCGCGGGGTGGCTGCTGTCCCCCGGCCCGGTCGGCGCCGCGGCCGCCTTCGACGGCGTCGAGTTCGCCGTCGCCGTCGACCCGGCACGCCCCCGCCTGCTGCTCGACCCTGCGCTCACCGGCGAGCAGCTCGCCCAGGCCATGGCCGCCCTGCCGACCAGGGTGCGCCGCGTCGCCGACCTGGTGCCGCTGGGCGCCGGCCAGGGCGCGGGCCGCCCGCTGGCCGCCGCCGCGGCGAGCCGCCTCGGCGAGCCCGTCCACCTGGTCAACGGGGTGCCGCTGCACACGCCCGCGGGGTCGATCACGGTCTTCGCCCTCGACGCGCACCGCCGGCCGGTCTGGGCCGAGCCCGCGTGGCTGCTGCGGCTCACCCCCGACGGCGACGAGGAGGTCGTGGCGTCGTCGCCGCCGCACGCGTCGCTGCGCCCGATCGACCCGGCCACCTATGCGATGGACATGGGGTGGCAGGTCCGCCTCGGCGGGGGCGGCATCCACGCGTATCCGGGGCCACCGCCGCCACCGGCGAAGGGGCGCGCTTCGCTGCCGGTCGACGCTGCTGCCGACAGCGGGCGGGCGCTGCCGGTCACCGCTGCGGTGCCTGTCGCGGCCGGGGACGGTGCGGCGCCGCCGTTCGCCGTCGCGGCCGGCGACGGCGCGACGCCGCCGTTCGCCGTCGCGGCCGGCGACGGTGCGACGCCGCCGTTCGCCGTCGCGGCCGGCGACGGCGCGGGGCCGCCGTTCGCCGTCGCGGCCGGCGACGGTGCGACGCCGCCGTTCGCTGTCGCGGCCGGGGACGGTGCGGCGCTGCCGGCGCCGGGCGGGCGCAACGGGAGCTACCGGGTCGTGGTCGGGGCCGCTGACGAGGTCATCGACGACCTGGTGTGGCCGCCGCTGTCGGCCATGTTCACCGCGCTGCTGTCCGAGATCCCGGCGAGCGTCGACCTGGTCGTGCGGGGCAAGTCGTCGGAGTGGGGCGAGGCCGCCGAGCGGGAGCTGGCCGAGCGGCACCCCGGCAGCGGCGTGACCAGCGGCCAGGCCCGCGACTTCCAGCGCTGCGACCTGCTGCCCATGCCACCGGTGCCGGCGCCGCCGGACCCGCCCGCCGCCGTCCGCCACGCCCGCAACGGCCTGGCCCTGCTGGCCGCCGCGGCCGTGGTCGTGCTGCTGCTCGCCGTCGCCGGGGCCGTCGCCTTCTGGCCCCGCGGCGGCACCGGCGCCGACCTCACCGCCGGCAGCGAGCCACGCACCGCCACGATGCCCGGCGACGCCGCCGCACCGTCGGCGCCGCCACCCTCGGCCCGCGCGAGCGGCAGCACCTCGCCGAAGCCCGGCCCGTCGGCCTCCTCCCCCCGCCCGAGCACCTCGGCCCAGTCCTCGCCGAGCCCCGGCGCTCCCACCACGGCGGCGAGCACCCCGCCGCTGCCGCTCGACCCGGGCACCGACGCCGCCCTGGGCCGCCCCACGTCGGAGAGCAGCCACACCGACGTCTACAGCTCCGGCCGCGTCACCGACGGCGACCCGATGAGCTACTGGGAGAGCCGCAACAACGCCCTGCCCCAGTGGGTCCAGGTCGACCTGGGCTCCCCGGTCCCGGTGCGCCGCGTCGTGCTGCGCCTGCCCCCGTCGTCCGCCTGGCCCGCCAGGACCCAGACGGTCACGATCCAGAGCAGCCTCGACGGCGCCACCTTCACCACCATCTCGGGCGCCTCGTGCCGCTTCGACACCGCCAGCGGCCAACGCGCCACCCTCGGCGTCGCCTCCGGCCAGCACCGCTACATCCGCGTGCTCATCTCGTCGAACTCGGTCCAGCCGGCGGGCCAGCTGTCATCGGTCGAGGTCTACCGCAGCTGATCTCACCGGCCGCCGGTGAGACCCCGCCAGCCGCTGCGATGTTCGCGGGCGGTGGTTCTCGCCGCCGGGTGGGCTCGCCGCCGGATTACATCGCCGAACTCCGTCACCGAGTTTTGCCGCCGATGCGACTCCACTGAGGGCTCGCCACCAGGGTTCCGCCGTCGGAATCTCACCTCCGGTTCCCGCCGCCGAGGTCCCCGCCGAGGTCCCCGGCCGAGGTCCCCGCCGATTCTCACCTCGTCGGGCCTCACCACCGAGCCTCGCGGCTGGGTCCGCCGCCACGATTCCACCGCCAAGGTTCGCCGCCGGGCCTCGCCGTGAGACGTCGCGGTTGGGCTCCATCGAGTCTCATCACCCAGTTTCGCCGTCGGTTTCATAGCGTCCCGCCGCAGTTTCGCCACCGGGCTGCCCCATCGGGGTTCGGTGCGGGGTTTCTGCTGCCAGGGCTCCGTGCCAGGTGCTTTCGGCAGGCTTCGCATGACGGTTCTCTCCGTCCGGTGTTGCCGGCCGGTGCTCCGCCGCGCTTCCACCGCGGGTGTCACCGCCTCCCCGCCGGGCGCTTTCGCTGCGGGTTCGACGGCACGGCCGGCCGTGCGGCACTCACGGCACGTCGCCTCACGTCCTGAAGCCGGGCCTCACCGCGCACATCGAGCGTCGGCGGACTGTCCGGCGCGTCGGCTGGGTGTTCAGCGCCCGGTGCGGCGCCATGGCGGGCGCAACCAGGTGTGCGGGCGGCGCAGCGTGCGGCGGATCTCGCCCGCGCGCGGGTGGCCGAACATGTCATAGATCACGCACGATCTGCGGAGCGCCCTGCGTCCGAGCGCATACTCGCCTGCCGCGACCAGCGCGGTCCCCATCTCGCTGAGAC
This sequence comes from Dactylosporangium aurantiacum, assembly GCF_000716715.1. Taxonomy (GTDB): domain Bacteria; phylum Actinomycetota; class Actinomycetes; order Mycobacteriales; family Micromonosporaceae; genus Dactylosporangium; species Dactylosporangium aurantiacum. The sequence continues at coordinate 123,229 of NZ_JNYJ01000015.1, read as the reverse complement.
TGCTCGCCGTCCACAGCCGCTTGTCGAGACGTTCCAGGAGCGGCAGGCTGTCGATGAAGCACCGGGTGCCGGACTCCACGTCGCCCACGCTGAGATACGTGTGACCCAGATTCACCAGCGCGAAAGCGAGCCAGTTCTCACGCTGCTGGGCCCGGAACGCCGTGACGCACTGTTCGAGGCCGCTGATCGCCTCCATGGTCCGGCCCTGGTGTCTCAACAGCACGGCCAAGTCGCAGCGGGCCTCGGCGGACCGGTGTTCGTCGCCGGCAGCGTCGAACACCGGCAGGCAGGCGACCAGCCGGGCCTCCGATTCCGCCACCGCTCCTGTCTCCAGCAAGGCGTAGCCGAGCACCAGGTCGAGGGTCGCCCGTTCGTAGTCGTCGAGATGCTCGCGTCGCGCGTCGCACTCTCGCAGATGCTCAATGGCGGCTGGCGGCTGCTCCTGCAGTGTGAGCACGTCGGCCGCCCGAAGATGCAGGCGGGCCCGCATATGATGCGCATTGTGCGGCGCGGTGGCGATCGCGAGTGAGATCGCCCGATGCCAGTCGTCCCAGTCCACCCGGCTGAGCGCGCAGACGCTGAGTCGCTCGGCGACCATCCATAGCTCTTCCGCCATACCACTCGCCGCGGCCAGCTCCAGCGTCTGCAGCACGGCTCCCTGCTCGAGCCGCCACCATTCGAGCGGATCCCGGCGCAGGATCGTGGTGCCGGCGTCCTGCGCGCCTGGCGGAGACGGCGGCAGCGGGGTGGGCAGCCGCCGCACGTCGACCGTGACCAACTGTGTGTCGAGGAGATCCAGCCATCGGGCGTACGCGTGAGCGACGCGTCTCACCGCGGTCCGTTGTTCCTCCTCCGGCTCGTCCTCCGCGAGCCGCTCCCGAGCGAACGCCAGGACCAGATCGTGGAATCGGTATCGCGTCTGTCCCGGTATGTCGTTGACGAGTTCGAGCAGCTGCGCGTCAAGCAGCTCCTCGATGACCCGCTCCGACGCCGCAGGCGCAGATGCCATCAGGATCGGCACCAGCACACCTGAGAACTCCGCGCTGTCCAGGATGGACAGCAGGCGGAAGGTCTTTGCGACGTGCGTCGCCAGTGGCCGGTAGCTCAGCATGAGGCTCGCCCGCACCTCCAGGTCGCCGACCTTGAACTTCTCGACCATCAGGCGTTGGTGTTCATCACGAAGATTCTGTGCCACGGCTTGCAGCGTGACCGACTCGCGGCGGATCAGCTTGCCACCCACGATACGGATGGCGAGCGGCAGCCCGCCGGACAGTTCGGTGATGGTCGACACGGCGTGCGGGTCCGCCGCGAGGCGGTCCGTCCCGGCGATGCGGCTGAGCAGCTCAACCGTCGCGGCCTCCTCCAGCACCTTCAGCTTGATCTGGGTGGCGCCTTCCAGCCCGGACAGTGGACGACGGCTGGCCACGATCGCCGCGCAACAGGGCAGCCCCGGAATGAATGGCCGCACCTGATGTTCGCTGACCGCGTTGTCGATGACGATGAGCATCGACCGGACGGCCAGCCGGTCCCGGTACCGGCGTGCCCGTTCCTCCAGCCCATTGGGAATGACCGACGGATCGACACCGAGGTCGACGAGCAGCTCCGCCAGGACATGTTCCGGATCGAGCGGGTTGTCGTCGGAGCCGCGGAGGTCGATGTACAACTGACCGTCCCGGAAATGGGGGCGCAGCAAATGGGCCGCGCGGACCGCGAGCGTCGTCTTGCCCACACCGCCCTGACCGCTGACGGCGACCACCGGCACGGCCGTCCAGTTGTCGTCGCGGGCCTGCTCGACCAGCTGCGTGATGCGGTCGAGCTCGTCGCGCCTGCCGATGAAATCGGGCACGTCGCGGGGCAGCTGGAAGATGGTGGCCGAGTCCTCGTCGACGTCCGGTTGCGGATTCGGGTCCCCGCCGCTGTCCCGCCGCCACTGCCAGGCGGCCAGCACGCCGGTACAGACGGCGCAGGCCACCACTGAGATCCACCGGATCGGGTGGGACACGTCCGGCACGCCGACGACGGCGCCCGTCCCGGCTGCCAGCGTGGCGAGCATCCCGAAGATCCACCACCGCCTGCGCACCCCACGGGCCCTCGTCCTAGCGGCAGCCGCGCGTGTTCCGCTTGCCATCGGCCCTCCGGTCGACTCCTCGACACCAACGTTCGCCACGCCTGCCGGACCAGCGAGCCAACGGCTGGTGCCGGGCTGCGGCGGTCACCGGCGGAAGTGATCGTGACCGCCCGGCCCGGACCACACCGCGCCGTCGACGCGGACGCCGGGCTCGCGCACCACCGTTCCGATGACGACACAGCCGGCCGGCACGGCGGCGGGCGCCGGCAGACATGCCACCAGCGCGTTGTCGTCGCCGCCGGTGAGCATCCAGCCGAGCGGGTCGACGCCGAGCAGGTCGGCGGCCTGGCGCATGATGCCGGGCACCTCGAACGCGGTCGAGTCCAGCTCGATCCCGACCCGCGAAGCGTCGGCGATGTGGCCCAGGTCCTGCAGCAACCCGTCGCTGACGTCGCACATGGCGGTGGCACCCGCGGCGGCCAGCTCCGCACCGAGGGGGTACGGCGGTCGCGGGCGGCGGTGTGCCGTCACGAGCTCCGCCGGCTCCCGCCGGTCGCCGGTGAGCAGGGCCAGCCCCGCCGCGGCCCAACCGACCCGGCCACCGAGCACGACCACGTCGCCGGGTCGGGCGCCGCGGCGCAGGACCGGCGGACGGCCGTCGAGGCTGCCGTGTGCGGTGATGGCGAGGACCACCGCGTCGGCGCGGCTGATGTCGCCACCGACGATCGACGCCTTGGCCCGGTCGCATTCGTCACGCAGCCCGTCGACCAGCTCCAGAACCCAGTCGACGGCGGTCTCCGGCGGCAACGCCAGCCCGAGGAGCAGCGTCGTGGGTCGGGCGCCCATCGCCGCGACGTCGGACAGGTTCTGCGCCGCCGCCTTCTGGCCGATGTCGTAGGCCGACGACCAGTCCCGGCGGAAATGCCGGCGCTCCACCAGCAGGTCGGTGGTGACCACGAACCGCCCGTCGGGCGCGGCGACGACGGCCGCGTCGTCGCCCGGTCCGACCAGCACGTCGTCCTGCGCCGGCAGCCGGGCCGTGATGAGCTCGATCAACGCGAACTCACCGATGGTGCTGACCCGTTTCGACATCCGCGCTCCCGTCGGCTCCCCCGGAACCGGGCCGGCACCGGGCCACGCTTCCATGTTGTCTCACACCTGGCGCAGCGTCGCAACCGGGACACGATCGGTGACAGGCCCACGATCAGCCGGCGCCCTCGGCCGCCGTGTCCGGGCCGCGCTGGGCGTCGACCGGGGTGCGGCACCAGGTGCTGCTGGAGATCCGCCGCCTCCGGTGCATCCGGTCATGGGTTGTCTCACCGCCGAGGGGCGTCCTCGACCATTTCGTCGTGGACACGGCGCGCCGGTACGGCTGCGGCCTACAGTCGGTGCAATGCGGATCCGGATCGAGGGCAGCGACCTGCCGGGGCGGCGGGGCGGAGGGCGGGCCGACGCGCTGCGGCTGGGCAATGTGCACGTCGGCGTCCAGCGCAAGGCGGAGGTGGTCGACCGGGTCGCGGCCGACGCCGGCGGGGCGGCCTGGTCGTTCGAGGTGACCAGCAGGGAGGTCGACGGGCTGCTCGACGTCGGCGGGCCGTGGGTGCACGGGCGGCCCGGCGCACGGTTCCTGTACCTGAGCTGGGGCGCGGTGACCGGGGGCGAGTTCGCGATGTTCCGGAGGGCGAAGCTCATGTTCGGCGACATCCCGACCGGCGTGCTGCGGGCCGCCCACGACGGGGAGGGAACGCTGGTCGGGCGGCTCGGGCTGACCGACGCGGCAGGTGAGCCGGTGTGCGCCCGGATCCGCCCACCGGCCATCACCTGGAGCGTCGAGTAGCGCCGTCAGAGCGCGGCGACCGAGCCGGGTGCGCGCTCCTGCCGGGTCAGGGCGCGCAGCACCGGCAGCGGGCCGTGCCGCCACACCGCGAGCCGGGCGAGGAGCTGCACGGTCGCGTCCGTCGCGGCGGCGGGCAGGTCCGGCGTCGGCACGTCGAGGCTGACCGCGAGGTCGTCGGTGTGCACGACCAGCTCCAGCAGGCGGGTGAGCAGGAAGTCGTCGACGGCGAGCCCCCACCGGCCCAGGTCGACGACGCGGTCGGGGTGCTGCGCCGGCACGACGGTGCGCAGCTCGGCCAGGGCGGCGTCGACCTCGTCGGCCAGGACGGCGGCGGAGGTCTGCGCGGCGGCGTCCTCGCTGCGCCGCAGGATGGCGGCGTTGTCGGCGCTGCCGGCGCCGGAGGTCACCCAGCCGGCGCCGGTGAAGTGGTCCAGGACCGGGATCGCCGACTCGCCGGGCGGGTCGGCGAGGAGCGTGAGGGTGCGGGTCACCTGGTTGGCGAGGTGCCGGGCCAGGCCGCCGACGGTGAAGCCGGGCAGGGCACTGGGCGCGGCCCAGCGCTCGTCGACCGCGGGCGAGCGCACCAGCGCCGCGGCGACCTCGGCGGTGTCCAGGAAAGCTGGTCGGATCATCCGGCAACTCTAGAGCGAACATGGTGGAGCCCAGGGGCCGCCAGCGTCCCCTGGGCTCCACCCTTCCGCCGGTCCGCGTCCCGCCCAGGCCACGAACCGAAGTGTGCGCCGTCCCTCAGCGGGAGCGGCCGGCGCGGCGCTTCGCCCACACGTCGAAGGCGACCGCGGCCAGCAGCACCAGGCCCTTGACCAGCATGACGCGTTCGCTGGGCGAGCCGATGAGGGACATGCCGTTGTTGATGACGGCCATGATGAGGCCGCCGGTGATGGCACCGACGACCTTGCCGACGCCGCCCTGGACGGCGGCGCCGCCGATGAACGCGGCGGCGATCGCGTCGAGCTCGAAGGCGTTGCCGGCGGTCGGGCCGGCCTGGTTGAGCCGGCCGGCGAAGATGATGCCGGCGATCGAGGCGAGCAGGCCCATGTTCACGAAGATCCAGAACGTGACCGACTTGACCTTCACCCCGGACAGGCTGGCCGCCTGCAGGTTGCCGCCGACCGCGTAGATGTGCCGGCCGAAGACGGTGCGCTGGCTGATCAGCGTGTACGCGAGCACCAGCGCCGCCAGCAGGACCAGCACCCACGGCAGGTTCTTGAAGCGGGCCAGCTGCACGATGATGAACATGAGCACGAGCGCGGCGCCGGCGATCTTCGCCACGAAGATCGGCATGCTGTCGACGGCCTGCCCGTAACCGATGCGGCCCCGACGGGCCCGCCACTGCACGACGACGATGCCGGCGACCGCCGCCAGGCCGACGAGCAGGGTGAACAGGTCCGCGCCGCCGAGCACGCCGAGCCCGACGTTGTTGAGGAAGCCGGGCGTGAAGCCGTTGGCGAGGGTGCGCACGTCGTCCGGGAACGGGCCGATGCCCTGGTTGCCGAGGACCGTCATGGTGAGGGCCCGGAAGACCAGCATGCCGGCCAGGGTGACGATGAACGCCGGGATCCCGAAGTACGCGATCCAGAACCCCTGCCACGCGCCGATGAGCGCCCCCGCGAGCAGCGTGACCAGGACGGCCACGGGCCACGCGACGTCCATGTCGACCATGAGGACCGCGGAGATGGCGCCGGTGACGGCGACGACGGAGCCCGCGGACAGGTCGATGTGCCCGGCGATGATGATCAGGATCATGCCGATGGCGAGGATCAGGATGTAGGAGTTCTGCACGACGATGTTCGAGATGTTCTGCGGCTCCAGCAGCGAGCCGGACGTCAGGACCTCGAACAGGACCACGATCGCGGCGAACGCGATGTAGATGCCGCTCTGGCGCAGGTTGACCGAGAACCGGGTCGGCGCCGCGACCACGGGGTCGGCGTCGACCTCCACGACCGTCGTCATGAGAACTCCTTCGCTGAACGAGCCGTCATGAGTTGCATGAGCCGCTCGGGGGTCGCGTCGGCGCGGGGCAGCTCGCCGGTGACCCGGCCCGCCGACAGTGCGTAGATGCGGTCGCAGATGCCGAGCAGCTCCGGCAGCTCGGACGAGATGACCAGGATCGCCTTGCCCTCGTCGGCGAGCCGGTTGATGATCGTGTAGATCTCGTACTTGGCGCCGATGTCGATGCCCCGGGTGGGCTCATCGAGGATCAGCACGTCAGGATCGGTGAAGATCCACTTGGCGAGGACGACCTTCTGCTGGTTGCCGCCGCTGAGCGTGCCGGTGACGGTGCCGACACCGGGCGCCTTGATGTTGAGGCTGTGCCGGTAGTCCTCGGCGACGCGGAACTCGTGGTTGTCGTCGACCCAGCCGCCCTTGGCGATGCGGGCCAGCGCCGCGCCGGAGACGTTGCGCTGGATGTCCTCGATGAGGTTGAGGCCGTAGCGCTTGCGGTCCTCGGTGGCGTACGCGATGCCGTGCGCGATCGCGTCGCCGACGGTCCGCAGCTGGACCGGCACCCCGTCCTTGTACACCTGACCGGTGATGTCGATGCCGTAGCTGCGGCCGAAGACGCTCATCGCCAGCTCGGTGCGGCCGGCACCCATGAGCCCGGCGAGACCGACGATCTCGCCGCGGCGCAGGGTCAGGTTGGCCCGGTCGACGACGACCCGGCCGTGCTGGGTGGGGCTGTGCACCGTCCAGTCCTCGATGCGCAGCGCCTCCTCGCCGATGCGCGGCTCGTGCGGCGGGAAGCGGTGCTCGAGGTCGCGGCCGACCATGCCGGAGATGATGCGGTCCTCCGACACGTCCTTGCCCCGCATGTCGAGCGTCTCGATGGTGCGCCCGTCACGCAGGATCGTGGTGGTGTCGGCGACCGCCTCGATCTCGTTGAGCTTGTGCGAGATGATCACGCAGGTGATGCCCCGCTGCCGGAACTCCAACAGCAGGTCGAGCAGGTGCCGGGAGTCGCTCTCGTTGAGGGCCGCGGTCGGCTCGTCGAGGATCAGCAGGCGGACCTCCTTCGACAGCGCCTTGGCGATCTCGACCAGCTGCTGCTTGCCGACGCCGAGGTCCATCGCCGGGGTGACCGGGTTGTCCCGCAGGCCGACCCGGCGCAGGAGCGCGCCGGCGTCGGCGTTGGTGCGGTTCCAGTCGATCAGTCCGCGGTGCACCCGCTCGTTGCCGAGGAAGATGTTCTCCGCGATCGACAGGTGCGGGATCAGCGCCAGCTCCTGGTGGATGATCACGATCCCGCGCCGCTCGCTGTCGCGGATGCCGCCGAAGTGGCAGGGCTCCCCGTCGAACTCGATCTCGCCGGTGTACGAGCCGTGCGGGTACACCCCGGACAGCACCTTCATGAGGGTCGACTTCCCGGCGCCGTTCTCGCCGCAGATCGCGTGGATCTCCCCGCGACGGACCTCGAGGTTCACATCCTGCAGCGCGGCAACGCCGGGAAAGGTCTTGGTGATGCCGCGCATCCGCAGAATTACATCGGACTGAGCCTGGGACATGGTTACTTGAGGTCGCTCTCGGTGTAGTACCCGGAGTCGACGAGCACCGTCTTGTAGTTGGACTTGTAGACCACGACCGGCTCGAGCAGGTACGACGGCACGACCTTCACGCCGTTGTCGTAGTCCTTGGTGTTGTTGGTCTCCGGCTTGCCGCCCTTGAGCACGGCGTCGGCCATCTTGACGGTGACGTCGGCGAGCTTGCGGGTGTCCTTGTAGATCGTGGCGTACTGCTCACCGGCGATGATGGACTTGACCGACGCCTTTTCCGCGTCCTGGCCGGTGACGACCGGGTAGGGCTGGCCGGCGGTGCCGTAGCCGCTGCTCTTCAGCGCGGACAGGATGCCGATCGACAGGCCGTCGTACGGGGACAGCACACCCTGGACCTTGGTGCCGCCGACGTACGTCTTGGTGATGATGTCCTCCATGCGCTTCTGCGCCGTGGCCGGGTCCCAGCGCAGGATCGCGACGGTCTTGAAGTCGGTCTGGCCGGACTTCACGACGAGCGTGCCCTTGTCGATGTACGGCTTGAGCGTGTCCATCGCGCCGTTGAAGAAGAAGGTGGCGTTGTTGTCGTCCGGCGAACCGGCGAACAGCTCGATGTTGAACGGCCCGGTGGCGGTGCCGTCGGAGCCGTCCTCCTTCTTCAGGCCGAGGCCCACCAGCAGCGACGTGGCCTGCTGCACGCCGACCTTGTAGTTGTCGAAGGTGGCGTAGTAGTCGACGTTCGGCGAGTTGCGGATCAGCCGGTCGTAGGCGATGACCGGGATCTTCTTGTCCGCCGCCTGCTGCAGCTGCGTGGTGATGGCGGTGCCGTCGATCGAGGCGACGATGAGCAGCTTCGCGCCCTTGGTGATCTGGTTCTCGATCTGGTTGACCTGGGTCGGGATGTCGTTCTCCGCGTACTGCAGGTCGACCTTGTAGCCGAGCTTCTCCAGGGCGGCCTTGACGTTGTTGCCGTCGGCGATCCACCGCTCGGAGGACTTCGTCGGCATCGTCACGCCGATGAGGCTGCCGGCGCCGGCCGCGGCCCCGGCCTCCTTGTCGGCGGTCTTCTCACTCGAGCCGCACGCGGTGACGCTGAGCGCCACGGCGAGGCCGAGGCCGGCGAGCAGTGCTCTGGGGAACTTCATGGGGTGTCCTCCACCTGTAGGGCAGGATGCAGCGACCGCGGGACGCCGGGTGTGAGCGTTATCAGCGGGCGCGGCGGGATCTGTGAATGTCGGGGTCTCGGCGGGGCGGAATGTGCGGAAACGTTGGAAGGCGGTGAGTTGGGTGACGCTCGGGGACAGTGTTAACGCTCACAAAAGGAGGTGTCAAGGAGGTTGCAGGTCACGAATGGGAGGATGTCTGCATGCGCCTGCTCGCCGGCACCACCGGTCCGGGATCCGCCGACCGGCCCGACGCCGTGACCGTCGCGGGTCGGGCACTGTCCACCGAAGCGCTGCTGGGTGCGGCGCTCGCCGTCGCCGGTGACGTCCGCGGCGCGGCCGCCGTCGCCGTGGACGCGACCCCGTCGCTGGAGACCGTCGTGGCGGTCGTGGGCGGCCTGCTCGCCGGCGCCGCGGTGGTGCCGGTGCCGTCCGACGCCGGCCCCGCCGAACGCGACCACATCCTGCGCGACTCGGGCGCCGAGCTGGTCCTGGGCCCCGGCGCGACCCCGGTCGACGTGACCCGCCGCGGCGGCGGCACGCTTCCCGCGCCGGCCCCCGGCGATGCGGCGCTCATCATGTACACCTCCGGCACCACCGGCGCGCCGAAGGGCGTCGTGCACACGCACGGGTCGCTGGAGGCCGGCGTCGACGCGGTCGCCGAGGCGTGGGACTGGACCGCCGGGGACCGTCTGGTGCACGGGCTGCCGCTGTTCCACGTGCACGGGCTCGTCCTCGGGGTGCTCGGTGCGCTGCGGGCCGGCTCGCCGCTGGTACACACGGCGAAACCACACCCCGAGCGCTACGCGGCCGCCGGCGGGACCCTCTACTTCGGGGTGCCGACCGTCTGGTCCCGCATCTGTGCGCAGCCCTCGGCCGCCCGGGCGCTGTCCCGCGCGCGGCTGCTCGTGTCCGGCAGCGCCGCGCTGCCCGTGCCGGTCTTCGAGCGGCTGTACGCGCTGACCGGGCACCGGCCCGTCGAGCGCTACGGCATGACCGAGACCCTGATCACGATCAGCAGCCGCGCCGACGGCCCCCGCCGCCCGGGCCACGTCGGCTTCCCCGTGCAGGGCGTGCAGACCCGCGTCGACGCCGAGGACGGCGGCATCGGCGAGCTGTGGGTGCGCGGCCCGATGTTGCTGCGAGGGTACGTGCACCAGCCCGCCGACCTCGTCGACGGCTGGTTCCGTACCGGCGACATCGCCCGCAAGGACCCCGACGGCTGGCACCGCATCGTCGGGCGGGCCTCGACCGACCTGATCAAGTCCGGCGGCTACCGCATCGGGGCCGGCGAGGTCGAGGACGCGCTGCTGGCCCACCCGGCGGTCCGCGAGGCGGCCGTCATCGGCACCCCGCACGCCGACCTCGGCGAGGCCGTCACCGCCTACGTCGTGGTCTCCGCCGGCGTCGGCGAACACGAGCTGCAGGACTTCGTCGCCCGTCACCTGTCCGTGCACAAACGCCCACGCGTCGTGCACCTCGTCGACGCACTGCCCCGCAACGCCATGGGCAAGGTGCAGAAGAAGCGACTCGGTGGTCCTATGCTCTGAGTGCCGGCCCAGCGGACGCCGGACGGTTCGATGGCTGGTGGTGGTCGTGGTGGAGACAGGAAGAATCCTGCGGTTCGACGAGGTGCGCGGATACGGGTTCATCGCCCCCAACGCGGGCGGCGAGGACGTGTTCGTCCATGCCAACGACTTCGGCGACCAGCGGCACCTCGTGCACCCCGGCATGCGCGTCGAGTACGAGGTCGAGGAGGGCGAGCGCGGCCTGAAGGTCGCCACCGTGCGCATCCTGGACGCCCCGGCCCGCCGCGAGCACGCCCGCCCCAGCCGCCCCGTGCACGACGACGACGCCGAGCCCGGCGAGGACGACGGCCTCTGCGACGTGCTGAGCAGTCGCGAGTTCTCCGCCGAGGTGACGGAGCTGCTCATCCAGCACGTCCCGTCGCTGACCGGCAGCCAGATCGCGCAGGCCCGCCAGCACCTGGTGAGCTTCGCACGTACGCACGGATGGGTGGAGAGCTGATTTGAAGGTCCTGTTCATCGGCGGCAGCGGCATCATCAGCTCCGCCTGCTCCGAGCTGGCCGTGCGGCGCGGTATCGACCTGCACGTGCTCAACCGGGGCACCAGCACCACCCGCCCGCTCCCCGACGGCGTCACGGTCCTGCGCGGCGACATCCGCGACCCCGACTCGGCCCGCGCCGCCCTGGCCGGCCACACCTTCGACGCCGTCGTGGACTGGGTCGCCTTCACCACCGACCACGTGCGGGCGGACATCGAGCTGTTCCGCGGCCGCACCGGGCAGTACGTGTTCATCAGCTCCGCCTCGGCGTACCAGACCCCGCCGGCCCGGCTGCCCGTCACCGAGTCCTCGCCGCTGCGCAACCCGTTCTGGCAGTACAGCCGCGACAAGATCGCCTGCGAGGACCTGCTCGTGCGGCAGTACCGCGACGAGGGCTTCCCCGCCACGATCGTGCGCCCGTCGCACACGTACGACCGGACCCTCGTGCCGTTCGACGGCGGCTGGACCGCCCTGGCCCGCATGCGCCAGGGCCGGGAGGTCGTCATCCACGGTGACGGCACCTCCCTGTGGACCCTCACCCACCACGAGGACTTCGCCAAGGGCTTCGTGCCGCTGCTCGGCCACCCCCGCGCCGTCGGCGACGTCTTCCAGATCACCAGCGACGACGTCCTGACCTGGAACCAGATCGCCGAGCACCTGGCCGCCGCCCTGGGCGTGCAGGCCAGGCTCGTGCACGTGCCCTCCGACGCGATCGCCGCCGCCGACCCCGAGTGGGGCGCCGGCCTCCTCGGCGACAAGGCCCACTCGATGGTCTTCGACAACAGCAAGCTGCGCGCCCTCGTCCCGGACTACGTCGCCACCATCCCGTTCCACGTGGGGGCGCGCGAGATCGTGGCGTGGTTCGACGAGGACCCGTCGCGCCAGGTCGTCGACGAACGCCTCGACAAGGTGATGGACGACCTGGTCGCCCGCTACCGCGTCTGACGACTCCCGCGGACCGGCGGAGCGGGCCGTCCGCCGGACCCGCGGCGCCTCGTGATCGGAGGACGGGATGGACGCGCTCGCGGCGGCCGGGCGGGCGATCGGGCGCGACCTGACACCGGTGGAGGAGCTGAAACGCAACGACCGCGCCCAGGTGCTGCGGGCCAGGGCGGACGGCGGCCCGGTCACGGTCATCGTCAAGACCTACGCGACCGGCTACGCCGAACGGTGGGCCCGTGAGTCGGCCGCGCTGACCGTGCTGCGGGGGCGGGGACTGCCCGTGCCGGAGCTGCTGGCCGTCGCCGACGATCCGATGCTGGTCGTGCTGGCCGACGCCGGCAGGGGCGGCAGCCTGGCCGACGCGTTCCTGGGCCGCGACGCGGCCGCCGCGGACGGCACGCTGGGCTCCTGGGCGGACGCGCTCGCGTCGCTGCACTCCGCCACCGCCGGCGACGCGGCACTGTTCGCCACGGCGCTCGGCGCGGCCCGCGTCGCGGGGTCCGGCGAGGGTCCCGCCGCCGACCCGATGCCGGGCCTGCTGGGCACCGCCGCGGACCTGCTCGCCACGCACCTGCCCGCCCTCGGGGTCACCCCGGGCGGGCGCGCGCTCGCGCGGCTGCGTTCGATGGCGGACGAGCTGAGCCCGGACGCCACCGCGCTCACCCCGGCCGACGCGTGCCCGGACAACAACCTGGCGACGCCATCGGGGCTGCTGCTGCTGCTCGACTTCGAACAGGCGGCGTTCCGGCACGTCGCCTGGGACGCGGCGTACCTGCTGGTGCCCTGGCCGACCTGCTGGTGCTCGTGGGGACTGCCGGACGTGGCGGCCGGCGCGGCACTGGCCCGCTGGCGCGGCGCGGTCGCCCCCAGCATCCCGGCGGCGGCGGCCCCCGCGTTCGAGCGGGACCTCGACATCGCGGTCGTGGCATGGTCGCTGCTCTCCGGCGCGTTCTTCCTCGCCGGCGTCCTCGATCGGGACGACACCCCGGGCGGTCCCGCCTTCAGCCCTTCCCGGCGCACGGTCATCCGGCACCGCATGGCGCTCGCCGCCCGCCGCCGGGCGGCCGCACCCGACCTCGCCGACCTGGCCGAGGAGGTGCTGACCGCCACCGCCCGGCACTGGGGCGAGCTGCCGTTGGCAATGGCACCCGCGTACCGCTGAGGCACCGGACGTGCCGGCGTTCGACGGTCGCGCGCGCCCGTAGCCGTCCATTGTGGACGGCCTGACGGTCAGGCCCGGCGGGGTTCCTGGCGCTTGATGCCCGGGATCTCCGGCGTCGTGTCCCGCACGCGGGCGGGCCGGGCGGTGAGCGACCTCGCCAGCGCCGGAGAGTAGGTCTCGGTGTACTGGTCGTACCGGTACTGACCGGGCAGCGAGATCGCCTCGCCCAGCGGTTCGACGAGCGAATCCTTCAACGCGAGCACGCCGCCGAGGAGGGTGGCGTACTTCAGGGACGCGGCGTTGCGGGCGAAGTAGTCGCGGGTCTGCGGGCTGAGCGCGCCCGGGGTGGACAGCAGCAGCGGACCGGAGCTGGCACCGACCATCGCACCGCCGGTGAGGGCGTCGTACCAGGTCGTCGCGGTGGCCACGGCGGCCATGCGGGGGCCGTCGAAGAAGAAGTCGGCGACGGCGACCGCGGTCTCGAACTCGGTGGCGCCGTACACCGGCCAGTACCAGAAGCTCTTCGGCCACGACGGCAGCTTGCCGGCCTTGGACGCGTTGAGCAGGGCGCGCACGCCGGGACCGCCGACGCCGATCATCCGGGAGCCGGTGTCCGGGTCCGGGTTGAGCGAGTTCAGGTACGCGGCGGTCGCGGCCGGCATGGTGTCGCCGGCGGTGAGCACGATGACGGTGCCGGGGTTGGCACCGGCGGCGGCGCCCGCGGCGAGCGCGTCGTAGTACTGCAGCGAGGTCGCGATGATGACCGCGGTCGGATGCGGCTCGATCTCCTTCGCGATGGCGATGGCGGTGTCGTACTCGGTGGCGCCCGACAGCCGCACGACCGTGTAGCCGAGGCTCTTCACCTGGCTCTCGACCTTGGCCGACAGCGCGACGGTGCCGCCGAGCAGGTACACCGTGCCGCCCGGGGCGAGGATGCGCTGCATCTCGGCCCTGGTCGAGGCGTGCAGCCCGCCGGGCGGCGTGATCAGCAGCGGGGCCTGCCGGCGCACCGCGAGGGCCGAACCGCCGAGCGCGTCGAGGTACACGTCGTCGCGGGACAGCACCACGGCCTGGGCCTGCGGGCGGATGCCGTCCTCGACGCCGTGGTCGGCCCAGTTGTACCGCGACGTGGCCACGGCGGTGTCCAGCGCGGTCGCGCCCCAGACCCGCTCGACGACGTTCTGGGTCACCGGCTGCCACTCCGCGTTCGTGGCCATCTCGACGACGGTGACGACGGCTTTCGTGGCCAGGTCGATGCGTTTGATCGTCGGGTTGCCGTGGTAGCTGGTGAAGAGGATGGCGTCGCCCTGCGGGGACCAGGCCGGCTCCCGGTTCATGCCGCCGCCCTCGTTGTCCTTGGTGGTCAGCTGTACCTGGTTGCCGCCGTCGGCATCGGCGAGCCAGATCTCGCTGCCGCCGCCCGAATCGCTGCGCACGAACGCGATCCGGCCGCTGTCCGGCGAGAAGTCGGCACCCCAGCCGTTCTCGATGATCTTGGTGACGACGCCGTACTTCTCGAACCGGTAGATGTCGGAGTTCGCGTAGTCGTTCCAGGCGTGATGCTCGAAGACGATCGTGCCGTCGCCCGCGGCCGCGGCGCCCATGCTGTGCTTGCCGTCACCGGGCGTGCCGAGGAACGGCTCACCGAACGACCAGTTGCCGCCGGAACTGGTGACGAACAGCGTGTCGTTGCCGTTGTCGAACATCCGGTAGACCACGTACCGGCCGCCGTAGACGTAGATCGGGTCCTCGCCGCCGGGGGCGACGCTGTTCGGGACCAGCTCGAAGAAGTCGCTGCCGTCGGCCCGCACGGACAGCGGGCAGTGGTGGCCGCCGTAGACGTACCGGCTGCCGTCGGGGGACCAGTTGCCGGTGGTGCCGCTCTGGGGCGCGACGAACGGGCGGGCATCGGTGCCGTCGGCGTTGGCGATCCAGACCCCACCGGCCGCCAGGTTGCGATACGTGATCTTCCCGGCCTGGCCCGGCAGCGACGCGCGGGCGGGCCGCTGCGAGCCCGCCGCGGCTGCGGAGGCGGTCGCCGCGGCGACGGCGCCGAGCATGGCTGAGCGGCGCGTGAGCTTGAAGGACACGGTTCCTCCCCCGGAAATGATCTCCGGGAGCATACGGAATACCCGTGACGACTGACAGGGCCGAACGGACGGCTTCAGCGCACGACGCGGCGCTGGGGGCGGGGTGGTGGGGCGGTGGCGGCCTGCGGCTCCAGGACGATGGCGACCCGGGCGCCGCGCAGCGGGCTGCGCTCCACGACGAGGCGGCCGCCGGCGGTCTCCGCGACGCGGCGCACGATGTCCAGGCCGAGGCCGGTGGAGCCGGCGCCGCTGGAGCCGCGGCGCAGAGCCTTGGCCGGGTCGGCGATGCCGGGGCCGGCGTCGTCGACGGTGAGGCCGCGCGGGGAGACGTACACCTCGAAGCCGGTGCCCTCCGGGGTGTGCTGGAAGACGTTGCCGAGCATGCAGTCGACGGCCGAGACGAGGTCGGACTCGGCGACCGGCACCCACACCGGCTCCTGGCCGCCGACGACGCGCCAGGGGCGTTGTTGGTCCTCGGCGAGCACCGACCAGAACGCGAGCCGGTCGGCGACGACCTCGACCAGGTCGGCGCTCTCGGGCACGCGGTCGGCCGCCGAGCGGCGGGCCGTGGTGATGATCTGCTCGATCTCGTCGTCGAGGGCGTCGAACGCCTGCCGCATGCGCTCGCCGATCGGGCCCGGCGGCATCGCGTCGGCGTCGAGGCGCAGCGCGGTCAGCGGGGTGCGCAGCCGGTGCGACAGGTCCGCGGCGAGCTCGCGTTCGGCGTCGGCGAAGGCCACCATCTGGTCCGCCATGCGGTTGAAGCTGCGGGCCGCGTCACGCAGCTCGGGCGGGCCGTCCGGCTCGACCCGGGCGTGCAGGTCGCCGTCGCCGAACGCCCGCGCGCCGTCGGCGAGGCGTTTCGTGGAGCGCACGATCTGCGCGCCGAGCCGGTCCGCGACGAGCGTCGAGCCGCCGACGAGGACGACGGCCAGGCCGGCGAGGGCGAGCCAGGCCGCGCCGACACCGCGGCTGAGGTCGGCGTCGGAGACGTACACCTCCACGACGGCGGTGCGGTCACCGTCCAGCACCACGGTCTGCAGGTACGCCACGCCGCCGGGTGCCGGCACGGTCAGTGACCGGCCCTGTGCGGCGGCCCGCTCGACGTCCGGGACCGGTGCGTGGCTGGTCCCCACGGTCGGCTCGCCCAGCAGGTGCACGGCGAGCCGCCCGCTCTGCCCGGCGGGCACGGTGGCCACCGCCCGGTCCAGGGCGCCCGACCCGTTGCCGGACGCGGAGGCGAGCGCGGCGACCATCGCGTCGGCCTGGTAGCGCGCCTCCGCCAGGGCCCGGTCGTGCGCGATCTCCTTGGTCACGTACGCCAGCGGCACGAGGAACGCCAGCGCGATCATCGAGGTGATCGCGAACGACAGGCGCATGAGCGCGTTTCTCATGGCTGTGCGGGGGGCTGCGCCGGGTCGACGAGCATGACCCCGACACCGCGGAAGGTGCGCAGGTACCGCGGTGCCGTCGCGCTCTCGCCGAGCTTGCGGCGCAGCCACGACACGTGCACGTCGATGGTCTGGTCCTCGCCGGAGCTGTCCGGCCGCTGCCACACCTCGGTGAGCAGCTCCCGGCGGCTGACCACCCGCCCGGCCCGCTGCGCCAGGTACGCCAACAGGTCGAACTCCTTCTTCGTCAGCTGCAGCGGCTGCCCGCCGATGGACGCGAAGCGCTGCTGCGGGTTGACGTGCAGCGCACCGACCGTCACGCCGGCGGGGGCCGCGGCGGGCCCGTGGGTGCCCTGCCCGCGGCGCAGGACCGCGTTGATCCGCGCCGACATCTGCGCGCTGGAGAACGGCTTCGTCACGTAGTCGTCGGCGCCGGCGTCGAGCAGCCGGATGATGTCGCGTTCGGAACGCCGGGCGGTGGCGACGATGACGGGGGCGTTGGAGATGCCGCGCAGCATCCGCAGCACGTCCAGGCCGTCCATGTCGGGCAGCCCGAGGTCGAGGATGACCAGGTCCGGCGGGTCGGTCGCGATGACCCGCAGCGCCGACCCGGCGTTGCCGACCGGGCGCACGACGTGACCGGCGTCGGTCAACGCCCGGGACAGGGCGCCGGAGACGGCGACATCGTCCTCGACGAGCAGGATCAACGGCATGGCAACACGGTAACCGCCGGGATTGCCGCCGGGGCGGCGCGGGTGAGGTCCGAGGGTGAGAGCATCTACGTCGTGCGGGTAAGACGGCCAGCGCAGCGGAGGTGACGACGTGAGCGGCCAGCGCAGCGGCTCGGGCCGCGAACCATCGGCTCAGGTGTGTGGCTCGCGGCGGCGCCGGAGCGCAGCGGAGGTGACGACGTGAGCGGCCAGCGCAGCGGCTCGGGCCGCGAACCATGGCTCAGTTATGGCTCACGGCGGCGCCGGAGCGCAGCGGAGGTGACGGCGTGAGACGGGCGGCGGTGCCGGTGCTGCTGTGGTGCCTGGCGACCGCGGCGAGCATCGCCGTGGCGTCGCTGGCGCTGCGCCCCGTGCTGCGCACGGCGGTGCCGTCGGACTCGCTGCCGGTCCCGGCCGCGGAGGCGCGCGGGCCCGGCGACCTGATCCCGCAGCCCGGCCTGCCCTCGCTGCCGTCCTCGCCCGCCGGGTCCTCCCCCGCGGCGAGCCCGTCGGCGGCCGCGCCGCGCACGTCGGCGGCGGCGCCACCACCCAGCGCGAAGGTCACCACCGCGGCCCCGGCCCGCGTCGTGGACGGCTGGACGGTGACGACCGGCGGCGACGGGGTCGACACGTACCTGCGCTCGTTTCGCTCCGAGGGCGGCGACGCGGTCATCCGCATCCGCGACGGCGTCGTCTCCGTCGTCACCGCGACGCCCCGTGACGGCTACTCAGTGTCCCGGGCGCAGACCGAGCCGACCCGCCTCGTCGTGCAGTTCATCTCCGCCGGCGGTGACGCCGCGTATCTCGTCGACGCCATGTGGTGGCAGGGCGCCCCGCACGGCACCGTGACCCGGATCGGCGCCTAGGGCCAGGTCCCAGCTGCGGCACAGATCGGCGAAAGGTGTTATCGGCGGCCGCGGAAAAACGTCAGGGCCGCCTGCGGGAATCTTAAAGTTCGTCTAATGCGCCGTGCAGGTCCGGACGCTTACCGTCGATGCGTGACCACCGCCCGGACGGTCGCGGGACCGCCCCCCGTCACCATGCTGCCGCTCCCCCACGGGGCGCGCAGCGCGGGCGTCGTGCGCACGGGTTCCCTTGGGGGTCAACCGCCCCACGGGGACCGCACCGCGGCTGCGCCCAGCGCCGCGGCGTCGTCGGCCGGGGCCGCCACCCCGTCCGCGGCGGACGGCGTCGCTCGGGCTGCCTGCGCCGCCCGAGGGGGTGGGCCGCGATGAGCGACGACAAGCCGGCCGCCACCGCCGAAACGCCGATCGAGACCCGGGAATCCGCCGAGACGTCGAAGGTCACCGAGATGCCCGAGACCACCGAGACCGTCGAGACCACCGAGACATCGGAGGCGACCGGGACGACAGAGGCGACCGGGACGCCGGAGACCGCGGCAGCGGCCACGGAACCGGCACCGGGCCAGACCCAGCCGCCCGCCAAGCCCCGCCGCAACGTCAAGCAGCGCAGCGAGGACCCTCCGTCGACGGCCGAGGCGACGGTGACGGACGGCGACGACGACGAGGAGGAGGAGCGCGGCCGGGATGTGTGGCGGCGGGTCGGCGCGGTCGCGATCGTGCTCGTCGCCGCGTTCGCCGTCGTCGTGCTGTGGGCCCGGCCGGCGCACGAGCCGGCGCCGCCCGCCGCGACCGGGGCGCAGGGCACGTCCGCGCCGCCGGCGGTCACGGTGCTCAACCCGACCGACATCGCGTACCTGCAGCTGATGATCTCGCTGGACACCAGCGCGGCGCAGCTGTTCGACCACATCATCGCCAGCGGCGATCCCGTGCTGGGGCCGATCGCCCGTACCGGCGCGGAAGGCCACAGGACCGAGCTCGCCGCGCTGCGCAGGGCGCTCAGTGACGGCGGGGCCGTCGAGGACTCCAGCATCCACGCGGGTCACGACCTGCCGGGCATGGTCGTCGACGCGGACATGGCCGCGATCCGGGCGCTGCCCCCGGCGCAGCAGCCGGCGAAGGCCCTCGAGGTGCTGCGCGACCACCTGACCGGCACGACCGCGCTGTGCGGCTCGGAGGCGAAGAACGGCGCGGACCCGGCGACGAAGGCCGCCGCCCAGCAGGTGCTCGACGCGCACAGCGCGCTCCTCGCGCAGCTGCCGGCGATGTAACTTTCGCCCGCAACAAGCGGTTGACCTGCGCGGATGCGCAACATCACGGCGGACGGTGGCCCGCGCCACAGCCCGCTCCTAGCGTCGGCTCGCACTCGCCGCCGCGCCACCGAAATCCACCGGCGGTCGCAGTGCACCGACAGGAGGGGTGTGGTGAGAAGACTTTGGGCCGCCGTCGCGGCCACCAGCTTGGCCGCGGTCGGCGCGGTCGCCGTGATCGGGCTCAACACGGCCGAGGCGGCCGTCAGCGGCACCGGCACGGGCTACCTCAGCACGCGCGGCAACCAGATCATCGACGCCGGCGGCAACCCGGTGCGGTTGACCGGCATCAACTGGTTCGGCATGGAGACCGACAACAAGACGTTCCACGGGCTGTGGGCCAGGCCATGGCGCGACCACATCGACCAGATGGCGAGCCTCGGCTACAACACGCTGCGCGTGCCGTACTCCGATGACGCCCTGAAGCCCGGCGCGACCGCCAACAGCGTCGACGGCTACACCAACCCGGACCTGCAGGGCCTGTCGCCGCTGCAGATCCTGGACAAGGTCGTCGCGTACGCCGGCACCAAGGGCATGCGCATCCTGCTGGACCGGCACCGCCCGACCAGCGCCGGCCAGAGCGCGCTGTGGTACGTCTCGGCAACGCCCGAGTCGACCTGGATCAGCAACTGGCGCTCGCTCGCCCAGCACTACGCGAACAACCCGACCGTCATCGGCGCGGACCTGCACAACGAGCCGCACGCCGACGGTACCGACCCCAACGGCACCGGCTCGTGCTGGGGCTGCGGCGACGTGAACCGGGACTGGCGGCTGGCGGCCGAGCGGGCCGGCAACGCGATCCTCGAGGTGAACCCGAACTGGCTCATCGTCGTGGAGGGCGTCAGCTGCCCGAGCGGCGGCAACGCCAACGCCTGGGACAACATCCCCGACGAGCCGTGCGGCTGGTGGGGCGGCAACCTGTCCAAGGCCGGGCAGTACCCGGTCCGGCTGAACAAGCCGAACAAGCTGGTCTACTCGGCGCACGAGTACGCCAACTCGGTGTACCACCAGGCGTGGTTCGACGACCCGTCGTTCCCGAACAACCTGCCCGCGATCTGGGACCAGTTCTGGGGCTACATCGAGAAGCAGAACATCGCGCCGGTCCTGGTCGGCGAGTTCGGCTCGACGCTGCAGAACCCGCAGGACGTCCTGTGGCTCAAGAAGCTCATGGAGTACATGGGCACCGGCGTCACCGGCATGGACTTCACGTACTGGTCGTGGAACCCGAACTCCGGTGACACGGGCGGCATCGTCGGCGACGACTGGAAGACCGTCAACCAGCAGAAGCAGTCGATCCTGCAGCCGTACCTGATCCCGCCGTCCGGCGGGACCAACCCGACCGGCTCGGCCTCGGTGTCGACCTCGGTGTCGGTGTCCGCTTCGGTCTCGACGTCCCCGTCGGGCAACACGGGCACCCACTCCTGCACCGCGACCGTGAAGATCGACAACTCGTGGCAGGGCGGCTACCAGGCGGCGGTCACGGTGAAGAACACCGGCAGCTCGGCCGCGAACCCGTTCTCCATCACCTGGACCGTGCCGTCCGGGGTGACGCTGAGCAGCGGCTGGAACGCCACCGTCACGCAGTCCGGCACGACCATCACCGCGGCCGGTCCGACCTGGGCACCGTCCCTGGCGGCGGGCGCGTCGGTGACGATCGGGTACACCGCGAACGGCCCGTCCTCGCCGGCGCCGAGCGCGGTCAAGCTCAACGGCACCGCCTGCTCGTAAACGCACACAGGGGGGAAGGCGCGCCCCGCGGGGGATCCACCGCGGGGCGCGCCGCTGTCAGACGCCGACGCGTGCGCGGATGACCGTGATCAGCGCGTCCTGCACGTCGGCGAGGGACCGGTCCGGTTCGAACACCAGCCAGTCGACGGCCACCACGAGGCAGACCCCGAACAGGGCGGCGGCCGCCATCCGTACGTCCAGCGCCGGGTCGAACTGGCCCTCCCGCACGCCGCGGCGCAGCACGTCGGCGATGACGTCGACGGCCTCGCTGCGCAGCAGCTGCAGCGTCTGGTGCCACTCGCGGTTGGTGCGCCACATCTCCGACAGCAGCAGCTGGGCGAAGGAGCGGTGCCGCTCGATGTACGCCAGCTCCGCCCGGATCAGCGCCAGCACCGCCTCCGGCGGCGCGACGCCCTCGACGGCGGCCCGGAAGTCGGCGGTGAGCAGCCCGACGCCGTGCCGCAGCAGCTGCTCGAACAGCGCGTTCTTCGACGGGAAGTTGTAGTAGACGGTGCCCTTGGCGACGCCGGCGCGCAGGGCGATGTCCTCGACGGTCGTGGCTGAGAACCCGTGCTCGGCGATGAGCTCCATCGCCGCGTCGTACAGCCGCTGCCGGGTGTCGGTGCGCCGGCGCGTTCGGCCGTCCTCAGCCACGTACCCCCCTCTACATCACCAGGTCCGGATGGAGCTTCGACGGCGTCAGCCGGCGCCCGCGCCAGGCGGCGAGGGTCGTCAGCGCGAACGCCGCGGCGGCGAACCCGGCCAGGACCAGGGCCCCGGTGACGACCGTACCGCCCGGCCCGCCGTTGACGAGGTGCCGGACCCCGGACACGACGTAGGTCATCGGCAGGAACGGGTGCACCGCCTGCAGCACGCCCGGGGTGGTCTGCACCGGGTACGTGCCGCCGGACGACGTGAGCTGCAGCATGAGCACGGCGAGCGCGGCGAGGCGGCCGGCCGCGCCGAGGCGGGCGCCGAACCACTGCACGATGGCGGTGAACGCGACCGCGGTGAGGCACAGGAACCCGTACATGGCCACGGGGTGCGCGGGGTGCAGGCCGAGCGCGAAGCGCACCACCAGGAACAGCGCCGTCGCCTGGACCACGCCGACGATGAGGCCAGGCAGCCAGCCGGCGAGGGCCGCGCGGTGGGCGGGCGCGCCGGAGACGAGGTGCCGGCGGGTCAGCGGCCGCAGCACCATGTAGCTGATCATCGCGCCGACCCAGAGGGCCAGGCCGAGGAAGTACGGCGCGAACCCGGCGCCGTACGTGGCGGCGGGGTGCTCGGTGTCGCGCCGCAGGGCGACGGGGTCGCCGAGGACGCCGGCGCGTTCGGCGCGGGTGTCGGGGTCGTAGCCGGGGATCTTCGCCGCGCCGTCGGCCAGGCCGCGGGCCAGCGTGCTGGCGCCGTCGGCGAGCTCGCCGAGCCCGCCGGCGAGCCGGTGCCCGCCGTCGGAGAGCGCGCCGAGCCCGTCGTCGAGCTGGCGGGCGCCGGTGGAGAGCCGGAACAGCCCGCCGGACAGGTCGCGGGCGCCGTCGCGGGCCTCGCCGGTGCCGGCGTGCAGCCTGGCGGCGCCCTCGGCGAGCCGGTTGAGCCCGTCGGCGAGCTGGTCGACCTGGGCGCGGGCGGCGGCGACGTCGTCGGCGAGGTGCGGTGCGGCGGCCGCGACCTGCCGGGCGAGCTTCGACGCACGGTCCAGGTCGGCGCGCACGGCGGCGAGGTCGCCGGTCTCCAGGCGGGTCTGGACCGCCCGGGCCGCGGTGACGGCGGCGTCCGCGGCGGCGACGGCCGCGCGGTACTCGGCGCTGTCGGTGATCTGCGGGTACCGCCGCCCGAGCTGCTCCAGGGACGCCCGGGTCGCGCCGGCCCGCTGCGTCGCGGTGGTGGCCAGGGCGGGCAGCGCGTCGAGGTGCTCGCGCAGCAGGTCGGCGCCGTCGGCGATGCTGGTCGCGGCCGCCTCGATCAGCGCGGCGTTGTCGCGCAGCGCCGGCTCGACCTTCCCGGCCGCGGCGTCGACCTTCCCGGCCAGCAGCTGCCCACCGGCGGCGGCCTGCGCGGTGCCGTCGGCGAGCTGCGCGGCGCCCTGGTCGAGGGCGACGAGCCCGTCGTACAGCTGCCGGGAGCCCTTGGTGGCCTCGTCGAGGCCGGCGGCGAGGTCACCGGCGCCGGTGCCGGCCCGGTCGAGGCCGGCGGCGAGGTCACCGGCGCCCGCCCCGGCCTGCCCGGCGCCACCGGCGATCCGGCCGGCGGCGTCGGCGGCCTGCGCGGTCTGCGACTTGAGGTCGGTGAAGCCGATGAGCATCCGGTCGAAGTAGCCACCGGCGACGGAGGCGGCGGCGCTGGCCCGAACCTCGGTGAAGACACTGCGGGACAGCTGGCCGGTGAGGTAGTTGGTGGCGTCGTCGTTGACCACGAGCAGCCGCCCGCCGGTCGGGTCGCGGTCCGGGTCGGGCGGGGTGACCAGCGACGCGGAGAAGTCGGCCGGGATCTCGAAGAGGATCTGGAACCGCCCGTCGGCGAGGCCCTCCCGGGCGGCCGCCTCGGTGGTCTGCTGCCAGCCGAACACGTCGCGGCGCAGCAGCCGGGCGGTGAGGTCGTCGCCGGCGTGCAGGGTGCTGCCGTCGGCGGCGGTCGCGGGCCGGTCGGCGTTGACCACGGCGACCGGGATGTGGCGCATGTTGCCGTACGGGTCCCAGAACGCCCACAGGTACAGCGCCCCGTACAGCAGCGGGATCAGCGCCAGGACGGCGAGCGCGGCGACGGTGATCGGCGCGCGGGTGAAGCGGCGCAGCTCGAACAGCGCGAGTCTCATCGGTGGCCCTCCAGGGCGTAGGTGCGGCCCGGGCCGCTGTCGCGGGCGGCGGCGATGACGGCGATCCCGTCGGCGTTGAGGGCCTCGAGGGCCTCGTCGAGGGCCGCCCGCTCCCGCGCGGACAGCCCGGTGTCGACGTCGTCGACGACGACGGCCGCGGGGCCGGCCATCCCGGCGAGGGTCAGGCCGAGCAGGTGCCGGCCGAGGGCGTCGAGGTCCCGGCCGAGCAGGCCCGGGTCCAGGGGCAGGTCGGGGACGGCCCGGCGGCGCCGGCGGCCCAGCAGGATGCGCCGCTCCTCGACGTGCTCGGCGACGGTCAGCGCCGGCTCTGGCTCGTGCACGCCCGGGACGTGCCCGAGCGCGACGACGCCGCGCCGCTGGACGGTGCCGGCGCTGGTGCTGAAGCAGCCGGCCAGGGCGAGCAGCAGCGACGTGCGCCCGCTGCCGGCCGGGCCGGTGACGGTGAGCCGCTCCCCCGGCGCGACGTCCAGGTCGACGTCGCGGAACACCCAGCCGCGCCGGGTCCGGGCGCCGAGCCCGCGGGCTGTCACCACCGCATCACTGGTCACGCTGTGCTCCCTGATTTGAACTGACCAGTCAGTCTAAAAACATGGGCACGCGGGGATGCAATCGGCGCGCGGTCGATGTGCCGGACCTCACCACCCGGCGGGGCGGGGGCGGATCACACCCGGAGGCCGGCCACCAGGGTCCGCACCTCGTGCGACCTGCGGGCCGGCTCGGCCGACGTGCGCCGCGACTCGGCCACGCCCTCCGTGGTGACCCGCGCGGCGGAGGCGCGGCCACCTCGTTGGCGTTCCGCGAGATCTCCCGGATCGACAGGCTCAGCTCCTGCGAGCACCCGCGGCCCGTTCGGCCCGAGCCCGGCGAACCCGAGAAAACCGGTTATCCGGGCATTTCGACCCGGTAGGCGTCGACCAGGTCGAGCAGCGCCCGGACCGCCGCGCTGGGCCGGCGCGCGGAGCCGGTCGCCACCCCGAACGTCCAGCGCAGCCGCGCCCCGGCGACGGGCAGCACGCGCACGCCGGGCGCCGCCCCGGCGGCCGCGAACCGCGGGATGAGGGCGACGCCGAGGCCGTTGCGCACGTAGTGGGCGACGGTGGCGATGTCGGCGACCTCCAACGCGACCCGCCGCCGCAGGCCCGCGGCGGCGAAGCCCCGGTCGACCTCGTTGCGGTTGCCGTACCCGGGTGGCGAGTCGACGAACGGCTCGTCGGCCAGGTCCTCGAGGGTCACCGCGTCCAGGCCGGCGAGCGGGTGCCCGGCCGGCAGCACCGCGAGGATCGGCTCGGCCGCCAGGACCCGCAGCGACAGTCCCGCCGGCGGCCGGCCGGCCAGCGACAGGAACGCGACGTCCAGCTCACCCTCCAGCAGCGACCTGGCCAGGCCCGCCGAGCCCGACGGGGCGGCCCGCAGCCGCAGGTCGACGGCCGGATGCTCGGCGCG
Organism: Dactylosporangium aurantiacum; assembly: GCF_000716715.1. Taxonomy (GTDB): domain Bacteria; phylum Actinomycetota; class Actinomycetes; order Mycobacteriales; family Micromonosporaceae; genus Dactylosporangium; species Dactylosporangium aurantiacum. Next base: position 98,121 of record NZ_JNYJ01000015.1, on the reverse strand, counting down.
GAAGTGCCCGAGCAGCCCCGGCAGGTCGACGAACCCGACCGAGATCAGCGTGCCGATGCGCAGCGTGCCCCGCAGCCCGCCCCGGACCTCGTCGACCACGTCCCGGGCGGCCTGGGCGGCGTCGATCGTGGCCCGGGCCGCCGGCAGCAGCGCCGTGCCGGCGTCGGTGAGCGCGACCCGCTGCGAGGTGCGCTCGAACAGCGGCACGCCCAGCTCCCGCTCCAGCGACCGGATCGCGGCCGAGACGCCGGACTGCACCACCCGCAGCCGCGCCGCCGCACGGGAGAAGTTGCGCTCCTCGGCGACCGTCACGAAGTACACCAGATGCCGCAGCTCCATCACGATTGATGATAGACATCAGCACGAACATTCGTCGCCGGTGCTGCTTCCCACCCGGCACAGTCGAGGACATGACCAGCGTGCTGACCCGCCCCGCGCCACGTCCGCAGGACGACCGCTCCGCCCGGCACGAGCGGGGGTTCTGGACGATCGCGGCCGCGTTCGCGGTGTCCCTGGCGTTCACCGTCGTGCCGACCCCGCTGTGGGCGATCTACCAGCGCCACGACGGCTACTCGACGATCGCGGTCACGGTGGCCTTCGCCGCGTACGCGGTCGGGGTCATCGTCAGCCTCTTCCTCGCCGGGCACCTGTCGGACCGCTGGGGCCGGCGGCGGGTGCTGCTGCCGGCCATCCTGCTCGAGGCGGCCGCCGCGGCCCTCTTCCTGACCTCCACGTCGCTCGGCGTGGTGATCGTCGCCCGGGTCCTGTCCGGCCTCGGCGTCGGCATGCTCACCGCGACCGCCACCGCGCACCTGTCGGAGCTGCACGCCGCCGCCCGTCCGGGCGCCGGCCGGAGCCGCGCCGACCTGGTGGCGACGGTGGCGAACCTCGGCGGCTTCGCGTTCGGCCCGCTCGCGGCCGGCCTGCTCGCCCAGTACGTCACGGCTCCGCTGCGCACCTCCTACGCCGTGTTCCTGGTGCTGCTGCTGGCGGCGGCCGCCGCGGTCGCCCGGGTCCCCGAGACCGTCACCGTGCGGCCACAGCGGCAGCGGTACCGCCCGCAGCGCGTCGCCGTGCCCGCCGCGGCCCGCCCCCGGTACTTCGCCGCCGGCGGTGGCGCGTTCGCCGCGCTGTCGGTGCTGGGGCTGTTCACGTCGCTCGCGCCGGCGTTCGTCGCCGGTACCCTGCACCACCCGTCCCGGGCCCTGGCCGGGCTGGTCGCCTCGATGGTGTTCGCCAGCGGCGCGGTCGCGCAGGTGCTGCTGCGCCGCGAGCCGGTCCGCCGCCAGGTGGCCGGCGGCCTGATCCTGATGACCGCGGGCCTGCTCACCCTGACCGCCGGGGTGTGGGCGGCGAGCCTGCCGGTGTTCCTGCTCGGCGGCGCGGTCGCCGGCGGCGGCGCGGGCGCGCTGCTCAAGGGTGCCGTGTCCACGGTGGTCGACCTGGCGCCCCCGGCCACCCGCGGCGAGGCCCTCGCCGGGGTGTTCCTCGGCGGGTACCTGGGGCTGGCCGTGCCGGTCCTCGGCCTGGGCGTGGCGACGCAGTACCTGCCGGCGAAGGTGGCGCTGCTCGGCTTCGCCGCCGCCGTGATCCTGGTGATCGGCGCGGTCAGCCGCCGCCTGCTGCGCCGCTAGCACCGGCCGGCAGGGCGGCCAGGCCGGCGCTGCGGGACTCCACGACCTGCCGGGCGAGGTCCTTCACCGACGCGCTGGTGCCGTTGCTCAGCTCCGAACGGGCCAGGCTCGCCAGCTGGTCGAGGTGCTCCCGCAGGCACGCGGCGGCCTTCCGGTCGAACTCCGCGCCCGCGGCCGCACCGATCCCGGCGAGGGTGTCGGCGTCGACCAGCCCCGGCATCCGGTGCCCGGCGTGCGGGTTCGCGCTGTCCAGGCCGGCCCTCGCCCGCAGCGCTCTGAGCTGCTCGATCTCGCTGGCGTACCGGGGGCGCAGCTGCGCGGCGAGCCGGGTCAGCGCGGGGTCGGCCGAGCGCTGCGCCACCAGGTCGAGCACGGGCAGCAGCTGCTCGTCCATCGGGATCATCAGCTGCACCCAGGCGATGTCGGTGCCGCCGAAGTCACCGGCGGTATTGCCGGTCGCGGCGGGGTTGCCCGGCGCGGCGGGTGGCGGGCCCGGGTCCGCCGGGCGTGCGGCACAGCCGGCGGCTGCGGCGGCGGCTGTAGCGAGGATGACGGCGGCCGCGAGCTGCGCCATCCTGGGGAGCCGCCTGGCGGGGCGGCGAGGTCTGTCGGGCACGGCTGCTGGCTCCTTCCGAGGGCACGTCCGGGTCGTGCCGTGCGGCGCTCCGGTCGTGCCGTGCGGCGCTCCGGTCGTGCCGTGCGGCGCCACGGTCCCGCAGTTGCGGCGGTCAGGGCGCCCAGAGCCCTCGGCGACCACCGCAACTGCGGCATCGGTGCACGGGACGGCCGCGGCCGCGATCGCCCCGCCGGCGGCGACCCCAACCTGGTCGCCGTCGGTACCTCCCGGCGGAGCCCCCGGACTTGTCCGGACGCCGTACCCGGCCGGCACCGCGGGCACGGTCCGCGGGCCGCGTCGAGCGGCCTCGGCGGACCCCGCGCCCGTCGGACGATCGTTTCGAGCAGCCCCCGCCTGGACGACCAACCCGAACGGCCGGTCCTACGGCGTCGGTCGGGTGACCCAGCCAACCCCCGTCGACCCGCGCGCGGATCGTGTGGCCGTCCACCCCGGCGCTGCTCCCCACCGGCACCCGACCCGGTTGGAGAGCGCTCTCCGTAAGGGAAGTTTCCCGCTCGCCCCCGCAGGTGTCAACACCCTCCCCGCCCCCGCCGCCCAGTTGACGAACCGCGCCGCAACGGGCAGACTCTCCCCGTCTGGGAGAGCGCTCTCCGAGCTGCACCGCCCCTCACCGTTCCGCCACCCGGCGCCTTCAGCCAGCGCCGTCGGGCCGGCCGCCGCGAGACTGCCGGCGCGCGTCACTGACTCCAGGTCGCGGCGCGCGCCGGTTCGCGCTGCCGGCCGCCCGCCATTTCCGCAGTCCGCGCCCACCGTCACGCGCCACCGCGCGCCACCACACCGCCCGTCATACGGCGGCCGCCGCGCACACAGGCCGCCATACGCATGCATCGCTACGGACGGGCCGCCGGGCGTGACGTCGAGGTGTCGCCGGCCGGGTCACCCTGGGTGGTGGTTCAGTCCGGAAGCAGCACCTGTTCCAAGGTGTGCGCGCCGATCGCCGCCATCGCCGGGTTGTCCGCGGAGCTGGCCGCGATCGCGGCGCCGATGCTCAGCGCCCATCCTCTCGCCCGCTGCCACGTCGCCGGATCCACCGGGACGAGCGCGGACAGCGCCGCACGGAACGCGGCGCGGGCGGGTGGGTCGAACACGGTCCAGGCGGCCGCGAGGTCGGTGGCGGGGTCGCCGGCGGTGAGGTCGCCGAAGTCGATGAGGGCGGCGAGGCGCCCGTCGTCGCCGACGAGGAGGTTCGCCGGGTGCGGGTCGGCGTGCAGCCACACCGGCGGGCCCGTCCAGGGCGGCGCGGCCAGGGCCTCCGACCAGACCCGGTGCAGCCCCGCCGGGTCCGGGGAGGCGAGGGTGGCGAGGCGGTCCCGCACCGCGGCCGCCCGGGCGGCCAAAGGCACCCCGCGGAACGCGTTGTCCGGCGCGGACGGCGGCGCCGGGACGTGCAGGGAGGCGAAGCACCGGGCGAGGTCGGCGGCGAAGGCACCGCGCCGCGCCACCGGCACCGTACCGGCGGGGTGGCCGGGCAGCCACGAGTTGATGCTCCACGGCCACGGGTACGCCCCGGCCGGCGCGCCCACCGCCACCGGGACCGGCACGGGCACCGGCAGCAGGGCCGCCAGCCGCGGCAGCCACCGCTGCTCGTTGACCAGCAGCGGCACCGCGACGGCGCGCCGGGGCAGGCGCACCGACCACGACGCGCCGAGCCGGAACACGGCGTTGTCCCAGCCGTTGGCGACCAGGCGCACCGGCCCGGCGTAGGTCGGATGCTGTGTCCGTACCAGCGACGACACCATCGACGCCGTGACCACCACCTCGGCGGGCGGGGTCGTGCTCACACCGTCACCTCCGCTGCGCTCCGGCGCCGCCGCGAGCCACACCTGAGCCCACGGATCGCGGCCCGAGCCGCTGCGCTGGCCGCTCACGCCGACTGGCGCACGACGAGCTTCGGGTCGAAGATGACCGACTCCACCCGCAGCGACGGGTCGTCGATGCGGGAAAGCACCAGCCGGGCCGCCTCCGCCGCCATGTCCTCCAGGGGATGCCGGACCGTGGTGAGCTGCGGGCGGGCGTCCAGCGCGGCGCTGCTGTCGTCGAAGCCGACGACCGCCACGTCGTCGGGCACCCGCAGCTCGCGGCCGCGCAGCGCCATCACGGCGGCCTGGGCCATGACGTCGTTGGCGACGAAGACGCCGTCGAGCTCCGGCTGGCGTTCGAGCAGCTCCAGCATCGCGGTCTCGCCCGACTCGTAGGTGAACCCGCCCTCGACCGTCGGGAACCAGGCGTGGCCGTGCCGGGCCAGGGCCTGCCGGAAGCCGGTGAGCCGGTCCTGGCTGGCGGGCACGTGCGCGGGGCCGGTGATCATGCCCAGGCGGCTGCAGCCGCGGCCGATGAGGTGCTCGGCGGCCAGCACGCCGCCGGCGTCGTTGGCGAGGTCCACGTAGCTGATCGGCACCGGCTGCGCCGGCCGGCCGACGAGCGCCGCGGCGATGCCACCCTCGTACAGCTGCTGCGGCAACGTGTCGTCGGGGTGCAGCGACAGCACGACCGCGCCGTCGGCCTGGCCCTGGCCGAGGTCGCCGACGAGCCGGGTCCGGGCCTCGTCGGTGCCGACGATCTGCAGCGCGAGCTGGATGCCCTTCGGGCGCAGCACCGACATGACGCCGCCGACGATGCGGCCGAAGAACGGGTCGGCGAAGAAGCGCCGCATGAAGGGGTCGTCGTCGTGGCTGACGGCGTCGGAGACGACGAGGGCCACCGTGCCGCTGCGGCGGGTCACGAGCGAGCGGGCCGCGCGGTTGGGCACGTAGCCGGTGGCGTCGACGGCCTGCCACACGATGGCGTGCAGCTTAGGGTCGACGTTGCGAACACCGTTGATGACGCGCGACACCGTGGCCCGGGAGACGCCGGCGGCTTCCGCGACGTCCTCAAGGGTGGGTTTGCGGGCCGAACGTGGATCGCTCATGGCCGGTTTTATAGCACGGAGCATGGAGAGCGCTCTCCACTACATAGCACGAAATTGGTTGAAAATACAGACGAAAGGGCGGGCGGCCGGAGCCGCCCGCCCGAGTCGCCGTACTTACCGGTAGACCCCGAACTCCCACAGCGAGTAGCCGTAGGTGGTGGCCCGGGCCGTGCCGTTCATCCGCACGTACCGGGCGTTGCCGTTGACGTTGATCTCGTCGAAGCCGCCGTTGCCGGTGGTCGTCGAGTAGATCGTCGTCCAGGTGTTGTTGTCGTCGGACGTCTGGATCTGGTAGCCGGTCGCGTACGCCGCCTCCCAGGCCAGGAAGACCTTGTTGAAGGTCTGCTTGCTGCCGAGGTCAACCGTGCACCACGCGGTGGCGACCCACTCCGACGCCCACCGGGTGCCGTAGTTGTTGTCGGTCGCGTAGGACGGCAGTTGCGGGCCGTTGGTGCCGGTCGGCTGGTACGTCGACGCGGTCACGGTCTTGCCCTGCGCGATGTTGGTCCCGGCGATGACCGGCGGCACGACCCGGAACGACTTCGTCTCGATGCCGACGTTGCCCTGGCCGTCGAAGGCGTAGACGTAGACCTTCCACACGCCCAGCGTCTCCGGGGCGGTCACCGTGAAGGTGGAGCCGTTCTCGGTGAACCGGACGTTGCGGAAGCCGGTGTTCCCCGTGATGTGCTTGTCGCTGATCATCACGTTGTACCGGATGGTGTCGTTGTTCGGGTCGGTCGCGGCGACGTTCACGGTGAACGTGCCACCGGCGGGCACGGCGGTCTGGTTGCCGACCGTCATGCTGGTGATCTCCGGTGCCGTGTTGGGCAGCGGCGTGCCGGTGTAGGCCTGCTTCAGCGCGCCGTACCCGAGCCGGCGCCAGCCGCCGCCGTACGTGTTGAGCCAGACTCCGCCGAAGTCGTTCTCCAGGCCGTAGTGGAACTCGGTCGCGCCGAGCGCCACGCCGGGGTGGCTCTTGATGGCGTTCCAGCTCGCCGTGTAGCCCGCCCGCTTCTGCAGGTCGGTCGGCTCGGTCGGCACGCCGTTGACGTCGTTGGGGACCTCCCACTCACCGGCCGGGCCGGCCTCGGTCACCACGTACGGCTTGGTGTAACCGCCGGCGATCCAGTCCGGCTTGATGTTGTTGATCGCGCCGTAGGAGTTCACCGCGAGCAGGTCCAGCGCCGGGGCGTTGTTCTTGTAGTAGGGCCAGGCGCCGGTGTACGCGTCGGTCGAGGTGACCGGGTGGTTCGGGTCGGCGGCGTGGATCGCGATCGCCAGCTCGTTGACGTACTTGGCGTACGCCACGCGGCGGGCCTCGACCTCGGCCGCGGACAGGCCGTGGTCCTGCATGGTCAGGATGACCTCGTTGCCGACGTCCCACATCAGCACGCCCGGGTTGTTCTTGAGCGCGTTGACCCGGTTCACGATCTCGGTCTTGGTGTTGTTCTTGTACGTGGTGTCGTTGACGTAGTCGGCGCCCTGGTTGAGCCAGTGCCCGACGATCACCTTGATGCCCTGCTGCGCGGCCCGGTTGAGCAGCGTCGGGGTGTTCGCGTCGTCCACGCCCCAGGTGCGGATCGTGTTGACGCCCATGTTCTTCAGGTCGCGCATGTACCCGTCGGCGGCGGCCTGCGGCGGGCCGTAGGTGAGGCCCTTGACCTCGTACGGCTGGCCGTTGACCTGCAGCTGCCAGTTGCCCTGCGAGCCGGTGACCTTGACGACGCTCGGGCCGGCCGGGGTGGCCGGGTCCGTCATCGCGGCCGGCGTGGTGCCGGTCTGCCTGGCCACGGTGACCGAGTCGACGGACAGGATGCCGCCGGACGTGGTCTGCGGGGTGGGCACGGTGTAGCCGGCCACGGCGTTCGGCCACGCGCCGCCGATGGCCAGGTCGAGGCGCAGGTAGAAGCCGTGCTGGACGGCCGCGTTCCACGCGGTGACGCCGACCTGGCTCTTGCGCACGATCCACGACTGCTTGCCGTCGAGGTAGAAGCGGATCTCCTCGTCGGTCTTCGTGCGGTCGATGACCTGGGTGTACTCGTGGTAGCCGGTCTGGCAGCCGACGCAGCTGGCCAGGCCGGAGGTGCGACCGTTGTACTCACCGCACGGCCCGTCCGGGGCGGTGCCGCAGTGCAGGGTCTGCGACAGCTGGCTGCGGCCGTTGGCGTCGGTCATGATGTCGGTCTCGCCGACACCCGGCCAGTTGGTGTAGTTGCCGCGGTAGGCGGCGCCGGTGGCCCGGAAGCCCGGCCAGTAGCCGTCGCCGTTGGCGACGTCCGGCTGCTTGAGCACGGCGGTGAACTTGACCTGCTCACCCGCGGCGGCCTGGAAGTCGGTCCGCTGGGTCTCGATGCGGCCCGACGTCCACGCGCCGGCGCCGTCCCGGATCGCCTTGATGTTGAGCTTGCCGGCGCCGTCGAGGTAGACGTTCGCGGTCGACGCGCTGGCCGTCTCGACCGAGCCGGTGCCCCAGTTCGCCGCGCCACCCGGGTACTGCGTGCCCGTGCGCAGCAGCCAGTTGGCCGCGTTCGGCGAGGTGTTGGCCGGGCCGTCGAACGTGTCGGTCCAGACGGTGGTCCAGTTGGGGTCCTGCGACGGCGACGTGCTCGTCGACGGGCTGGTGCTGATCGGCGGGGTGGTCGTGGTGCCGCCGCCGGTGGAGATCTTGAACTCCCACAGCGAGTACCCGTAGCCGCCGGGGCGGGCCGTGCCGTACATGCGCACGTACCGGCCGGCGCCCGTCACCGGGATGGTCTGGGTGCCGCCGGTGCCGGTGCTGGTGGCGTACACGTCGGTCCAGCTGGTGGCGTTGTCGGAGACCTGGATCTGGAAGGCCTTGCCGTAGGCGCCCTCCCACTGCAGCACGACCTGGCAGATGCTCTGCTTGCTGCCCAGGTCCACCTGCAGCCACTGCGGGTCGCTGAACTGGCTGCTCCACCGGGTGCCGGCGTCGCCGTCGACCGCGGCGGAGGCCGGCGTGCCGGCGCCCTCGACGCTGGAGGCGGTGGCGGTCTTGCCCTGCGCGGCGTTCGTCGCGGTGTTGCACGTGCCCGGGTTGGTGCTGCCGTCGAGGGAGCCGTACACCTTGAACTCGAACAGCGAGTAGCCGTAACCCGTGCCGCGCTCGGTGCCGCTCATGCGCACGTAGCGGCCGGAGCCGGAGACGTTGAGCGTCTGCGTGCCGCCGGCGCCCGTCGTGGTGGAGTAGATGTCGGTCCAGGTGGTGTCGTTCGTCGACGTCTGGATCTTGAAGGACTTGCCGTAGGCGCCCTCCCACTGCAGCACGACCTGGCTGATGGTGGCGGGACCACCCAGGTCGATGCGGATCCACTGCGGGTCACTCCACTGGCTGCTCCAGCGGGTGCCGGCGTTGCCGTCGTTGACGAAGCTGGCGGCCACGTCGGGCGCCTGGTCGGACGACGACGTGACGGGCTTGCCCTGCGAGATCAGGCTGTCCGCGGCGCGCGCGAACGGCGCGACGACGACAGCGATGGCGGCGACGACGGCGAGGACCAGGGCGATGCGCCATCGCGAACTGAGCAGTCTCCGCCAGGCGGGGGCGGAAGCGTGTGCCGGATGCACGTGAGCTCCTTGCTGAGGGGTGAGGAGGCGCGGCGGGCGGTTTTGGAGAGCGCTCTCCAATAGGTCGCAGTGTTGCCCCGCTGTTTCCCGCGTGTCAAGAGTGCGAGATTTCTTTGGTGGCTTTTTGTCCGGTACGCGCAGAAGCGCGCTCCGCGGCACCTTGACACCCGGACACGCCACGTCGCAGTCTGGTCACACGGCTTGGAGAGCGCTCTCCAAGCTCCTATCTGTTGACGCACGGGGAAGTGGTGGTGGGTGTGAGCACGACAGCGGTGCAGACCGCGAAGGATGTCCTGACGTTCCCCTCGGACTTCTGGTGGGGCGCGGCGACCGCCGCCTACCAGATCGAGGGCTCCGTGGACGCCGACGGCCGCACCCCGTCGATCTGGGACACCTTCGCCGCCCAGCCCGGCCGCATCGACAACGGCGACACCGGCGCCCACACCACGGGGCACTACCGGCGCTACCGCGACGACGTCGCACTGATGCGGCAGCTGGGGCTGTCGGCGTACCGGTTCTCCATCGCCTGGCCGCGGGTGCGCCCCGCCGGCGGCAACGGCGTCAACGAGGCCGGCCTCGGCTTCTACGACCGCCTCGTCGACGAGCTGCTCGCCGCCGGCGTGCGGCCGACCGCGACGCTGTACCACTGGGACCTGCCGCAGGAGCTCGAGGACGCGGGCGGCTGGACCAACCGGGACACCGCGCTGCGCTTCGGCGACTACGCGGCGGCCGTCGCGGCCCGGCTTGGCGACCGCGTCGCGCTGTGGAACACGCTGAACGAGCCCTGGTGCTCGGCGTTCCTCGGGTACGGCACCGGCGGGCACGCGCCCGGCCGGCGCGGCCACCTCAACGCCCTGGTCGCCACCCACCACCTGCTGCTGGCGCACGGCCTGGGCGTGGCGGCGCTGCGCTCGGCCGGGGTGACCGGCCAGGTGTCGGTCGCCCTGAACGCCGGCGCGGTGCGCCCCTGCACCGACGCCCCCGCCGACGTGGACGCGGCCCGGCGCATCGACGGCCTGCTCAACCGCATCTTCTTCGAGCCGGTGCTGCGCGGCACGTACCCGGCCGACACCGTCGCCGACATCGCCGGCATCACCGACATGTCGTACGTGCGGACCGGCGACCTGGACGTCGTCTCGCAGCCGATCGACGCGGTGTGCGTGAACTACTACCAGCCCGACCTGGTCAGCGCCGCGACCGACGGCACCCTCGACGAGGGCACCCCCTACCCGACGGCGCAGCACGTGCGCTTCCACCCCACCCCCGGGCCCGTCACGCACATGGGCTGGTCCGTGGACCCGACCGGGCTGCGCGACCTGCTGCTGCGCATCCGCCGCGACTACGGCGACCGCCCTGTCTACGTCACCGAGAACGGCGCCGCCTACGACGACCGCCCCACCGCCGACGGCGCGATCCACGACCCTGAGCGCATCGACTACCTGCGGGGGCACCTGGCCGCCGTCCACGAGGCGATCACCGCCGGGGTCGACCTGCGCGGGTACTTCGCCTGGTCACTGCTGGACAACTTCGAGTGGGCGTTCGGCTTCAGCCGCCGCTTCGGCCTCATCCACGTCGACTACGACACGCTCAACCGCACGGTGAAGTCCTCCGGGCACTGGTTCGCCGCGGCCATCGCCCGCAACGCCATCGACGCCCCGTAACCCGGCTCCCGCTGATCGGGCCCTGGCCGTCCCCGACGGTCGGGGCCCGGTCTTCATGCGGTGGCAGCCCGCCGCACGTCTTCATGCGGTGGCAGTCCGCCGCACCTCTTCATGCGGTGGCGGCCCGCCGGACGCTGATGAAGAACGTCTCGATCCGGCGCACCACGTGCATGAGGCTGTCGAAGTCGACGGGCTTGGTGATGTACGTGTCCACCCGCAGCTCACGGCTGCGCAGGTAGTCCTGCTCCGTCCGGGAGCTGGTGAGGACCACCACGGGGATGTCGTTGAGCGCCGGGTCGGCGTGGATCGCGGCGAGGACCGCCCGCCCGTCGATGCCGGGCAGGTTGAGGTCCAGCAGCACGATGTCGGGCCGGGCCGCGCCCACATACGCACCCTCACGGCGCAGGAACCGCAGCGCGTCCGCCCCGTCGGTGCACACCGTCAGCCGGTTGGACACCTTGTGCTCGGCGAACGCCTCCCGCGTGATGAGCACGTCTCCCGGGTCGTCCTCGACCAGCAGGATCTCGATCGGCACGCCCGACGGCGCGTCGTCTACGGTGCTCATCGAGCGTCCTCCCCAGCAGCGTGTTTCCGGCCCCACGATAACGCCTGCCGCAAGACCCGCTACGGTCATACCGCTACCCATGAAGTGGAGATTTGTCGGATGGCGTTCTCGATCTCGGCGTTCAGTGGGCACAGCGTGGTCCGGGCGGACGGCGAACTCGACGTCAGCACCGCACCGCAGCTGCGCCAGACGATCACCACCGCCCTCGACGAGGGCGACGGCAAGGTGATCATCGACCTGACGGCGGTCACCTTCATGGACTCCACGACCCTCGGCGTCCTCATCGGCGCCCACAACCGGGTCCGGGAGCTCGGCGGCGCCCTCGGCCTCGTCTGCCCCGACGACCGCGTCCGCCGGGTGTTCAGCATCACCGGCCTGGACAAGGTCTTCACCCTCCACGACACCGTCCCGGACGCGGCCGCCGCCCTCGCCTGACCGTTCCCCGGCCGCGCGCCTGCCGCGTGCGCCGGGTCCCGCGCGGATTCCCCCAGCAGGCGGCGCGTCTGGCACCATCGGAGCGTGGAGCGTTCACCAGCCGCCGGTTGCGAGGCCTTCCGTGAGGCGCTCTCGGCCCGCCTCGACGGTGAGCCCGAGCCGCTCGACGCCGCCCTGACCGACGCGCACCTGGCCCGCTGCGCCGGCTGCCGCGCCTGGCACGCCGACGCGATCACCGCCACCCGGCTGTTCCGCGTCCAGCAGGTGCCCACCCTGCCCACAGCCGGCGTCGACGACCTCCTCGCCACCCTCGACGCCCACGGCGTGCTGCCCCCGTCACCGACGCCCGCTCCGCAACCCACCGCGTCGACAGGTGCCCCGCGCCCCCTCGGGGTGACAGACGCCCCGCAGGCCGTGGAGGTGACAGCGGCACCACCACCCGCCAACGGTTCGCGGGCCGCGCTGGCCGCCGGCACGGCACCGGCATCGCCGCCCGCCAACGGTTCGCTGCCCCCCGACGGTCCGCCGCCCGGTCGACGGCTCGCCACCCGCACCGGGCTCGACGCCCTCACCCGTCTTGCCGGGCGTATTACCGACCGTGGCGCCGGGCGGGCCGCTGGACTGGCCGCCGGACGGGCTGCCGGGCAGGGTGCTGGACGGGCTGCCGGGCAGGGTGCTGGACGGGCTGCCGGGCAGGGTGCTGGAGCCGGTGCTGGGCGGGGTGCCGGGCGGGGTGCCGGGCGCGGGCGCTTCACCGGCGGCGCGGGCCGGCGGACCCTGGTCGTGGCGTTGCGGGTGCTGCTCGGCGCGTTCGGGGCGGCCCAGTTCGTGCTCGGCATCGCCCAGGTCACCAACGCCGCCACCGCCGCGCAGCTGCACGGTGAGGGCTCCGGGCACCTGTGGCACGAGTCAGCCGCCTGGAACGTCGCCATCGGCGCCGGCTTCGGCTGGATCGCCAGCCGCCGCGGACGCCCCGCCGGCGCGCTGCCGATGCTGACCGCGTTCGTGGCGCTGCTCGCCCTGCTCAGCGTCAACGACGTCCTCGCCGGCCGGGTCGAGACGGCACGGCTGCTCAGCCACGGTTTCGTCCTCGCCGGCTACGCGATCGTCATCGCCCTCACCCGCCCCGCCCTCGACCCCGGCCGCCCACCGTCCCGCCGGTCCACCGGCGGGCCCTCCTCGGGCCCCGCCGGCCCGTCACCGGACGCCGGCGACCCACCGCCGAGCCCTGGCAGCACTCCCCCGCAGCGCCGGCTCCGGCTGATCCCCGGCCAGGCGACCGCCGGCACCACCGGCCGCGAAGCCGCCTGACCCACCCGGCCCACCCGGCCCACTCCGAAAGCGCGGGCGGCCGCATCACCCCAGCCACGCCCCGCGCGGCAACTCGTCCGCGCTGACCTGACCACCCCAGCCACACCCCGACGCCGCGACGCCCCTATTCGCGGACCTGACCCACCCGGCCACACCACCGAAGCCGCGCTCCGCACCGTTCGAAGCGCCGTCGTCGATCGTGCACACGACGCACCACCCCCAAAGCGGTCACCCCCACCGCCCGAACCGTCCCCCGCAACCTACCGCCGGGGTACGACACTTTCGGCCGCCTCCCAACCGACCGCTGACAGCCATCCGACGCGTGTCGAGCCTCACCGCCGAACCAGCTGAGATGATCTTTCTGAATCGATACAGTAGACGCAGGAACCACACCGACGAAGGAGACACCTGATGGCCACCCAGACCACCGCGAGCCGGGTTCGCAACGCCGTGACCAGCCGGTTCGAGGCCCGTCGCGCCAAGCGCACGCTCGCCCGCGAGATCGCCGCGTACCGCACGCCGGCCGAGCGCCTCGAGCTCGACCTGATCCTCGGCCGGCACACCGCCGAGGAGACCCGGGAGATCGAGGCGATCCTGCGCGCCCAGGCCGTCGCCGAGCGCACGAGCTTCCAGGCCCTGCAGGTCGACCAGACCTAACCCGCACGGCGGGCACCGGCGAGCCGTCCATGGTTGTACCTACTAGTATGTACAACCATGGACACCGCCGAACGGCTCGTCGAGAGCACCCGTGAGCTGCTCTGGGAGCGGGGGTACACCGGCACCAGCCCGCGCGCCATCCAGGAACGCGCCGGCGCCGGGCAGGGCAGCATGTACCACCACTTCCGCGGCAAACAGGACCTGGCCGTCGCGGCGATCCGGCGCACCGCCGACGACCTGCGCACCAGGGCGGCCGCCGAGCTGGACGGCCCCGGCACCGGGGTCGAGCGCATCGCCGCGTATCTGCGACGCGACCGGGACGTGCTGCGCGGCTGCCCCGTCGGCAGGCTGACCCAGGACCCCGACGTGCTCGCCGACCCCGCGCTGCACGCGCCGGTCACGGAGACGTTCGACTGGCTGTGCGGGCGGCTGGCCTCGATCCTGGCCGAGAGCCGGGCGACCGGCGAGCTGCCCGCCGCGCTCGACCCCGACGACACCGCCGCCGCCGTCGTCGCCACCCTGCAGGGCGGTTACGTGCTGGCCCGCGCCGCCGGCTCCCGCGAGCCGTTCGACCGCGCGGTCCGCGGCGCGATCGGTCTGCTGAACGCCGCCAAGGGAGCCGCCTGATGCTCGCGATGCAGTACACGATGACCCTGCCCGCCGACTACGACATGCGGGTCATCCGCGAACGGGTCCGCCGCGCCGGCCACGCGCTGGACGACCGCGCCGGCCTGGCCCTGAAGGCGTACCTCATCCGCGAGCGCGGCGTCGAGGGCTCCCGGGTGAACCAGTACGCCCCCTTCTACGTGTGGAACGAGCCCGCCGCGATGACGCACTTCCTGATCGGCGGGGGCGGCTTCCAGAACATCGTCCGCGACTTCGGCCGGCCGCCGGTGGCGCAGTGGACAGGCGTCGCGGCCGTGCGGGGCGGGGCGGCGGGCGCGCCCACCGCCGCCGTCCGGCAGCTCGTCGCGCTCCCCCAGCCGGCCGAGGGCGACGCGCCCGTCGCGATCGACGACGCGTTGGCCGCGCTGCACGCGCTCGAAGGCCACCCCGACCTGCACACCGCGGCGCTCGCCTACGACCCCCGCGACTGGCAGCTGCTGCGCTTCACGCTGTGGCACCACCGGGTGCCGGCGGACCAGCCGGCCGGCGAGCGTTACGAGGTGCTGCACCTCTCGGCGCCGGAGCTGGACCGGCTGACGCGCTAGCCGACCCTCAGCCGCGGTGGGGCGGCGGCGCCGGACGCCCCGGCGGCGCGGGCCCAGGCGATCAGGCCCGGCCCGTCGATGCCGTACGGCGCGGGGCCGAAGTCGGCCAGCCGGTCGGCGGCGCGCGACAGCAGCCGCGCCGCGCCCGTCGGGTTGCCCCGGCGCAGGTGGGTCAGGCCGACCGCCAGCTGCGCCAGCCCCCGCCACAGCTCCCGTTCCTGCGGCGGCGCGCTCTTCCACGCCGCCTCCAGCACCTCGTGCGCGTGGAAGGGGCGGTCCGCGTCGAGCAGCGCCTGCGCCTGGGTCAACGCGCTGTCAGGCGTCACCCGCAGGTCGTCCGGCATCGTCGGTACGCCCACCGCACCCCGCGGCAGCGGGCGGCCCAGGCCGTCGCGCGGGCGGGCGTTGCGGGCCCGGCCGGCGTCGTCGCGATCGCGTTCCACGGCTCCAAGGTAGTACCAGGACACTGCGACCGTTCGATGTCCGGCATGATGGACGGGTGACGCAGTGGGAGTACGCACGACTGGAGTACCGGGCCGCCGGGACGCTGGGCACGGACAAGTTCGAGGACTGGGACGCGGTGTTCCACTACCCGGGTGGGGTGCAGCGGTGGGGCACCGACGAGCGGTACAACGACCTGCGGCACCTCAACCGGGCCGGGGCCGAGGGCTGGCAGGCGTATGACCGCGCCGCGCTGGTGATCGGGCAGCCGCACCGGTTGCACGCCGTCACGTACTCCCTGCGCCGGCCGATCCAGCGGTAGTGCCGTTCCCCGACGACGTCCTCGCCGGGCACTGGGGGCTGACCGGCGCGGACGTGCGCCCGCACCACGGCGGGATGAACTCGGCGACCTGGTTCGTCGGGCACGGCGGGCGCCGGTTCGTCGCGAAGGCCGCCGGCGGCTGGTTCCCCGGTGGCATCGCGGTCGCCGACGCCCTCGCCCGGTGCGGCTTCCCCAGCGGCGCCCCGGTGCGCACCCTCGACGGCCGGCTGACCGTCCAGGTGGGCCAGGACGAGCGGCTGGCGCTGCTCACGTTCGTGCCCGGCGCGCCGGCCGACGACCCGGCCACGATCGGCGCCACCCTCGCCGAGGTGCACCGGCTGCTGCGCGGCGTGACCGTCGACGGCGAGGTCGGCATGGACTGGGTCGACCCGGACGCCCCGCACCTCAACCTGCGGCCCTGGCTGCGCGACGCCGTCGCCGGTGCCGTCCGGGACCTCGCCGCCGCCGGCCCGCTCACCGAAGGGCTCCTGCACGCCGACCCGGCGCCGGAGGCGTTCATCGGCGGCGGTCTCATCGACTGGGGCGTGGCGATGCGGGGTCCGCTGCTCTACGACGTCGCCTCCGCCCTCATGTACCTCGGCGGGGACGGTGCCGCGTTGCTCGCCGCGTACCGGACGGCCGGGCTGATCCCGGCGGCGGAGCTGCGCACGGCCCTGCCGGTGCTGCGCCGGTTCCGCTACGCGGTGCAGGCCGACTACTTCGCCAGGCGGCTCGCGACCGGCGACCTGACCGGCATCGCCGGCGCCGAGGACAACGAGCGGGGCCTCGAGGACGCCCGGCGGGCGCTGCACCGGTAGGTCAGATCAGCCGCATGCACCACACGGCCTTGCCGTCGGCCGTGGGCCGGGTGCCCCAGCGGTCGCACAGCGAGGACACCAGCTGCAGGCCGCGGCCGTGTTCGTCGTCGGGGGTCGGGCGCTGCTTGCGGGGCAGGTACGTGGCGGTGTCGTGCAGCTCCAGCACCACGTGGGTGCCGCCGTTGCGCAGCCGCAGCTGGATCGGCGGGCGGCCGTGCATGACGGCGTTGGCGGCCAGCTCGCTCACCACGAGGACGAGGTCGTCGACGACCGGGCCGGGGACGTCCCACCGGCGCAGGGTGGTGCCGACGAACTGGCGGGCGGAGCGCACCGCCCGCTCCTCGGCGGGGATGTGGTGCACGACGGACTGCTCGTGTCCGGGTGCGGCGACGACCCGGGCGAGCAGCACGGTGATGTCGTCGTCGGGGCCGTCGGGCAGCAGCGCCGTGACGAGCCGGTCGGGGACGTCGGCGAGCGGCCCGCTGACGGTGCCGACGTGCGCGGCGAGCGCGTCGATGCCGGTGTCGAGGTCCCGGTCGCGGTGCTCGACGAGCCCGTCGGTGTACAGGGTGAGCAGCGCCCCGACGGGCAGCTCGACGCGCTCCTCGGCGAGGGTCAGCGGGCCGGTGCCCAGCGGCGGGCCGGAGACGCCGAGCGGGCGCACCGTGCCGCCGGGGAGCAGCAGCAGCGGCGGGAGGTGGCCGGCGTTGGCGTACGTGAGGCTGCGCTCGCCCGGGTCGTACACGGCGTAGACGACGGTGACGATCTGGTCCTCGCTCAGGTCCCGCACCACGCCGTCGAGGAACTCCAGCACGTCGGCGGGCGGCAGGTCCAGCCGCGCGTAGGCGCGCACCGCGGCCCGCAGCTGGCCCATGACGGCGGCGGCGGGGACACCGCGGCCCATGACGTCGCCCATGACGAGGGCGGTGCGGTCCGCGCCGAGCTCGATGACGTCGTACCAGTCGCCGCCGACCTGGGTGCCGGCGACGCCGGGCCGGTAGTAGGTGGCGACCTCCAGGTGCTCGGGGTTGAAGGTGAGCGGCGGCATGAGGCTGCGCTGCAGCTCGTCGGCGATGCGGTGCTCGCGGGCGGCGGCCTCCTGCAGGCCGCTGGCGGCGGCGAGCGCCTGCTCGGCGCGGCGCTGCTCGGTGATGTCCTGGTTGGAGCCGCGCATCCGGACCGGGGTGCCGGCGGCGTCGCGTTCCAGCTCGCCGATGGTGCGGAACGTGCGCAGCGAGCCGTCCGGGTGGTACACGCGGGCGTCGTACTCCAGCGGAGTGCCGTCGAGTGCCGCGGCCATGGCGGCGTCGACGTGGGCGCGGTCGTCGGGGTGGAGCCGCTGGTTGATGACCGCCCGGGCGTCGGCGTCGAGCAGTTCCTCGGCGGTCACGCCCAGCTGGCGCAGGAACTCGTCGGACCCGCGGATGTCACCGGTGGCGAGGTCCAGCTCCCAGCTGCCCACCGAGGCCAGCCGCTGCGCCTGGTCGAGCAGCTCCCGGCTGCGTTGCAATTCGTCGCGGGTACGGCGGACGCGCTCGAACTCGAGGTTGGCCCGCACCCTGGCGCGCAGCTCCCGCGGCGAGAACGGCTTGATGAGGTAGTCGTCGGCGCCGGCCTCGAGCCCTTCCACGGTCGCCTCGTCGCCGGCCCGCGCCGACAGCATGATGACCGGCAGCTGGGCGGTGGCGCCGTCGGCCCGCAGCGCGGCGACCAGCCCGAAGCCGTCGAGCTCCGGCATCATCACGTCGGTGAGCACGAGGTCGGGCTGGGTGCCGCGCAGCAGCCGCAGCGCGACCGCGCCGTCGGTGGCCTCCACGATCTGGTAGTCGGCCTCCAGGATGCTGCGGATGTACTCGCGCATGTCGGCGTTGTCGTCGACGACCAGGACCGTCGGCGCGGTGGACGGCGCGGCCGGCGTGGCCGGGGAGGTCGGGGTGATCCACCGTTCCACCTCGGCGAGGAACCCGGGCACGACCCGGCCGGCGGCGGTGACCCGGTCGGCGGGCTCGACGGCGTCGCCGCCCGGGACGGCCTGGTCCTCGCCGCTGAACGGCACCCGGACCGTGAACGTGCTGCCGGCGCCGGGCGCGCTGCACACGGTGGCCTCGCCGCCGTGCAGGGCGGCCAGCTCGGCGACGAGCGCCAGGCCGATGCCGGAGCCCTCGTGGGTGCGCGACCGGGTGCCCATGATGCGGTGGAATCGGTCGAACAGGTTGGCCTGGTCGGCCGGGTCGATGCCGACGCCGGTGTCGGTGACGCTGAGCTCGGCGGTGTCGCCGTCGGCCGCGACCCGCACCGTGATGGACCCGTCAAACGTGAACTTCAGCGCGTTGGACAGCAGGTTCAGCGTGATCTTCGCCCACATCTCGCGGTCGGCGAGGACCGGCCGGGGCAGCGGCGGGCAGTCCACGACGAGCCGCAGCCCGGCGCGCTGAACGGCCGGCCGGAACATGTCGGCCAGCTCGGCGGTGAGCGCGGCGAGGTCGAGCGGCTCGAACCGCGGCTCGACCTTGCCCGACTCCAGCTGGGAGAAGTCCAGCAGCGTGTTGACGAGCTTCAGCAGCCGCTCGGCGTTGCGGTGCACGACCTCGACCCGCTCCCGCTGGGCGGGCGGCAGCGGCGCGGCGTGGTCGGTGAGGGCGTCCTCGGCCGGGCCGAGCAGCAACGTCAGCGGGGTGCGGAACTCGTGGCTGACGTTGGTGAAGAACGCCGTCTTGGCCCGGTCGAGCTCGGCGAGGGACTCGGCGCGGCGGCGTTCGGCGGCGTAGGCGCGGGCGGTGCCGATCCTCGCCGCGAGCTGCCCGGCGATGAGGTCGATGAAGCCGGCGTACCCGGCGTCGAACGGCCGGTAGCGGTTGAGCCCGACGACGAGGAACCCGTAGGGCCGGCCGCCGCCAGGTGCCGGCAGCGGGACGAGCCGGACCTCGGTCGGCGGCTCCTGCCAGGCGCCGGCGGGCAGGTCGGCGTAGCCGCCGAGGGTGAGCGCCGCGCCCCGGGCAAGGTCGGCGACCGGCCAGAACGGCTCGTCCTCGGGGTCGAGGACCTCCGGCGCCACCGGTGCGCCGGCCGGCACGCCGGTGGCGCAGGCGAGGTGGGCGGTGTCGCGGTCGTCGTCGAAGAGGTAGGTGAGGGTGAACGGCAGGTCGTCGGCGCGGGCGCCGAGGTGCCGGGCGGCGGTGGCGAAGACGCTCTGCTCGGTGACCCGCCCCTGGTCACCGCCGTCGGGGTCGGCGCCGAGGTCGCGCAGGGTCGCCATCCGCCGCTCGCCGATGACCCGCTCGGTGTCCTCGCTGACCACGCAGAGCATGCCGGCGATGTCGCCGGCGTCGTCGGTGAGCGGGCTGTAGGAGAACGTGTGGTAGGTCTCCTCGGTGTAGCCGCTGCGGCCGAGGAAGAGCCGCAGCGCCTCGTCCCAGGTGGCGGTGCCGGTCGCCATGACCGCGTCGATGCGGGGGCCGATCTCAGGCCAGATCTCGGCCCACACCTCGCGGGCCGGCTTGCCCAGGGCCCACGGGTACTTCTTGCCGAGGGTGTCGCGACGGTAGGCGTCGTTGCAGAAGAACGTGAGGTCGGGGCCCCACGCCATCCACATCGAGAACCGGGACCCGAGCAGGATCCGCACGACCGAGCGCAGGCTCTGCGGCCAGTCGGCGGGCGGGCCGAGCGGGGTGGCCGACCAGTCGACCGTGCCGAGGTCGCGACTCACCTCGGAGTCGTCGGTCATCGACCAGGCAACCTCACCCATCCGACCAGCCTACGCAGTCGGTCGGGTTTGCGGCGAAGTCACGACGGTGCGCTCCAGTGCGCCACCGGCGGTCCGGCCGCCCCCGTCAGCATCAGCCGCACCGCCGATGGCGAACCAGCTGCGGGAATGTGAGGATGACCCTGCCCTCCATCCGATCGTATATGATTGTGTGGGCACCCGGCCCCTGTCAAGACTGGAACTCGCACGTGCAGCCTGAGCACAGCAGCACCGAGCCGTCCGGGCTGTCGAAGCACGAGCTCGCCTACCGGTGCATCCGTGAGCGCATCCTCGACGGTCGATACCAGCCGGGGCGCCGGCTGGTGCTGAGCACCCTCGCCCGGGACCTGGACGTAAGCCCGGTGCCGGTGCGGGAGGCGATCCGGCGGCTGGAGGCCGAGGGCCTCGTCAGCTTCGAGCGCAATGTCGGCGCCCGGGTGGCGACGCTCGGCGACGACGACTGGGTGCAGCTGGTCGAGATGCTGGCACTGCTGGACGGGTACGCGTTCGCGGCGGCGGCGCCGCGGATGACCGCGGAGCGGATCGCGGTCGCCAGGGCGCTCAACGCCCAGTTGCGGCAGGAACAGGCGCACGAGCGGGTGATGGCGCTGCACCGGCAGTTCCACCGCGCGATCTACGGCTGGTGCGGCAACCGGCACGTTATCGAGGCGCTGGACTGGATCTGGGACCGCATCGACGCGTCGCGGGTGCTGGCGTCGATGTACCCGCGGCTGCGGGTGCGGGCCGCCGTGGACGAGCACGACGCGCTGCTGGACCGGCTGGCGCGGGGGGACGACGACGCGGCGACGCTGGAGTCGTGCGCGCGGGAGCACAACCTGAACACCATCCGGGCGATCCGGTCGGCGGCGGCGCAGGCGCCGGCCCAACGGGAGCCCGGCGGGTGAGAAGCCCCGGACATTAAGAAGACCGGCATCCACGGGGGAAGATGCCGGTCTCGCGTTCAACTATACGACGCCTACCCGTTTCCCGCCAGTAGGCAGTTCCGCGGGAGGTTCGCCGGGCGGGGCCGGGGCCTTGGGGTTGCGCAGCCCGTGCGGCAGGGTCGGCTCGCTGGCCGCGATCTCGACCTCGATGAGGCTGGTCTCGTGCCGCTCCGCGGCGTAGGCGGCGTGGCCGCCGCGCAGCCCGAAGAGCCGCTTGGACAGCAGGATGTAGAGCACCGCGACGATATTGACGACGAGCGCGCCGATGCGCAGCCAGGTCACCTTCTCCGACAGCTCGTAGATCTCCACGGGCAGGCCGAGGGAGGTGGCCACGACGGCGAAGTACTCGCCCCAGCGCTTGAGCATCCACAGGCCGATGCCCTCCACGACCTGCAGGACGCCATAGACCGCCAGGCCGACAGCGACCCACAGCAGCGTCTTGGACTCCGCCTCGATGACGGTCCGGATCGTGTGGATCATCGCGGAGTCCTCGAACTTCCACCCGATCCGGTCCGCGAACGGCCGCAGCAGCGGCAGGTCCTCGTTGAAGGCGCGCTCGACGCCGTCGCGGTGGGTGCGGAAGCGGTACACGCCGTAGCCGGCGAGCAGCACGATGACACCCTTGATGAACCGCTCGAGCGACAGCAGCCGCAGCACGAGCGCGTCGCGCAGGGCCCGGCCGCGCAGCACGATCGGGGCGCTCTCGGCGGGGCCGGCCGACTGCGGCTCGCCGATGACGAAGTCACCGCAGCGCAGGCAGCGCCACGCCGCCCCGACGGGGGTCATGGCGTGCAGCCGCTCCCGGTAGGGGGTCTCGTCGGGCGCGTACGTGACGTGGCCGCGCCGCGCGCAGGTGCGTAGGTTCCAGTCCACGCGCTATTGGTACCGCAGCCGCGCCAACCTGCGGGGGTCAGGTCGGCTTTCCAACCTTCTGCGGCTGGCCGCCGGCGTCGGTGATCGTGTCGCCGAGGGTGGTCAGGTAGGCGGCCTCACCGACGGCGAGGTACTCCAGGTTGCGCCGCAGCTGCACGGGGATCGCCACCGGCGGCGCCTCCGCGGGCGCGCGGGTGCGGCCGACGGCCAGCAGCAGCCCGCCGACCAGGGCCGAGGCGATGATGCCGTCCAGCCAGTAGTGGTTGGCGGTGCCCACCACGACGATCATGGTGATCACCGGGTGGGCGAGCCACAGCCAGCGCCAGCGGGTGCGGGTGGCGACGATCAGCCCGCACGCGACCACGAGCGCCCAGCCGACGTGCAGCGACGGCATCGCCGCGTACTGGTTGCTCAGCGTGTCGGTCTGCGGCGGCCCGTACACCGACGGTCCGTACTTCGCGGCGGTGTCGATCATCCCGATGCCGGCCAGCATCCGGGGCGGCGCGAGCGGGAACGCGAAGTGCATCGCCAGCCCCGCCGCGGTCAGCCAGGCGAGGATGCGCCGGAACCGCAGGTAGTGCGCGGGCCGGAAGATGTACATGAACAGCAGGAAGGCGACCGTCGCCGGGAAGTGCACCACGGCGTAGTAGACGTTGGCGGCGCGGATGAGGGCCTCGGAGGTGAGCAGCAGGTGCTGCAGGTCCATCTCGTCGGGCAGCCAGAGGGCCCGCTCGGCGTGCCAGACCAGCTTCGCGTTCGCGTACGCCTGCCCGACCTTGCCGTCGACGAGCAGCCGGCCCATCTTGTACGCCAGGAACAGGCCGACGACGAGCAGCAGCTCGGCCCATGCGCGGGGACGCACCCGCGGGCGGTGTTGGGACCCGGTTCGGGTGGCGGCGTTGTCCCGTTCACGTACCCCCGGCCCCGTGTTCACGATCGACAACGTACCTGATGTTGCCAACCCGGCAATATTGCACTTCCGACGGGGCCTGCCATGTCCTGCGTCACAAACTTGTTTATCCTTCAAGAAAATAGTCGATGTTCAAGGGTTGAGGGAGCACGATGACCAGCCGAGCCGACCAGGCGATCGCCGCCCTGCGCAAGGGGCACGAGGACCTCACCGCCGTCGTCCGCGGGCTCACGTCCGAGCAGCTCACCGGCCCTTCCGCGGCCAGCGAGTGGGACATTTCCCAGGTGGTCAGCCACCTGGGCAGCGGCGCCGAGATCAATCTGGAGGCGGTCCGCGCCTCCCTCGAGGGGCGCCCCGCGCCGGAGTTCGAGTTCAACAAGGGCGTGTGGGCCCGCTGGGACGCGATGACCCCGCAGGAGCGCGCTGTCGAGTTTCCGATCGCGAACGAGCGGCTCGTCGCGGCGTACGAGGCCTTCGACGCCACGCAGCGCGCCGAGCACCGCATCGACGTCGGCTGGATGCCCGAGCCGGTCGACGTGGCGACGTCGGCGGTGCTGCGGCTGACCGAGTTCGGCTACCACGACTGGGACATCCGGGTCGCCCTGGACCCGTCGGCGACGCTCGCCCCC
Organism: Dactylosporangium aurantiacum; assembly: GCF_000716715.1. Classification (GTDB taxonomy): domain Bacteria; phylum Actinomycetota; class Actinomycetes; order Mycobacteriales; family Micromonosporaceae; genus Dactylosporangium; species Dactylosporangium aurantiacum. The sequence goes on along the minus strand of NZ_JNYJ01000015.1, from coordinate 74,841 downwards.
GAGGCCGCCGTGCTCATCGACGAACGGGTCGAGGGCCTGTTCGGCTGGATCGCGAAGCCGGCGTACCTCGACGGCCGCACCGCCGACCTGCTCGTCACGCTCACCGATCTCGGCGAGCAGCGCGGCCTGCGACTGGCCGACCCGGTGACCCTGACCGGCGCGCCCGCCTCCCCGGACGGCGAGCTGAGCCTGACCCTGGAGGCGTTCCTGCGCCTCGCCGCCGGCCGCCTCGGGCCGCGGCACACCCCGGCCGACGTGAAGATCACCGGCCCGATCACCCTGGACGACCTGCGCGCCGTCTTCCCCGGGTACTGACAGACACAGAGCGACCCCGGCACCGCTGCCGCGGCGCCGGGGTCGCATGGGGGACGAACATCGAGGGTGGAACCGTGCTCGGCGGCGCCGTCGTGCCGGACGTCGCCGCCGCGTCAGCGGGTCAGGCGGCCTTGATCTCCTTGAAGCAGAGCACGTCGCCCTTCTTGCCGGACTCGCCCCACCAGTAGAGGCCGGTCGCCTCCGGGAACGCCTGGCAGACGGTCGTGTTGGGGTCACGGGCGACGGACGCGTCCTGGTTGCCGACCTTGCCCACCACGCTGTACTGAGCGTCAGCGCCGCCACACTCGACGATCTTCAGCTCGTTCGCCTTCACCTCGTGCAGGCAGTCACCGACCTTGGCGTTCTCCGCCGAGTCGCGGTTGAGGTACCAGCCGATGCCGGCGAGGACGAGCAGGACGACGATGGAAATACCGAATCTGACAACCTTGGACATGCGGAAGTTTCTACAGGTCACCGAGCGTGAGCGTTGTCCCGTGGACGTATCGAATGCATCTCGGCGAGGTCACACATTGGCGCAGGCGGGACCGATCGGTGCCCGCCTGCGCCGTAGTGGGGTTTTTGTGCTCCGTCACCGGCCTACAGGGTGAGGCTCCAGGTGTCGATCCGGCCCGTGTCGAGGCTGGCCGCGTCCCGGACCCGCAGGGTCCACGTGCCGTTGGCGGCCTCGCTGGACAGGTTGACGGTGAAGGTCTGGATGATGTTGTCGGCGCTGCCGCCGGCCCGGTTCGACAGGTTGTAGACCGAGCCGTCGGGGGCGACGAGATCGACGACCAGGTCACCCTTGTACGTGTGGTAGATCGTCACCGGCACGGAGCTGGTGGCCGACGCGTTGCGGTTGCAGCCACTGATGGTGATCGTGCTGGTGACCGTCGTGTTGTCGGGGATCGCCACGTCGTTGCCGTTGGTGCCGGTGCAGCCGGGCGGGCCGTTGACGGTCAGGGTGAACGTGACGGTCCGGGTCGAGCTGGCGCCGGTGCCGGTCACGGTGACCGGGTACGTGCCGGCCGGGGTCGACGCCGAGGTGGTGATCGTCAGCGTGGCCTGGCCGTTGCCCGAGCTGATCGAGGACGGGCTGAAGCCGGCGGTCGCACCCGACGGCAGGCCGGACGCGGTGAGCGCCACCGTCTGCGCGGAGCCGTTGGTGACGGTCGCGGAGATCAGGCTCGTCACCGAGCCGCCCGGATCGACCGACCCACTCGCCGGCGTGGCGGCGAGGGAGAAGTCGTTGCCGGTCGGGCAGGCGGCGTCGTTGCCGGCGACGTTGACCGCGGTCCACGCGGCCTGGACCGCCTTGTACTCGGCGGAGCAGGTGCCGTGCAGGTCGGTCGCGGCGCGCAGCGTGTACGCCCGCGCCGTGTTGGCGGGGTTGCTGGTGTTCACGTATGACGTGTTCGACGTGAAGTACACGTCGAGCGCGCGGTACCAGATCTTCTCCGCCTTGGCCCGGCCGATGCCGACGACCGCGGGGGCGGAGCCGCAGACCGGCGAGGTGCCGTACGCGGTGGCGCCGGTGCCCTCGGCGAGGTTGAAGAAGAAGTGGTTCGCCACGCCGGAGCTGTAGTGCACGTCGACGTTCTTCGTGCTGGTCGACCAGCAGCCGTGCGACGAGCCGTCCAGCGTCGGGTTGTACATGTACCGCAGCGGCGTGTTGTTGCCGTTGATGTTGATCTTCTCGCCGATCTGGTAGTCGCCAGGGTCGCTGGGCGCGGCGGCGTAAAACTCGACCATCGAGCCGAAGATGTCGCTGGTGGCCTCGTTGAGACCGCCGGACTCGCCGGAGTAGACCAGGCCGGCCAGGGCCTCGGTGACGCCGTGGCTCATCTCGTGGCCGGCCACGTCGAGCGCGACGAGGGGCCGGCTGTTGCTGGAGCCGTCGCCGTAGGTCATCTGCGCGCCGTCCCAGAACGCGTTGACGTAGTTGTTGCCGTAGTGCACCCGGCTCGGCACACCGTTACCGTTGCCGAAGATGCCGTTGCGGCCGTGCACGTTCTTGAAGTAGTCGAACGTCTTCGCCGCGCCGAAGTGCGCGTCGACGCCCGCGGACTGCCGGTTGGAGTTGGCGCCGGTGCCCCACGTGTTGTCCGCGTCCGTGAACGTGGTGCACGTGCTGGTGCCGTTGTTCATGTCGCAGGTGCGGCCGTTGCCGTGCGAAGGGTCGATCATCTGGTAGGTCGAGCCGGACAGCGTCGTGTCGATCGTGACCGTGCCCGAGTAGATGCTGTTGCCGGTGCCGTTGACCGTCTCGATCTCGTCGAAGGCGCCGCGCACCGCGTTGCTGTTGGCGTCGGTGATGACGTGCAGCTTCGACGGGGTCTGACCGTCCGTCTGCCAGCCACTGACGACGGTCTCGTACGCGAGGACGCCGGTGCCGCCGCTGGCGTCGACGAACAGCTCCGGGCTGCCGACGGCGGTGACCGTGCCGCTGAACGCCGACTTCGCCTTCGCGCCCGCGGCGGACCTGGCGACCGCGGCGGTGGTGCCGATCGTCAGCGGTGCGTGCAGGCCGACGGAGGTCCCGGCGAACGTGCCGTCCGGCGCCGCGTGCACGACGAAGTCGCCGCCGTAGACCCGCAGGCCGTGGTACGTGCGCGTGTAGCGGGTGTGGGTGGCGCCGTTGGCGTCCTTCTTGGTGCTGGAGACCGCGTAGGCCTCGCTGTCGGCGGCGCGGATGTCGGCGCGGTGGGCCTGCAGGTTCGACGGGGTCGGTGTGCTGGGCGACGCGCCGGCCGGCGACGCGCCGGCGGCGAGCACGCCCCCGGCGAGTAGCAGTGCGCTGGCGGCGGCGATCGATCGTTTCACTCGGCCTCCCTGGCAGCAGATACTTCGTGGCGGTAGCCACGCATGTACATATAGCAATGGGTTTGCACGGCCGTTTCATATCACTTCGTCCATACCACCGGCGCCGTCACCCGTTGGGGTGCGCGGTGTCGCGGCTACCGCACGGCGGCCCGCAGCACCCCCGGCAGGTCGAGCACCGAGCGCAGCCGGCGGTCCCCGGGGACGTCGGCGCGCCCGGCCGGGTCGATGAGGTACGCGGTCATCCCGAAGCGCTCGGGGCCGGCGAAGTCGGCGGCGTACGTGTCACCGACGAAGACCGCCGCGCCGGGCTCGATGCCGAGCCGCTCGACGGTCGCGGCGTAGACGGCCGGATGGGGCTTGCGCCGGCCGACCTCCACCGACGTCACCACGGCGTCCATCACGTCCAGGATGCCCATGGCGGCGAGATGGCCGGGGACCAGGTCCGGCTGGTGCGTGTTGGTGACGACGGCGAGCCGGTACACCCGCGACAACGACCGCACCAAGGAAACGACCCCTTCGGGGTAGGAGACGCCGGCGTTCCACTCGGCCAGGTAACCGCCGATGAACGCGTCCACCTCGCCGGCGCCGGGCCGCCGCCCGAGGACCTCGGCCAGGTAGGCGGTGCCGACCTGGGTCATCGAGAACTCGCGGTCCTCGGCCTCGCTGCCCGCGTCGAACCCGGCGAACGTGCGGTCCCACCCCTCGAGGAACTGCGCGTAGGAGACCCCGGCGCCGAGCCGCGTGAGCGCCGCGTACGTGCGCGGGTACCCCTGCGCGGTGCGCCGCGCGTCGTAGTCCACGAGCGTGCCGAAGAAGTCGAACAGGATGTGCGTGCGCATCCCGCACCTTAACGGCGGCGCGTATCGACGGGTCTTGAAGCCCCGGGCTACCCGGGAGTAACTTGACCGGATGCGAATGGTGGCACAGGTCATCGCGGCGGTCGGGATCCTCGTCGAGGGCGTGGTCGTCGGCGCCGCCCTGTTCGTGGTGGGCGGGGTGATCGGGGCGTACTCGATGTCGCTCAACGGCGCCGACCCGGGCCACGCGCAGGTGGCGATCCGCGTCGCGGCCGTCGCGCTCGGGGTGCTGCTGGTCGCCCTGGCCGTGCGGCTGTTCGTCGCCGCGCTGCGGCAGCGGGCGGCCCGCCGGTGGACGGTCGTGGCGCTGGTCGTGCAGTGCGTGGTCGTGACGATCGCCGGGGTGGCGCTCGGCTGGGAGGTGTTCGCCGGCACGCTGCTCGTGCTGGGCACCCTCCTCTATGTGGTGCTGGACGAAAGCGACCAGCCCGCCCGCGCACTGTCCGGCAGCTGACCACCCGCCTCGGCTCCCCACGACGATCAACGCGGTAGCGTGGCGCGCAGCGTGACGCTCGGCGTGAAGGGGCCAGGGGTGCAGCAGGTCAAGGTGGGCCGGCGGGTCGGCCGGATGATCGGCCGGATGATGCGCCACCTGCAGCCGGAGGAGCCGCTGCCGCACCTGCTCGCCGGCGCCGCCGAGGACGACGCGGTGGTCGACTGCGCGCTGTACGTGCGCGGCGCGCGCCAGCCCGGACGGCCCACCTTCCACGACGCCTACGCGGCGGCCCGGCGCCGGCGCAACGGGTTCGTCTGGCTGGGGCTCTTCCAGCCGACGTGGGCGCAGTTCGCGGCGGTCGCCGAGGAGCTCGGCCTGGACGACCTGACCACCGAGAAGGCCCTCGCGCCGGAGCGCCGGCCCACCGTCGAGCGCCGCGGCGACGTGACGATGCTCATCGTGCGCACCGCCCGCTACGTCGAGCACGCCGAGCTGACCGCCACCTCCGAGGTCGTCGACACCGGCGCGGTGACGCTGCTCATCGGCGCGCATTTCGTGGTGTCCGTCCGCCACGGCGGCGCCGGCGCCCTGGCCGACGTCCGCCAGCGGCTCGAGCAGCGCCCCGCCATGCTCGGCAACGGCCCCTGGGCGGTCGCCTACGCGGTGTGCGACCGGATGGTCGACGTCTACCACGAGGTCGCCGCCGACGTGGAGCAGGACGTGGAGCAGCTGGAGCAGACCGCGTTCCTGCGGGTCGGCGGCTGCGACGTGCAGCAGATCTACCAGCTGAAGCGGGAGCTGGTCGAGTTCAAGCGGGCGGTGCTGCCGCTGCAGGCGCCGTTACGGCGGATGAACGACCCGGCCGTGGTGGAGCTGCCGCCGCAGCTGCGGCAGTACTTCGCCGACATGCACGGCCGGCTCACCCAGGTCGTAGAACAGGTCGCCTCCGACAACGAGCTGCTCGACTCGATCCTGCAGGCCCGCCTCGCCCAGGTCGGCCTGGACCAGAACAACGACATGCGCAAAATCGCCTCCTGGGCCGCGATCGCCGCGCTGCAGACCGCGATCGCCGGGATCTACGGGATGAACTTCGAGCGCATCCCGGGACTGCAGTGGCAGTACGGGTTCTACCTGATCCTGCTGATCATGGCCGTCGGCTCGGTGATCCTGTACCGCTTGTTCCGGCGGTCCGGCTGGCTGTGACGCTTGTCGTCCCCGGCTCAGTCCCAGTCGCGCTGGATCTCGTCGTGCATCACCCGCATGACCGGCCACAGGACACCGCGCGGGAGGCCGGCGACGGCGACGTGCTCGCGGACGACGGCGGTGGCCGCCGCGGTCCACGGCGCGACCAGCTGACCCGGCGGCACCGCCCAGGCCATCAGGCAGCCCACCTCGACCAGCGCGCCGAGCACCGCGTCGCGGGCCGGCACGGTGCTCGCCGGCGTCTGCGGCAGGCCGTCGTGCAGGCGACGCTGCGCGGCGACCCGCCCGGCGTGGTCGAGCAGGAGGTCCTTGCGCTCCCGCGGGATGAAGCCCCGGTACCGCGGCGCCGACCGGCCCTGGGCCGTCAGCCGGTCCAGCCACGGCTGCAGCGTGTGGAACGACTTGCGGATGCTCTTGCGCAGCTCCTTCTCCCCCGGAACCCGCCGCCACGGTCACGACTCGGGGATGCGTGAGACTTCTCGTGCTGCTGCCGGCCGTCATGCTGCTGTCCGCCGGGTGTACGTCGTCACCTCCACCCCGGGCGGCGCCGCAGGCCACGTCGCCGGGCGCCCCGGCGACCGCGGCCCGCACCGGCTGCGGGTCCGTGGTCGAGACCGGGCCCCTGCCCGAGTGGGCCCGCGCCGGCTTCTCCGGCGACGCCCGCATGCCCCACGTCATGGGCGACCGCGGCGACATCGTGGCCGCCATCTTCGGCCACCCGTTGGCACTCACCAGACCCGACGGCTCGTCCAACAAGATCCTGTGGGTCTCCAAACCGTCCGACCCACCGGGCGACCTGCAGATCACCGCCACCCGCGACGGCACCACCGACCCGGTACGGCGCACCGTGCCCGGCGGCCCCGGCCCGTCCATCATCGACCTGCCGCAGGCGGGCTGCTGGCGGCTCACCCTCACCTGGTCCGGCCACTCGGACACCATGGACCTCGTGTACCTGCCGTGACCTCCGGTCGCGCCGCGCCGCACCGCACCGCGCAGCCGCCGCCGACGTGGTGGTCAGCGGCAGAGGTCTGCGGCTGTGGGCTCATCGGGACCGGACGTCGCCGCGATGTGGCAACGGTGGTCGCCTTCCTCTTGCAACGTCGCGGATCCTGGCGACCTGCGTGGAGAACCTCGACACGGTGCTCGGAGTGTTCAACCGGTGGCGAGGAGCGGTACTACCTCCAGCAGTCGCGCATCACGGCTGCTGCCGTGCTCGCCACGACGGATGCGTGAGAGCGCAGGTCGTCGCACGACGCGGCGAGGTGAGCACGACCAGGTTGTCGTCGCATACCTCGACGCTGCCTCGGAAGCCGCCGCCGCGGAGCGTCTCCCGGAGGTAATCGACGAAATACTCGCCGAACAGGCCCTGCTCGGATATCCGGGGCCAGGAACCAGGACCGCTTCCCGTGATCCGCATCCCAGGTCGCGTACTTGCAGATCAGCGGCTCGATCATCAGAGGGTCGTACTCGCCCAAAGAGTCCACGGGATCGGTCGGCGTCGTACGTTGCTCGCGTTCGTGCCAGTTGACCAATTGGTAGCCGATGTCGTTAGGTCGACGACGTAGCACCTCGACGTTGTGGCGCACCCGGCGCATCGTCTCCACTGCCACGCTCTTGGCGTCGGTGAGAACCTCTCCGCGGACCGCCGAGCCCAGGTCCCGCAGGTCGGCCCAGATTTGTTCGTGCTCACCACGGACAACGCTGAAGGTAACGCACCGAGCGATCTTCCGGCCCGGCGTTGGTGGCCGCAAGGCGGGCAATCATGGGCGCCGAGCAACCGTTCGCTCAGCAAGATCTGCGCCGACGCAGGAGTGCGCCGATGATGGAGGAGGCCGTCCGAAGGGATCTTCATGAGCGAACATGGAACGTACGTCTTCCAGTCCGACATGGTCACCGTGATCGCCGCACGGTGGATGGGTGATCCCGGTCCGGTGCAGGTCCACGATTGGGATGCTGTCGAGCTGGCGTTACCGCGGCAGGGGTGCCTGTCGTACCGGGACCGGCGGGGTCGGGCGTTGGTGGATCCGACTCACTGCCTGCTCATCCCGCCGCTGCAGGAGGCCCGGACCGCACATCTGACCCCCGATGGCGTTCTGGAGTCGATGCTGTTCTTCGGCCGGCCGGTGCTGGAGGCGCTGGGCGTGGACAGCACCGTCGTCCCGCTGTCGGCCGTCGTGACCCCGGTCATGCAGGTGCAGCACCGGCGGCTGCTGGTCGCGGCGTCGCAGCTGGCCGATCCGGTGACACTGCAGGAGATCGCGATCGGGCTGCTCGCCGACGCTGTTGCGCAACAACGCCCCCGCCAAGTTGCCGGGGGCAGACCGGCCGCCGCTCGAGTCCGGCGGGCACTCGTGGACAACGCGCGGGCCCTGCTGAACGCAGAGCCGCAGCTGGACAGCATCGTCGTGCTCGCCGACCGCCTTGAGACCTCGCCGCACCATCTCAGTCGGGTCTTTCACGAACAGACCGGGAGCACACTCGGCGAGTACCGCACCCGCCTGCGGGTCAACCTCGTCCTCGATCACCTCTGCGCGGATACGGATCGTCGGAGTCTGGCCGACATCGCCGCTGTCTGCGGATTCGCCGACCATGCGCATATGACCCGCACCGTCCGGCGATACACCGGTCATACCCCCTCCGCACTTCGCACCACGCTGGGCTGAGCCGCCCCCGAGCGGCGGAGCGAAGCGCCGATCTGCTCGTGGACACCGATGTTCAAGACAGCGCCGCCGAGGTGGTCGAGGCTACAAGAGTCGGGCCGCCGGCCCAATGAGCCCGGTGTCGGTGGCGAGGGTCTGGATCAACGGGCCGGGTCGGGTAAGGGAGTTAGAAGAATTCATGCGTAACGTGGTCTTGTACATGTCGATGTCGCTGGACGGGTTCGTCGGCAGCGATCGTGAGCACCCCGGGATGGCGATCCCGGAGGGCGCCGAGCTGCGGCAATGGAAGCTGCAGCGCATCAGCAACGCCGGCGCTCACCTCATGGGCCGGGTGACGTATGAGGAGATGTCGTCGTTCTGGCCGCAGTCGCAGGACGATTACGCCGCGCCGATGAACGGCATTCCCAAGTTGGTGTTCTCGCGGACACTCAGCGACGCCGAGGCCGCCTGGCCGGTGACCCGGGTCGCACGCGGTGACCTCCGGACCGAGATCGCCGCGATCAAGGCTGAGCCCGGCCCGGACGTCATCGTCTGGGGCGGGGGTCGGCTGGCCGGCGCGCTGATCGCGGCAGATCTGATCGACGAGTACCGCCTGCTGGTCCAGCCGCTGGTCCTGGGCCGCGGTCAGGCGCTGTTCGACCAGCTCCCAGCGTCGCGGCACCTGCACCTCGTCGAGGCGGTGCCGTTCCCCAGCGGAATCGTCGTGCACGTCTACGGCCGCAGCGCGGCAGACGAAGGCTGACCAACATGGGCAAGGTACAAGCGCAGGCGATCATGTCGCTCGACGGGTATATCGCCAAGCAGGACAACACCATCGGCCGGTTGTTCGACTGGCTGCGGAACGGCGAGGTCGCCCTGCAGACCCCCGCCGGAGACTTCGAGGTCCACCTCAGCCCGCCCAGCGCGGCGTATTGGCAGCAGTGGTACTCCTCGTTGGGGGTCCTGGTCTGCGGTCGCAACCTTTTCGACGTGGCCGGCGGCTGGCAGGGCCGGCACACCCTCGACGTCCCCGTTGTCGTGGTCACCCACCACGTCCCGACGGATTGGGTGCTGGCTCATCCCGACGCCCCGTTCACGTTTGTGACCGAAGGTGTCGAGACTGCCATCGCCCGCGCTCAGGGGATCGCCGGCGACCGCATCGTCTCTGTCACCGGCGGGACCATCGCCCGGCAGTGTCTCGAGCTGGGGCTGCTCGACGAGGTGGCTGTCGATCTCGTACCGGTCGTCATGGGCGAGGGCAACCGGCCCTTTTCGGCCAGCTCGCCTCCGACGACGTGGAGCTCGGCAACCCGACGATCTGCGTTCAGGGGGATCGGGTCACTCACCTCGTCTTTCCCATCGTCCGATAACACCTTCTTCGGAGTTGGGCTGCAATCCAAGCGGGTGGCTCCTGCGGCGAGGACGCGCGCCCCGGTTGTTGCGAAGTCGTCGACGAAGGAATCGAGATGCATCTGCATCGGTACCGCGCCCGCCGGCCATACCGGCCGGCGGAAGTTGTCGACCTGCTGCAACGCGATGTCGGCGTGGGGTCCGGTCGCGGTTGCCCAGCGCGAGTTTCCCCTCTCCACGCCACCGGTGACTACGGCGTAGAACCTGGCTAACGCGACAGCGTCGGGCGCGTTGACCGTGACACCGCTGAGCCTGATCGTATCGGACATCAGTCAGTGGCCATCTGCTCGCAGGTCGATGTGAGCTCTGCCCAACGTGCGCGCCAGCCCGGCTCCGGCCGCCTGTTCGGTCCGGGATTCGGGACAGGCCGTAGCCTCGTCCCGGAGCGACCGCCCGAGGTCCTCAAGGTGGGCCTGCCGTCCGGCGTCGTGGGAGTAGAGGCGTTCCAGTGGCAGGCCACACTCCTCGACGACCAGGCGTGTCCTACGGCCCTCCGGCCATGAGCGCGCCGGCCGCTTGGCCGGGCACCCTCTACACAGCGTGATCGCGGCGAGAGTGGGTTCGGTCATGCTGGGGCCAAATGTGACCGTCTCGATGGGGCCAGTCCTGTGGTCCGTCACAGCCAGCCGCCCCGAAGCGGCGAGCACGACGCGGACGACACGACGCAAGAAGCAGCACGGCGCGAGGAACACCGGACGGAAAGCACGGCAGGCGGCGCAGAACGGCGTGGCCACTGCGGGCGGGCACGGCATATTTCTCCGTGCCCGCGTGGCGAACGACGCCGCCCGACCGGCGAGCGAGGCCGCCGTATGCCGCACACCAGGCCCGCACACCAGGCCCGCGGCCCGGTCACCGCAGCACTACGGCTGGGCGGCCCGGACAGCGCGGAACGCTACCCGGGCCGGTGCCGGCAGTGGGGCGGAGGCGGCGGTCAGCCGCGCTCGACCAGGTGGCCGACGATCTCCGGGGCGCGCAGCTGGGCGCCCGAACCGTCGCGGCGCTGGTCGGGGGCGGGCAGGTCGCGCGGCTCGCCCTTGGCGGACGAGGCGGCCGGGCGGGGGCCGACCCAGGCGAGCACCAGGTGGCTCTCGCCCTTGAGGAAGCGCTGCGCGCGCACGCCGCCGGTGGCTCGGCCCTTCGGGGGGTACAGCCGCAGCGGGGTCACCTTGGCGTTGCCGATGGTGGCGGTGACGACCATGGGCTCGCCGTGCTGCGGGTCCTGGGTGTCGACGGCGCCGAAGAAGAGGACCTGGGCGCCGGCGGACAGGGCGATGCCGGCCATGCCGCCGCCCTTGAGGCCCTGGGGCCGCACGAGCTTGGCGGGGAAGCGCAGCAGCGACGCGTCGGAGGAGACGAACGCGAGGGTCTCGGCGCCGTCGGTGAGCCACGTGCCGCCGACGACCTCGTCGCCGTCGCGCAGGCCGATGACCTCGAACTCGTCGGCGCGGACGGGCCACTCGGGGGCGCAGATCTTCACCGCGCCGTTGCGGGTGCCCAGGGCGAGGCCGGGTGAGCCCTCGGCGCCGGGTCCGCCGAGCGGGGCGAGGGCGACGACGGTCTCGCCGGCCTGCAGGGGCACGAGCTCGGCGGTGGACATGCCGCCGCGCAGCGAGACGGTGCCGGCCTGCTCGGGCAGGACGGGCAGCGGCAGCACGTCGACCTTGAACGCCCGGCCGAGGCTGGTGACGAGCAGGACCTGACCGCGGGCCGTGGTGTGCACGACGGCGCGGACGGTGTCGTGCTTGTCGCGGCCGGCCTTGCGGCTGCCCTCGGGGGCCTCCTCCGACTCGGCGGCGGTGCGGGCGACCAGGCCGGTCGCGGACAGCAGCACCTGGCACGGATCGTCGGACACCTCGAGCGGCCCGGCGGGGACCGATGCGGCGAGGACCTCCTTGAGGTCGCCGTCGATGAGCGTGGTGCGGCGCGGCTGCGCGAACTCCTTGACGACGGCGGCGAGCTCGTCGGAGACGACCTTCTTGAGGACCTTCTCGTCGTCGAGGATCTGGCTGAGCGCGGCGATCTCCTCGTTGAGCCGGGCCTGCTCGGCCTCCAGCTCGATGCGGTCGTAGCGGGTGAGGCGCCGCAGCGGGGTGTCCAGGATGTAGCTGGCCTGGATGTCGCTGAGGCCGAACTCGCTCATCAGTGACGCCTTCGCGGCGGCGGCGTTCTCGCTGGCGCGGATGAGGGCGACGACCCGGTCGATGTCCAGCAGCGCGACGAGCAGGCCGTCGACGAGGTGCAGCCGGTCGAGGCGCTTCTTGCGGCGGAACTCGGTGCGCCGGGTCACGACCTCGTAGCGGTGGGCGAGGAACACCTCGAGCAGCGGCTTGAGGCCGAGGGTCTGCGGCTGGCCGTCGACGAGGACGAGGTTGTTGACGCCGAAGGACTGCTCGAGGGGGGTCAGCCGGTACAGGTCGGCGAGCAGCGCCTGCGGGTTGACGCCGACCTTGCACTCGATGACGAGGCGGGTGCCGTTCTCCCGGTCGGTGAGGTCCTTGACGTCGGCGATGCCCTGCAGCCGCTTGGTCTTGTTGACCTCATCGGTGATCTTCTCGATGACCTTCTCGGCGCCGATGCCGTACGGCAGCTCGGTGACGGTGATCGCCTGCCGACCGCGGCTGCCCTCGAGCAGGCCGATCTCGACCCGGCCGCGCATGCGCACGACGCCGCGGCCGGTCTCGTACGCGCGGCGGACCTCGTCGAGGCCGAGCAGCAGCCCGCCGGTCGGCAGGTCGGGGCCCGGGACGAACTCCATGAGCTTGTCGAGGCTGGCGCCGGGGTGGTTGATGAGCCAGCGCGCGGCGGCGACGACCTCGCCGAGGTTGTGCGGGATCATGTTGGTGGCCATGCCGACGGCGATGCCGGAGGAGCCGTTGACCAGCAGGTTGGGGAACGCGGCCGGCAGCACCGACGGCTCGTCGAGGGAGCCGTCGTAGTTGGGCCGGAAGTCCACGGTGCCCTCGTCGAGCTCCCCGACGAGCAGCATCGCCTCGCGGGACATCCTCGCCTCGGTGTACCGGGAGGCGGCGGGGCCGTCGTCCGGGGAGCCGAAGTTGCCGTGGCCGTCGATGAGCGGCACGTTGAGCGAGAAGTCCTGCGCCATGCGGACCATCGCGTCGTAGATCGCGCTGTCGCCGTGGGGGTGGTACTTACCCATGACGTCACCGACGACGCGGGACGACTTGACGTGGCCACGGTCGGGGCGGTGCCCCTGCTCGCTCATCGAGAACAGGATGCGGCGGTGCACCGGCTTGAGGCCGTCGCGCGCGTCGGGCAACGCGCGGGAGTGGATGACCGAATACGCATACTCCAGGTAGGAGTCCTCGACCTCGGTGACGAGCGGGTTGTTGAGCACCCGCGCGCCCGCCTGGTCGAAGGCGGACAGGTCGGCCCTCGCTGGTTTGGCCTTGCGTGCCATGTCGGCGGACTACCCTTCCTGACTCAGGCGTCGATGTTGTCTTGGTCGACCCGCGGCGCGGCGTCGATGAGCCAGTTGCGGCGGGGCTCGACCCGCTCCCCCATGAGCAGCTCGAGGACCTCTTCGGCCGCTTCGACGTCGTCGAGGGTGATGCGCCGCACGGCCCTGGTCGCCGGGTTCATCGTGGTGTCCCACAGCTCGTCGGCGTCCATCTCGCCGAGACCCTTGAACCGCGGGATCGGCGTGACGACCTGCTTGCCGGCCTTCTCCAGCCGGGCGACGGTGCTCTCCATCTCGGCCTGGGTGTACGTGTAGATCGTCTCCGGGTTGCGCCCCTTGGTGACGATCTTGTGCAGGGGCGGGACGGCGGCGAAGAGCCGTCCGTCGGCGATCGCCGGGCGCATGTACTTGGCGAACAGCGTGATGAGCAGGGTGCGGATGTGCGAGCCGTCGACGTCGGCGTCGGCCATGATCAGGATCCGCCCGTAGCGCATCGCCTCCAGGTCGAAGGTGCGGCCGGAGCCGGCGCCGAGGACCTGCACGATCGCGGAGCACTCCGCGTTGTCCAGCACCTGCTGGATGTTGGCCTTCTGCACGTTGAGGATCTTGCCGCGGATCGGCAGGAGTGCCTGATACTCCGAGGAGCGGGCCATGCGGGCGGTGCCGAGCGCGCTGTCACCCTCGACGATGAACAGCTCGCTGCGCTGCACCCCGGTGGAGCGGCAGTCGACGAGCTTCGCGGGCATCGACGCGCCCTCGAGGGCGGTCTTGCGCCGGGCGGCGTCCTTCTGCTGCTTCTGGGTGAGGCGCACCCGCGCCGCGTCGACGATCTTCTGCAGGACGGTGCGGGCCTCGACCTTGGTCTTGCGCGCCTCGACCCACGCCTTGATCTGCTGCTCGACGATGCCCTGCACGACCCGGGTGACCGGCGCCGTGGACAGCTCGTCCTTGGTCTGCGAGGTGAACTGCGGCTCGGGGATGCGCACGTGGATGACCGCGGTCATGCCCTCGAGCACGTCGTCGATCGTCGGCAGGTCCTCCTTGGGCCGCAGCAGGCCGCGGGTGTTGCGGATGGCGTCGGCGAGGGCCCGCAGCGCGCCGCGCTCGAAGCCGCGCCGGTGCGTGCCGCCGTGCACGTTGCGGATCGTGTTGGTGAACGACTCCACGACCCGCTCGTAGCCGGTGCCCCAGCGCAGCGCGATCTCGATCTCGGCGCGGCGCTCGACGTTGGCCTTCATGACGCCGTTCTCGTCGGCGGCATTCTCCTTGTAGGTGCCCTCGCCGGTGATGTGCAGCAGCCCGCAGACCGCGCGGTCGCCGGACGGCGCCAGGAACTCCACCATGTCGGCCAGGCCGTTGGGGTAGTGGAACGTCTCGGTCGAGATCTGCCCGCCGGTCGCGTCCTTGAGCACATAGGCGACGCCGGGGACCAGGAACGCGGTGTTGCGCAGCTTGGCGCGGACCGTCTCGACGTCGAGCGCGGCGCCGGTCTCGAAGTAGCGGGCGTCGTGCCAGTAGCGGATCGAGGTGCCGGTGGACGAGCCGCGCTTCATCCGGCCGGTGACGCTGAGCCCCGAGCGGCGGGTGAACGGCGCCGACGGTCCGTTGCCGTCGAAGTCGCCGGGCACGCCGTGCTGGAACGACATGTGGTGGACCTTGCCGTCGCGGCGCACGGTGACGTCGAAGCGGTGCGACAGCGCGTTGACCGCGGAGGCGCCGACGCCGTGCAGACCGCCGGAGGTCTTGTAGCCGGAGCCGCCGAACTTGCCGCCGGCGTGCAGCCGCGTCAGCACCAGCTCGACGCCGGACATCCCCGACTTGGCGTGCACGTCGACGGGGATGCCGCGGCCGTCGTCGTCGACCTGGACGGAACCGTCGGCGTGCAGGGTCACCTCGACGCGGGTCGCGTGGCCGGCGATGCCCTCGTCGGTGGAGTTGTCGACGATCTCGTTGAACAGGTGAGCGACGCCGCGGCTGTCGGTCGAGCCGATGTACATGCCGGGCCGCTTACGGACAGCGTCCAGCCCTTCGAGGAGCGTGAGGTCGTCAGCTCCGTACAAGGTCTCGGGTTGTGCGGTCAACTCGATGCTCTCCAATGATCCTGGTGCGCTGCTGCCCGCGAGCGTAGCCGCAGGGTCTGACAATTCCGTGGCACCCTCGCCGGTTGTGGTGCCCGACGCGTCCCGGAACGCAAACCCGCACGTCCCCGAACGCGAACCCGCGCGTCCCCCACCGGCGCCCGGCAGGTTGCTCCTCAGGTGCGGCCGTGGGCCGCCGATGTGCCGGTCGAACGCCGATCAGGCCGAATGAGGTGCACTTTCCGTGACTGCTCCCACCGCCACGCCGCGTCCCGGTCCGCTCCGCGCCTTTCACGACATGCGGGTCGGCGGCAAGATCTATGTCGCCGTCGTCCTGGTCATCCTGGTGGCGGTCGGGGTCGGCGCCCTGTCGATCGCCCGGATGCGCACGCTCAACGAGCGGCTCACCACGATCAAACGCGAGAACGTCGACGGTCTGCGCTACGCGGACGCGGCCCGCGGCGGGATCGAGAAGATGTATTCGGACCTGGCATTCTACTTCGCCGTCGAGGTCAACAACCCGCAGGGACCGGATGTCGCGAAGTATCTGGCCATGGTGCACGGCGCGGACAAGGTCGTCGACGACGCGGTCGCCGCCTACCGGGCCGCCAAGAACGGCGCCAACGAGGCGCCGCTGCGCGCGTTCGAGGAGGCCACCAGGCAGTACCGGGCGCTGCGCGACACCGTGGTGTTCCGCCAGCCGCCGCCGGCCGGGGTGACCATCCCGACCGGCCAGGCCGAGGTGATCCAGGCGTTCAACAGCGGCCAGCAGCAGATGGACGCGCGGCTGCAGCAGCTCGTCGACGCCGAGGTGGCCAGCGCCGAGGCGCAGGTCACGGCGACCACGGACACGTACCACGCGGCGGTGCGCACGATCGTCGTGGTGATCGTCGTGGGCCTGCTGCTGGCGGTGCTGCTGGCCGCGGCGATCACCCGGCGGATCGTGCGGCCGCTGCGGGAGGTGTCGCAGTCGCTGGCGAAGGTGGCCGCCGGCGATCTGACCCACACCGTGGCGGTCACCTCCCGCGACGAGGTCGGGCAGATGGCCGCGTCGCTCAACCAGGCCACCGAGTCGGTGCGCGAGACGGTGCGGGCGCTGCGCAGCAGCGCCGACACGCTGTCGGCGAACTCCTCGCAGCTCACCTCGCTCAGCGACCGTATCGCGGTGAACGCCGACTCGGCCAGCACCCAGGCCAGCTCCGCCGCGCACAGCGCGGACCAGGTGTCGCGCAACATGCAGACGGTGTCCACGGGCGCCGACGAGATGGGCTCGTCGATCCGCGAGATCTCCGCCAGTGCCAACGAGGGTGCCCGGGTGGCCGCGCAGGCCGTGTCGGTGGCGCAGTCGACGAACGCGACGATCGCGAGCCTCGGCGAGTCCTCGGCGCGGATCGGCTCGGTCATCAAGGCGATCACGTCGATCGCGGAGCAGACGAACCTGCTCGCGCTCAACGCCACCATCGAGGCCGCCCGGGCCGGCGAGGCCGGCAAGGGCTTCGCCGTCGTCGCCGGCGAGGTGAAGGACCTGGCGCAGGAGACGGCGAAGGCGACGGAGGACATCTCCCGCCGGGTGGAGGCGATCCAGGCCGACACGGGCCGGGCGGTCGAGGCGATCAGCGAGATCGGCGACATCATCGCCCGGATCAACGACTACCAGGTGACGATCGCCAGCGCCGTGGAGGAGCAGACCGCGACGACGAACGAGATGCACCGCAACGTCGGCGAGGCCGCCGACCTGGGCACGCAGATCGCCGCGCACATCGGCGGCGTCGCCACGGCCGCGCAGGCCACGGCGCAGAGCACGGCGGAGAGCCGGCGGGCCGCCGCGGACCTGGCCGCCCTGTCCGAGCAGCTGCGCGGCCTGGTGTCACGGTTCCAGTACTGAGCCGCCGCCGAACCGGCCGACGGCCGCCACGATCTCCGGGTCGGTGCGGTCGTTGAGCCGCAGCGGCACCAGGTGCCGCACGCCGCCCGCGGTGACGACCAGCATCCGGAACACGACCACCCGCCGCCGGCCGCTCACGTGCTCGTGCGGTCGATCCACGACCGGTAGCTGTCCCCGGTGCCGTGCGACTCCAGGTAGTACTCGCGCAGGTCGCCGCGGGTGGCGAAGGCGGCGACGAAGAACAGCAGGCAGGCGGCGCAGAACCCGGCGATGCCGTGCACCCACAGATACCATTCCGGCACCGCGCGTGCGTACTCCTGCCGCAGCAGCTCGGGCTCCTCGCCGGTCGGCGCGACGGCCCATTCGGGCCCGCCGACGAGCCCGCACAACAGGGCCAGCCCGAGCAGCGGGCCGATGATCCACAGCGCGGCCCTGACCTTCGGGTTGTGCCGGCGCACGACCAGCGTCAACGCCGCGAGCAGCACCGCGCCGACGGCCGCGACCAGCAGGTTGTTGTGGTAGTCGGCCTCGACCTGCTGCAGCGACCGGGGCGACATGAGCCTGGTGTGCAGCGCGGCGAGGTCGCGCAGCACCGTCGCGGTCACCGCGGCGTCCAGCACCAGCAGCGCGGCGGCCGTCAGGACGGACCAGAAGACCAGCCGGATCTGGGTATCCACCCGCATCGGCACACGCTATCGGGGTGATCCCGCTCGCCGCAGCCCGGTTTAGTATCTACAAAGACGACCGACTTAGTGCACAATTCTCGGATGGACCCAGTGATGGCCCTGGCAGGGCTCGGCGTCGGCATCGTCGTCGGGCTCACCGGCATGGGCGGCGGCGCACTCATGACCCCGATCCTGGTGTTGTTCTTCGGGGTCCCACCGCTCGCCGCGGTCTCCAGCGACCTGGCGGCGAGCGCGGTGATGAAGCCGTTCGGCGGCTGGGTGCACGCCCGCCGCGGCACGGTCAACTGGGCGCTCGTGCGGTGGCTGTGCCTGGGCAGCGTGCCGTCGGCGTTCCTCGGCGTGCTGCTCATGCGGGCACTCGGCGACGGCGAGTCGGTGCAGGACGCCGTCCGGGTCGCGCTCGGCGTGGCGCTGCTGCTCGCGGTCGCCGGGCTGCTGCTCAAGGCGTACAACAGCCGCAAAGCAGGCACATCGGAGGGGACGCCGCACATCACCGTCCGCCCGGTGCCCACGGTGCTGCTCGGCGCGGTCGGCGGTCTGGTCGTCGGCATGACCTCCGTCGGGTCCGGCTCGCTCATCATTGTGATCCTGCTCGCCCTGTACCCGATGCTGCGCCCGAACGATCTCGTCGGCACCGACCTCATCCAGGCCATCCCCCTCGTCGCCGCCGCGGCCCTGGGCCATGCCTTCTTCGGCGACCTGAAGCTCGACCTCGCCGCCGCGGTCCTGGTCGGATCCGTGCCCGGCGTGCTCATCGGCGCCCGACTGTCGTCGCGGGCACCGGCGGGCGTCGTGCGCGCCGCCCTGGTCATCGTGCTGATCGCCAGCGCGCTGAAGCTCTTCGAGGTGTCCACGACCGTGGTCGTCGCGGTCGTCGCGGCCACCACCGCCGGGGCCGTCCTGCTCGCCGCGCGCCGACGTCCGGCATTTCCGGCAGCTGTACCGGTGGAGCCCGCCGAACCGGTCGCCGCCCTCGCCACGGGGTGGGACCAACCGCAAGATCGGCGCACGGAGGACGAGACGGACGCGAAAGGGGCACAATCCCAGTGAGAGTGTGACCTCGCTGAAGGAGTGCTTGATGTCTCACGGCCGTCCCAACCAGCTACCCGAATGGGCCGCGCTGGCCAAACACCGCGCCGAGCTGGGTGAGGTGCACCTGCGGGACCTGTTCGACGACGACCCGCGGCGCGGCGAGAAGTACTCCCTGCAGGTCGGCGACCTGTACCTGGACTACGGCAAGCACCTGGTCACCGACGAGACCCTGGGCCTGCTGCGCGACCTGGCCGCCGCGCGCGGCGTCGCCGAGCTGCGCGACGCCATGTTCCGCGGCGACAAGATCAACTTTACCGAGCACCGGGCGGTGCTGCACACCGCGCTGCGCGCGGCCCGCGACGCGGTCGTCGAGGTCGACGGCGAGAACGTGGTGCCGAAGGTGCACGCCGTGCTGGACCGCATGGCGGCGTTCGCCGAGCGGATCCGCTCCGGCGAGTGGACCGGCTACACCGGCGAGCGGATCACCACGATCGTCAACATCGGCATCGGCGGCTCCGACCTCGGCCCCGCGATGGCGTACGAGGTGCTGCGCGCGTACACCGACCGCAACCTGGAGATGCACTTCGTCTCCAACGTCGACGGCGCCGACCTCTACGAGGCGGTCCGGGCCGCGGACCCGGCCACGACGCTGTTCATCGTGTCGTCCAAGACGTTCACCACGATCGAGACGATCACCAACGCGACCGCCGCCCGCCGGTGGCTGCTCGACGCGTTCGGCGACGACGCCGCGGTCGCCAAGCACTTCGTCGCCGTGTCGACCAACGCCGGCGAGGTCGCGAAGTTCGGCATCGACACGACCAACATGTTCGAGTTCTGGGACTGGGTCGGCGGCCGGTACTCCTACGACAGCGCGATCGGCCTGTCGCTGATGATCGCGCTGGGCCCCGACGGCTTCCGCGAGATGCTCGACGGCTTCCGGCTCATGGACGAGCACTTCCGCACCGCCCCGCCGGAGGCCAACGCGCCGCTGCTGCTGGGCCTGCTGGGCATCTGGTACCGCAACTTCCACGACGCGCAGACCCACGCCGTGCTGCCCTACAGCCACTACCTGTCCCGGTTCACCGCCTACCTGCAGCAGCTGGACATGGAGTCCAACGGCAAGTCCGTCGACCACGACGGCCAGCCGGTGCAGTGGCAGACCGGGCCGGTGGTGTGGGGCACCCCGGGCACCAACGGCCAGCACGCGTACTACCAGCTGATCCACCAGGGCACGATGCTCATCCCGGCCGACCTCATCGGCTTCGCGCAGCCCGCGCCCGGCCTCGGCGTCTTCGCCGACCAGCACGACCTGCTGATGGCCAACCTCTTCGCCCAGGGTCAGGCGCTCGCCTTCGGCAAGACGTCCGAGGAGGTCGCTGCCGAGGGTGTCGCCGCCGAGGAGGTCCCGCACCGCACGTTCCGCGGCGACCGGCCGACCACCACCATCCTCGCGGACAAGCTCACCCCATCCGTGTTGGGGCAGCTCATCGCCCTGTACGAGCACAAGGTCTTCGTCCAGGGCGCCGTCTGGGACATCGACTCCTTCGACCAGTGGGGTGTCGAGCTGGGCAAGGTCCTCGCCAAGCGGATCGAGCCGGCCCTCACCGGCGCCGGGGACACCTCCGCGCTGGACTCCTCGACCGCCGCCCTGGTGTCGCGGTACCGGGCACAGCGCGGCCGCTGAGTGCCGCCCACCGATGACGAGCTCGCTCGGATGTCCCCGGCCGAGCGGGCCGACCTGGCCCGGCGGCTGGCCCGGCTGCTACCGGCGCCGGCCGCCGACGCGCGGGCCCGGCGCCGGTTCGTCGTGGTGGTCGCGACCGCCAGCCTGCTCATGATCCCGTGGGTGGCGGCGCTGGCGTGGACGCTGCCGCCGCGGTACCTCGCTGGGCACTGGCGGGCCACCTGGGTGGGCTTCGACCTGGTCCTCGCCGCCGCCCTCGCCCTCACGGCGTGGGCGGCGGTGCGCCGCCGGCAGATCGTCGTGCTGACCGCGCTGGTCAGCGCCACCCTCCTGGCCTGCGACGCGTGGTTCGACCTCATGACGGCCGCCGGCCCGGACCGCTGGGTCAGCCTCGCCACGGCGGTGCTCCTCGAGCTACCCCTGGCCGTCTGGCTGTGCCACGTCTCGCACACCCTGGTCCGGCACAGCATGCGCCGGATGCTGACCCTGTCCGGCGAGACCGCCACGGACCTGCCGCTGCGGCGCATGCCGCTGTTCGGCGTCCCGCCGCGGCGCCGTTAGTACGGTGGCCACATGGCGACACACTGGACGCTCGGCTGCGACGCCGCCGACCCGCACGCCCTCGCCGCGTTCTGGGCGGCCGCCCTCGGCTACGTGCCCGAGCCCGGGTACGACGAACCGGACGGCGCCTCGATCGTCGACCCGGACGGGCGGGGCCCCGCGATCGGCTTCCTGCGCGTGCCGGAGGGCAAGACCGCGAAGAACCGGATGCACATCGACATCCGGGTGGCCGGCGAGCCGCCCTGGAACCTGCCGCAGCGGGCCCGGCTGATCCGGTCCCGGGCGGCCGAGCTGGTCGCCGCGGGCGCCACGCTCGTCGGCGAGGAGTCCTACGGTGACCAGCTCGGCCACATCGTCATGCGCGACCCGGAGGGCAACGAGTTCTGCGTCGCGTGAGCCGGTGGCCGGCGCTCTGCGGGGTCCCGCGTCGCGGGCGCCCGCGGGTCAGTGCGCGCGCAGCTCCTCGACCAGGGTCGGCCTGGTCGGGGTCCAGCCGAGTGAGCGCGCCTTCGCCGCGGTGGTCTGCTGGTCCAGCAGCAGCGCGTCGGCGAACCCGGCGCCGAGCCGGTCCCGCGACGCCTCGACACTCTCCGGCGCCACCCCGGCACCACCGGCGGCGGCCTCGCCGAGCTCGCGGACCGTCGGGTTCACCCCCGACGCGCCGATCACGTACCCCAGCCGCTCACCCCGCTCCACGACAGTGACGTACAGCGCGGCCACGTCCTCGACGTGGATCGTCGTCCAGTGCTGCGCGCCGTCGCCGACGAGCCGCACCCGGCCCTGCTCGTCGCGGGCGGCCCCGAACACGCCGGCCGGGATGCCGGCGCCGTGGCCGTACACGACGCCGGGCGCCACGATCGAGGCGACCAGGTCCGCGTCGAGCACCGCCTGCTCCACCCCCCGCCGCCACGCGGTCAGCGCCGGCGGCGCGAACGGCGAGTCCTCGGTGATGTCGGGGTTGTCGCCGTACACCCAGATGCCGCTGGTGTGCACGTACGGCTTGCCGGTGCCGGCCAGCGCCTCCACCGCCGCCGCGACGACCGCGCGGTCGAACTGCTCGCTGGTGCCGTCACCGGGCGCCGCCGTGTGCACCACCCCGTCGGCCGCGGCGAACAGCGGCGCCGTCCATGCGGTGTCGGTCAGGTCCCCCACGACCGCCTCCGCGCCCGCCTTGCGGACCTTCGCCGCCGCCTCCTCGCTGCGCACCGGCGCCGTGACGGCATGCCCCGCCGCGACGAGCTGCTGCAGCACCACGGATCCGATGTACCCGGTCCCACCGGTCAACACGATCTTCATGTCCCCGACGGTATGACCGTCAGGGCGCGCCGCGCAGCGTGACCAACACCGCCTCATCCTGCGGGAATGCAGCCCGAGGAGCCTATTCCCGCCCGCGCCGGCCGGGATCGTGATCCTGATGATCCGTCGCGTCAGGGCAGCGCGGCCGCCTTGCGCAGCAGGACGGCGCGTTCGCGGGCGTTGCGGCACAGCCGGGCGGCCAGCTCCAGCTCGGCCCGTGCCTCGGTGGTGCGGCCGAGCCGGGTCAGCAGCTCACCGCGGACGCCCGGCAGCAGGTGCGACCCCGGCAGCCGGTCCGTGGCCACCATCTCGTCGACGATCTCCAGCGCCCGCTGCGGCCCGCTCGCCATGGCCACGGCGACCGCCCGGTTCAGCTCGACGATGGGCGACGGCGTGACCCGACCGAGCGCCTCGTACAGCACCACGATGTTGTCCCAGTCCGTCTCGGCCACCGACAGCGCCGACGCGTGGCAGGCCGCGATCGCCGCCTGCAGCCCGTACGGGCCGAGCCCCTGCTTCGACGCGGCGCCGAGCGCGGCGAGCCCCCGCCGGATCGCCGAACGGTCCCACAGCCGCCGGTCCTGGTCCTCCAGCAGGACCGCCTCCCCGTCCGGCCCGGTGCGCGCCGGGAACCGCGCCGCGGTCAGCTCGAACAGGGCGAGCAGCCCGGACACCTCCGGCTCGCCCGGCAGCACCGCGGCCAGCATCCGGGCCAGCCGGATCGCCTCGGCCGCCAGGTCCGGCCGCAACAGGTCCTCCCCGGCCGTCGCCGTCGACCCCTCCGTGAAGATCACGTAGAGCACGCTGAGCACCCCGCCGAGCCGCTCCCGCCGCTGCTGCGCCGACGGCACCTCGAACGGCACCTTCGCCGCGGCGATCGTCTTCTTCGCCCGGGTGATCCGCGCCTGTACGGTCGGCACCGGCACCAGGAACGCCCGCGCGATCTCCTCGCTGCCCAGGCCGCCGACGGTCCGCAGCGTCAGCGCGACCCTGGCCTCGGGCGCCAGCACCGGGTGGCACGCCACGAACATGAGCGCGAGGATGTCGTCGTCGATGCGGTCCGGGTCCCACGGCAGCTCCTCCTGCCGCCCGGTCGGGGTGAGCGCCCCCGTGGCCGCCTCACCCTCAGCGAGCTGCCCGGCGAGCGCCGCGTACCGGTCGTCCCGCGCCGACCTGCGCCGGAAGCTGTCGATCGCCCGCCGCCGCGCCGTCGAGAGCAGCCAGCCGACCGGGTTGTCCGGGGCACCGTCGCGCGACCAGCCGACGAGCGCCTCGGCCACGGCCTCCTGCGCGACGTCCTCGGCCAGCTCGAAGTCCCCGGTGTACCGGGCGAGCGCCCCGACGATCCGCGCCGACTCGATCCGCCAGACCGCGTCGACGGCCCGCCGCGCCGCCTCACTGATGACCGGCGCGCCGGCCTCGGGCTCAGCGCCGGCCTCGGGCTCGGGTTTGTCGGGGGCGGGCGGGCCGCCGGTGGGCGGCCCGCCGCTGCCGGTCGCCGTCACAGCTGGCCGGTGCGCTCGCGCCACGCCCGCTCCTTGACGATCCACTCGTTGTCCTGCGGGAACTCGTCGATGCTCGGCACCCGCCGGACCTCGACCGCCGAGCCGACGACCGCGGGCAGCCGCTTGGCCCACTCCACGGCCTCCTCCTTCGAGGCGACCTCGAGCAGGTAGAAGCCGCCGAACAGCTCCTTGGTCTCCCCGTACGGCCCGTCGGTCACCACCGGCTTCTCACCGTCGAACCGCACCACCACGCCCTGCGACGGGTCCTCGAGCCCTTCGGCGGCGACGAGCACCCCGGCCCGGATCAGCTCCTCGTTGAACCGGCCGACCGTCTCCAGCATCTCCGCGAACGGCGTCTCCATCATCTTCGCCATCGTCTCGTCGGTGCCGCGCATGATGAGCATGTACTTCGCCATCGTCGTCTCTCCTCGTTCATCGGGGCCGCCGCTCGACCCTCTCACCCCAAGGTCGAACGACCCAGCGACCGATCGACACCCGCCCAGAATTTTCTCGCGATATTTTTCCGCGCGGTTGCCCGCCCTGGTGCGGAGCGGCAAACCCGCTGCTCAAGAGCCTTATCGACGGACCTGGCGTCCCGGCGGCCGGCCCGGAAGCACGCCACCCCGGACAACGAACCCCACCCGGACAGCGAGCCGCACCCGGACAACGAACCCCACGCCGGCCGCGAGCCGCACCCGGACAGCGAGCGGCACCCGGACGCCGGACGGCACCGGATGCGGAACCGCCCCGCGCCGGAGGCGTCCCGGCGCGGGGTGGGTCGGCTCGTGCCGGCGCGGGCGGGGTCAGTCGACCTCGACGGCCGCGGCGGCGAACTGGGCCGAGTACAGCCTCGCGTACGCACCGCCCGAGGCGAGCAGCGACTCGTGCGTCCCCTGCTCGACGATCGAGCCGTGCTCCATGACGAGGATCAGGTCGGCGTCGCGGATCGTGGAGAGGCGGTGCGCGATGACGAAGCTCGTCCGGCCGGCCCGCAGGCTGCTCATCGCGCGCTGGATGAGGACCTCGGTGCGGGTGTCGACGGAGCTGGTCGCCTCGTCGAGGATGAGGATCGTCGGCTCGGCCAGGAACGCCCGGGCGATCGTGATGAGCTGCTTCTCCCCGGCCGAGACTCCGGCACCCTCCTCGTCGATGACGGTGTCGTAACCCTCGGGCAGGGTGCGCACGAACCGGTCGGCGTGGGCCGTCTCGGCCGCCGCGACGATCTTGTCGCGGGTCGGGTGGTCGGCGCCGTAGGCGAGGTTCTCCGCGATCGTGCCCTGGAACAGCCACGTGTCCTGCAGGACCATGCCGATCTGTTCGCGCAGCTCGTCGCGGGTCATCGTGGCGATGTCGACGTCGTCGAGCAGGATCCGGCCGGCGGTCAGGTCGTAGAAGCGCATGACCAGGTTGACCAGGGTGGTCTTGCCGGCGCCGGTCGGGCCGACGATCGCGACCGTCTGCCCGGGCTCGACGGTGAGGTTGAGGTCCTCGATGAGCGGCTCGTCCGGCTTGTACCGGAACGACACGCCCTCGAAGGTGACCTTGCCCCGCACCTGTGCGGGCCGGGCCGGCTTCACCGGGTCCGGGGACTGCTCCTCGGCGTCGAGGAGCTGGAAGACCCGCTCGGCGGACGCGATCCCGGACTGCACCAGGTTGGCCATGCTCGCCACCTGCGTCAAGGGCTGGCTGAACTGCCGGGAGTACTGGATGAACGCCTGCACGTCACCGAGCGACAGCGACCCGGACGCCACGCGCAGGCCGCCGACGACGGCGACGAGCACGTAGTTGAGGTTGCCGATGAACATCATCGCCGGCTGGATGAGCCCGGAGATGAACTGCGCCCGGAAGGACGCGGCGTACAGCGCCTCGTTGTGCTCCTCGAACGTCTTCGCCGCCTCCGCCTGCCGGCCGAAGATCTTCACCACCGAGTGCCCGGTGAACATCTCCTCGATGTGGCCGTTGAGCTTGCCGGTGGTCGCCCACTGCCGGACGAACTGCGGCTGCGACCGCTTGCCGATGCGGGTCGTGACCCACACCGACACCGGCACCGTGACCAGGGCGATGATCGCCAGCAGCGGCGAGATCCAGAACATCACGCCGAGCACCGCGAAGATGGTCAGCAGGGAGGTGAGCAGCATGCTCATCGACTGCTGCAGGGTCATCGCGATGTTGTCGGTGTCGTTGGTGGCGCGGCTGAGGACCTCGCCGCGCGGCTGCTGGTCGAAGTAGCTCAGCGGCAGCCGCGACAGCTTCGCCGAGACCTGCTCGCGGAGCCGGTACACGGTGCGCTGCACGACGACCGTGGTGAGCCGCGCCTGCAGCAGCCCGAGGATCCAGGCGAAGAAGTAGATGAGGGCGACCCACAGCAGGACCCGCTCGAGGCGGTCGAAGTCGATGCCGCGCCCCGGCACGACGTGGTCCATGGCGGCGAGCATGTCGGCGTAGCGGTCCTGGCCGTTGGCCCGGGCCGCGGCGACCGCCGCGTCCTTGCTGATTCCGGGCGGCAGCTCCCGGCCGACGATGCCCTCGAAGATGACGTCGGTGGCCTTGCCGAGCAGCTTCGGGCCGATGACGGACAGCACGACGCTGCCGATGCCGAAGACCAGCACCGCCGCGACGAGCAGCTTGTCGGGGGCGAGCATCCGCAGCAGCCGCTTGGACGAGCCCTTGAAGTCCTCGAGCTTCGCCGGCGGCCCGCCGGCACCCATCATCATCCTGCCCGGCCCGAACGCGGGCGGTGCCGGCCTCGCCCCACCACCAGGTCTGGTCATGCCGTCACCTCCGCTGCGCTCCGGCGCCGCCCTGACCTCGAAACGGCGCCCATGATGCCCAGCCCTCCGCTGCGCTCCGGTCCGGTCATGCCGTCACCTCCGCTGCGCTCCGGCGCCGCCCTGACCTCGAAACCGCGCCCATGATGCCCAGCCCTCCGCTGCGCTCCGGTCCGGTCATGCCGCTGCCTCCTGCTCGGTGAGCTGGGACAGCACGATCTCGCGGTAGGTCGCGTTGGTGTCCATCAGCTCGATGTGGGTGCCGGTGCCGACCACGCGGCCCTCGTCGAGCACGACGATGGTCTGCGCGTCGCGGATCGTGCTGACCCGCTGCGCGACGATGACCACGGTCGCGTCGGCGATCTCGGTGCGCAGCGCGTCGCGCAGCGCGGCGTCGGTGGCGTAGTCCAGGGCGGAGAACGAGTCGTCGAAGAGATACACCTCGGGACGGGCGACGAGCGTCCTGGCGATCGCCAGGCGCTGCCGCTGCCCGCCGGAGACGTTGGTGCCGCCCTGCGCGATCGGCGCGTCCAGGGCCTCGGGCATCGCCCGCACGAAGTCGGCGGCCTGCGCGACCTCCAGGGCCCGCCACAGCTCGGCGTCGGTCGCGTCGGGCCGGCCGTAGCGCAGGTTGGACGCGACGGTGCCGGAGAACAGGTACGGCTTCTGCGGCACCATGCTCACCGTCGCCGACAGCAGCGCCGGGTCGATGTGGCGCACGTCGACGCCGTCGACCAGGACGGTGCCGGCGGTGGCGTCCATCAGCCGGGGCACCAGGTTGAGCAGGGTGGTCTTGCCGGCGCCGGTGCTGCCGATGATGGCGGTCGTCTCGCCCGGCCGGGCGGTGAGATCGATGCCGCTGATGACCGGCGACTCCGCGCCCGGGTAGCGGAACTCGACGCCGCGCAGCTCCAGCTCGCCGTGCCGGGGCAGGTCAGTGACCGCCTTCGCCGGCGGCACGACGCTGGACTCGGTGGTCAGGACCTCCTGGATGCGCTCGGCGCACACCTCGGCCCGGGGGATCATGACGAACATGAACGTGGCCATCATGACGGCCATCAGGATCTGCATGAGGTAGCTCAGGAACGCCGTGAGCGCCCCGATCTGCATGCCGCCGCTGTCGATGCGGTGCGCGCCGAACCAGAGCACGAGGATGCTGGAGGCGTTGACGACCAGCATCACGGTCGGGAACATCAGCGACATGAGCCGGCCGACGGCCAGCGACACGTCGCGCAGGTCGCCGTTGGTCTTGGCGAAGCGGACCCGCTCGTGCTCGTCGCGCACGAAGGCACGGATGACCCTGATGCCGCTGATCTGCTCGCGGATGACCCGGTTGACCAGGTCGATGCGCTCCTGCATGAGACGGAACAGCGGCCGCATCCGCACCACGATGACGGAGATGACGCCGATGAGGATCGGCACGACGACCAGCAGCAGCGCCGACAGCGGCACGTCCTGCACGAGGGCGAGGATGATGCCCCCGACGCACATGATCGGCGCGGACACCATGAGCGTGAACGTCATCAGCACCAGCATCTGGACCTGCTGGATGTCGTTGGTGGTGCGGGTGATCAGCGACGGCGCGCCGAAGTGCCCGACCTCCCGCGCCGAGAGCCGCTGGACCTTGTCGAAGATGCCGGCGCGCACGTCGCGGCCGAGCGCCATCGCGGTGCGGGCGCCGAAGTAGACCGCGGCCGCTGAGCACACGATCTGCAGTGCGGTGACGGCGAGCATCCAGCCGCCGATGCGCATGATGTAGCCGGTGTCGCCGGTGACGACGCCGCCGTCGATGATGTCGGCGTTAAGGGTCGGCAGGTAGAGCGTCGCGAGGGTCTGCACCAGTTGCAGCAGCACAACCAGCGCGATCGGCCGTCTGTAGGGCCGTAGGTAGGTCTTCAGGAGTTGGATGAGCATCGGCAGGCGTCTCCCCCGGTGATGTCGGTCGGGCGCACCAGCAGCCCGTCGAGCAGGACGGCGACCACGCCGTCGGCATCGAGCGCGTCAGGCTCGGCCAGCTCGGGCCGGACCGACGCGATGACCAGCAGCACGAGCATGTTGGCGGTGCTGGCGGGGCTGCGTCGCAGCAGCGCCCGGTCCGGCTCGATGAGCGCCGCCACCGCCTCGACCAGCCGCCTGCGGCCCTCCATCAGCTGCTCCACCTGCCGCCGGCCGGTCTCCATCGGCAGCGTGCGGGCGACCATCATCAGCTGGATGTTGCCCTCGAAGCGGCGCAGCAGGATCGCCGCGGCGTCACGCATGCGCTCCCGCAGGGGTGCCTGCGGGTCGATCGCGCTGAGCTGGCGCAGCACCGCCTCCTGGTCGAAGGCGGTGCCGAGCGCGGCGAGGATCAGCGACGCCTTGTCGGGGAAGACGCCGAAGATGGTGCCCTCGGCGACCCCCGCGGCCTCGGCGATCTGCTTGGTGGTCACCGCCGCGCCGTGGGTGCGCAGCAGTGGGATGGTCGCGGCGATGATCGTCGCCCGCCGCTCGTCCGGCGACAGCGCGGGGACGCGCCGGCGGCGGGTCTGCACGGGCTGCTGGTTCACGACGGCCACCTTACTGAGCGAGCACTCACTCGGACAAGCGATTAACGCGGAAGCGCCACGACGAGGCAACGGAACAGATCAGAACCACACCCTAAGCACACCCACCGACACTTCCCGCGGCCCGCTACCGCACGGCAACCCTGTGTCATTCCCGCAGGCACCTGCCGGTGCCGAAGCTGATGGGGCACCGGCGAGCCAGGGAGACGAGATGACGAGACCCGCGCAGGACGAGGACGCCCGTCTCGCCGCCGTGCACAGCTACCGCGTCCTCGACCAGCCCCGCCCGGCGGCCCTCGACGAGCTGACCCGCCTCGCCGCGTCGATCTTCGACACGCCGATGTCCGCGGTGTCCATTGTCGACCGGGACCGGCAGTGGTTCGCCGGCAACACCGGTTTCGCCGACGACGAGACCCCGCACGACGTCTCCTTCTGCGCCAGCACGGTCGCCCGGCGCCGACAGCTCGTCGTGCCCGACGCCCGGCTGGACCCGCGGTTCAGCACGTACCGCAACGTCACCGGCGAGCCGCACGTGCGCTTCTACGCCGGCTCGCCGCTGCTGGACGAGGACGGCCACGCGCTCGGCGCCCTCTGCGTCGTCGACAGCCGCCCCGGCGACCTCGGCCCCCGCCAGCGCGAGGCCCTGGACACCCTCGCCGCGCAGGCCGTCGGGCACCTGACGCTGCGGCGCACCCAGCTGCTGCTCACCGAGCTCGGCGAGGAGCTGGCCCGGGCCGCCCAGCGCGAGGAGGACCTGATCGCGACCGTCTCGCACGAGCTGCGCACCCCGGTCGCGGCGATCCAGGGGTACCTGGAGCTGCTGGCCGGGGAGGAGCTGCCGGCCGGGTACGACCGCTTCGTGGAGCCGATCCAGCGCAACGGCGAGCGGCTCGTCCGCATGGTCGACCACCTGCTGACCGGGGCCCGGCCGGCGCACGCTCCGGGCGAGCCGCACCGCACCCAGGTCGACCTGACGGTCGTCGCGGAGGCGGCCCGGCGGGCCTGCGGCGACCTCGCCGAGCGGCGCGGGGTCGACCTGTCCGCACTGCCCGCACCCCGGCAGGTCGTGGTCCGCGCCGACATCACCCAGCTGACCCACGCGGTGCAGCAGCTGGTGCGCAACGCGGTGCTGTTCACCCCGGCCGGCGGCGCCGTCACCGTCTCCGTGGCCGCCGGGCCGGCGCCGGCCGTCGAGGTCGCCGACACCGGCGTGGGCGTACCCGCCGACGAGCTGCCGTACGTGTTCCAGCGCTTCTACCGTGGCCGGCACGCCCGCCAGGAGGCCGTCCCGGGCGTCGGGCTGGGCCTGCACATCGCCCGGCAGGCGGCGACCGCGCACGGCGGCACGGTCACCCTCACCTCCGGCGCGGGAGGCACCACCGCCCGCCTGTCGATCAACGCATGACCCTGACGTGGAACTTTCACGGACCGGGCCTGATCCCGCCGCCCGTGTGACGTCGATGCTTGCCAATGGCCGCACCGCACGCGAACACTGCGCCTACCTCGTGTGAGGAGGAGCACATTGCGCCCTGTGTGGAGCGTCTTAACGGCTTTCGCCGTCGGCGCCGTCGCGGTCCTCGTGGTCCCCGCCGCCCCGGCGGCGGCCCACGGCGTCGCGATGGTCCCCGGCAGCCGCACCTACCTGTGCTACGTGGACGGCCTGCGCCCCACCGGCGAGATCGCCCCGAGCAACCCGGCCTGCGCCGACGCCGTCGCGCAGGGCGGGCAGCAGCCGCTGTACGACTGGTTCGGCGTGCTGCGCTCCGACGCCGGCGGCCGCACCACCGGCTACATCCCAGACGGCCAGATCTGCGGGGCGGGCACGACGAAGTACGCCGCGTACAACGCCGCCCGCACCGACTGGCCGACCACCCACCTGACCGCCGGCTCGACGATCCAGATGCGTTACAGCAACTGGGCCGCCCACCCCGGCACGTTCCACCTGTACGTCACCCGCAACGGCTGGAGCCCCACCACGCCCCTGGCGTGGGGTGACCTGGAGCCGTTCTGGAGCGTGACCGACCCGCCGCAGTCCGGCCCGGCCGGCAGCCTGAACTACTACTCGTTCAACGCCACCCTGCCCTCGGGCAAGAGCGGCCGGCACATGCTGTTCATCCAGTGGGTGCGCTCCGACAGCCAGGAGAACTTCTTCAGCTGCTCCGACATCGTCTTCGACGGCGGCAACGGCGAGGTGACCGGCATCGGCGGCACCCCGTCCTCGCCGTCACCGTCGGTGTCGACCTCCCCGTCGCGCTCGACGTCACCGTCGGCGTCGGCGTCCGTGTCGCGGTCCCCGTCGCGCTCGGCGTCGTCCTCGCCGGGACCGTCCGGCGGGTCGGGCGGCTGCACCGCGACCTGGCGGATCGTGCCGAGCTCGTGGGCCGGGCACTTCCAGGCCGAGGTCACCGTCCGCAACAGCGGATCGACCAGCCTGAACGGGTGGACCGTGCGCTGGTCGTACCAGAACGGGCAGGGCTTCGAAGGGTCACCGTGGAACGGCACCCTGGTCGCGCAGCCACCGAACCCCGCGGTGAGCAACGTCGACTGGAACAGGGTGCTGGCCGCCGGCGCGACCACGTCGTTCGGCTTCAACGCCACCGGCACCGCCCCGGCGACCGCCCCGACGCTGAGCTGCACCAGCCCATGATCAAGTCCCCGTTGTTGCGGCTGCTGACCGGTGTGGCGGCGGTGGCGTTGGTACTGGTGGGCCTCGTCATCGCCACCACCCGGACGGGCAAGCCGGATGCCCCCGCCGAGAAGGAGCCGGTGCACAGCGTCACCGGCGCCCTCGACGGCCGGCAGGCGGCCACGCTGGAGGTGATCACCGGCGCCGAGTCGGTGATCATCCACAGCGAGCCGATGGAGGGGTACCTGTACCGCGCCTCCACCCTGCCCGGCAGCCGCGTCGAACCCGCCGCCGCGGTCGAGGGCGACGTGGTCCGGCTCAGCCTGAACGGCACCGAGATCGCCGGTCAGGCCACGGTGCACGTGTACCTCAACTCGACCGTGCGCTGGCAGCTCAAGCTCGCCGGTGGCGGCCTGCGCCAGGTCGTCGACTTCGCCTCGGGCCGCCTCGCCGGCGTGGACGTGGTCGCCGGCGTGCAGGAGCTCGAGGTGACCGTGCCCAAGCCCGAGGGTGAGCTGCCGATCCGCGTCGGCGGCGTCGGCAAGCTGCTCGTGCACGCCCCGGCCGGCCCGCCGGCCCAGCTGACCCTCGGCGCGTCGAGCACCGTCGGCAAGGCCACCCTGGACACCTCGGCCAAGCAGAACCTGGCCGGCGGCACCGTCCTGGCGCTGCCCGGCTGGCAGCAGGCGGCGGACCGGTACACCCTGCGCGTGGACGGCGGCGCCGCCGAGGTCCTGCTCGACCGCCGCTGACCAGCGCCGCACCGCGATGTGGGGCGGGAGCCCAACTTCCCGCCCCACTTCCGGCGAACCGGACACCCAAAGGGGACTCGCGCCCCGCGGACACCGAAATCGGGCGGCCGTTATAGGGTCCGGCGATGATCGATCAGGACGGCTATTTCGGGGAACGGGTCGCGGCCCGCTACGACGAGTCGTCGCGGGAGATGGCCGACCCGGCGGTCGTGGAGCCCGCCGTCGACACCCTCGCGCAGCTCGCCGACGGCGGACGGGCCCTCGAGCTCGGCATCGGCACCGGCCGCATCGCGCTGCCGCTGGCGGCCCGGGGCGTGCCCGTGCACGGCATCGACCTGTCCAGGGCGATGGTGGCGCGGCTGCGCGAGAAGCCCGGCGGCGACGCGATCGGCGTCACCATCGGTGACTTCGCCAGCACCCGCGTCGACGCGTCGTTCTCCCTCGCGTACATCGTCTTCAACACGATCATGAACCTGACGACGCAGGCCGCGCAGGTCGCGTGCTTCCGCAACGTCGCGGCGCACCTGCAGCCCGGCGGCCGGTTCGTGGTCGAGGTGATGATGCCGGACCTGCGCCGGCTGCCACCCGGCCAGGACGTCGTGCCGTTCCACGTGAGCGAGACGCGCTGGGCCTACGACCTGTACGACGTCGCCACCCAGTCGATGAGCTCCAACTACGTCGAGGTGGTCGGCGGCCGCGGCGGCTTCCGCTCGATCCCGTTCCGCTACGTGTGGCCCGCCGAGCTGGACCTGATGGCGCAGCTGGCCGGCCTGCACCTGCAGCATCGCTGGGCGGGCTGGCAGCGCGAGCCGTTCACCAGCGACAGCGCCCAGCACGTGTCGGTGTGGGAGAAGCCGGTCCTGCCCGACTGAGCGGAAAATCGGGTGCCGCGGGCGGCGCGGTCGGCTACGGTGCGGCGATGACCATGACGCATGCCCTCACCGCGCCGGCGGCGATGCCGGCCGCGCGCCTGCGCATCCGGCGTCGCGCCCTGGTCCGCCAGGTCTGACGCCCGTCACCGGTCCCGCCACGCGGGCCGGCCCGTAGCACCGGGGCGTCACCACCCGCGCCGCGCCAGGGCCCTCCGAGTCCTTTTCGGAAACGGACGGGCCGCGATGCCGCCTGTCCGTGTTTCACCGCCCATCCCGTGGCGGCAGACGGGACCCCGGTCATGGCGCCATCCGCCCGCAAGCCCGCTCATGTCAGAAGCCGTCGCGTGTACGGCCAGAACCTGCTCACCTCGCCAGGCGCCGTCCGCCGGCTGGTCGACGCCGCGGAGCTCGACCCCGCCGGAGTCGTCGTGGAGGTCGGCGCCGGACGCGGCCACCTCACCACGGCCCTCGCCCGGCGGTGCCGGCGGGTCGTCGCCTACGAGGTCGACCCAGACCTCGCCGCCGCGCTGCCGGCCCACCCGAACGTCACCGTCCGGGTCACGGACTTCCTGGCCGCGGTGCCACCGCCGGAGCCGTTCGCGGTCGTCGGCAACATCCCGTACGCGCTGACCTCCGCCGTCGTCGACTGGTGCCTGCACGCGCCGGGCCTGACCGGGGCGACGCTGCTCACGCAGCTGGAGTACGCGCGGAAGCGCACCGGCGACTACGGACGCTGGAGCCGGCTCACGATCGCGACGTGGCCGTGGTGGCAGTGGCGGCTCGCCGGGCGGGTGCCGCGGGAGGCGTTCCGGCCGGTGCCCCGCGTCGACGGCGGCATCCTGCGGCTGACCCGCCGCCCGGTGCCGCTCGCGCCGGCGCGCGGCTACGCGGCGTTCGTCGAGCTCGGGTTCGGCGGGGCCGGCGGGTCGCTGCACGCGTCGCTGTGCCGCCGGTTCGACCCGCGCCGCGTGTCGGCGGCGTTCCGGGCGCTGCGGCTGAGCCCGGACACCCCGGTCGGCCTGGTCTGGCCGGAGCAGTGGCTGACCCTGTTCCGCCTGCTCACCGCCCGGTCCCGATGAACGTCCAGGCCGGCGCAGCGCCACGGCACAGGCCGGCGCAGCGCCACGGCACAGGCCGGCGCAGCGCCACGGCACAGGCCGGCGCAGCGCCACGGCACGGGCGGGTCAGCGCCGCCGGGTCAGGTCAGCGCGCGGGCGGTGGCGAAGCCGGTCGCGGCGGCGGCCAGGCCCAGCGCCAGGCTCGCCGTCGCGTAGAGCGCGGCCCGGCGCGCCCGGCCCGCCTCGACCAGCATCAGCGTCTCCAGGCTGAACGTGCTGTACGTGGTCAGCGCCCCGCAGAACCCGGTGCCGACCAGCGTCTTCACGGTCGCCGGCAGCGCGTCGCCGGCGCCGATCAGGACGCCGAGCAGGGCGCTGCCGGCCACGTTCACGATGAAGGTGCCGAGCGGCGCGCGGTCCTTGAGCGCCCGGTCGGCCAGGTAGCGGACCGGCGCCCCGACGGCCCCGCCGAGCAGCACCAGCAGCAGCGTCACGTGGTCCGCCCGGTCAGCCGGCGGGTCGCGGAGACTCCGAGCGTCACCGCGGCCACCGCCATGATCAGGGTCCCGGCCGCGTACGCGGCGGCGGTCCAGACCGCGCCCCGCTCGGCGAGGACGACCGCGTCGACCCCGAAGGTGGAGAACGTCGTGAACCCGCCGAGCACCCCGGCGCCGAGCAGCGGCCGCAGCAGCGGGTGCCGCCCGTCGACGAGCACGACGAGGACCCCGATGAGCAGACAGCCGACCGCGTTGACGGCCAGCGTCGACCACGGCACGCCGGTGCCGGCGTCGTGCGGCAGCAGCTGCGCCACCCCGAAGCGCGCGGCGCTGCCGACGGACCCGCCCACGGCGACGGCGGCGAGGACTCCGCGGGGCTCGGACACCGGCCCAGCGTAGTCCCCGGGGCATGACGCCCGATGACGGGCGCCGGGCGTTCAGCCGGTGTCGGGCATCCTCGTGACGATGGTGAACCCGCCGCCGGGGACGATCGCGCGGATGCGGCCGGCCGACGACGTGTAGTGCTCCAGCTCCTCGCCGGCGGGGTCGTTGACGGTCACGGTCGCGGTGCCCTCGGTGGTGCCGGTCGGGCCGCCGAGGTCGACGTCGCAGACGCGGGTGCTGGTCGCGACGCTGCGCAGCAGCGTCACCCGCGCGCCGGTGCGCGGGTCGCGCAGCGACAGGCAGTGCAGCTCGGAGTCCTGGCGGCAGTCGCCGGCGCCGTCGTCGAGGTCGGCCTCGGCGACCCGCGCGACCGCGGCCGCGTGCGGGTCGGCGTCCAGGGCCAGCATGGCGAGCAGCCCGTGGATGGTGGACTCGGCGCCCGCGTCGCGGTGCACGACGCCCCGCCGGCCGGGCTGCTGGGACGCGGCGTCGGGGACGGTGTCGGGGATGTCGACGCCGTCGTACGTGCGCCCGGTCGCCGGGTCGTACATGGGCATGCCCGCCGGGTTGTTGCCGAAGAACCAGGACCCGGCGATCCCGGCCAGCGTCGACAGCGCCGGCCGGCCGGTGACCCTGGCCGTGGTCAGCAGCGACTCGACGCGGGACTGGGCGCCGTAGGACAGCTGCACCCCGTCGAGCGTGAGCGCCTCGCGGGCGCCGGGCACCGCGACCCGCAGGTTGTCCGGGCCGCCCTGCACGAGCAGGTGCGGGGTGAACGACGCCGCGTCGGCCAGGGCCGCGTCCCGGGCCGCCAGGTCACCGGCGACCTCGTAGACGCGGGCCAGCCCGGCCGGTGCCAGCCCGGCCCAGGCGTGCCAGGCGCTGCGCGACAGCGCGCACGGCAGGACCGCGCCGAACGGCCACGTCCACGGGGTGCCGGTCCGCATCGCCGTGACGCCCTCCGCGAGCTGCTCCACCAGCTTGCGTGCGTCGTCGTCGCCGCTGCAGCCGGTGTACGCGCACAGGCCGAGCAGCGCCTCGCCGGTGAGGTCGGCACCGTCGCCGATCAGCCACGCCGGGGTGGCCGACTCCTCGACGACGCGCCATTGGCCGTACCGTGGCAGGACCTGACGGCGGATGGCGGCGATCGCGAGCCGGAGCCGCCGCCGCAGGAACGCCGGGAAGTCGGTCTCGCCCCGCGGGTCGGCGCTGAACGCGGCGTAGCCCTCGCCGAGCGCCCACACGGTGCGGGCCAGCCACGCCGACTCGCCGCTGTCGGACGGGTCCGGGGTCTCGGCGGGGACGCCGCTGCGGTTGAGGGTGCCGTCGGGCTGCTGCCACAGCACCACGTTGCCGTGCGAGGGGTCGGCCGGGTCGTCGTCGGGCGTGTCGCCCCAGACGGTCTGCAGGTAGCACAGGCCGCGCAGCAGCTGCCGCGCCGCGGCCCGGCTGGTGTCGGCGCCGGTGGCGCGCCAGTGCCGCAGGTAGACCACCGCGGCGCGGGCGATGTCGTCGGCGTTGAACGCGCCCTGGGTGTAGTGGCCGGTGTCGGGGTCGACGGGCCCGCCGCCGACCGGGAGATAGCTGCCGTCCGGCAGCCGCTCGGCGTAGGTCCACACCACCTCGACCGACGGCTCCTCCACCAGCCGGTACGTGGTGTGCCCGGGCTGCGGCGGCGGGGTGATGCGGACCCGTAACGAGTCCAGATGCGCAAGGTTCGTCAGCACGCCGGCCGACCTACCCGACAAATCGGCCCTTATGCCACGAACCTGAGTGCAGTCAGCGGAACGCCAGCCGGGCCTGCCGGCTCGGCTCCAGCACCACGACCTTGTACGGGCACACCCGGTCGGTGATCGCCGCGTACGCCTCGATCGCCCGGTGCGCGGCGTCCCACGCCTGGTCGACCGGCGGGACCCCCTTGCCCTTGTTGCGGAACAGCGCACCGTAGAACGCCGAGCAGAACACGGTGCTCTCGTGCCAGCCGACCAGCGCGGACGCGCCGATGTACACGATCTCGCCGTGCAGGCAGTTGCGCAGCGCCCGCTGCCAGGCGCCGATGCCGGTCTTGCACCCGTCGGCGAGCACGGTGCTGGCGTTGAGCCCGTGCCCGCGGTCGCTGGCGTAGTCGCTGATCGCCTCGAGGGTGATCGCGGTCTTACCGTCGGTGCTGCTGAACATGGGGGTCTCGCCGTGGTCGCCGTGCGCCATCACGTGCAGCACGTCGCACTCGGCGGTGAACGCGGCCAGGACCGTGTCGAGGTCCCGGGACCGCACGAAGTCGATGTCGGCGATCGGCTCCGGCAGCCCGGCGTTGATGCTCTGCAGCGTCGACTGCACGAACGCCATCGACGCGTCGAACGACTGGTCCAGGCCGATGTCGAGCAGGCTCACCCGCCGGTTGCGCATTGCCGCAGCCCCCCGTCCGCCGAAACGCTGCGCCGATCCTTCCCGCCGCCGCCGCCGCGGTCAAACCACCCCGCCGCTCCCCCGCGGCGGGGTGCGTCACAGTCGCCCGGCGTCGGTGATGCGCTGCAGGAACTGCCGGGTGCGGGCCTCCCTCGGCGCGCCGAACACCTGCTCCGGCGGGCCCTGCTCGACGATGAGGCCGCCGTCGAGGAAGCAGACCCGGTCGGCGACCTGCCGGGCGAAGCTCATCTCGTGCGTGGCGAGGATCATGGTCACCCCGTCGCCCTTCAGGTCCCGGATCAGGGCGAGGACCTCCCCGACCAGCTCCGGGTCCAGCGCGGAGGTGACCTCGTCGAGCAGCAGCAGCCGCGGCTCGTTGACCAGGGCCCGCACGATCGCGACCCGCTGCTGCTGCCCACCGGACAACCGGTCGGGGTAGGCGCCCGCCTTCTCGGCCAGCCCCACCCGGTCCAGCAGGGTGAGCGCCCTGGCCCGGGCCTTCTCCCGCGGCAGCTTGTGTACGCGCAGCGGCGCGAGCATCACGTTGTCCAGCACGCTGAGGTGCGGGAACAGGTTGAACGCCTGGAAGACGATGCCGATGCGGCGACGGACCTGGTCCGGGTCGGCGCGCGGGTCGGTGATGTCCTCGCCGTCGAGGTGGATGGTGCCGTCGTCGACCTGCTCCAGCAGGTTCACACAGCGCAGCAGCGTCGACTTGCCGGAGCCGGACGCGCCGATGAGCGCGACGACCTCGTGCTCGGCGACGTCGAGGGAGACGCCCCGCAGCACCGGGTTACCGTTGAACAGCTTGTGCACGCCGTCGATGCGCAGCAGGGTCACAGCCGGTTGTCTCCTGACTGGCGGCGCGCGGCGCGCAGCGTGACCCAGTCGGTGACCGCGACGACGGGGATCGCCAGCAGCACGAACAGGACCCCGGCCACGACGTACGGGGTGTAGTTGTACGACCCGGCGGTCTCGATCTGCGCGGCCCGGATCGCGTCGATCGGCCCGGCGAGGGAGATCAGCCCGACGTCCTTCTGCATCGCGACCAGGTCGTTGAGCAGCGGCGGCGTCACCCGGCGCACCGCCTGCGGCAGCACCACGTGCCGCATCGTCTGCCGGTACGTCAGCCCCAGCGACCGGGCCGCGGCCCGCTGCGAGGGGTGCACCGACTCGATCCCGGCCCGGAACACCTCGGCGATGTACCCGGCGTACGTGAGCACGATCGCGATCCCGCCGAGGACCAGCACCGACGGGGTGCCGCTCAGCCGCAGGCCCGGCACCCCGAACGCGAACAGGTACAGGGTCACGATCAGCGGCAGCCCGCGGAAGGTGTACGTGTACCCGGCGGCGAGGGCCCGCAGCGGGAAGAACACCGCGGGCCGGATCGTGCGCAGCGTGGCGATGCCGAGGCCGAGCAGCAGCGCCGCGACGGCGCAGACGACCAGCAGCCGCACGTTGAGCCACAGTCCGCGCAGCACCGCGGGCAGCGACTCGCGGGCCACGTCCGGGTCCAGGAAGCTGGCCCGGAACCGGTCCCAGCCGGGCGCGCCGGTGACCGCGGCGTACAGCAGGGCCCCGACGACGAGCGTGGACACGGCCCCGACCGCCACCGACAGGACCGTCTGCCGGCGGCGGTACGCGTCGCGTTCCAGCTGTAACGGGCTGGGCTTGAACGTCATCAGCTGAGCGTCGGCGCGCCCTGCACGGACGACAGCCACTGCTCGGTCAGCTTCTTCAGGGTGCCGTCAGCGCGCAGCGCGTCGACGGCCTGGCTGACGCAGCCGGTCAGCGCCGAACCCTTGTCCAGCACCAGGCCGAACTGCTCCGGGGTGCCGGACGGCTGCGGCAGCTGCCCGACGATCTGCGCGTCGGTGATCTCCGCGCCGGTGATGTAGAACGCCGTCGGCAGGTCCACGACCAGGCCGTCGATCTGCCCGTTCTGCAGGGCCTTCTTCGCGTCGTCGTTGTTGTTGTACACCTGCGGCTGCGCCGCCGGCTTGACCACCTCGGTGATCGAGCGGTAACTGGTCGTGCCGACCTGCGCGCCGAGCTTCGCGCCCTTGAGGTCCGCGACGCTCTTCGCCCCGGCGATCTTCGAGGACTTCAACGCGATCACGGTCTGGGTCACGTCGTAGTACGGGGCGGAGAAGTCGACGGCCTGCTTGCGCTCGTCGGTGATGGAGAACTCGTTGACGTCGAAGTCGAACGTCTTCTTGCCGGGGGCGATCGCGTTGTTGAACGTGACCCGGGTCCACCCGACCTGGTCCTTGCTGTAGCCGAGCTTGGTGGCGACCGCGTAGGCGACGGCGGCCTCGAAGCCCTCGCCGCTCTCGGGCTTGTTGTCCTTGAACCACGGCTCGTAGACGGGCTCGTCCGTGGCGATGGTGAGCT
The DNA here is from genome assembly GCF_000716715.1 of Dactylosporangium aurantiacum. Classification (GTDB taxonomy): domain Bacteria; phylum Actinomycetota; class Actinomycetes; order Mycobacteriales; family Micromonosporaceae; genus Dactylosporangium; species Dactylosporangium aurantiacum. The sequence goes on along the minus strand of NZ_JNYJ01000015.1, from coordinate 34,716 downwards.
TGCCCGCGGCGACGGTCTTCAGGCTCGCCGGGGCGCAGTTCGCCGCGGCGGCGGTGGAGCCGCCCGAGGCGGCCGGGGTGGCGGTGTCGTCGTCAGCCGGTGCGCAGCCGGCAGCGGCGGCGAGGGCCGCCGTCAGGCCGGCGGCGAGGAGGAGGGTCCTGGAGCGCATGGCGGCGATCGTACCCACCTCGCCGGTAGGAAATGGATCAACCGTGCCTCGGATCACGGCGGCGGCGTGGTCCGCCGCGGCGCCGGTCATGGCAGCGGCGTGGTCCGCCTCGGCATGAGCAGCAGGGCGCCGACGCCGAGGACCCCGACGCACGCGAGGGCGATGAACACGTGGTGCGTGGCCGCGTACAGGCTGTCCCGCGCGTACGTGAGCACCGCCGGCGGGGTGTCCTTCGCCTTGAGCACCACGTCGGTCGCGTCGGCGCCGCCGCCGAGCCGCTCCCGCACCCCGGCCGGCGCGGCCGCGAACCGCCGGTCCAGCGTGGTGTTGGCGATCGCGCCGAACACGGCGGCGCCGACCGCGCTGCCGATCGACCGGAAGAACATGTTGGTGCCGGTGACCACCCCGCGGCGGTCCCACCCGACGACCGACTGCACGGCCACCAGGTTCGGGCTGGAGGTCAGGCCCAGCCCGACACCGATGACGAAGCAGGCGACCGCGAGCACGGGCAGCGACGTGTGCCGGCCCAGCAGCGCGCACATCACCGTGCCCGCGATGATCACCACCCCGCCGCCCAGGGCCGTGTTGCGGAACCCGACGCGCAGGTAGATGTGCCCGGACGCGGTGGCCGCGAGCGGCCAGCCGAGCGTCATCGCCGCCACCACGAACCCGGCGAGCACCGCGCTGGCGCCCAGCACCCCCTGCGCGAGGTTCGGCACGTACGACGTCAGCCCGATCAGCAGCGCCCCGACGACCAGCGACACCAGGTTGCCGCCGACCAGGGTCCGGTGCCGGAACACCCACAGCGGCAGCACCGGCTCCTCCGCCCGGCGCTCCACGAACCAGAACGCGACCATCAGCACCGCGCCGACCGCGAAGATCGTCACGCTCGGCACCGACGCCCACGCCCAGGTGGTGCCGCCCTCCAGGGTGCCGAGGATCAGCAGTGAGCACCCGGCCACCAGCAGCGACGCGCCGAGGTAGTCGATGCGGTGCGCCCGGCGCTCGACCCGCTCCTTCAGGTGCCGCGCCAGCATCCACGCCGCGACCAGGCCCAGCGGGATGTTCACGAAGAAGATCCACCGCCACGACAGGTAGTCGGCGAACACCCCGCCGAGCGTCGGTCCGACCACCGACGACACGCCCCACACCCCGGCCACGTACCCCTGCACCCGGGCGCGCTCCTCGACCGTGTACAGGTCACCGATGATCGTCATGCTCATCGGGGTGATGGCGCCGGCGCCGATGCCCTGCACCGCCCGGAAGACGATCAGCGTCAGCATGCTCCACGCGAACCCGCACAGCACCGACCCGAGCAGGAACGCCGCGATCCCGGCGAACATCACCGGCCGGCGGCCCACCACGTCGGACAGCTTGCCGTACAGCGGCGTCGTCACCGCCGTGGTCAGCAGGTACACCGAGAAGAGCCAGGGAAAATGGGAGAAACCGCCCAGGTCACGCACCACCGACGGCACCGCGGTCGCGATGATCGTGCTGTCCAGCGCGACGAGCCCGGTGGCCAGCATCACCGACGCGAGGACCGGCCCCCGCTCGGACCGCAACCCCACACCGCGCCGCTCCGTGAAAGTGGTGTCCGTCATGCTGACACCTTACGACCGAGGCCGCCCGCGTACCGCGGACGACCCGGTCCCAGTTGAACGCCGACGCTGTCGCCTGTCGTGCGGCGGCGCTGATCAGGCGGCTGCGACGGGCTCCGGCGCGGCCGGCAGACCGGTGCCGACCGGGGCGATCCGGGCGCGGCCCAGCACCCGCAGCCCCGCGGCCGCCATGACCGCCAGCATCGGCAGGGTGCCCAGGGCCGGCAGGATCGGCGTGTCGTACGGCAGGAACAGCAGCCCGGCGTAGCCCAGCACGATCCCGCCGAGGGACCACCAGCCGAGCACCCCGGCGCGGGCCAGCCCGGCGAACGTCAGCAGCAGCGCCAGCGACACCAGCGGGCCGGGGCTGAACGCCAGCTGCTGCGCCGGGTGCGCCAGCACCTTGTCCGACAGGGCCACCGCCTGCTCCACCGGCAGGTTCCGGCCGATCTCCATGTGGAACCAGTCGGACAGCAGCGCGCCGGACATCTCCAGCAGGGTCAGCGCCCCGAGCAGCGCCCCGACGAGCGTCAGGACCGCGCCGCGGCGGCCCCGCACCAGCAGCGGCAGCGCCAGCAGCCCCACCCCCATGAGCAGGTTGCCGTAGTGCAACAGCAGCGCCGACAGCTGCGTCTGGAACGGATCCGCGGCCAGCGACCGCAGGTAGGCGGCCTTGTCGTCGCCGCCGCTCGGCGGGGACGTGGCCAGGCCGGCGAAGAAGCCGGCGGCACCGGCGACGAGCGAGCCGCCGGCGGCGTAGGTAAGGACTCGTGCGGTGTTGTTCGAGGTGGTGTTCATGCCGGGAACGCTATTTCCGGGGCCCCGTCCGGGTCTGCTGTCCGGCGTCTCGACCCGCGTCCCCCGCCCGGCGGACACGGCACCGTCACGCTGTCCACCGCACGGCCGACCCGCCCTGCTGACCTGCGACAATAAGATCACCGGCATGCACCGCACGCTCGTGCCCTGGGCCGCCGCCGGCACCCTGACCGTTATCGGCGTCGCCGAGATCCTCCTGGACCGGGCGTTCTCCGCCGCGCCCGGCGTGCCCGCCGCCGCGCTGCTCGCCGTCGTCGCCGGCACCGCCCTCGCCGGCCGGCTCCCCGTCACCGGCGCCGCCGTCGTCGCCCTCGCCTTCCCGATCGCGGTCGCCGGCGGCCTCAACGGCCCCACCGGCGCCGCCGTCCTCGGCTTCTTCCTCGCTCCCGGCTGGGCGGGCTACCGGCGGGCCCTCGCCTCCTGGCCGGCGCCACTCGCCGCGCAGCTCATGGCGAGCCTCGGCACCTGGATCGCCGGGCGCGCCGCCGGCTCCACCGTCAGCGGCCTGGCCGCCATGGCCTGGGAGAACCTGTTCTTCGGCGCGCTGTGCTGGGGCGCCTGGGGCGTCGGCCTGCTCGCCCGCCGCCTGAGCGACCGCGCCGAGCTGCTCGCCCGCCTCACCACCGCCCTGGACGCCGAACGCGACGCCCGCGAGCACGCCGCCGTCGCCGAGGAACGCCAGCGCATCGCCCGCGACATGCACGACGCCGTCGCGCACTCCATCAGCGTCATGGTCCTGCAGCTCGGCGCCGTCCGCGCGACCCTGCCACCCGGCACCCCGCAGGCCGACATGCTCCAGGGCGTCGAACGGCTCGGCCGCGAGTCCGTACAGGAGCTGCACGCCCTGGTCGGGATGCTGCGCGACACCCCCGCGGCCGTCACCGCCCCGCAGCCGTCCCTCGCCCGCGCCGAGGACCTCGTCGCGGAGGTCCGCGCCGCCGGGCTGCCCGTCCGGCTCACCGTCGACGGCGACCTCACCGGGGTGCCCCGCGCCCAGGACATCTCCGCGTACCGGGTGCTGCAGGAGGCCCTCACCAACGTGCTGCGCCACGCCGGCACCGCCCCGACCAGCGTCCACCTCGCCCGCACCGCCGACCGGGTCACGCTCACCGTCGACAACGACGCCGATCCACCGTCACCCGGCCCGGCCGACGGTGGCGGTCACGGCCTCATCGGCATGCGCGAACGGGTGGCCGTGTTCGCCGGCACCCTCGCCGCCGGCACCCGCCCCGGCGGCTGGACCGTCCAGGCGGTCTTTCCCCTCGGTACCGCCGCCCGGGCCCGCTCATGATCCGCGTGGTGATCGTCGACGACGAGGCCATGATCCGGGCCGGTCTGCGCATGCTCCTGGACCACCAGCCCGACATCGAGGTCGTCGGCGAGGCCGCCGACGGCATCCGCGCCCTCGACGAGGTCCGCCGCACCACCCCGGACGTCGTCCTGCTCGACGTCCGCATGCCCCACGGCGACGGCATCGAGGCCGCCGGCCGCATCCTCGCCGCCGGCACCGCCAAGGTGATCATCCTGACCACGTTCGACGAGGACGACGCGGTCCGCCGGGCGCTGCGCCTGGGCGTCAGCGGCTTCCTGCTCAAGGTCGCCCCACCCGAGCAGCTCGTGCACGCGGTGCGCACCGTCGCCGCCGGCCAGGCCCTGCTGGACCCGGCGGTGACCCTGCGCGTCATCGAGTCCTACGCCGCCGCCCCCACCGCCGACCCCCACGCCGCCGCGCAGCTGGCCACCCTCACCGACCGCGAGGTCGACGTGCTCCGGCTCGTCGCCCGCGGCCGCTCGAACGCCGAGATCGCCGCCGAGCTGTTCCTCGGCGAGGCGACGGTGAAGACGTACATCTCCCGGATGCTCACCAAGCTCGACCTCCGCGACCGCGTCCAGGCCGCGGCGTTCGCCTACGAGAGCGGACTGATCCGCCCCGGCTCGGCGTGACCGCCCCACCGCGGGGCGTCGCGTGCTGCGGACCTCGTCGCCCGCCACCGCGATGACGTGCGCCGAGGCTCATGGTTCACCACGACGGACGACACCCGCCTCGTACGCGAACACGACGATCTGCACCCGGTCACGCAGGCCCAGCTTCGTCAACAGCCGCCCCACGTGGGTCTTCACGGTCGTCTCCGACAGCGACAGCACCCCGGCGACCTCAAGGTTCGAGCGGCCCCGGGCGACCTCCACCAGCACCTCCCGCTCCCGCCCGGTGAGCCGCCCCAGCAGCACGTCCGCCTCCGACGGGCCGGCCCCCGGGTCGGGCAGGTGCCCCGCGAACGCGTCGATCAACCGGCGGGTCACGCTGGGCGCGACGACGGCGTCGCCCTCCGCGACCGACCGGATGGCGCCCACGAGGTCCGCCGGCTGGACGTCCTTGAGCAGGAACCCGCTGGCCCCCGCCCGCAGCGCCGCCCAGACGTACTCGTCCAGGTCGAACGTGGTCAGCACCAGCACCCGCGTCGCCGCCCCCGACCCGACGATCCGCCGGGTCGCCTCGATCCCGTCGGCGACCGGCATCCGCACGTCCATGAGCACCACGTCGGGCGCGAGCGCCGCCGCCATCGCCACGGCCTGCGCGCCGTCGCCGGCCTCCCCGACCACCTCCAGGTCAGGCTGCGTCGACAGGATCATCCGGAACCCGAGCCGCAGCAACGGCTGGTCATCGACGAGCAGCACCGTGATGCTCACCGTCCGCCCTCTCTCCCGCCGCCGCCCGCCCCCACCGACGGCTGCGGTCCCCCGCCGCCGCCCGCCCCCACCGACGGCTCCGGCCCGCCACCGCTGCCCGCCTCCGCCAACGGCTCCCGTCCCCCGCTCCTGCCCGCCTCCGCCGACGGCTCCAGCCCCCCGCCGCCGCCCGCCCCCGCCGATGGCTCCGGCCCTCTGCCGCTACCGGGCGCAACCCCTGCCGACGGCTCCGAAGCGTCCTCCGGTCCCGCCGTTGTCGAGCCCTCGCGCGCTTCCGCCTCCGATCGCTCGTCGTGCGACCCGGCCTCCACCGGGCCGCCGGGCAGCGTCGCCCGCACCGACCAGCCCGGACCGTCGGGGCGCGGGCCGGCGGCGAAGCGACCGCCGTACGCCGTGGCCCGGGCGGCCATGCCCGTCATGCCCCGGCCGTCACCGGCACCCGCACCGGTGGTCGCGGTGGGTGCGGCCGGGCCGTCGTCGATGACCTCGAGGTCGACGCCGCCGCTCGTGTACCGCAGCAGCACCGCGGCCCTGGTCGCCACCCCGGCGTGCTTGAGCACATTGGTGAGGGCCTCCTGGACGATGCGGTACACGGCGAGCTGCACCCCGGCGCCGAGCGGGCCGGGCACGCCCTCCACGGTGCACTCGACCCGCAGCCCCGCAGCCCGTACGCCGGCGACGAGCCCGTCGAGGTCGGCGAGCCCCGGCTGCGGGTGCACGGCGGCCGGCGCCAGCCGTGGCTGCCCGGCGGGCCACGGACCCGCGCCGGTGCGCGACCCGGTGGACGACGGACCCGCGCCGGTGCGCGACCCGGTGGACGACGGACCCGCGCCGGTACGCGACCCGGCGGGCCACGGACCGGCGCCGGTGTGCGGCCCGGTGGACCGCGGCACGGGGTCGGTGTGCAGCAGGCCCAGCACGCGGCGCATCTCGCCCAGGGCCTGCCGCCCGGTGCCCGACACGTGCCGCATCGCGGTCACCGCCTCGTCGGGCGCGGAGCCCGCGGTGAGGGTGGCCGCGTCGGCGAGGGTGACCATGACCGACAGGTGGTGCGCGACGATGTCGTGCATGTCCCGGGCGATCCTGGCCCGCTCGGCCGCGACGGCGATCTCGGCCCGCTGGTCCCGGTCACGTTCCAGGCGGCGGGCCCGGTCCTCCAGCTCCGCCAGGTACGCCCGCCGCGTCCGCACCACCAGCCCGAGCAGCACCGCCGCGGCCAGCCCGAACGTCACGAAGCCGACCGCCGTCCACCGGGGACCGGCGACCAGCGACGCGGTGAGTGCCAGGACCTCGACCACCGCCACGATCGGCACCAGCTGCCGCAGTGGACCGTGCCTGGCGACGGTGTACACGGCGATCGCGATCGTCGCCTCCGGGTACAGGCCCTCGACCCTGATGCCGACCACGGCGATCGTCAGCAGGGACAGGCCGAACACGCCCCAGCACACCGCGACCGCCGCGGCCCGCCGCCACACCAACAGCAGGTGCACCGCCAGGTAGAACCCGACGCCGGCGACCCCCGCACCTGCCAGCGCGCGGTCCGCGGTGAGCACCCCGACCGTGGCCGCCAGGACCCCGTCGACCCACCGCGGGTGCCGCACCGCGAACCCCCGCACCACCCCGAACCACCGCGCCCCGGCCGACCCACCGTCACCAGCACCCCCGGTGCCGCTGGTGACAGCCCCGACCCCGCTGGCCCCGACGCCGCCGCCCGCATTGCCGGTGGCAGGTCCGCCCCGGCCGGCAGCACCGCTGACGACAGCGGCGCTCACGGCGGCAACGCCTTCCCGGTGGCCGGCGGCACCGCGGTCAGCGTCCGGCCCTGCGGCGCTCGGACCTGACCCCGGTCCGGCGGCCGGTTGCTCGACGGGTCGCATGGTCAGCAACGCTATGCGTCTCGGCGGCGCAGGACGAGCGTGCCGGCGAGCAGCAGCAGCACGACCCACCCGGTCAGCACCGCCGCCGACCCCGCCGGCGAGAACGTGCGAAACGGCGTGCCGGTGCCGTCGACGCTGTACATCGCCTGTGCGGCGACCGTCGGCACGAACCGCATGATGTCGTCGGCGCGCTCGGCGGGCAGGGCGGCGGACAGCAGCGCCGGCCCGACGAACATCGTGGCCACCAGCGTGGTGATCGCGACCGCCGAGTGGCGCAGCAGGGTGCCGACGCCGAGCCCCAGCAGGCCGGTGAGCACCAGCCCGGCGGCTGCCCCGGCGATGGCGCGCGGCACGTGCGGGTCGGCGAGGGACGCACCGTCGTCGCCGAGGAACGCCTGGCACACCAGGAACGAGCCGAGGCAGACCGCGCCCATCAGCGGGACGGTGACCGCGACCTGGGCGAGCGCCTTCGCCGCCACGACCGGCCAGCGCCGCGGGACGGCGGTGAGCGTCGAGCGGATCGAACCGGTGCCGTATTCGCCGGTCATCTGCAGCACCCCGAACACCCCGACGACGAGCACGACGAAGTCGACGGGCAGGAAGCCGGCGCCGACCGCCCGGGCGACGCTGGGCGGCGCGTCGCCGCCGACGACCGAGCGGTGCACCCCGTAGCCGACGGCACCGGCCAGCCCGGCGGTGACGACGGCGAGCCCGCCCAGCGTGAGCCACGTCGAACGCAGCGACAGCAGCTTGGTCCATTCCGCGCGCAGGACCCTCGGGAACGTGAGCCTCATCGGTACTCGACCTCCGACCTGGTGAGCTCCATGTATGCCTCTTCCAGCGACGCGCGGCGCGGGGTCAGCTCGTGCAGCACGACGCCGGCGGCCCGCGCGACGTCGCCGATCCGCTCCGCGGTGGCCGCACCCACGTGCAGCAGCCCGGCTTCCACGCCGGTGACGACCGCGCCGATGGCCGTGAGGGCGTCCCGCAGCGCGGTGGCCTCAGGCGTACGGACGACGACCGTCCCCACCCCCACCCGCTCGATCAGCTCGGCGACGGTGGTGTCGGCGAGCAGGCGGCCACGCCCGACGATGACGAGGTGCTCGGCCGTCACCGCCATCTCGCTCATCAGGTGGCTGGACACCAGCACGGTGCGCCCCTCGGCGGCGAGCTGCTTGAGCAGCGTGCGGATCCACAGCACGCCGTTGGGGTCCAGCCCGTTGACCGGCTCGTCGAGGATGACGACCGCCGGGTCGCCGAGCAGCGCCGCGGCGATGCCGAGCCGCTGCCCCATGCCGAGGGAGAACCCACCGGCGCGCCGGTGCGCGACGGACTCCAGGCCGACGAGGCCGAGGACCTCGTCGACGCGGGACGCCGGGATCCCGTGCGTCTGCGCGAGGGCGAGCAGGTGCGCGCGGGCCGTGCGTCCCTTGTGGACGGACCGGGCGTCCAGCAGCGCCCCGGCCTGCCGCAGCGGGTCCGGATGCGCCCGATACGGCCGGCCGTTGACGGTCGCGGTGCCGGCCGTCGGGTGGTCCAGCCCGACGATCATCCGCATGGTGGTGGACTTGCCGGCGCCGTTGGGGCCCAGGAAGCCGGTGACCTGCCCGGGCTTCACGGCGAACGACAGGGCGTCGACGGCGACGGTGCCGCCGTAGCGTTTGCTCAGTGCCTGCGCCTCGATCATGCGTCCGACGCTAGGGGTGGCCCGGTTTTGGGGCGACCTCCTCAGGTCGCGACCGGTGGCGGCGAATGTCCTCCTCAGGTAGGACGGGCGTCATCCCCGGCGGTGACGGGGAGCGCCGCGAGCCGCCACGTGCCCGGGTCCGGCACCCGCCGGGCGGCGACGCCGGCGAGGGCGCCCGCGCTGCTCAGCGCCAGGTCCGGGAACCTGGCCAGGAGTGCGCCGAGCGCCACCTCCGTCTGCACCCGCGCCAGCGGCGCGCCGAGGCAGAAGTGGGGGCCGTGGGCGTACCCGAGGTGGGCCCCGGCGGTCGTGGAGCGCAGGTCGAGCCGCTCCGGGTCCGGGAAGACCCGCGGGTCCCGGTTCGCCGCGACGATCGCGACCGTGACCGGTTCACCCGGGTTGACCGTGACACCGGCGAGGTCGGCGGGGCGGTGGACGTACCGTGGAACCGTCAGCAACTGAGGGCCGCACCATCGGGTGAGCTCCTCCACGGCGCCCGGCAGCAGGCCGGGCTCGGCGCGCAGCAGGGCGGCGCGGGACGGCTCCTCGAGCAGGGCGGCGACCGCGTTGGCGATGAGGTTCGTGGGGGTCTGCCCGGCCAGGACGAGATGCCAGACCTGGGTGATCCGTTCCTGCTCGGTGAGCCCGTCGCCGAACAGGTCCGCCACGTGCGGCGCGATCTCCCGTGCACCGTCGATGATCGCCGGGACGGCCGCGGTGAACGCGGGCCCGTTGCCCGCGGCGACCGCCCGCCCGTGCGCCAGCCACGCCGGCCGCGCCTCGTCGGGCACACCGAGCAGCGCGCAGACGACGTACATCGGCAGCGGCCCGGCGAAGTGCTCCAGCAGGTCGGCCGGGCCGTCGGCGAGGAGGTCGGCCACGTCGTCGAGGAGCCGCTCGACGATCCGCGCGACCACGGGGCGGAACGCGTCGGCGCGGCGGGCCGTGAACGCGGGCGCGCTCAACCGGCGCAGCCGCTGATGGTCCGGCCCGGCCATCTCCTGCATCGTGCGCAGGTACGGCCGGCAGTGCTCGGGCACGTCCAACCGGGGGTAGCTGGCGGCGCTGTTGCCGAACCGCGGATCCGCGAGCATCGCGCGCGCCTCGGCGTGCCGGGTGACGGCCCACATGGGCCCGAACCCGGGCGCGACGAGCCTCGCGACCGGCGCGCGTTCCCTGGCCCGCCCGTAGACGGCGGCGGGGTCCTCCAGCAGCTCAGGGTCGGAGAGGTCGATCTCGGGGACTGTCGTCACGGCATACACTCCAAATGATCGCATCATCTGGATGGTGACAGTATCTTATTCGCTGTGGCCCGTCTGACCCGCGCCGAGACACAGGAACGCAACCGCGCCGCCGTCCTCGCCGCCGCCCGCGCGGAGTTCGCCGAACGCGGCTTCCGCGACGCCAAGATCGACGCCATCGCGGAGCGGGCCGAGCTGACCCGGGGCGCCGTCTACTCCAACTTCCCCGGCAAGCGCGCCCTGTACTTCGCCGTCCTCGCCGACGACGTCCCGCCCGCCGCCTTCGACGCGACCGCGACCACCGTCCGGGCCGCGCTCAGCGCCTTCGCGCGGGCCTGGGTCTCCCGGCTCCCCCTCGCCACCGACGACACCGGCGCCGCCGCCCGCCTCGCCGCCGACCTGATGACCGAGGTCGCCGCCGACCCGGCCGCCAGGACGGCGTTCGCACAGCTCAAGCAGCTCGACGCGATCGTCCTCGGGCTCGCTCTGGAGCGCCTGCGCCCCACCGGTCGCGGCCGGCAGGTCCGCCTCGCCGAGCTCGCCCTGACGGTCCTGCACGGCGCCGCCCAGCTCGCCGCGGCCGCCCCGGGTTTCGGCGAGCCGTTCCACGTCGTGCGGGCCGTCGAGGACCTCCCCGCCCTCGACGACACCTGGCTCCCCCCACCCGCCGCGACCAGCGCCCGCGCCGTCGACGAGGCCGCTCCTGCACTACCGTCCACAATGGACCTCCTACGGGCCGTACCGGCATCGCCGCCACGCGACGGCATCGTGGCGGTGCTCGGCCTGCACCGGCTCTCCACGGTCGAGCACGCCGTCCGCAGCGGGCTGCCGGTGACGGCGGTCCTGGTCTCCGGCGCGCCGGACGAACTGCTGCCGCTGGTCCGGCTGTCCCTCGCCGAGCTGCGCCACCATCTGGCGCACGCGGCGCCCCTTGCCACGTGGCCGGACCTGCAGGTCATCTGCGATCCGACCCCGGGCGCCGACATCACGGAGACGGCGCTGCGGATCGCCGACGGCCGGGTGGTGGCCAGGGCGGACGGCTGGGGCGCCTGCCAGGCCGTGGCCTCCCCATAGCCCGACCCTCGGGCGCCTTGCCATTTCAGCAACGAGCCTTGTCGCAGACGCCAGAGCGAGCGACGCTCGGGTCATGCAGAGCGAATACGACGTGGTGGTCATCGGCGGCGGCGCGGCCGGGCTGAGCGCGGCGCTGACCTTGTCCCGGGCCCGCCGCCGGGTGCTGGTGGTCGACGCGGGCAGCCCTCGCAACGCCCCCGCCGGCCATGTGCACAACTATCTCGGCCGGGAGAACACGCCGCCGGGTGAGCTGCTGGCGATCGGTCGCGAGGAGGTCGCCCTGTACGGCGGCGAGGTCCGCCCCGGCACCGTCACAGCCGTCCGCCCCGGCACGGCCACCCGACCCGGCACCGCCGACCGGCTCGACGGTGACCAGCGCGGCGCCGACGCAGGCCGGGAGTGGCCGAGGTTCGTGGTCGAGCTGGCCGACGGCACGACGGTCGGGGCACGCCGGGTCCTGGTCACCACGGGCCTCGTCGACGAGCTGCCCGACATCCCCGGTGTCGCCGAGCACTGGGGCAGCCGGGTGCTCCACTGCCCCTACTGCCACGGGTGGGAGGTCCGCGACCGGCCCGTCGCGATCCTCGGACTGTCGGCCATGTCCGCCCACCAGGCGCTGCTGTGGCGGCAGTGGACCCCGAACGTCACGCTGCTGCTGCACACCGCTCCGACACCGACCGACGAGGAACTGGCCAAGTTCGCCCGGCGCGGGATCCGCATCGTCGAGGGTGAGGTCACCAGCTTCGGCGCCGACGGTGCGCGGCTCGCCGACGGCACGCTCGTGCCGGTCGAGGCCCTCGTGCTGATGAGCCGCGTCGAGGCCCGCGCAGACGCCCTCGCCCCGCTCGGGCTGAAGCCCGCCGACTTCGAGGCCAACGGTCACCGCTTCGGCACGCACCTCCCCTCCGGCATGGGCGGCGCCACCACCGTCCCCGGTCTCTACGTGGCCGGCAACGTCACCGACCCCATGGCCACGGTGATCGCTGCGGCCGCCGCCGGTGTCAGCACCGGCGGCATGCTCAACATGGACCTCGTCATGGAGGACTCCGCCTGATCTCGGTGCAGGGCGGCGCCGGCTCCCCATGCCGGCGCCGCGCTGCCCGGCGGTCGTGCCGGTCGCCACACCCCGTCGTGCTTCCTAGGATACTAGGTCTTCTGCTTTCCACGCAAACCGATCCCGCTATCGTCGGGACCCATGGAGTCCACAGTGGAGCGGCTGGTCCAGCACGTCACGGCGGTGGTCGGCGACCAGCTGCACGCCGTGATCCTGCACGGGTCGCTCGCCACCGGCGACTTCGTGCCCGGTCGGAGCGACATCGACCTGCTCGTCGTCACGGGTGCCGGCATCACCGACGACCAGGCCGCCGCGCTGGAGCGGGTTGTCGTGGCCGCGGACCTCGGCGACGCGAGCGGCGTCGACCTGCACGTGGTCACCTCGGTGGTCGCCGCCGACCCGGTCCGCGAACCGCCGGTGGAGCTGCACGTCGGCCGGTACGCGTCCGGTGTCGAGGTCGCCCGGCGCATGCCCGCCGACCCGGACCTGCCGGTCGAGCTGGCCATGGCCCGCGCCGGCGGCCGGACGCTGCTCGCGGCTCCCCTGGTCGAGAACCGGTCTCCGGCCGGCGTGTTCGGTGAGGTCCCCGCGCGCTGGATCGTTGACCGCGGCCGCCACTGGTTGACGGTGTGGCAGGGACTGACCGAGGACGACCAGCACGCCGCCCACATGGTGCTGACCGCGTGCCGGATCTGGCGGTTCGCCGTCGAAGGGGTGCACTGCGGCAAGGTGGACGCCGCGAGGTGGGCCGAAGGCCGCGATCCGGGCATGGCGGCGATCGGGGCGGCGATCCGGCGGTACACCACCGGGAACCATGAGCCGGTCGCACCGGCGGCGATCGCCCGGCTGCTCGACAGGGTGCTCACCGAGACGTCCGCCGTCGCGCCCCGCGGGGCAAAGGACGGCCGGGAAGCACAGTGATTGTTACGGTGTGACGGTGAGCGCAGCCGATGAGGAGCGCGACGGGGTCGCGTTGACGAACCTCGACCAGCAGCTGTTCGACGATGCCGGGGCGAGCAAACGCGACCTGGTCGACTACCTCGACGCCGTCCGCGACCGGATCATCCCCGTGCTGCGCGGCAGACCGCTGTCGGTGGTGCGGATGCTGCGCGGGCAGCAGCCGTTCATGCAGAAGAACCTGCCGAAATACACGCCGGACTGGGTGCCGCGGGTGACCGTGTGGGCGGAGTCGTCGAAGCGCAACGTCACCTACGGACTGTGCGAGGACCGGCGGACGCTGCTGTGGTTCGCCAACCAGCGGGCCATCGAGTTTCACCCCACCCTCGCCAAGGTGCCGGACTTCGCACACACCACCCACATGATCCTCGACCTGGACCCGCCGGCCCCTGACGCCTTCGGCCTGGCCGTCGGCGCGGCGAGGCTGGTCCGCGCCGTGCTGCGCGACCTGGGCATGGACAGCGCCGTGAAGACCAGCGGCGCCAAGGGGCTGCACGTGTTCGTGCCGATCGACGCCCACGCGCCGATGGAGGACATCGCCGCCGCGACCCGAGCCGTGGCCGCCAGGGCCGCGCGGCTCGACCCGGACCTCGCCACCACCGCGTTCATCCGCGAGGACCGCGAGGGCAAGGTCTTCCTCGATCCGACCAGGGTCGGCGGGGCGACCGTCGTCGCCGCGTACAGCCCACGGCTGCGGCCGGGCATGCCCGTGTCGTTTCCGCTGTCGTGGGACGACCTCGACGACGTCACGCCGGCCGACTTCACCATCCACACGGTGCCCGGGCTGCTCGGCGACACCGACCCGTGGGCCGCGCGCATGCCGGCGCCGCAACGGCTCGACGCTGGGCTCATCGCCGAGGGGCACACGATCCCCGTGCCTCGTGTCCAGGCGATGCATGAGGGTAAACGACGTGCCAAGGCCAAACGGGAAGCAGAGAACGCCTGATGTCGATCGTCCTCGACGCGCCCCGGGACGAGTGGGCCGCGCGCGGCCTCGCCCTCGCCGCCCGTCTCCGGCACGACCTCGGGCCCGCCGCGGTGCGGGTCGAGCACATCGGCAGCACGTCGATCCCGGGGATGCCGGCCAAGCCGGTGATCGACCTGCAGGTCAGCGTCCTGGACCTCGAAGCGCCGTTGGACGGGCCGCTCGAGGCGCTCGGCCTGTCGCGGCGACCCTACGTGCAGGACCATGTGCCCGCCGGACGCACCGACGACCCCGGCCGCTGGGCGAAGCGGTTGTGGAGCGGGCCAGGGGTCAACCTGCACGTGCGGCTCGCCGGATCGCCGAACGAGCGGCTGGCGCTGCTGTTTCGAGACTGGTTCCGCGCGAACCCGGCGGCGGTCCCGGCCTACGGGGCGTTCAAGGCGGCCCTCGCCGGCGCCGTCGACGACATCGGGGTCTACAGCGACGTCAAGGATCCCGTCGTCGACCTGGTGATCGTCGTGGCGGAGGAATGGGCGGCGGCGACCGGGTGGTCGGTCAGCTGAGCGCCGGCCGGCAGGCGGGCCGGTCATGTGAAGTCCTCCGGCGTGAAGGCGCGCGGCTCGACCAGCACCAGCCAGTTGCCGGTGTTGTCGCGCATGACGGCCTCCACCCCATAGGGCCGGTCCGAGGGCTCCTGCAGGAACGTCACGCCCTGGCCGGACAGCTCCGCGAACGCCTTGTGGCAGTCGTCGACCCGTAACCCGAGGCCGCCCATCTGGCCCTTCTCCAGCTGCCGGCGCACGAACGCGGCCGCCTCCTCGTCCAGCGGCGGCCCGGGGACCATCAGTGTCACCTCGAGCTCCGGCTGGTTCGGGTGGCCGATCGTCAGCCACCGGAGACCCTCACCCATCGTCACATCGGTGCGGACCTCGAAACCGAGCAGATTGACATAGAAGTCACGGGCTTTGTCCTGGTCAAGGCAGTAGATGGTGACCAGCGAGATGTTGGTAATCATGCGAGCGACGTTACTGAACGTCAGCCCTGGGAGGCTTCTTCGAAATTGCGCCGTTGGGCAGGACCCCGTTCATGAAGAGGAAGCAGCCGGGGATGTGCGCGGTGCTGTGGGCCCAGCGGTCCCGGTATGCGGTCGGGCTCATCCCCACGACCGCGGTGAACCGGGACGAGAACGAGCCGAGGCTGCTGAACCCGACCGTCATGCAGATCTCGGTGACGGTCAGGTTCGCCGAGCGCAGCAGGTCCTGGGCGCGCTCGATGCGCCGGCGGGTGAGATAGCGCATCGGCGTCTCACCGTACGCCGACTCGAAGCAGCGCACGAAGTGGTACTTGGACACCCGCGCGACGGCCGCGACGGCGTCGAGGTCGAGCGGCTCGCGATAATGGCGGTCGAGGTGGTCACGGGCCCGGCGCAGGTGCGCGAGCAACTGGACCGGCACCGCCGTCATGGCACTCACCCGGGCACTGTAACGCCGGCGCGGACCACAATCACCCGATGCATTCACACACTCGCGGTCTGTTACGGGGGATGTGAAACGTGCCCCGATTCGGCTAGGTTGGCCGGGCATTGCGTTTTGCGGCTCGTCGTCCAGGTGAGGAGTGCTCAGGGTGTCCCGACGCAGGACCATGGTGGCAGTGCTGGTCACCTCCATGCTCGCCCTCACGGCGTGCGGGTCCGACGGGTCCAAGAAGGACCACTCGGCAGCCCTGCCCGCCACCGGAGGCCCGACCGTGACAGCGTCCGCGGACCCGGCACAGCCGACCGTGAGCGCGTCGCCGTCGGCCGGTCCGTCCGCGTCGAAGGCGCCTTCCGGGAAGCCCTCGCCGAAGCCGAGCGCCTCTACGGTGAAGGGCCCCGAGGGCACGTTCGTGATCCGCCCGCCCGGCACCGGCCACGGCGCCGCCGGCTCGCAGAGCCGCACCGGGTCCACCACGGTCGCGTTGACGTTCGACGACGGGCCCGACCCCGTCAACACCCCGAAGATCCTGGACCTGCTGCGGGACAACGGCGTGAAGGCCACCTTCTGCCTGGTCGGCTTCCGCGCCCGGGACAATCCGGACCTGGTGCGCCGCATCGCGGCCGAGGGGCACACCCTGTGCAACCACTCCTGGCAGCACCTGACGGACCTGGCGAAGAAGGAGCCCAGCTACATCGACTGGGACCTCAAGCGCACCAACGAGGTCATCCGCGCCGCCGCCGGCCCCGACGTCCCGATCAGGTACTTCCGCGCCCCCGGCGGCAACTTCACCCCCGGCCTGATCGCGAAGGCGAAGGACATGGGGATGGCGTCGATCTACTGGGACGTCGACCCGGCGGACTGGAACCACTCGAAGGACGCCAACGACGAGGCCCACATCAAGCGGGTCATCGCCGAGGTGAAGCGGCAGGTCAGGCAGGGCTCGATCATCCTGTCCCACGACAACAAGCAACCCGACACGATCGTTGCCTACCAGACGCTGATCCCGTTCCTGAAGCAGTACTTCACGCTCGAGGCGCTCTGAGCCGGTCGCGGGTTCAGGCGCCCGGGCGCGGCACCTGGTGCAGCACGACGTCGGTAAGCGTCCCGTGTACCAGGTCAGCGGTCATGAACGTGGCGAAGGGCTGCCGGCGGCGGTCGGTCGGCGAGCCCGGGTTGAGCAGCCGCAGGCCGCCCGGGGTCGTGGTGTCCCATGGCACGTGGGAGTGGCCGAAGACGAGGAGTTCCCGGTCCGGGAAGCGTGCCTCGCACCGCCGCTCGCGCCCGGTCGCCGGGCCGGTCTCGTGGACGACGGCGATCCGCACCCCGTCGAGCTCCACGTCGGCGACCTCGGGCAGCCGCGCCCGCAGCGGGGGGCCGTCGTTGTTGCCGTACACGCCGATGAGCAACGACGAGCGAGCCTCCAGGCGATCCAGGAAGGCCTCGTCGACCCAGTCGCCCGCGTGAATGACGACGTCGGCGGCCTCGACCGCCGCCCAGACCAGCGGCGGCAGATCCTTGGCACGCTTGGGGACGTGGGTGTCGGCGACGAGCACGAGCCTCATCGGTGCAACGCTAGCCGGACATGGCGCCGCCCGTGGCGGACCGCACGACGGCGGGTCCCACCACGGGCGGCGGAGGCGAGTTACGCCTTGGTGACGACGGTGCCCACGATCTTGTCGCCCAGCGTCTGCTTCTTCGCGTCCCAGAGCGGGAAGAGCCAGCCGATGTAGCAGATGATGCTGTCGACGATGTGCGCGATGTCGCGAACGAACGCCATACCCGCGCCGATCGGCTGGCCGGTCTGCTCCTTGACCAGGTACAGGCCCAGGGCCTTCTTGCCCAGGCTCTGGCCCTTGCCGCCGAGGATCCAGCGGTTGTACACGATGTAGCCGAAGCCGAGCAGGGCGAACACGAAGTAGATCGGGCCGAGGCCGCCGTCGTCGGTACGGCCGGCGACGCTGCCGATGCCGAACAGGATCCACGCGGGGATGTAGTCGACGATGAAGGCGCCGACGCGCACGGGCCATGTTGCGAGGTTCATGGAACTCCTTGACGAGAAACGTGGGGGTGGTGCAACACTTCCGGCTCAGGAGACCCCGAGCCGGTGCAACTGGAAGACCCAGCTCATGGCTGCCGCCACGAGCATGAGCCAGCCCATGCGTGACCGGGCCCTGCTGGACCACGGCACCGGCGCGCCGACCACGCCGAGCTGGCGCAGCAGGAGCAGCGGCACCGCCACGGCGGTGACCGCCGCGACGCCCAGGATGGCCGGGTTCGCCGCCGCAGAGGCCGCGACGTGACCGTGCACCAGTTCGACCGCGGCGGTGGTCAGACCGCAGGCCGGGCACGGGACGCCGGTGAACGTGCGCAGCAGACACGGCGCACCGAGACCGGTGGATGCCGTGAACATCGGCCAGAACGCCGCGGCTACCGCGATGCCGGCGCCGAGGGCGCCGATACGTTCGGGGACGGACAGCTGCTTGCGCACGTGACCTGCTCGATCGACGGTATGGGACCGCGATCGTATGGCACGGGATCAGCCGCTCACCACCCCGTTAGGTCATCCGAACGACCGGTATCCTCGGCGAACCCGGTGACAGAAACGGCTGCATACCAGTACACACCGGGGCGAAAGCATCGTCGGCGCAACGATATCGATACGAAGTCTTTGCCGAACGGACGCCCAATTCCGGGCTCACCGACCACCGTAGCTCGCGTTGGACGGCCGGCGTCGGTTGCTCCTCAGCCGCCGCTCAGCCTCGGCTCCGGTGGGCCGCCGCTCGGCCCCGCCGAGCCGGTCGGCCGCCGACGCATGACATCCGTCATGGGGGCGCCGGTGACGGCACACAGATCCGCCGGAGTGGATACCCGGCGATGCTCTTCCCATGACGAACGCAGCTGTCCAGTTGACCGGCCTGACGAAACGGTTCGGTGCCCTCACCGCCGTGGACGGGCTGGACCTCACGATCCGCCGGGGCGAGGTCGTCGCGCTGCTCGGCCCGAACGGCGCCGGCAAGTCCACGACCATCGACATGCTCCTCGGGCTCCTGCGCCCCGACGAGGGCACGGTCCTGCTCGACGGGCAGGCACCGGCCAAGGCGATCGCCAAGGGCACCGTCGGCGCGCTGCTGCAGAGCGGCGGCCTGCTGCCGGACCTGACTGCCGGTGAGACGGTGCGCCTCACCGCCGCCCTGCAGCAGCGGTCGCGGCCGGTGCGGGAGGTGCTGGAGCGCGCCGGCGTGGCCGAGTTCGCCAACCAGCGCGTCGGTGGCCTGTCAGGCGGGCAGCAGCAACGGATCCGCTTCGCGATGGCCCTCGTCGCCGACCCCGACCTGCTGGTGCTGGACGAGCCGACGACCGGCATGGACGTCGAGACGCGCCGCGGCTTCTGGACCACGATGCGGCAGGAGACCGCGCAGGGCCGCACGGTCCTGTTCGCCACCCACTATCTCGACGAGGCCGACGCGTACGCCGACCGCATCGTCCTGCTGCGCGCCGGACAGGTCATCGCCGACGGCACCGCCGCCCAGATCAAGGCCGCCGTCACCGGTCGCACGATCCGCGCCACCCTGCCCGGCGCCGACCTGGTCGGCCTGGCCGCCCTGCCCGGCGTCGACCGGGTCGAGACCCGCGGCGACGTCGTCATGCTGCACTGCGACGACTCCGACACCGCCCTGCGGTCTCTGCTCGGCACCACCGACGCGCGCGACGTCGAAGTCACCGCGCGCAACCTCGAAGACGCCTTCATCGCCCTCACCGCAGCCGGGAGCAGCAAGTGAACACCACGTACCTCCGCATGGAGATCGTCCGCCTGGTCCGCAACAAGCGGGTCGTCATCTTCTCGATGCTCATGCCGGCCCTGCTGCTGCTCATCATCGGCGGCGTCTCCGTCGGCAACGACCCCGACGCCAAGAAGTACGTCATGGTGAGCATGGCCCTCTTCGGTGCCATGACCGCCGCCCTCACCAGCGGCAGCACGATCGCCGTCGAGCGCGGCCTGGGCTGGAACCGCACCCTGCGCCTCACTCCCCTCTCCCCCGGCGGATACGTCATCAACAAGGTCATCGTCGCGCTGCTGGTCGCGGTCCCGCCGGCGCTCGTCACGTTCCTCGTCGGAGCGGTCGGTCTGCATGTACGGCTCACCGCGGCCGAGTGGGTGCTGTGCTTCGTCGGCGCCTGGCTGTCGGCGCTGCCCTTCGCCGCCCTCGGCGTCGTCATCGGGTACCTCGCCAAGCCCGACGGCGTGCAGCAGGTCACGGCGCTGCTCAACCTGACCCTCGCCGCCTTCGGCGGACTCTGGGTCCCGGTCGAGATCATGCCGGACTTCATGCAGCAGATCGCGAAACTGACCCCGTCGTACTGGACCGGCGAGGTCGCCCGCAGCCCACTCGACCACGGCCACGTCGACGTCCAGGCGATCCTTGTCCTCGGCGGGTGGACCGTCGCGCTGGCACTGGTGGCGCTGCGCCGGTTCCGCGTCGACACCGCCCGGGCCTGAGCGTCGGTACCGTGTCGGACATGAGCGCCCCGGACCGCCGAACCGGGACCGGGCCGTCGGACGGTCCGGTCCCGGGCCACGGCGGCCCTGCGCCGCGGGGCGGAAGCTCCTCTTGGCGGGACGGCGGCGCCGACCGAAGCCCGGCGTGCGGCGACATGGAACAGGGCTTCCCGGGCGGCGCCGCGCAGCACCACTCGCGCGGCGCCGGCCAGGAGCACGGCGACAGCCAGGAACACGGCGACGGCCCGGAGCACGGCGGAGGGAACGACATGAGCAAGGCGACCGGCCGCCGGCCCCCACTCAGGATGTTCTGGATGTGGGCGGCGGTCTGGCTCTTCTACATGGCACGCCCGATCGCCGACGCGTGGCACCGGCCCGAGATCTGGGAGCGAGCCGTCGGGCTCGCCGCTGCCGCCGGGTTCTGCGTGGTCTACGTGCTGTCGTTCGCGGCGGCCCGCACCGCTGTGAAACGCACCGGCGCGACCATGCGGCTGCCGCAGGCGCTGCTCCGCCTCGGGGCGATGCTCGCCCTGGCGACCGTGCTGACCCTCGTCGTCGGCGAGTCCGGGCTGACGTCGCTGGTGTACATCGGCGTGATGGCCGTGTTCACCCTCGATCAGCGCCTCGCGTGGACCGTCGTGGTCGCCGCCGCCGCGTGCGCGGTCACCCTGCCGAAGATCGTGCCGGGCTGGGACGGCGGCATCGACCTCACGTTCGCCGTGCTCGTCGCCGCGCTCGCCGTGTGGGGCGTGACCAGGGTCGTGCAACGCAACGCCCAGCTCGCCGAGGCCCGCGAGGAGATCACGCAGCTGGCCGTCGCCGCCGAACGCAACCGCTTCGCTCGCGACCTGCACGACCTGCTCGGGCACTCCCTCACCGTCGTGTCGGTGAAGAGCGAGCTCGCCGCCCGGCTGGTCCGCCTCGCCCCCGAGCGCGCCGAGGCCGAGCTCGCCGACATCCAGCGCCTGGTCCGGGAGGCGCTCGTCGACGTGCGGGCCGCCGTTTCCGGGTACCGCGAGATGTCGCTGGCCACGGAGCTCGCGTCGGCCCGCAGCGCGTTGGACGCCGCCGGCATCGAGGCCGAGGTGCCGCTGACCGCCGAGGCCGCGGACCCGGACCGGCAGCAGCTGTTCGCCTGGGTGGTCAGGGAGGGCGTCACCAACGTGATCCGCCACAGCGAGGCGAAGCACTGCTGGATCCGCCTCGAGCACGCCGCCGTCGAGATCAGCGACGACGGGCGCGGGCCGACGGGCCGGTCTCGTCCGACCCAGTCCGCCGCCGATCACCTCACGGACCATCCCTCCGGTCAGCTCGCCGGTCACGGGCTCGCCGGTCTCCGTGAACGCGTCGACGCCGCCGGCGGCACCCTGACCATCGGCAACCGCGACGGCGGCGGCTTCGTCCTGCGCGCCACCACCTGACCAGCACCGCCCGGCAACGACATCCACCCGGCCGCGTCGCTCGTCGGCCGGGTGCGCGGGCGAATCGGGCAGACGGTGTGGACCGGCCGGCGCGGGCGACTCCCAAATCTGCTTGCCGGGCGCATGCGGGAGGGGCACGCTGCGGCACGTGGACAACGAGCCGCCCTCGCACCAGCCACCCCGGCGCCCGACCACGGACGGCCTGCGACCGGCGGCCGCGGACGGGGTGTCCCGGGGTCCCGACCCGGACGACGCGTCCCGGCCTCCCGACCCGGGCGACGCGTCCCGGCTTCCCGGCTCGGGCGACGCGTCCCGGCTTCCCGACTCGGGCGACGCGTCCCGGCCTCCCGGCTCGGACGACATGACCGGGGCGGCGCCCGCGGCGCGGTCACGGCCGCCGGTGGTCCCGGGAGCGCCACGGCCCGACAAGCTCACGGTCGGGGCGGGGATCGCGGCGGCGCTGCCGGCGACGGTGCGGGCGAAGGCCGAGGCCGCCGGAGCGCACGACTGGCTGCGGGGACTGCCGCAGCTCGTCGCCGAAATCCAGGAGGACTGGGCGGTCACGGTGGGGCGGGTGTACGCCGACGCCACGGAAGCCCTCGTCGCCGAAGCGACCATGGCCGACGGGTCGCCCGCGGTGCTGAAGCTCATCGTGCCGCGCCTCGGCAACGCGGCCGCCAACGAGATCACGGTGCTGCGGCTGGCCGGCGGCGACGGCTGCGCTCGGCTGCTTCGGCACGACGTCGCCAGGCAGGCGCTGCTGGTGGAGAAGCTCGGCCCGAGCCTGTCCGAGCTGGGGCTGCCCGTCGGCCGGCGGCTCGAGATCCTCTGCGACGTGGCGAGCCGGGTGTGGCGACCGGTGCCGGACGCGGGACTGCCGACGGGGGCTGCGAAGGGCGCGTGGCTCGGCGCCTTCATCACGGATCTGTGGGAGCGGCTCGGCCGGCCCTGCGCCGAACGCACCGTCACCCATGCCCTGGCCTGCGCCGAGCGCAGGGTCGCCGCCCACGACGACGAACGCGCGGTCCTCGTCCACGGCGACGTCCACCAGTGGAACACGCTGCGCGGCGCGGACGGCTTCCGGCTCGTCGACCCCGACGGGCTGCTCGCCGAACCCGAATACGACCTGGGGGTCCTGATGCGTGAGGACCCGGTCGAGCTGATGGCGGCCGATCCGCGCGACCGGTCGCGCTGGCTCGCCGCCCGCACGGGCCTGGACGAGACCGCGGTCTGGGAGTGGGGTGTCGTCGAACGGGTCTCCACCGGCCTCGTCCTCACCCAGGTCGGTCTCCAGCCGGTGGCGACCCAGATGCTCGCCGCCGCCGACGCCATCGCCGCGATGTCCACCTGACGCTCCCTCCGCCGTCGCTGCCGGTCCCCGGTGCATGCCGGTCGTCACTGCGTGGGGTCAGCCGTGCGCGAGCAGCACCCGGGCGGCGACGTTGCGGGTGGCGATGCCGAGTCTCGTCTTCGGGATGAGCATTGCCGTGGCGATGCCAGCTCCGCGCTGCTTGGCGTCGGTGTGGGTGCGGTGGGCCTTCTCGTACGCCGCGAACGCCGACGCGTGATCCGTCCGGCTCGCTGCGAGGGCGGCGGCGAGGGTGTGCGCGCCGGCCATCGCGAGGCTGGAGCCGTCGCCGAACAACGACACACATGATGCCGCGTCGCCGAGCAGGGTCACCCGGCCGCGCGACCATGACGGCAGGCGGACCTGGCTGACCGAGTCGAAGTACAGGTCGGTGGTCGCCTGCACCTGCTCGAGCAGCTGCGGCACGCGCCAGCCGGCGCCCGCATAGGCCTGCGTGACGATGCGCTTGTGCTGGGCCGTGTCGCGGTGGTCGAACCCGTCGACCATCGGGCCGCGGAAGATGAACGCGGCCATCGCCCGGCCCGTGGACGGATGGATCGACACGAGCCGGCCCGGCGTGTTGTGCATCAGCACGTCGTGCGGGTGGTCGCTCGGCCCGTCCAGCGGCATGGTCGCCACCCAGACCCCCATGTGCCGCACGAAGTCCGGCTCGGGGCCGAAGACGAGACGGCGCACGGTGGAGTGCAGCCCGTCGGCGCCGACGAGGAGGTCGAAGCGGCGCGGGGCGGCCCGCTCGAACATGACGTCGACGCCGCCGCCGTCCTGCCGCACCGACGTGACCGTGTCGTCCCACAGCAGCTCGGCGTCGTCGCGGGCGGCCTTCTGCAGGATCGCGGCCAGGTCGCCGCGGGGCAGCTCGACCTCACGGTTGCCCGCCGCGCTCTTCGAGGTGGGCATGGGCATGCGCCGGGCGGGGCGCCCTTTGCCGTCGATGACGAGCATCGAGGTCGCGTGGGTCGCGGCCGCGCGCAGCTCGGCCATGATGCCCAGCTCCTCGGCGACCGGCAGGGCCGGCCCGCGCACGTCGACCGGGTTGCCGCTGGAGCGCAGCCCGCGGGCCCGCTCCACCACCGTGGGACGGAACCCGTGGCGGGCCAGGAAATGGGCGAGCGTCGGGCCCGCCACGCCGGCGCCGGAGATGAGGACCGTGGGAGGAGTCATGCCCAAGACTATAGCTGCATCGAGTGCAGAAACGCAATGAGTGTGAGTTGACACTTGATGCGGTACGATGGCGGCATGAACCTGCGTGACCGCAAGCGCGCTCGGGTGCGGCAGGCCCTTGTCGACGCCGCGACGGAGCTGTTCGAGCGCGACGGCTATGAGCGCACGACCGTGGCCGACATCGCGGCGGCCGCCGACATCGGCACGCGCACGTTCTTCAGTTACTTCGCGAGCAAGGAGGAGCTGCTCTTCCCGGAGAGCGACCACCGGGTCCAGGCGACCGTCGACGCGATCGCCGCGCGCGACCCCGAGGACTCGCCGGTCGAGGTGCTGGTCCGCGCGCTGTACCTGACCGGTGTCGACAACGACGACCTGACCGACCGGCTGGCGGCGTTACGGTTACGGCTGATCCGCGAGGTGCCGGCAGTGCGCGGGCGGGCACTGCAGATCCAGCTGGACGCGCAGCAGCAGATCGCGGCGCACCTGGCGGAGGCGTTCCCGGACCAACTGGACAAGGTGACGGCGGGGGCGATGGTGGGGGCGTTCGTCGGTGCGGTGACGGGGGCGGTGCAGGTGGTCATGGAGGACCTGCCGGAGCATCACAATCCGAAGGAGATGCGGGCCGCGGTGGAGGAGGCGACCAGCGTGGCGTTACGGCCGTGGATGGCGCAGCGAGCGCGCTGAGTGCCACCGGGCGGGACTCGGTGCCGGAGAGGATGCGCCAGGACTTCGGCGGATGGTTGGCGTACTGGAGGGCAGGAGCTGGACAGCGCCGGGATCGGAGGCTGGCTGGTCACGAGCGCTGGCAGCTGAGGGCGTTCGACGGTGTTGGCGGGCCGCGAGCCGGGATTGCGCCCTCAGGTAGGGAGCCGGAGGGCGCCGCCGACCTGGAGCGGGACGCGCCGGGCAACCCTGGAGCAGAACGCGCCCGGGCGCTGGGCAGACGTGGGGCAGGACGCCCTGGGCGCTGGACAAGCGTGGAGCAGGACGCGCCGGGCGCTGGGCAGGCGTAGAGCAGGACGCGCCGGGCGCTGGACAGGCGTAGAGCAGGACGCGCCGGGCGCTGGGCAGGCGTAGAGAGCAGGACGCGCCGCGGGCTGGCAAGTGCTCAGCACCGGACAGCAGCCGGCCGACAGAACGCTCGGAGTTGCGCGCCGCCCTCGACCTGTGGCGCGGCGACGCGCCCGGCGACACGGTACAAGCCGCGTCGAGCTGGGAAGACGCCCGAAGCTGGACGACGCCCGGAGCCGGGATAGGCGCTCCAAGGGCGCCAGCCCAAGCGGGAAGACGCTCCCAGCTGGGAAGGCACTCCCAGCGGGAAAGGCGCTCCCAGCGGGAAAGGCGCTCCCAGCCGGAAAGACGCTCCGGGCCGGCAAGACGCTGGAGAAACACCCTCCGCACGCGTATTGCCCGTCTCGCACCGTCCGGGTGACCTGACACGAGGTGTCCGGCATGATCGTGGCAAGGTGGCAAAGGACCCGCACCCTCGCAGCAGCCGCGAGGGCGGTGGCAGACCGGACACAAAGGGGACGGACAGTGAACAGCTTCTTCGACCGCGTGAAGGACCTCGCGGACCAGCACGACGACAAGGTCGACGCGGCCCTGGAGAAGGTCGGCGACCTCGTCGACGACAAGACCGGCGGCAAGCACACCGAGCACATCGACAAGGCGGTCGACGCCGCTCAGCAGCACACCGGTGAGGGCGACACGACCAGGAGCTAGCCGGCGGCCTTCTTCGCCGCGGCGTACGCCAGGTGCAGGAAGTCGGCGCCGGCGATCGCGCTCGCCACGCCCATCCCGAAGCGGGTCAGCCGCGGGGCGAACACGAGGCCGGCGCCGAGGCCGGAGGCGACCCAGACGGCGGTGCAGAAGGGGCAGGTCAGCAGCTCGCCGAGGGCGTGCTGGACGCCGTGGCCGCGGGGGCTCTCGTTGAGCTCGGCGGAGCCGGCCGCGCTCTCGAACTGGGTGACCGGGGCGCGCAGCGGGCTGGTGATGGCGTCCTTGGTGATGAGCCGCGACACCTTGTGCGTCGAGATGGCCAGCAGGGCCAGGTCGGCGGCCGGCGGGCGCTCCGGGAGCCGCTTGCCCGTGAGTTTGGCAACACCTGCCGCGGTCGCCACGGCGGCGGTGAAGACGGCCATGACCGTCGCGTACCCGCGCAACGGGCGGCTGTCGGGCGCCTTCCGCGAGTACTCCTCCGCGGTGCGAACATCGATGCGTGCCATAGCAGCCCGGCTACCCGTACCGTCCGAGCGGCAAACCAGGTGATCGTCTCGGGTACGATGACCCTGCACCGTCGGCCCCCGCGCCGCGACCACCACCGTCAGCGCCGGGCGGGACGACCCCTCAGACGTTCGGAGACTTCATGGCGGTCCGCCGCCTCATCCCTGCATCCACCTCGGCGACCTTCGCCGACCTCGGTGTCCCCGCGCCGCTCGTCGCGGTGCTCGCCGCCAATGGCGTGACCGCGCCGTTCCCGATCCAGACGGCCACGATGCCCGATGCGATCGCCGGGCGGGACGTCCTCGGTCGGGGCCGCACCGGCTCCGGCAAGACGTACGCGTTCGTGCTGCCCGTGCTGATCCGGCTCGCCGAGAGCCGGGCCCGCAACCCGCGCCGGCCGGGCCGGCCCAGGGCGCTGGTGCTGGTGCCGACCCGTGAGCTCGCGACGCAGGTCGAGGCCGCGATGGCGCCGCTGGCGCAGGCGTTGTCGCTGCGGACGCAGGTCGTGTTCGGCGGGGTCGGGGCCAACCCGCAGATCGCCGCGCTGCGCGCCGGGGTGGACGTCCTCGTCGCCTGCCCCGGCCGGCTCGACGACCACGTGCGGTCCGGTCACGCCCGCCTCGACGACATCGAGGTCACCGTCCTGGACGAGGCCGACCACATGGCCGACCTGGGCTTCCTGCCGGTGGTGCGCCGGCTGCTGGACGCGACGCCCGCCGACGCGCAGCGGCTGCTGTTCTCCGCGACCCTCGACGCCGGGGTGGACGTGCTCGTCCGGCGCTACCTGAACGACCCGGTGACGCACAGTGTCGACCCGGTCACGGCACCGCCGGTCGACATGACCCACCACGTGCTGCACCTGCGTGACGAGGACCGGTTCCAGGTGCTGGTCGAGCTGACCGCGGCGCCCGGGCGCACGGTCGTGTTCACGCGGACGAAGCGCGGCGCCAAGACCCTGGCCCGCAAGCTCGTCGCCGCCGGGGTGCCGGCCGTTGAGCTGCACGGGAACCTGGCGCAGAACGCCCGCGACCGCAACCTGACCGCGTTCTCCGACGGCAGCGCCCGCACGCTCGTCGCCACGGACATCGCCGCCCGGGGCATCCACGTCGACGACGTGGCGCTGGTGATCCACGCCGACCCGCCGGCGGAGCACAAGGCGTACCTGCACCGCTCGGGCCGCACCGCACGGGCCGGCGCCAGCGGCACCGTCGTCACGCTGATGACCGACAAGCAGACCGGTGACGTGCGGCAGCTGGCCCGGGAGGCCGGGATCAAGCCGACGATCACCAAGCTGCGCCCCGGTGACTCGCTGCTGACCGAGCTGGCCCCGGGTGAGCGCACGTTCCACGAGCCGCCCGCCGAGCCGGTGACCGTGCCGCGGCAGGGCCGTGCCCGGGTCCCCGCCGGCGACGACGAGGCGCCCCGGGCCACCGGCCGCCGCTCGGGCCGCCGCAGGGGTGCCGCGGCAGCCACCGGAAGCGCCGTCAGCGGCCACGGTACGACCACCGCCACCGACACCCGCCGCGCCCCGACGACCGCCGCACCGGCCACCACCGGCCGACGCGCCGCGACCGGCACGACGGACGCCGCCCGGCGCGGCACCGCAGCGGCCGGCGCAGGCACCGCGGCGGGCACCGGAGCAGGTGCCGGCGGGCGGTCCGACGGCGGGGCCCGTCGCGGCCAGCCGGCGGAGAGCACCGCCCGGCGCGGCACCGAGCAGGGCACCGCTGCCCGCCGACCGGCGGAGGGCACCACCGAGTCCACCGGCGGCGGCCGTCCCCGCCGGCGGCGGCCGTCCAACCAGCGGGAAGGTCAGCGCCAGCCGTCCACGGCCGGTGGCGCCGGGACCACCGGCGGGAGCACGGCCAAGGCCGGCGGCACGGCCAAGGCGGGCGGCGTGGCCAAGACGGGCGGCGCGGCAGCGACCGGCCGCCCGTCCGGCGCCGCGGCGTTCTCGTCCCAGACGAGGGTCGGCCGCCGCGGCGGCAGGTAACAGCGCACCACAGCAGCAGGACAGACGAGAACGACCCGGCGGATCCGCCGGGTCGTTCGCATTGTCAGCAGGCTCAGACGGGCATGCCCCATCGCACCAGCACCCGCTCGGCCCGGTGCGGGTCGACCTTCACCGAGACCCGCTGGCCGATCCCCGCCTGCGCCGAGGCGTGCAGCGGCAGCATCGACTCGACGGTCACCGGGTACGGCGGCATGCCGTTCACCTCGACCAGCAGGTTCAGCCGCACCAGCGGCACCATGTTGATCCGCGTGCCGGTGTCCACCAGCGCGAGGATCGTCGCCGCGCCCGGCGTGCCGGTCTGCTCCAGCTGCAGGTCGGCGGTCTGCGCCTGCATGCTGTGCTGCGCCTGCTGCATCGCGGCCATGCCGGCCCGCATCTGCGCGGCGGGGTCGTAGTTGGCGTCGATCGCCCGGGCCTGCTGGTTCAGCCTGCGGAGGTCACCGAAGAGGCCCATCGGGGTCAGACCTGCCCGAACACGTTGCCGTAGTGCACGGCGAGCTGGGTGTCGCCACGCATGCGGGCCGGCCAGCCGGTGGCGGCCTCGTTCCACGCCTCGGCGGAGACGCCGAAGGACTGCGCCTTGAGGATCAGGCCGTCGACGTTGAGGCCCTCCTGGGAGGCGGCCTTGGAGATGCGCGCGTACATGGTCAGGTCGACGCCCGCGATCGGGGCCAGCCGCGGGTCGTCGGCGGCGATGCCGGTCGCGACGGGGGCGCCGTAGGCGTTGGCGGCGCTGTAGTTCTGCATGCCGTACGCGGCCTGCTGCTGGGCGGCGTAGGCCTGAGCGGCGGCGCTGGTCTGCTGCGCCTGGGCGATCATGTCCGGGGCGGCGGCCGCGACGTTGCGCATGTCCTTGAACTGCTTGAAAAGACCCATGACTCCCTCATTCGCATCGTTGTCGTGAATGACGGTAGGGATCCGGTTCAGCGCGCAGCGTCAGGAACGCGATCAATGCAGTGTCACGTAACCGCAGAACGCTCATGAGCGCGCCGGCGCCGCCGATGCTGTTGCGCGCCGGTCGTGGACCTCGGCACCGGCGACCGGGTCGGTGCGGAGGCGCTGAGCCGCTTCCCCGCCGCCTGGGACCCGCTGGCCGGCCTGCCGCTGGACCGGGTCGTGCTGGAGCGGTCGGAGCACCAGCGGGTCGAGGACTACGACACGCTCAAGGGGGCCTGGCGCCGCTGCGCGGCGGTGGGATGCGGCCGGCGGTCGACGACGTCGGCGCCGGGTTCTCCTCGTTGCGGCACATCGTGCCCACCCAGCCGGACGTCATCGAGCTCGACCGCAGCATCCACCGGGGTCGGCGCGGACCCGGTGCTGCGCGTGCTCATCAGGTCGCTGGTCGACCTGGCCGGCGCGTGCGGCACCGCGGTCGTCGCGGAGGGGGTGGAGACCGAGGCCGACGCGCTCGCGCTCGCCGGCCTCGGTGTGCACCACGGTCAGGGCTGGTTCTTCGGGCGCCCTGCCGCCCCGTCGGCGCTGCGGGCCAGTTACGCGCCCGAGCAGCCGATCCTGGACGCGCCGAGGGCCACGTCGTCGAACCAGAGGGTGTCGTCGCCGACGCCGTAGCTCTCCCAGCCGAGCCGCAGGTCGGACACCCGCGGCTGCCAGGTCCGTGCCAGCCACTGCTGGTCGATGTCGGCCGTCGGTACCCCGTCGACCTGCAGGCCCGGCACGGCGGCGCCGTTCAGCCAGGTCGACAGGAGCCCGCGGCCGTCCACCATGAACTCCACGCAGTTCCACTGCCCGGTGGGCAGCGGGCGGCTCTGCGCGACGCCGGCCGGGCTCTGCGCCGGCAGGGTCGCGTCGTCGGACTCACGGTTCCACTGCAGGGCGCTGTTCTGCCCGCCGAGGCGCAGGTCCTTGCCGTCCGCGTTGTCCTTCAGCGCGGCGAACGCCACGTGCGCCTCCGGCAGGGCCGTGGAGTGACGGACGTAGAACCGCCCGTACCACACGGAGCCCAGCCCGCTGAGGTCCTTGGTGGGCTTCACGTAGACGTGGTTGCAGTACCCGGCGCGGCCGTTGACCCGCAGCGACTTCGTGCCGCTGTGGGTGACCTCGGTGTCCACCGTGGCCTGCCCGGTGCCCGAGCAGTTGGCGTTGCTCACCGTCCAGGCGCCGGAGACCGGGCCGGCGGCCTGGCTCTCGAACCCGTCACAGAACGCGCTGCTGGTGCACGTCTGCGCCGGCGGCGGGCCGGACGAGGAGACCGGCGGCGGCGACGCCGACGACGGCCCCGGCCCCGGCGAGGTCGGGGTCTGCCCGTTGGCGGCGCAGGTGAGCTGCGGTGTGGCGGTGGCGCCGTTGGCCAGGAAGCCGAACGAGGTGCTGCCGCCGGCCGGCACCGTGCCGTTCCACGCCACGTTGGTCGCGGTGACGGCGGTGCCCGACTGGCTCACCTGGGCGTTCCAGCCCTGGGTCAGCTGCTGCCCGCCGGGCCAGTTCCACCCGACGCGCCAGCCGGTGACCGGTGCGGTGCCGGTGTTGGCGATCGTCACCTGTCCCTGGAAGCCGCCCTGCCAGTAGCTGGTGGTCTGGTACGTGGCGGTGCAGCCCGCGTTGCCGGCGGGAGGCGGCCCGCTGGAGGACGCGGACGCCGACGGCGACCCCGGCACGGACGCCGACGTCGACGGGCCCGGGCCGCTGGTGCCGACGCCGGTCACCTCGCCGTGGCCGCCGTCGAACATGACGTCGGAGCAGCCGTAGAACGTCTCGGTACTGTCCGAGCGCGACCACACCGAGTAGATGATGTGCCGGCCGGACTTGCCCGACGGCAGGCGCCCCGTCCAGTAGTAGTGCCCGTCGTTGGTGCCGGGCTGGCCGACCTGTGCCGGGTTCGTCACCTGCAGGAAGGGCGTGGACTCCAGGTCCGACCAGCCGAACTGCCGGGTCGGGTCGAAGCCGTCCTTGGTGACGTACAGCGAGAACGTGCCCGGGTGCGCAGCCCAGTTACTGTAGTCGAACTCCATCGAGGCGCCCGACGTGAGGTGGGTCAGCGGCCAGTCCGAGCGGTTCAGGTCGAAGCCCGAGAAGTCGTACACGGTCGCGTTGCCGCTGCAGAGCTTGCCGTCGGGGATGAACCCGACGGTGCGCCCGGCGCCGTCGGAGCGCAGCATCGCGAACCAGTTGTACAACGAGTTCGTCCCGCTCTGCGCGACCGCGGCGGCGCACGCGGGGTTCTTCGGCTGGATCGCGCCGGTGCCGTTGAGCCCGTCCTTCCAGCACAGATACGTCCGGCTGCCCGGCACCATCATGGCGCCGTGCGCGGCTGCCGGGTCCGCCGCGATGACCACCGTGCCCGCCCCGACCGTCGCCGCCGCGAGCCAGAGCGCGAGTCTTCGTCGTCGATTCATGGAACCTCTCTCCCCAAGACATGCAACTTGGTGGATTGCACGATGGGTGACCGGCACCTGGCAACGAACCGGCGACCGGAGGACGCATCGACGCTGGACAGCCGTGAAACATTCACCGGATGGTCGGACATTTCGATACTTCAGGTGAACCGCTCGCGTCGGAGACGTGCGATCCTCGATGCTTACCGCCATGTCGAGC
The DNA here is from genome assembly GCF_000716715.1 of Dactylosporangium aurantiacum. Taxonomy (GTDB): domain Bacteria; phylum Actinomycetota; class Actinomycetes; order Mycobacteriales; family Micromonosporaceae; genus Dactylosporangium; species Dactylosporangium aurantiacum. The sequence continues at coordinate 2,917 of NZ_JNYJ01000015.1, read as the reverse complement.
ACCGGACCCGCCGCGGTCCTTGAAGCGGCGGAGCTGTGCTCTGTCGTCGGCGACCACGCCGACGCCGCACACCTCCTGGCGGAGGCCCTGATCACGGGCCCTGCCGACCCTGCGCTGCTGCACGCGCTCGCCGACGCGCAGTTCGCGGTCGGCTGGGACGGCTGCGCGCTCGCCCTGCTCGCCGAGGCCCAGCGCGTCGCGCCTGGCGACGTGACGGTGGCCGCCAGCCGCAACCACCGCCTGCGCGAGCACGGCCGCTTCGCCGAGGCCCTCACCGCGCTCGACACCCTGCCCGCCGGCAGCGGCTGGACGCCGGTCCTGCGGGCCGGCACGTACGCCGCGATGAGCCTGCCGGTCCTCGCCGCCGAGTCCGACCCGGGCGGCGACCGGCGCGGGCTGTGGTGGCGCACCGGCGGTCCGCTGCGGCTCCTGCGCGCCCGGCGCCGCCGCCGCGAGCAGGAGCAGCTCACCGCCGTCCTCGACGCCGCCGGACACGCCGCGCCGGCCCGGGTCGACATCCCGGCCCTGCTCACCCGCATCGTCAACGGCACCGCCCAGGACCGTGACGCGCTCGCCGCCGTCCGGGCCGCCGACGAGCACCTCGACGCCGAGCGGCGGGGCGAGGCAGCGGCGGTGCTCGCCGGTGCGCTGCGCCGCGACGCCACCCATCCCCTGCTGTTGCGGCACGCGGCGCGGGTCGCCGAGTCGCTCGACCGGCACGCGGTCGCGCTCGCCCTGTACTGCCGGCTCGCGGTCGACCCGAGCCCGATCGAGGTCCTCGGCGGGCAGGCGGAGCTGCTGATCCGGCTGCACCGGCTGCCGGAGGCGGTGCGGCTCGTCGAGACCCTCCCGGCCGAGACCGCCCGCGCCGCCGACCTGCGCCGGGTCGTGGCGTCCGCGTACCACGAGGCCGGGCTGCCCGCCGCGGCCGACAGCGCCACCGGCCGGGACGGGATCGCGGCCGACTGGCACCGGTCGCTGTGGTGGCGCACCGGCGGCCCCCTGCCTGCGCTGCGGCGGCGGGCGCTGCGGCGCGACGAGGCGGTGACCGCCGGGTGGACGGCGCGGCCGGTCGAGGAGCTGCTGGCCCCCCTGGCGGCGGTCGACGCCGCGGACCTCATGGACGCCGCCGCCCGCGCCGCGGCGGTCCTGGACCGGGCCCGGCGGGCCGACGAGGGCGACAGCCCGGCGACCACCGTCGACGTCCTGGCCGCGGCGGCCGCCGCCGACCCTGACCCGCAGGTCGTCAAGGAGCTGGCCCTGCAGCTGTCGTTCGCCGACCGGGAGGAGGAGGCGCTCACCTGGCTGGATCGGGTCGCCGCCACGGACCCGGCCGACGTCGACGTCACCGACGGGCGGCTGCTGGCGCTGACGTGGCTGGACCGGACCCGCGACGCGCTGCGCACCCTGGAGGCGCTGCCGCCGGCCGTCCGGGCCGCGCCGGCCATCCGCGCCCGCGAGTCGTTGCTGTACGACCGGATCCTGCTGCGGACCCGGGCCCTGGACGCGCTCGGCCCTGCCGCGACGGTGCCACCCTGGATGCGCGGCAACCACCGCCAGCTCTGGTGGCGCACCGGCGGTCCGCTGTGGATGGTGCGGGACCGGATGCGCCGCACCGACGCCCAGGCCCTGGCGGCCTGGCGGTTCGGGACCGTGCCGCTGCTGTCCACACTGGACAGCCTGGTGCCGTCCGTCACCCCGGCGATGCGCACCCTGGTGGACGGCGGGCGGCTCTACCACGAGACGCTCACCATGCTGTGGGAACGCGCCAACGTGGCGGCCCGGCTCACCGCCGGCTACCTGGCGACCGCGGCCGCCTTCGCCGTGCTCGCCCGGGTCGGCCGGGACACGGTCGGGCTGGACGCCGGCTGGGCGCTGCTCGCCGGCGCGATCGCCGCGGCCCTGGCCTTCCTGGCGCTGCGGCGGTGGCTGTACCAGTACACGCGCGCCGAATCCGGCCGGCTCGTCGTCACCCGGGCGGCGCCGCTGATCATCGGCCTCGCCCTGGCCGGGGCCGCCCTGTACCGGCTCGGCGGCTGGTCCGCCCTCGCCGGCGCCACGCTCGCCGCGCTCGCCGTCATGGCCACGGCCCGGCTCGCCGCCGCGGCCGTGTGGCGGGTCCTGGCCGCCCGGGTGATGCGCCGCGCCGTGCGCGGAGAACCGCGGGTCGCCGCGCTCAGCGAGACCCTCGCCCTGGTGACCGAGCTGCGGGAGACCGCCCGCCGCAACGACCTGCGCTGGCGCCGGTTCTGGCTGGAGCGGCTGGAGCGCATCGCGCTCGCGCTGGAGCACGACCTGCCGGCCACGTTCGGGATCGTCGACCCCGACACCCACCGGCAGCTCGCCGACGGCGGCCGGGGCGCCGCCCGCGCGGTGCGCCAGCTCAAGTTCCTCGTCGCCGCACCCGCCTCCGCCGATGCGTGGCGGCGGGTCGAGGACGTGCTTCGGCACAACACCGCCGCCCTGGCCACCGGCGAGCTGGGCCGGTTGCGCCGGGCCGAGCCGGTCGCCGTCCCGGCGCCCGCGCCGCGCAGCCGCCGCGCGGTCGCGGTCGAGGTGCTGCGCACCGCCGTGTTCGCCGGGCTGCCCCTCGCGGTGGTGTACCTGGCCCAGCCGTGGCTGGCGTTCTCCGAGACGGCGCTGGACTGGGCGAAGGTCGTCGGGCTCGGCTGGGCGCTGCTGTACGTCCTGCTGACCCTCGACCCGACGCTGCGGGACAAGCTCAGCACCGGCCTCGCCCTGGTCACCCTCGGCCAGGGCGGCGGCATCCCGCCCGCCGAGGACCCCGTGGTCGTGGCACGTTCCCGGGATTCGGCGAGGTCGGTGGCTCCGTAGTGTTCTGTGCATCGCAAGGAACACCTACACGAACCACTCACATACAGGGACATGACATGAGCGAGTACGGCGAGATCGAGAC
>NZ_JNYJ01000014.1 GCF_000716715.1 Dactylosporangium aurantiacum | reverse complement strand
CAGCCGGTGCCGCGCGATCGGCGGGCAGCACGCCGCGTCCGCGGTGAGGTCCGTGAGCGTCAGCGCCTGTTTCGACATGCCTCTAGGTTGACAGATCTCGAATCAGCGTGCAACCGTTTGATTCGACGGACGTCAAGACAGTCCGTGCCGGACAATGGCCGATACGCGAAGGAGCTCAACCATGACCAGCGACCACACCCCGGGCGGTTTCTCCGGCGACCCGGCCGCCGCCCTCGACGTGGCCGGCACCGGCGGCTGCTGCGGCAACCCGCCCCAGGCCACCCTGACCTTGCCGGCGGTCGACGGCCCCGACGCGGCAGCGCCCTGTTGCGGCACCATGGCCGAGGCGGCGCGGGCCGGCGCCTGCTGCGGCACGTCGGCGAAGGCCGAGGCGGTCGCGTCCGGCGCGGGCTGCTGCGGATGAGCACCGCCGCCGGCCGGCCACCCGCGACCGACGCGGCGGTGCTCGCCGCGCTGCCCGCCGCGGTCTCCGGCGAGCGGATGGCCGCCACCGTCGCCACCCTCGCCGCCGAGGCGTTCGCCGGTCGCCGGGTCGGCTCGGCCGGCGGCGCCGCGGCCCGCGGCTGGCTCTCCAGGCACCTCGCCGACCTCGGCGCGACCGTGACCGTGGAGCCGTTCGAGGTCCGGTTCGTCCCCGAGGTGTACGCCGCGCCGGACGTGCGGTGGCTCGACGGCGACACGGTCCGGCGGCTCGCGTTCGGCCGGGACGTCGCGGTCCACCTCGCCTCCGCCGACCAGCCCCTCGTCCGGCGCGGCGGGCTCGCGGTCGCCGGCGCCGGGGATCCGGGCGGCCGGTGGTTGGTCGTGCCGGCCGGCATGACGCTGTTCGACGCGTACGGACACGCCCACGGCGCCCTCGGGCTGCTGATCGGGCGCGGGGTGGACGCCGACGGCTGGCACTTCACGATGCTCGCCGGGCCGAACCCCGGCCCGCTGCCGATCCTCACCCTCGACACGGCCACCCACGCCGCGCTGCACGCGGCCGCCGCGGCGGGCGACGGCTGGCTGGCCGGGAACACCCCGATCCGCCGCCTCGACGTGCCCGCCGCCAACCTGCACGGCGCCTGGCCGGCCGGCGCCGGCCCGCAGGTGCTGCTGACCGCGCACTACGACGGCGTCGGCGACCACCCGGGCCTGCGGCAGCCGGCCGCCGCGGACAACGGCAGCGGCGTCGCCGTCGTCCTCGAGGCGGCCCGGGTCCTCACGACGCTGGTCCCCCGACAGGTGCGGCTGTCGGTCGCGCTGCTCGACGCCGAGGAGGCCGGCGCGCTCGGCTCCGCCCACCACGCCGCCCAGCTGCGGCGGGCCGGGGCGGCGCCGCTGGTCGTCAACGTCGACGGCGCCGGCGACCTGCACCGGGCCGCCGCCGTCGAGGCGGGCGGGCCCGCGCACGCGCTGCTCGCCGCGCTCGACCAGGCCGGCCGGTACACCGGGCTGCCGCTGACCGCGGGGCCGGTCGCCTCGGACAACCGCCGGTACGCCGCCGCCGGGCTGGCCGCGGTCGGCATCGGCGCCGGGATGGCCGGCTACCACAGCCCGGCGGACACACCCGACCGCGTCGAGCCCGCCACCCTGACCGCCGTGGCGAAGCTCGTCACCGCGGCGGTCTGGCTGGCGACCCGGAGCCATCCGCCCGCGCCGTGACCGTCAGGAGAAGACGCCGAACGCCGCGGCGATGCCGACCGCCACGACCGCGCCGCCGGCCAGCTCGCGCCGCCAGGTCTGTTCGCGCTCGTCGCCCTCCCGGCCGAACAGCTCGATGACCGAGAACACCAGGCCGGGCAGCGACAGCAGCACGAAGCCGTTGAGGATCCGCGCCGCGGGGTCGTCCAGCAGCCACGCCAGGGCCAGCCCGGACAGGGTGCCGACGAGCATCATGAAGACCGTCTTCACGATGCGTTTCGGCAGGAACCGGAACAGCTTCGGCGCGTTCGGGAACGCGTCCTCGTACACGCTGAGCACCTGCGGCACGAGGAACAGCAGCGCACCGACCCACAGCTGCCACGGCGTGCCGAGGAACGCGACCGCCACGAACACGAACAGCACGGTGCGCAGCCCGATCGCGGCGAGCCGCTGCGCCTTGCCCGGCTTCGGCAGCTTCTCCGGGCGCACGGCACCGAGCCGTGCCGGGTACGCCCACCCGGCGGCGCTCTCCAGCGCGATCCGGCCGGCGATCGCGGCGACCGCGGCCAGCGCGATCGGGCCCGCCGCGCCCTGGATCGGCAGCTCGTGACCGGCGAGGCCGTTGAGCGCGCCGATGCCCTTCTGCACCGCCCAACCGCCCATCAGCGAGGCGATGAGCACGTCACCGCCGCGCGTCCACCAGTCCAGGCCGCGCCGCGGCGGCGGCCGCCGGAACGGCCGCACGACGCCGGCGAGCAGCGCGATCGCGAACCACAGGGCGCACACGCCGAGCAGCAGCCGCAGCGTGTCGGTGGTGGAGACACCACCGGCGGCCACGACGATCGCGCCGAACGCGACGGCGGCGGCGAGCCCGGCGAACGCGTCGAGGATGCCGAGCACCACCAGCGCGAGCATGAACCCGGCGGACGGCAGCGGCGAGCCGTGGCCGTGCACGGCGGCGGCCGCGCCGAGGGCCGCGCCGGCGGCCGGCACCGCCCACCAGCCGGCGCCGAGCATCGCCCGCAGGTACGAGCCGTCGGTGAGGATCCGCGCGAGCAGCGGCGACTTCGGCGCGACCCGCGGCGGCAGGGCGAGGCTGTGCCGGTCGAGCCAGCCGGTCGGCAGCAGCCGCCAGGTGAACGACCGGTCGCCGCGACCGGCGCCGTCCCACTGCTCCTTGAAGTGCTTCGCGGAGCCGGACGCGATCTTGCCCGCCTTGCGCCGCTCACCGCCGCCGCGGGAGCCGGTCCGGGCACCGGTGGCCGTGCCGGCGACGGCGACGCTGCCGGCACCGGCGGTGATCGCGAGCAGCGTGAAACCGGCGACGGCGGTGGTGACGACCGCGTCGGCGTGCGCCGCCGGCAGGTACGCCGGGAACTGGGCGAGCACGTCGCCGCCGCCGGACAGGTCCGGTGCCGCGACCGGCGGGCGCGTACCGCCGCCGGCCGGCACCGCGGCAGTCGGGGTGGTCGGGGTGGTCGCCGGGTCGTCGACGAGGAGCAGCCCGACGCTCAGGGAGCGCTGGGTGCCGTCGGCGGTGACCCCGTTGACCTGCAGCGCGTGCTGGCCGGTCGGCAGTGACGCGGGCACCGGCAGGCGGGCCTCGACGGCGCCGTGCGCGTCGGTGGTCACCTGCCCGATGAGGACCGGGTCGGAGAACAGCCACACGTCGGCGCGGGTCTTCACGGCGAAACCGGTCATCGACACCGACACCTGGTGCTTGCGGTCCACGACGAGCCGGCCGTCCGCGCCGGCCGCCTGCCGGGTGCCGCCGGGACCGATCGCGGCGACCGCGGCGGTGAACCCGGCGCCGGTGAGCGTGACGCCGCCGCCGGCGGCGGGCGTGACGGTGACCTGGTCGGGCGCGCCGCCGAGGGTGGACAGGGCCTGGCTCGGGGTGAGCGCCGGGCGCGCCCCGGTCGCCGGGTCCCGCACCGGCACGGCGGCCGGCTGGGCCACGGTGAGCCGCGCGACGACCGGCGCCGCGACCCAGTCGGGGTTGTCGAGGGTGGCGACGACCCGGTACGTGCCGGCGGCCCTCGGCGCCTGGCCGAGCGCGTCGTAGGTGACGGAGGTGCCGGCCAGCCCGGCCGGGGTGGTGTGCACCAGCGCCGGGTGCGGCCCGCCGTCGGCGACCTGCGCCAGGCCGCGCACGTGCAGGGTCGCGGTGCCGCGCTCGACACGGGTGGTGGCGGTGGCCGCGGTCGCCGGCAGGTGGCCGTCGTCGCCGGGCTGCGCGGCGGTGACGGTGCAGGTGCCGGCGTGCGCCGCGGCGAGGACGCCGCCGCCGGCGGCGGTGCGCAGCTCGCAGGGGCCGGCGGCGGTGAGCCGCACCGGCAGGCCGGCGCTGGAGGTGGCGGTGACGGCGGCCGCGGCGCCGCCGACGGTGAGCCGGGCCGGCGCGCTGAGCGTCACGGCCTGGACCGCCCGGGCGACCTCGACGGAGCGCGTCACGGCGGGCGCGGCGAGCCGGTCGCCGTCACCGTCCTGGTGCGCGGTGACGACGCACTCGCCGCCGCGGACGTACGCGAGGGTGCCCGAGCGCACCTCGCAGCTGCCGGTGCCGGTGAACCGGACCGGCAGGCCGGACGTGGCCTCGGCGTGCAGGGGGCGCGGCGCGTCGCCGAACGTCGCGGCGGACAGGTCGGCGAACGCGACCTCCTGGGCGGCCCTGGCGACGGTGAGGGTGGCGGTGAGCGTGCCCTGGTAGCGCGGGCCGTCGACGGTGGCGACGACCCGGTAGGTGCCGGCCGCGACCGGCGGCGTGGCGGACCCGTCGTACGTGACGTGGACGGTGCCGGCGCCGGCCGGTTCGGCGCTCGCCGTGGCGGGGCGCGGGGCACCGCTGTACACCTGCGACAGGCCGCCGAGGGTGATCGTGGCGACGCCCTTGGCCACGGCGAAGGACCGGGTGGCGGGCGCGGCGGCGGCATGGTCGGCGTCGCCGGCCTGGGTGGCGGTGACGGTGCACTGGCCGACGCCGGTGACGTGCAGCGTGACCCCGTCGACGGTGCACGGGCCGCCGGCCTCGTAGCCGACGGGCAGCCCGGCGTCGCTGGACGCGGCGAGGTGGACGGGGTCGCCGCCGAACCTGCGGCCGGCCAGCTCCGGGAACGTGACGGTCTGCGCGGCCCGGCCGACGACGAGGGTGCCCGACGCGGTGCCGGCATGCGTCGCGGAGGTGTACGTGGCCTGCACCGCGTAGGTGCCGGCGTGGACCGGCGGCGTCGCCGAGCCGTCGTAGGTGACGGTCATCGTGCCGGAGCCGGGGTCCGGGGCGGCGGTCGCGGTGACCGGGCGGCCGGTGCCGTCGTAGGTCTGGGCGAGCCCGGCGAGGGAGACGGCCACCGGCGCCTTGGCCACCTGCAGCGTCCGGGTCACCGGTGCGGCCGCGGTGTACGTGCCGTCGCCGGCCTGGCTCGCGGTCAGGGTGCAGGCGCCGGCGGTGGTGACGGTCACCGTCGCGCCGGACACGGTGCACGCCCCGGACGCGGTGAGCGTGACCGGCAGGCCCGAGCTGGCGGTGGCGGCGACGGTGAACGGCGCGGCGCCGTACGTGACGTCGCCGGGCGCGGGGAAGTCGATGGTCTGCGCGCCGGGCGGGCTCGGCTGGCCGCCGCGGACCTGGTGCACGTACCGGCCCGCGTGGCCGCTGCCGCCGGAGTTGTGCACCAGGCCGGTGGCGGTGTTGGCGTCGACGAGCGCCCCGGCGGCGCCGGAGCCCGGGTACACGTAGGTGAAGGTGCCGTTGGAGTAGCCGACGGTCAGCCCGCCGGCCGGCTCGTACGCCAGCCGGTCGTAGTTCATGACGATGTCGAAGTTGCCGGCGCCGGTGTCGGCGCGGTCCACGAGGATGAGCTGCGAGCTGTTGAGCCGGTCGGCGCCGTTGTTGTAGTAGCCGACGTCGACCCAGTTGACGCAGTACGCGGGCCGCCCGCCGTAGGTGACCGGGCCGTAGGACACCGGTGACGTGCCCGCCGCGCGGGTGTCGACGTCGAAGAACGCGACCGCGATGATCGGGCTGCCGAACGCGGCCAGGTTGAGGCCGGAGAAGCCGGTGTACGGGCTGCCGAACGTGACGTCGCCGTTGTTGTTGACGTACATGCTGCTGTACGTCGTGCCGAAGAAGTTGACCGGGAAGCCGAGCGGCACCGGACCCGATGATCCGTCGTCGGTGCGCGCGGCGAGCGTGGTGACGCACCCGGCGTCGGTGACGACCGCGCCGGGCCCCGCCGCGTGGGCCGGCTCGACGCCGAGGGCGAGCATCGCCCCCTGCACCGCCAGCATCAGCAGTGCCAGGAATCGGGAGGAACGCCGTCGGCCGCGGTTGGTCATGGACCACCTATCGGCACTCCCGGCGCCGCCTTGACGCGCGGCCGGGTGAACGCCGGTTGCCGGCCGGGTGCCGGCGCCGTGGGGCAGCCGAAGCCCGGGCACTTTTGTACTATCCGTGGCGATCGATCAGACGACCGGCGCGACGACGGGGTGGGCACGTGGACGACGACAACGACCGGACCAGCCCTTCCACCCCGCCGCCAGCCGCGGACGACACGCCGCAGGACACGACCGGCGCGTCGCCGTCCGTGATCGACCTTGCGGCGGACGGCAAGGCCGACTCCGCCGCGGCGGGCGCCGGCGCCGCCGGCAGCGCCGCGCCACCGGCCGGGAAGCGGCGGTCGCGCTGGCGCAGGCGGCTGCTCGTCACGCTGCTGGTGCTCACCGTCCTCGCCGGGCTCGGCTGCGCCGGCGGCACGTACTACTACGACAGCGTCGCGCTGCCCGAGGACGTCGACCTGCGGCAGACGACGACGATCTACTACGCCGACGGCGCGACGCCCATGGCGCGCGTCGGCGACACGAACCGCACCGTGGTCCCCATCCAGGACATCCCGGTCGACGTGCAGCACGCGGTCGTCGCGGCCCAGGACGAGACGTTCTACAGCAACAGCGGCGTCGACTACGGCGACGCGGCCGGCGCGGCGTGGAACCACCTCGCCGGTGACGGCGACCGCGGCGCCTCGACGATCAGCCAGCAGTACGCGCGGCAGTGGGCGGACCTGGAGGGCGGGTCGTACGCGCGCAAGCTGCGCGAGTCGGTCATCGCCACCAAGCTCAACGAGCAGTACAGCAAGGACCAGATCCTGGCGATGTACCTCAACATCGTCTACTTCGGCCGGGGCGCCTACGGCATCCAGGCCGCGGCGCAGGCGTACTTCGGCAAACCCGCCAAGGACCTCACGCTCGCCGAGGGCATGGTGCTGGCCGGGCTGATCGACCAGCCGGAGGGCACCGACGGCAAGGGCAGCCCGTTCGACCCGACGGTGGACCCGCAGCGGGCCCGGGCGCGCTTCGACCAGGTCAAGCGGCAGCTGACCAAGCTCAACTTCGTGGCGCCGGCCGAGGCCGACGTGAAGACGGCCTACCCGGCGAAGGTCCTCACCGCCGCCGAGGCGCGGGCGAACTCGGTCACCCTGCTCGGCAGCTCCGGCATGGACCGGCCCGAAGGGCTGATCGTGCACCACGTGCTCGGCGAGGTCGCCGCGCTGACCGACCCGAAGACCGGGCGGCTGCTGTACGAGGACACCGCCCCGGACGGCCGGAAGCACTTCGACCGCCTCCGCGACGGCGGGTTGAAGATCGTCACCACGATCGACCAGAAGGCGCAGCAGATCGCGGTGCGCGAGGCGAGCCGCACCGCCGGGTCGAACATGAGCGACCAGCCCACCAACCTGCAGGCGGCCCTCGTCGCGGTCGAGCCCGGCACCGGCGCGGTCAAGGCCTACTACGGCGGCGACACCGGCTACGGCGGCGACTACGCCGGCTTCTACGCCGACCCCGTGCTCAGCGACGGGCAGGACTCGTGCTGCGGCGGGCACCCGGCGGGCGCCACGTTCCACGCGTACACGCTCGCCGCCGGCCTGAAGCAGGGGTACACGACCGGCTCGTACTGGAACGGCTCGTCGCCGCAGGACTTCCCGGCCAGCGGCCGCACCGGCCGGAACAACAACGCGGTGCGCAACGCCGGCGAGAACAGCGAGGGCTCGCCGGCCTGCGCGTCGGGGTCGCCCACCTGGTGCACCCTGGAGGAGTCGACGGTCATGGCGCTGCGCACGCCGTTCTTCGGCCTCGCCGAGAAGGTCGGCCCCGGCCAGGTGATCGACACGGCGCGCGCGGCGGGCATCACGCAGCTGTGGGCGAACGTCGACCAGCGGCAGATGAAGGTCGACCTGACCAAGAATGACGGCAAGGCCGTCTTCCCGAAGTTCTTCAACACGGAGGTCGCCCTCGGCCAGTACCCGGTGACCGTGCTGGACCAGGCCGCCGGCATGGCCACGTTCGCCGCGCGGGGCGTCGCGGCCAGGACGCACTTCCTGCAGGAGGTCTGGCAGGACGGCAGGAAGACCTACACCGCGGCGGTCAAGCCGGCCCGGATCCCGGGCTTCACCGAGCCGATGGCCGACGACCTCACCGCCGTCCTGCAGGGCGTGCCGCAGCACTACGGGCTGCAACTGCGCGACGGCCGCCAGGTCGCCGGCATCGCCGGGTCGTGGCAGCTCGGGCCGACCACCGACAACGCCCACGCCTGGATGGTCGGCTACACCGCCAGCGACCCCGCCGGCCGCAACAACGGGCTGGCCGTCGCGGTCTGGGTCGGCAACAAGGCCGAGGAGCGGAAGATCGTCGACCGCGCCGGCGCGAAGATCCTCGGCGGCACCCTGCCGGGCATGATCTGGCGCGACTTCCTCGACGAGACGCTGACCGCCCTGAATACGCCGAAGGCGACGTTCGCCCCGCGCAAGAACGTCGGCGACCAGCAGCTCGGCACCGGCATCCAACCGGTCCGGTGAGCCGCCCGGCGTGGCGCCGCCGAGGGGCGGCGCCACGCCGCTGCGTCGATTTGGGTAGGGCCGTCCCGCCCGGGTAACCGGGCAGCGTGGGTGATCACATCGGGCGGCCGCGGACCGTCGTCATCACCGGCGCGTCCAGCGGCGTCGGTCTCGCGGCGGCGCGGGCGTTCGCCGAGGCCGGGGACCGCCTGGTGCTCGCGGCGCGGTCCCGGCCGGCCCTGGACGCGGTCGCCGCGCAGTGCCGGGCGGCGGGCGCGCCGGTGCGGGTCGTCACCGCCGACGTGACCCGGCCGGAGACCCTGGACGAGGTCGCCGCGGCCGCCGTGGCGGAGTTCGGCGGCGTCGACGTGTGGGTGCACACGGCGGCGGTCATGGTCTACGGCCGGTTCGAGGACGTCCCGGCCGGCATCTTCGACCGGGTGGTCCATACCGACCTGCTCGGCGCCGCCGCGGTCGCCCGGGTGGCCCTGGCCCGGTTCCGGGCGCAGCGGGGAGGGGTGCTGATCCTCGCCGGCTCGCTGCTGGGCAGCATCGTCGCGCCGTACATGAGCGCCTACGTGGCGAGCAAGTGGGGGCTCAAGGGGCTGGTCCGGTCGTTGCGGCAGGAGACCCGCGACGCGCCCGGCATCCACGTGTGCCTGGTCGCGCCCGGGGCGGTCAACACACCGATCTACCGCAACGCCGCGAACTTCGCCGGGCGGGTCGGGCGCCCGCCGCCGCCGGTGGACCCGCCGGAGAAGGTCGCCCGCGCGATCCTGCGCTGCGCCCGCCGGCCGCGGGCGATGCTCACGGTCGGCGCCGCGGACCTGGTCACCCGGGTCGCGTTCACCGCGCTGCCGGGCCTGTACGACCTGCTCGTGGGGCCGCTGATGCGCGCCGGCGGGCTGTCCCGCGAGCCGGTAGCGCCGACCCCGGGCAACGTGCTGGCGCCGCTGCCGGCCTCGACGCACACCGTGCACGGCAGCTGGGGGCGGCAGCGGCTGCCGCGTCCGGCCGGTGCGGTCGCCGCGCTCGGGGCCGTGGCGCTGACCGGGGCGCTGACCGGGGCGCTGACCGGGGCGGTGGTCCGGCGGCTCGGCGGCCGTGGCAGGCGCCGGTGACCTGACCGTCTCGCCCGCTTTTTCGCCTTTACGCCCTTATAGTGGGGCGAGGGCGGTCGAGGGAGCGTGCATGGGCGAGCGGACACCGCAGCTGGCCGAGGACGACCCGGCGCGACCCGTGGTGCGCGGCGAGCCGCTCGCCGAGCTCGAGCTCACCGCCGGCGGCCTGTGGCAGGACGCCGCGGACAAGCTCGCCGCGGTGACGGCCCGCGCCGCGGGTGCCCGGACCGCGACGATCCATCTCGCGGCCGGCGCCACGCTGTACGTCGCCGGCGGCTCCGGCCTGCCGGAGGGCCTCCAGGCGATCCGCCGCGCGCCGGCACGCTCCACGCTCGCCGGTTGGGTGATCGGCCACGGGCATCCGCTGATCGTCAACGACGTGCGGAGCGACCGGCGGGTGCCGCCGGACGCGCCGGTGCGGCGGGTGGGCATCCGCGCGTACGCCGGCTTCCCGATCCGCGACCCGGCCGGCGAGATCGTCGGCGTGTGCGCGGTGATGGACGGCGAGCCCCGCTCGTGGTCGGCCGCGCAGCTGGCCGGGGTCGACGAGGGCGCCCAGGCGTGCACGGCGTTCGTCGCCGAACAGCAGGCCAGGGTCGCCGAGCAGCAGGCGCGGCGGGAGGCGGAGCGGCAGCGCCGGTTCCTCGACACGGTGCTGGAGCACCTGCCGTCCGGCGTCGCCGCCTGCGACGCGGAGGGTCGGCTCGCCTTCGCCAACCAGGCCATCCGGGAACTGGCCGGCGGGCTGCCCGACGACCCGGACCTGCGCGCCTGGCCCGGCACCACCGACCCGGACCGCCCCGCGCACACCGCGGCGGCGGACGCGGTGCCGCTGCTGCGGGCCCTCGCCGGTGAGCACCTGCGGGGCATCGAGGTCACCGTCCCGCGACCCGCACGGCACCCGCGGATCGTCCTGGTCGACGCGCAACCGATCACCGGCGCGGACGGGGATCGCCTCGGCGCGGTCGTCGCCGTGCACGACGTCACCGAGCGGCGGCGGACCGAACGGTTCCGCCAGGCGCAGCTCGGCGTCGCCGAGGCCCTCTCCCCCACCGACACGGTCGAACGCGCCGGCGCCACGGTGCTGCGGGCGCTGGGCACCGCACTCGGCTGGTCGCACGCCGAGCTGTGGCTCGTGGACACCGACGCCGACCTGCTGACCGTGGCCGCCCGGTACGCCGCACCCGGCGTGCTCGTCGACGGCCCGGCGCAGCTGCGCCGCGGCACCGGCCTGGCCGGCACGGCCTGGGACTCGGGCAGCGCCGTGTGGACCGACGACCCCGATCCGGCCGCCGCCCCCGCGGACCCCGCGCGCCCGGCCGGCGGCACCGGCGTGGCCGTGCCCGTGCCGTCGGGCGGGCAGGTCCTGGCCGTGCTCACCGGGTTCGCCGACACGGTCCAGGACCCCACCGACGCGGTCGCGGTGCTGCTGTCCGGCATCGCCGGGCACCTCGGGCAGTTCCTGGAGCGCCGCCGGGCCGAGGAGCTGACCCTCGCCCTGGCCCGCAGCAAGGACGAGTACCTGGCGCTCGTCGGGCACGAGCTGCGCACCCCGCTGACCACCATCTCCGCGTACATCGACCTGCTGCGCGACGTGGACGCGGCCGGGTTCGCCGCCGACGGCCGGGACATGCTCGACGCGATGGCCCGCAACAGCGCCGCGCTGCGCGAGATCGTCGACGAGCTGCTCGACCTCGCCGCGCTGGACAGCGGGCACGCCACCGTCGCCGCCGACCCGGTCGACCTCACGGCGTGCGTGCGGGCCGCGCTCGACGAGATGACCGCCGGAACCGCCGGCACCGGCGTGTCCGTGGAAGCGGACCTGGCCCCGGCGGTCGTCGTCACCGGCGACGAGCGCCGCCTGCGGCAGGTCCTCACCGCCCTGCTCGACAACGCCGTGCGGCACAGCGTCGCGGGCGGCCGCATCACCGTCACGCTGACCCGGCCGAACCCGGCGGTGGCCGAGCTGACCGTCACCGACACCGGCGTCGGCATCCCCCACGCGGAGCACCGGCAGATCTTCACCCGCTTCTACCGCTCCACCCGCACCCGTGACCTGCGCATCCCCGGCGCCGGCCTGGGCCTGGCCCTCAGCCGCGCCATCGTGGAGCGCCACCACGGCAGCATCCATCACGTCCCGGCGCCGGCGGCGGGCACCCGGATGGTCGTCCGGCTGCCGGTCCGCAACGGCTGATCCGGGCCGGTGCGCCGGGCCGGCGGGTCGAGCAAAGTGATTGTCCGCGACGGCGGCGGGGTAGTGGGCGCTCGTCCTGCGACCGGCTTCACCGCGGAGAGGTTTCGATGAGTGCAGAGCAGCCACGCCGGCCGGGTTCGGCGCCGCCGTCGTCACCCGCCAAGCCCAGCCACCCCGCGGGGGCCGACGCCCCGCGGTCCGCGACCGAGCGGGCCGGTGGGGGCCCGGCCGGCGAGCGGCGCGACGACGGCGCGCGCCCCGGTGACGGCGACGCGCCGCGCGCCGGCGCCTGACCGCCGTGCGGGCGGCGCCTCCGGCGACCGCCGGCTGAGCGGGCGGCCGCGATGAGCGCGGCGGCGGTGGACGCCGCGCCGTCGACCTGGAGCCCGCTGCGCAACGGCGTGTTCCGGGTGCTGTGGCTGGCCGTGCTCGGCAGCCAGGTCGGCACCTGGATGCAGACCGTCGGCGCGCAGTGGCTGCTCGTCGACCGGCCCGACGCGGCGGCGCTGGTGTCGCTGGTACAGACGGCCGGGACCCTGCCCGTGGTGCTGCTGGCGCTGCCCGCCGGTGTCCTGGCCGACTCGCTGGACCGCCGGCGGCTGCTGATCTGGGTGCAGCTGTTCCAGCTCGCCGTCGGCGTGCTGCTCACCGGGCTGACCGTGGCGGGGCAGACGACCCCCGCGCTGCTGCTGACGCTCACGTTCGCCCTCGGCTGCGGCATGGCGATGACCAGCCCGACATATCAGGCGGTGATCCCCGAGCTGGTGCCGCGGCACGAGATCCGCGCTGCGGCCGCGCTCGGCTCGATCAGTGTCAACCTCGCCCGGGCGGTGGGGCCGGCGCTCGCCGGGGTCCTCGTCGCCCACGTCGGGGTGGCGGCCGTGTTCGGGATCAACGCCGTGACGTTCCTCGTCTTCGCGGTGGTGCTGGTCCTGTGGCGGCGCCAGCCTCCGCAGGACGCGCCGCTGCCGGAGCCGTTCCTGGCCGCGATGCGCGCCGGCGGCCGGTACGTGCGGCACTCGCGGGCGGTCCGCCGGTTCCTGCTGCGCATCGGCGTGTTCATCCTGCCCGCGGTGTCGCTGTGGGCCCTGCTGCCGCTGGTGTCCAGCCGGCAGCTGGGGATGGGTGCCGGCGGCTACGGGCTGCTGCTCGCCGCGCTCGGCGCCGGCGCCGTGCTCGGCGCGATGGTCCTGCCGCGGCTGCGCGCCGGGCTGAGCGACAACTGGCTGCTGGCCGCCGCCAGCGTGACCTACGCGCTGGTGCTGACGCTGCTCGCGCTGGTGCGCGAGCCGGTGGTGGCGGCGCTCGCCCTCGTCCCGGCCGGCTTCTGCTGGATGGCGGTGCTGTCCAACGCCAACGCGGAGCTGCAGCTGTTCCTGCCGCGCTGGGTGCGGGCGCGCGGGCTCGGCACGTACCAGAGCGTGTTCTTCGGCGGGCAGGCGGTCGGCGCGTTCGCGTGGGGGCTGCTCGCCAACCGGGCCGGGCTGGTGCCCGCGCTGCTCGCCGCGGCCGCGGTGACCGTGGCCGGCGCCGCGACCGTCCCGCTCTGGCCGCTGATCGACACCCGCCACCTGAACCGGGACCCGGCCACGCCGTGGCCGCAGCCGCGGCTGACCGTCGAGCCCGACCGGTTCGCCGGGCCGGTCGTGGTCGAGGTGACCTACACGATCGCCGCCGAGGACGAGCCGGCGTTCCTGGCGATGGCCGACGCGCTGCGCCGGACCCGGATGCGCACCGGCGCCGTGCAGTGGGGCGTGTTCCGCGCCGGCGAGTTCCCCGACCGCATGGTCGAGGTGTACGTGGTGCCGTCGTGGGACGAGCACCTGCGCCAGCACAGCGGCCGGATGACCGGCGCCGACGAGGAGCTCGACCGGCGGGTCGCGGCCCTGTCGGCACCGCCGCCGACCGTCGTGCACCTGCTGCCGGCCCGTTGAGTGGCCCGGGGACGGCGGGGTAGTTGGCCGTGTGCCGCTGCTCGATCGTCTCTGCTGCTGAGGTACGCCATGACCGTTCCGACCTGCGCCCTGCGACGACCGGGCACCGCGGAGCGGTCCGGTGCCCCGCCAGGCACCGGACCGCGGCGGTCATCCGCGGTAGCCGTCGCCGGCCCGGCCCGGGCCCCGCGGCGCCAGGGCCAGACCCAGGCCCATCATGCCGACGCCGAGGCCGAGGTGCAGCCAGTTGTCGGCGCTGTTGACCGGCACGAAGTTGGCGGCGCTGCCGTGGTCGATGACCATGCCGTACAGCCACAGGACCAGGTAGATCGCACCGCCGCCGATCAGGAACAGCCGGGACAGGTCGACCCGGCGGGCCATGGCCAGCCCCGCGGCTCCGAACAGCAGGTGCACGATGTTGTGCAGCACCGACACCTGGAACACGCCGAGCAGCTCGGCGCCGGACTGGTGCCCGGCGAACCGCATCTCATCGAAGTTGGTGGTGATGCCCGGGATGAACCCCATGATCCCGACGAGCAGGAACACCGCGCCGACGGCCGCGGTGACGGTCTGGATCGCCGGCCGGTGCATCGCCACGCCGGTCGTCGCACGGGACTGTGATGCACTCGTCATGATTCTCTCCTTCGTCGATACCCCTCACCCGGCCGACTGCCCACCGCCCTGAGCACGAAACGTCGATTCCCGGGCGGCGCCGGCCGCAGGACGGTTGACCTCACCCCGGTAGGGGTAGCGGGCCCGGTGTGGACACCTTCCGGCGGGACGTCGTGGTCATCGGTGGCTCGGCCGGGGGTCACGACGCCGCCCAGCGCCTGGTCGCCGGCCTGCCCGCCGAGCTGGGAGCGGCGGTGCTGGTGGCGCTGCACCTGTCGCCGAGCGCGCCGAGCACGCTCGGGGGCATCCTCGCCCGGGCCGGGCGGCTGCCGGCCGCGCCCGCCAAGGACGGGGAACAGGCCCTGCCCGGCCGCATCTACGCCGCGGTGCCGGACCACCACCTGCTCATCGGCGAGCGCGACCTGCTGCACCACAGTCGCGGCCCGAGGCAGAACCGGGCCAGGCCGGCGGCGGACACCCTGTTCCGTTCGGCGGCGCGGTGGTGCGGCAGCCGGGTCATCGGGGTGGTGCTGTCCGGCAGCCTCGACGACGGGGCGGCCGGGCTGTCCGGCATCGTCGAGCGCGGTGGGGTCGCGCTGGTGCAGCGGCCCGACGACGCCCGGTTCGACGGCATGCCGGCGGCGGCGCTCAGCGCCGTGCCGGACGCCACGGCGCTGCCCGCCAGGGACCTTGGTCCGGCGATCGCCGAGCTCGTCGGCCGGTCGGACGCCCCGGACACGCCGGCGCAGATGGCGCCGACCGACAGCCTGCTGTGGGAGACCGAGATGCTCGCCGACGGCCGTTCGACCATCGACCGACCGGGCCGGCCCGTGGCGCTGGGCTGCCCTGACTGCGGCGGCGGCATGTACCGCCTCGACACCGGTCACGCCATCCACTACGCCTGCCACGTCGGGCACTCCTACTCGCCGCAGACGCTGCTCGCCGCGCGGGACGACAACGTCGAGGCGGCGCTGTGGGCAGCCGTCAGTGCGCTGCAGGAGAAGGCGATGGTGCTGCGGGAGCTGGCGCAGCACGCCGCCGGCCTGGGCGACGAGGCGGCGCACCGCCGCCACCACGATGCCGCCGAGCAGGCGTGGAAGGCCGGCGAGGTGCTGCGCACCCAGCTCGGGTGACGATCACGCCACCGGTGTTTCAGGTCCACGGCCGGGGCAAGTCGAGCAGGTATGGACTGGGCCGAGCTGTACCGGCGGCTGGAGGAGGAGATCCAGCGGGCCGAGCGGGCCGTCGCCGCGGCCCAGCGCATCGTCGCCCGTGCCCGTGCGCTGCAAGGACTGCGGTCGGGGCAGCTGTAGGTCGAACAATTTCGAAATTCATGTGTTTGCTATCCGGCAAATGGGTACGTCGGGGTCCCAGGGGGACTAGCCGCGCACCGCGGGGAACGGGGAGCATCGCATGGATCTCACGATCACCCGCGTCGAGCACGGCCGGCGGGACCTGCTGCGGATCGGCGGCGTCATCGACCTCGCCACCGCGCCCTACCTGCGGCACGTCGTGTTCGGGTTGTTCGACCGCGGCCGGTGCGACATCGTGCTGGACGCCGCCGACGTGCGGCTGATCGACGGCGCCGCCCAGCGGGTGCTGCTGTACCTGCACCACCGCGCCGAGGAGCACGGTGGCGAGCTGCGCCTGACGAACGTCCGGGGCGCCGCGCTGGCCGCCCTGGAGATCACGGGGGTGGCCAAGACCCTCGGCGTGTACGACGAGATCGTCCTGGACGGCGACGCCGGGTCGGACGCCGAGTCCTTCGACCTGGACGGGATCCGCCTCACCGGGCGGCACTGGCCGCTGGACGTCGGCGCCGACCTGGCCCGGCTGCACCAGGAGCCGCTGGAGCCGGCGGACCGGCGGCGGCTGCGGGACAAGATCGTCAACGCGTGCCTGCCGGCCGCGCGGCGCATCGCCCGCCGGTACACCCGCACCTCCGAGCAGACCGCCGACATCGAGCAGGTCGCCTGCATCGGGCTGCTCAAGGCGGTCGACGGGTTCGACCCCGCGCGGGGTGCGGAGTTCGTGCCGTACGCCACGAGCACCATCACCGGCGAGATCAAGCGGCACTTCCGTGACCGGGTCTGGTCGGTGCGGGTCCCCCGGTCGCTGCAGCAGCGGTGGCTGGAGGTCAACCGGGTCCGCGACGAGCTGCTGTCGGGGCTGGGCCGCTCGCCCAGCGCCGAGGACATCGCCGAGCGCGTCGGACTCTCCCGCGAGGAGGTCCTGGAGGCCTTCGCGCTCAACTCGTCCTTCCGGCCCGTGTCGCTGCACCTGCCCAGCGGCGGCAGCGACGAGCAGACCCTGCTCGACCAGCTCGGCGGCGACGACCCGCAGCTGAGCTTCGTCGAGTACCGCGAGTCGCTGCGGGTCCTGCTGGCCCAGCTGCCGCAGCGCACGCAGCGGGTGCTGGCGCTGCGGTTCCACGGCGGGCTGTCCCAGCACGAGATCGCCGCGCAGATCGGCATGTCCCAGATGCACGTGTCCCGGATCCTGCGCCAGACCCTCGACATGCTGCGCCGGCGGCTGGAGGAGGTCCCGTCGTAGCGGGCGGCCGGTCAGATCACGGTGTGGGTCCAGTACGCCAGCCACAGCACGAACACCGCTCCCTGCATCACCGCGAGGACCGCCGTCAGCGCAGTGTCCACGCCGCGGTGGCGGGCCCAGCCGGCGAGCACGGCCGCGAGCGGGAACGCCACCAGCGCGTAGCGCAGCAGGCTCTTGTACACCGGCGGGCCGATCGTCATCGAGGCGAGCACCATCACCAGGGCGAATACCACGTACGAGGGTCCCGGGCGGCGCAGCCCGGCCACGGCGACGGCCAGGACGGCCAGGGCGATCAGCACGCGGGTGCGGTCCAGCGGCGCGGGGCCGATCAGCGCGATCCAGATGGTGCGCACCGGGTCCTGCAGCTCGATCTGCCAGCCGCGCTGCTGCGCGTGCTGGTAGGCCAGCCAGTCACCGGTCTGCCAGCGGGCGGCGGCCATGAACGTCCACCAGCCGGCCGGGAAGAGCAGCAGCGGCCAGCCGGTGCGCACGGCGGCCCGCACCGCCCGGGCGGGGGTGCGCCAGTCCTGCTGGCCGAGCAGGAGCAGCGCCAGCGGCAGCGCCACCAGGAATCCGACGGACCGGCTCAGCGCCAGGAAGAACCCGAGGACCCCGACGAGCGGCCACTGCCGGCGTTCGGCGTGGTAGAACGCGGCGACGGCCAGGCACACGAACAGCGACTCGGTCAGCGCCGCGTGGAACAGGAACGCCGTCGGCAGCAGCACCAGGTAGCGGGTGGTCCGGGCCGCGGTCGCCGGGTCGCCGGTCAGCAGCAGCGCCCACCGGTACAGGTAGGACAGCAGCACCAGGTAGGCGACCTCGGCGATGAGCAGCAGCGCCAGGGCGGTGTCACCGCCGAGCGGCACCGCGACCGCCTTGCCCAGCATCGGGTACAGCAGCGGGAACCCGAAGTGCTCCCACGGCTCGTGCAGCGGCGTCGAGGCGAGGTTGCGGTACTGGAACGAGTCCCACGCGAACCACATCGAGTACCAGGTGTGGGAGGAGACGCCGAGCCGGTCCCGGAACATGAGCGTGTCGTCCGGCGGCGGGCTGCCCGGCGAGTTCGCGAACGCCTGCAGCGCGAACACGCCGACGGCGGTGAGGACCGCCTTGGACACCGCGAACAGGACCAGCGCCTGCCGCCAGTGCGCCGGGACCCGTTGCCACGCCCCGGCCGCCGCGGCACCGGCCCGGCGCCAGGCGGGCTCCCGGCGGGCCTGGTCGGTGGTCTGCGTCGGGGCGCTGACCGGTTCGACGCCCAGCAGCGGGCGTTGCTCTTCAGTTCGGATCGTCAAAGCCTTCTCCGGCACGTTCCCGTCGCAGGTACGCCGCGGCGCGCCGGGCGAGATCGGTGTCCTCGGCGGCCAGCCCGGCGTACATCGGCCGGACCTTCTCGAGGTCCTGCAGCGGCGGCAGCAGCGGCGTCGCCGGATCCACGACGGCGTCGATGACGAACGGGCCGTCCGCGGACAGCGCCGCGTCCCAGGCCGCGTCCAGCTCCGCCGGCCCGCTGACCCGCACACCCCGCAGGCCGAGCAGCTCGGCCCACCGAGCGTAGGGCACGTCCGGCAGCCGCTGTGACGCGTCGAAGCGCGGCTCACCCTCCATCTCACGCTGCTCCCAGCTCACCTCGGCCAGGTCACGGTTGTTCAGCACGCACACCACGAACCGCGGGTCGGCCCAGTCGTGGCGGCGCGCGGCGACGGTGACGAGCTCGGCCAGGCCGTTCATCTGCATCGCGCCGTCACCGGCGAGCGCGATCACCGGCCGGTCCGGGCGGGCGAGCTTCGCGGCGAGCCCGTACGGCAGCGCCGAACCCATCGACGCCAGGGTGCTGGACAGGTGGGCCGGCACGCCGGGCGGCAGCCGCAGGTGCCGGGCGTACCAGTACACGACCGAACCGACGTCGACGGAGACCTGCGCGTCGTGCGGCAGCCGCGCCGACAGCGACCGGATCACGTGCTGCGGGTTCATCGGCTCCGCCGGGGCGGCCGCGCGGGCCGCGGCGAGCTCGTGCCACTCGCGGGTCCACGCCGTCACCCGCCGCTGCCAGGACCGGTCCGTGGCGGCCGGCAGCAGGTCCAGCAGCGCACGCAGGGTGGGCCGGGCGTCGCCGAGCAGCGGCACCTCCACCGGGTACCGCACGCCGAGCCGCCGGCCGTCGATGTCGATCTGCACGGCGCGGGCCTGCCCGGGCCGCGGGTAGAACTCGGTCCACGGGTCGTTGGTGCCGACCAGCAGCAGCGTGTCGCAGCCGCGCATCAGCTCGGTGCTGGCCGTCGTGCCGAGGTGCCCGAGCACGCCGGTGTGGAACGGCAGGCCCTCGTCCAGGACCGGCTTGCCCAGCAGCGACGCGGCGACACCGGCGCCGAGCCGCTCGGCGAGCTCGGCGATCTCGTCCGCGGCGCCGGCGCCGCCCTGGCCGACGAGGATCGCGACCCGCCGCCCGGCGCCGAGCAGCTCGGCGGCGGCGCGCAGGTCCTCCTCGAACGGGATGACCCGCGCCGGTCGCAGCCCGGGGCTGGTGACCAGCACGCCGTGCTCGTGCGCCGCCGGGTCCGGCGCGGGCGCGCCCTGCACGTCGTGCGGCAGGATCACGCACGTCGGTCCGCGGGCCGCCACGGCGGTGCGGAACGCCCGGTCCAGCAGCATCGGCACCTGCTGCGGGGTGTGCGCCTGCTGCACGAACTGGGCGCACACGTCGCCGAACAGCCGCACCAGGTCGATCTCCTGCTGGTAGGCGCTGCCGAGCACGGTGGACACCTGCTGCCCGACGATGGCCACGACCGGTTTCCCGTCGAGCTTGGCGTCGTACAGGCCGTTGAGCAGGTGCACCGCCCCGGGCCCCTGGGTGGACAGGCACACGCCGACCCCACCGGTGTACTTGGCGTGCCCGACCGCCATGAACGCCGCCGTCTCCTCGTGCCGGGCCTGCACGAACTCGGGTCTGCCGGCCCGCCGCAGCGCCCCGAGGACCCCGTCGATGCCGTCGCCCGCGTAGCCGAACACCCGCTCGACGCCCCACGCCGTGAGCCGCTCGACCAGCACGTCCGAGACCGTCCGCTGCGTCATGCCCCCGTCCCTACCCCGGGTGTGGCCGGACGAATCGATCGCCTCATACCGGTGTGACGTTTGTCGCCGCGACCGCTGGGAAGCGGCCGCTCGTGTCGTTGCGCCACCTGCCGCCGCTGGACGGCCTGCGCGCCGTCGCCCTCACCGGCGTGCTGCTGGTGCACGGGATGCCCGCCTGGCTGCCCGGCGGGTTCCTCGGCGTCGACCTGTTCTTCGTGCTGTCCGGGTTCCTGATCACGTCGCTGCTGCTGCGCGAGGCCGAGCTGACCGGCCGGATCCCGCTGCGCGGCTTCTGGGCGCGCCGGATGCGCCGGCTGCTGCCCGCCCTGGTCGTGCTCGTGTGCGCGGTGGTCGCCGCCGGGCCGTACCTGCTGCCCGAGCAGGAGCCGGGGGCGTTGCGCAGCGACGCGGTCGCGGCGCTGACGTACTGGGCGAACTGGCGGATGATCGCCCGCGGCGGGGACTACTTCACCGAGACCGCCGCCGCCTCGCCACTGCAGCACACCTGGTCCCTCGCCATCGAGGAGCAGTTCTACCTGCTGTGGCCGCTGCTGATCCTGCTCGCCGTGCGGACCCGGCGCCCCCGGCGGCTGATCGGCGCGGTGTGCGCCGCCGGGTTCGCCGCGTCGGCGGTGGCCGCCGCCGTCCTGTACGACCCGCTGCACCCCGGCCGGGCGTACTTCGGCAGCGACACCCGGGCCGCGGCGCTGCTGGCCGGGTGCGCGCTCGCCGCGGCGCTGCCGGTCGCGGCGCGGCACCCGGTGGCGCGGCGGGCCGCGGCGCTCGCCGGCGCGGCGGTGCTCGGCACGCTCGCGGCCTTCGCCGGCGGCGGCGACGCGCGGCTGTTCCGGGGCGGGTTCGCGCTCGCCGCCGTCGCCGCCGCAGCGGTCCTCGCCGAGCTCGCGGCCGCCCCGGCCACGCCGGTGGCGCGGCTGCTCGGCGCGGCGCCGCTGGCCTGGCTCGGGCGGATCTCCTACGGCGGCTACCTGTGGCACTGGCCGCTCTTCGCGGTCCTGGACGCCGGGCGTACCGGGCTGGCGGGGCCGCGGCTGCTGGCGCTGCGGCTCGCCGTCACGGTCGCGGTCGCCGCGGCCAGCTTCCACCTCGTCGAGCAGCCGCTGCGCCGTCCCGCTCCGGCCGGCCGGGCCCGCTGGGCGGGAGGCTGGCCGGCCCGGCGGACGGCGGGCCGGGCCCGCCGGGCCGGCGGCTGGTCGACCCGGCGGACCGCGGGCCTGGCGGTGACGGTGACCGCCGCGGCCGCCGTCGTCGTGGTCCTCGCCGGACCCGCCCCGGTGGTCGTGCCACCGCCGGTGCTCGCCGCGGCGCCCGCGGACGCGTCCGCGCCGGCGGCCCCACCCCAGGCCGGCGCGGCGGCCGGGGCGGCATCGGGGGCGGCGCCTCCGGTGCGGCGCGCCGAGCGGCGGCCGGGCCCGCCGCGGGTCATGGTGATCGGCGACTCGGTGTCGTGGACCCTCGGCGCGTACTGGCCCGACCAGACCGACTTCGGCTTCTCCCTGCACAACGAGGGTGTGCAGGGCTGCGGCATCGCGGTGCTGCCGGAGCTGCGCTACGGCGGCGCGCCGCACACCAACTACCCGTACTGCGGCACGTGGGAGTACCGGTGGGGCGGCTCGACCGCGGCGCAGGACCCCGACGTCGTGGTGGTGCTGCTGGACCGATGGGAGCTGATGGACCGCAAGCTCGACGGCCGCTGGACGCACGTCGGCGAGCCGGCCTACGACGCGTACCTCGCCGGGCAGCTGCGCCGGGCCGTGGAGCTGACCGCCGGGCGGGGCGCCCGGGTCGCGCTGCTGACCGCGCCGTACACCCGCCGCCAGGAACGCCCGGACGGCGGGCTGTGGCCGGAGGACACCCAGGACCGCGTCGACGCGTGGAACCGGCTGCTGGCCGAGGTCGCCGCCGCGCACCCGAGCCGGCCGGTGGTGCTGGACCTCAACCGGGTGCTGTGCCCGGACGGCGCGTTCACGTGGAAGGTCGGCGGGGTGCGGGTCCGCAGCGACGGGCTGCACCTCACCCCGGAGGGCGTGCGGCAGGTGGTCGCGCCGTGGCTCGCCCCGCAGCTGCTGCGCCTGGCCACCACGTGAAGCGACCGGCGGCGACCGCGCGCCGCCGGGTCAGGTCTCCCAGTCGCCGGTCGCCGCCTCGACGGAGCCGCGCACGTCCAGCTGCTGGTCCATGTTCGTGATCCGCAGGACCATCGCGACGTTCGGCTGCACCCCGACCAGGCGCAGGCTGCCCTCGCGCCGGCGGACCAGCCGGTGCGCGGAGAACAGCATGCCCAGCCCGCTGGAGTCGCACAGGCGCACCTCGGCGAGGTCCAGCACGATCCTCGGCCGGTCACCGGCGGCGAGGGCCATCACCGCCGTGTACAGCGGCTCGAACGTGTCGGCGAACACGTCACCGTGCGGGGTGACGATGCTGTAGCCGTCCTTCTCCCGCACCGAGACCCGCATGGTCATGCCGTGGTCCTCCTGCCGGCGTGTTCGGGCCGTTCGATGCAGTGTCGCACCTTCGGCCGGCGTTGCGCAGCCGCGCCGCGGCCCGCCGGCGGCGCGTGCGTCGATGTGCCGGGGCGCCCCCACACCGACGTCAGTGCCGCCACGGGACGGACCGGGGGGCGGCTGCCGTGAGCCGTGCCCCGGGCGCCCGGATCGTCGCCCACACCACCTTGCCGTCCGGGGTCGGCGTGCTGCTCCACGAGGAGCTCAGCGCCTCGACGATCCGCATGCCGCGGCCGGTGGACCAGTCCCCGCCGGTGCGCACGACCGGCGGCTCGGCGCCGTGGTCGCGGACCGCGATGTGCAGGTGGTGCGGCGACCTGGAGATCGACAGGACCCACGGGCCGGGGGCGTGCCGGACCGCGTTGGCGACCAGCTCCGCGGCCACCAGTTCGGCCGGGTCGGCGATGCCCGCCCACCCCGCGTGCACGCACGCCGCGCGGACGGCCTCCCGGGCCAGTGGCAGGTCGTCGGCGCCGTCGCACAGCACCAGCCGCACCCGCGCCGGTCCCCCGTCGGCGGCGGCGTGCTCCCGGGCCGCGGCCGCGTCGGCCACCATGACGAGCTGGCGGGCCACCGCCCGGGCCCGCATCCGCACGGCGAGGGCCGGGGGCGCGGAGTGCGCGATCAGCCGGATCCCCGGCCACGCGGCGGCCGCGTGGACCAGCAGCGGGAACACGGACAGGGCCTGGTCGTCGAAGCCGGTGACGCCGCCGAGGTCCAGCAGGACCGCGCCGGGCTCCCGGGCGAGGCACTTCAGCACCGCCGCGCGCAGCAGGACCGCGCCGGCGACGAGAAGATCGCCGTGCGGCAGCACCTCGACGACGGTGCCGTCAACCCGCACCTCGCACCGCATGACCCGAACGTAGTTCACCTCTCACACGTCGTCCACCTGTGCGTCAATACGCCGGCGGGCCAGGTGCACGGTGATGTCGGCGGCGAGCTCGACCGTGGCGGGCAGGGCCGCCTCGATGCGGCGGTACACCTCCTGCCGCCGCGGCGCGGGCAGCTGGAGGTAGGCCGAGACGGTCGACAGGAGCCCGACGTAGTCGGCGGCGGGCATGAGCAGGCGCCGCGCGATCACGCACTGCCGCACGTCCGTGAACCACGGCGAGCGCGCCAGCTCCGTGCCCGGCCACTGCATCGCGCGCCCCTCCGGCGTGCCGTCGGGCGACGGGATCTCATCGCTGTCCAGGAATGACGCCCGCGCGGCCCGGACCGCCTCCTCGACCGCCGGGTCCGCCAGCCGGGCCGGCGAGCCGCAGTTGGCGAACACGCCACCGGGCTCCAGCAGCGCCGCCACCCGCGCCCACCGGCCGTCCGGCCGTGTCCAGTGCAGTGCCGCCGCCGCGTACACCAGCCCGTAGCGCCGGCCCGGCCGCAGGTCCTCGAACGCCGCGCACACGGTCTCGACGTCCGCCGGGACGTGCCCGCGCAGCTCGTCGAGCATCGCCTGGTCGGGATCGGTGGCGGTGACCGCCGTCCCCGGCCGGGCGAACAGCCGGGTCGCCTTGCCCGTGCCGGCCCCGATCTCCAGCGCGGTCCGCACCGGCCCGCCCGCATACGCCGTCACCAGGTCGAGCAGCTCTTGCGGATACCCGGGCCGGAACCGTTCGTACGCCTCCGCGACCGTCCCGAACCGCAGCGCGCGATCGACCATGACGGCATCCTGCCACCCCCGTCCCGCCCGCGCCGGAACCACCGCGCGAAACCACTCCGCGTGATCTAATGATCACGTTTCGTGAATCTCGGCGGGGGATGGTGGCATGTCGGCGAGGCGGAGCGGTCCGCGTGCGGTCAGGGCGTTGCTCGCGGTCCTCGTCGCGGCGCTCACGGGTGCCGTCGCGCCGGCCGCGGCACTGGCGGTCGCGCCGGCGTGCGGCGCGGCGACGGTCACGGTGACCCGCACGTCCGGGCCGGTGCTGTACCTGCAGGCGGGCACCCTGGACAGCGCCTACGCCATGTACAAGATCCAGAACGCGACGGGCGCCGGGTACGCCGACCTGTGGGTGAAGGCGACCGGGTTCACGGGGCCGCGCATCGGCCTGGCCGGCAGCGAGAGCGGCCTGGCGCACCTCGGCGGGCTCGGCGCCGGGGCCTCCGGCAACGCGTCGTTCTACCTGACCGCGAGCGGCGCGACGACCGGCGCCGAGACGCACGCGGTCGACGTGTACACCACCCGCCCGGACCTCGCCCCGGCGGCGCTGTGCCGGGCCACGTTCACCATGACGGCCGAGGAGGACATCGCCGCCGCGGCGAACAAGGTCGACTCGGTCTCCAGCACCGCCACGTCGCAGCTCGGCGGGACGGTGAAGGTGACCGTGGTCGGCAACACCGGCACGATCGGCGCGGCGAAGCTGTTCACCGCCACGCCCGCCTCCTACGCGTCGTGGCCGGCGGACGCGTACCGGCTGACCGCCTCGAAGATCACGCTGAGCGGCGGCAACACCGGGGTCTACACCGACACCCTGTTCCTGACCGGGCTCAGCTCCACCTCCGCGACCGACTACACGGCCGAGTTCACGTTCGCCGTGGTCGGCACCACCGCGACCGCCACGGCGGTCAGCCCGATGAACCACATCAGCAGCGGCACCCAGGTCAAGCACACGTCCACCACGAACTTCGCGGCGCTGCCCGCGATCCCGGCGGTGGTCAACCGCACGACCCTGGCCGTGTCGGCGAGCCCGGCCACGCTCCCGCAGTCCGGCGGCACCGCCACGCTCACCGTCACGGTCACCAACACCGGCACCACCCCGTCGACGCTCGACGACCTCGTCGTGACCCTGCCGGCGGGCACCACGTACGTGCCGGGCTCCTCCACGTTCGCCGGCGGCGCCACGACCGACCCGGCCATCGCCGGCACCGCGGCGACCTACCTGACCGGCCTCACCGTCCCGGCGAACGCGTCCGGGACGCTGACGCTGCAGGTGTCGGTGCCCGGCACGCCCGGCACGTACACGACCTCGGCGGTCGGGCACATCGCCTCGGTCACCGTGGACACCACCACCGGCACCGGCGACAGCCTGCCGGCGACGACCGGCATGCTCGTGCCCGGCCCGCCCCCGGCGGTCACCGCGCTCAACCCCGCGACCGGCAGCGCCGCCGGGGGCACCACCGTCACCGTCACCGGCACCGACCTCACCGGCGCCACCGCTGTGCGGTTCGGCGCCGCGGCGGCGCCCTCGTTCACCGTCGACAGCCCGACGACGATCACCGCGACCAGCCCGCCGGGCAGCGGCGCGGTCGACGTCACCGTCACCACCCCGTCCGGCACGTCGGCCACGTCCGCACAGGACGTCTACACCTACGGCGCGCCGCCGGTCCCGCCGCCCGCCCCGGGCAACCTCACCTCCAGCGGCACCGGGACCACCCCGCAGACCGCCACCCTCGCCGTCCCCGCCGGCGGCTCCGCGACCCTGCTCGACGGCGCCACCCCGGCGACCACGGTCAGCGTGCCCGGGCAGGGCACCTACACGCTGTCCGGCGCGACGATCACGTTCACGCCCGTCCTCGGGTACGCGGGCACCGCCACCGCCGTCACGTACCAGGTCGCCGACCTGTACCAGCAGACCGGCACCGCGACCTACACCCCGGCCGTGGCCGCGCCGGCGGGGCCCGCACCGGCGAACCTGACGTCCTCCGGCGCCGGCGGCACCCCGCAGACCGCCACCGTCACCGTCCCCGCCGGCGGCTCCGCGACCCTGCTCGACGGCGGCAGCCCGGCCTCGACGGTCACCGTGGTCGGGCAGGGCACCTACACGCTGTCCGGCACGACGATCACGTTCACGCCGGTCCCCGCCCACAGCGGCACCGCGACCGCCGTCACCTACGAGGTCACCGACGCCTACGGGCAGACCGGGACGGCCACCTACACCCCGGCGGTCACCGCCGGGCCGGCGCCGGCGAACCTCACCTCCACCGGCACCGGCACCACCCCGCAGACCGCCACCGTCACCGTCCCCGCCGGCGGCTCCGCGACCCTGCTCGGCCCGGGCGGGGCGCCGGCCGGCACCGTCACCACGCCCGGCGGCGCGTTCACCATCGCCGGCGCCACGATCACGTTCACCCCGGCGCCGGGGTACAGCGGCAGCACGTCCGCCGTCACGTACCGGGTCACCGACGCGTACGGGCAGACGGGCACCGCCGCCTACACCCCGACGGTCACCCCGCCCGCCGGGCCCGCACCGGGGCCGCTGACGTCGACCGGCACCGGCACCGCCGCACAGACCGCCACCGTGACCGTCCCCGCCGGCGGCGGCGCCACCCTCGTCGCGCCCGGCGGCGCACCGGCCGGCACCGTCACCACGCCCGGCGGCGCGTTCACCATCGCCGGCGCCACGATCACGTTCGCGCCGGCGCTCGGCTACACCGGTACCGCCGCCGCCGTCACCTACCGGGTCACCGACGCCTACGGCCAGAGCGCCACCGGCACCTACACCCCGGCCGTCGCCGCCCCCGCCGGGCCGAGCACTCCGGATCTGACCAGCACCGGGCAGGGCACCGCGGCGCACGCCGTCACCGTCGCCGTCCCCGCCGGCGGGCAGGTCAGGCTGCTGCGCGCCGGCACCCCGGTGACCACCCTGACGGTCGCCGGCAAGGGCACGTTCACGGTCACCGGCACCGGGCTCGGCTTCCAGCCCGAGACCGGGTTCCTCGGCGCGGCGAGCACCGGGTACCGCACCACCGACGCGTACCAGCAGCAGGCGGAGGGCACCTACACGGCCACCGTCATCCTCCCGCCGCCACCGTCGGCGCCGGACCGCACGACCACCGGCGTCGGCACGACCCCGCAGACCGCGGTCCTGCCGGTCCCGGCGGGCGGCACGATCGCGCTGCTGGACGCCGCGAACCGGCCCGTCACCACGCTCACCGTGGCCGGCAAGGGCACCTACACCCTGGAGCTGCTCCCGCCGGTGGCCGCGCCGGCGACCGTGCCGCCGCCGCTGTTCGCCGCGTCGTCCCATCTGGAGGACGCCCTGGTGGCGGCGGCGGAGACCGGCGCGACGATCAGCTTCGTGGCGGTGCTCGGCTACACCGGCACCGCGCCGCCGGTCAGCTACCAGGTCACCGACCCGTACGGGCAGAAGGCCGCGGCCACCTACACGCCGACCGTCACGCTGCCCGCCCTCGCGCCGCCCGCGCCGCAGACCAGCGTCGGGCAGCGGACCGACCCGCAGCACGTGACCCTGCCCGTCCCCGCGGGCGGCTCCGTCACGCTGCTCGACGCGAACGGCGACCCGGTCACCACCCTGACCATCGCCGGGCAGGGCACCTACACCCTGGATCCGGCGACCGGGCGGCTGACGTTCACGCCGCTGCCCACGTTCACCGGCACCCCGGACCCGGTCGTGTACCGGGTCAGCGACGCCTACGGGCAGACCGCGACCGCCACGTACACCCCGGCGGTGACCTCGACCGCCGGCGGCCTGCCCGTCACCGGCGGCGCGGCGGGCCGCGTCGCGCTCGCCGGCCTGCTGAGCGTGCTGTTCGGCCTGGTGGTGCGCCGCGTGTCCGGCCGGCCCGGCACGTCCCGCGCCGCTGGATGACGCCGGCGGGGCCGGTCGCCCCGGTCATGGACCGCCCGGATATGATGAAACACCTGTGGTTTCTGAAATCCCGCGACCATGGGGAAGGGGCCGTCGACCCAGTTGCACAGTTCCGCGGACGCCCGGGTGTACCGGATGGGCAAGCGCGCCGACAACGTGACCGAGACCCGGCAGCGCATCGTCGAGGCGGCCGTCGCGCTGCACGGCACGATCGGCCCGGCGGCCACGACGGTCTCCGCCGTCGCGGAGGCCGCGGGCGTCACCCGGCTGACCGTGTACCGGCACTTCCCCGACGACGGCGCCCTGTTCGCCGCGGCCGGCGCGCACTGGGCCGCCGGGCAGGTCCCGCCCGACCTCGCGGCGTGGGCACGCGCCGCCGAACCGTTCGAGCGGCTCGCGGTCGCCCTGACCGATCTGTACCGGTTCTACCGCGACGGCGAGCCGATGCTCACCAATGTGATCCGCGACCGGGCCACCCTGCCCGCGCACCTGCGCGAGGCCGCCGAGGCCGGCGAGGCGCAGCGGCTGGACCTGCTGCTGCGGCCGTTCCGTGCCCGCGGCACCCGGCGCCGCCGGCTGCGGGCCGCGATCGGGCACGCCGCGTCGTTCTGGACCTGGCGGTCGCTGTGCCACGAGCACGGGCTGAGCGACGCCGACGCGGTCCGCCTCACCACCGCGCTGGTGAGCGCGGCGGCGAGCTGATCCCCAGCTGCACCCGGACGCTCACCGTACCGCCACCGCGGCCGGCCGACACTCGGGGCGTGGGGACCGTGCTGCACGCCGCCGGCTGGCGGGTCGAGCCGACCTGGTGCGACCGCGACGAGACCGGGGCGCGCAACTGGTTCCTGGCCGTCGACCCCTGCGGCGCCGAGCACTGGTGCACCACCAGCCAGCTGCAGGAGCTGCTGCACCGGCACGGCCTCGACATCGGCGACCTGGCCTTCACCCCGCCGCCGCCGCGCCTGCGCGACCCGGACGACGGCTGCGAGTGACGCCGGGCGCTACCGCCGACCGTCGTCGCGGCGCCGGCGCCGCCCGCTACGGTCGCTCGTCGTCGCGGGGTGGGCGCACCAGCTCCCGGTACCGCGGCGCGCTGGCGCCGTAGATGCTGAAGTTGAGCCGGGCATCGGCAAGGCTCAAGTCACCGTTGCGGCTGCCGTGCACCGCGCTCACCGACGGATCGGTGCGGCCGTCATCGGTCCAGAAACAGATCGGACAAGTAGTGCACCCTGTTCGGTAGCCGCAACACGCGCACCGGGGCAAGGCTGGCTGACCCACGCCGGTCAGTCTTTCACATTTCCCGGCGCCGGCCCATGCCGGACGGGCGCCGGCGACGACGCCGCAGCTCAGTCCCGTCGGACCAGGTCGACGGAGATCTCCACGGCCGGCACGGTCCCCCGGTTCTCGAGCCAGTGCACGGTGTGCCGGTCCTCCGGCCAGCCCACGCCGGGCCCGTAGTCCGTGGCGACGCCGTCCCGGTGGTCGGTGATCGTGCCCTGCAGGACGTAGACGGTGCCCGGCCGCCCGACGTGGTCGTGCACCGGGCCGAAGACGCCGCCCGGCGCGATCGTCACCATGCGCATGCGCAGCTGGTGCCCCGCCATGCCCTCGATCTCGCCGTCGAGGTCCACCGTCGCCAGCACCTCCACCGTGACGCCGCCGGCCTCGGGGGCCACCTGTCCGTCGCTCATCGCTGTCTCCTTCCGCGCGCGGCACTGTCATCGTGCCGGTGCGCGGCGGCCGGCGTCACCGTTTGACGGCGACGACGCGCCGGCGTTGGTCACGCCAGCCGGGCAGCCACTCGATGTCGCGCAGCCCTGCCTGCCGGATCGCGCGGTGGTACTGCTTCTGCGTGAACAGCGTCATGACGTGCTCCTCGACCCACTGCCGGACGCCGGCGCCGGACTCGTCGAGCACGTAGTGCATCCGCATCGTGGACACGGTGCCGGACCGGCCCGAGTAGCACGTCCTGGTGAGATGCCGGCGGCGGTCGCGGGCGACGCCCGAGTGCACGGTGTCCGTCGTCCACTGCTCCGGCGTGAACCAGGGCTCCAGCAGCAGCACGCCGCCGGGTTCGAGGTGCGCGGCCAGGCAGCTGAGCGTCTGCTCCAGCTCATCGACCGACTGCGCGTAGCCGATGGCGGAGAACAGGCAGGTGACCGCGCTGAACGTCCGGGCGAGCCGGAAGTCGCGCATGTCCCCGGCGTGCACCGCGACGCCGGGCAGCCGCTCGAGCGCCGCCTGCCGCATCGCCTCGGCGATCTCGAGCCCTTCGACGTGCGCGAACGCGTGCCGCAGGTGCGACAGGTGCAGGCCGGTGCCGCAGGCCACGTCAAGCATGCTGTCCGCCTTCGGGTTGCGCCGCCGGATCAGCGCCGCGATGTCCCTGGCCTCGCCCCGGTAGTCCTTGCCCGCCGCGATCGCGTAGATGAGGTCGTACGCCGCGGCGAGGTCGTGGCCGGCGGGGGCGGCCGCCTCGCCGGTCACCCCGGCCTGATCGATCCGGAACCCCAGGGACCGCTCGGCCGGTCCCGCGGCGCGCGGGGACGCCCGCCGTGCGAGGAAACCCACTGGCACCACCTTCGGTCACCGGGGCGTCCTGGGCGAGCGCCGTCCGGGTCGCCCGATCATGCCAGCGCGCCGGCCGGCAACCGCATGCGGGGCACTCAGGAGGCGAAGGCCTTGCGGTAGTCGCGGGGCGGCACGCCGCGCCGCTTGACGAACTGCTCGCGCAGCGTGGCGGCGGTGCCGAAGCCGACCTGGCGGGCGACCTCCTCGATCGACAG
The DNA here is from genome assembly GCF_000716715.1 of Dactylosporangium aurantiacum. GTDB lineage: Bacteria > Actinomycetota > Actinomycetes > Mycobacteriales > Micromonosporaceae > Dactylosporangium > Dactylosporangium aurantiacum. The sequence goes on along the minus strand of NZ_JNYJ01000014.1, from coordinate 174,510 downwards.
GGCCGCGGTCTCCAGCAGCTCCTCGGCGCGGTGCAGGCGCTGCGAGAGCACCCAGGCGTGCGGGGTCGAGCCGGTCGCGGCGGCGAAGCGGCGGGCGAAGGAGCGCTGGCTCATCAGTGCGCGGCCGGCCAGGATCTCGACGGTGAGCGGCAGGTGCAGGTGCTCGCGGGCCCAGCCGAGCACCTCGGCGAGGCGTTCGTCGTCGCAGTCCGCCGGGACGGGGGCCGCCACGTACTGGGCCTGCCCGCCGTCGCGGTGCGGCGGCACCACCATGTCGCGGGCGATGCCGTTGGCGACGGCGGCACCGTACTCGCGGCGCAGCAGATACAGGCACATGTCGACGCCGGCGGCGGCACCCGCGCCGGTGACGATGCGACCCTCGTCGACGTAGAGCACCTCGGGGACCAGCTTCACGTCGGGGAAGCGGGCGGCGAGCCGGTCCGCCCACCGCCAGTGCGTGGTCGCCCGCAGGCCGTCCAGCAGCCCGGTCGCGGCCAGCACATAGGTGCCGGTGCAGTGCGCGGCGATGGTGGCGCCGCGCTCGTGCGCCGCACGGATCGCCGCGAGCGCCTCCGGCGACGGCTCGACCTCGAAGTGCTCCCAGGAGGTGATGAGCACGAGGTCGGCGGCGGCGAGCCGGTCCAGGCCGTGCTCGACGACGATCCGCAGCCCGCCGTCGGTCCGCACCGGGCCGGGGCGGTCGGTGCAGGCGGCGAAGTCGAAGCGGGGCAGGCCACGGGCGCTGCGGTCGTAGCCGAAGATCTCGCTGACGACACCGGCGCCGAACGCGCCGGTGCCGTCGTGCAGGTAGGCGGCGACGCTGCGGAACGGATGCTGCATGCCACCATGATGGCAGAAAACCCGCGATCGTATGCAGGTCTGCCACTGTTGCGATGTTCCCGGCCGGCGCAGGCTGAGGACATGTTCGTCATCGACTGCCCTGCCCACGGGTCCCGCGTCCTGCTGTCCGAGCGCCGCATCCGCAACCTGCGCAACACCGACGCCGGGGTGCTGCTCGACGTGGAGTGCTACTGCGGCCACATCGAGAAGATCCGCACCGGCCGGCACGGCGGGTCACGCCGGTCGTCGGTGCCGCAGTAGCGGCGCCGTCACGCGCCCGCAGCGGGATCCCGGCGATCGGGTGAACAGGAGTGGTGGCGGTGTGGAGGTCCGGCGCGGATCGCGTGCACGCCCGGGCGCCGCCGCGGATCCGGGCCTACCGTCGCCGGGTATGCAGAACGTGGATGTGGTGGTCGTCGGCGCCGGCCTGGCCGGGCTGCACACGGCCCGCCGGCTCGCGGAGCAGGACCTGGCCGTGCTCGTGGTCGACCGGCGCCGGTCCCTGTCGGCCGGGATCCGCACGACCGGGATCTTCGTGCGACGTACCCTCGACGACTTCGACGTGCCGGCGCACCTGCTCGGACCCGGGGTCCGCGACGTGCTGCTCTACCCGCCGTCGCGGCGCGCGCCGGTCCACCTGACCAGCGACCGCGACGAGTACCGGGTCGCCGACATGCCCGGCGTCTACGCGCACGCCCGCCGCGCCGCCGAGGGCGCCGGTGCGCGGGTCCGGCTCGGCGTGCGGTACACCGGCACGGCGGGCGGGGTGGTGACGTTCGCCGACGCGGAGCCGGTCCGGGCCAGGTTCGTCGTCGGCGCGGACGGCGCCCGCTCGCGGGTGGCCCGGGACCTGGGCCTGGACGTCAACCGGCGGCTGATCGTCGGTGCCGAGCTGATCCACCCGGTCGCCGCCGGGCCGGACGCGCCGGCGTTCCACTGCGTGCTGGACCCGCGGGTGGCCCCGGGCTACCTCGGCTGGGTGATCGACGACGGCCGGCACGCGCACGTCGGCGTCGCCGGCTACCCCGCGGCGATGCGCGCCGGGGTGCGGCAGCTGCTGGACGTGTTCGCCGCCGACGCGCCGGGCCGGCCCGCGGCCGCCGGGCCGGTCGAGCGGCGCGGCGGGCCGATCCCCGTCGGTGGGGTGCTGCGCCGGCTGGCCTGCCCGGCCGGGCTGCTCGTCGGCGACGCCGCCGGCGCGGTGTCCCCGCTGACCGCCGGTGGGCTCGACCCGTGCCTGCGCATGTCGGACCTGGCCGCGGCCGTCACCGCCGGCTACCTGCGCAGCGGCGACGAGGAGGTGCTGCGCCGCTACGACGGCGGCGCGCTGCGGGCCAGGTTCCGGGGGCGCCTGCTGCTGCGGCGGATGTTCGCGGGGCTGCGCTCCCCCGCCGCGGTGGAGGCGGCGGTGGCGGCCCTGCGCGGCCGGACCGGGCGGGCCGCCGCCGCGCGGGTGCTGTTCGGCGACGGCTCGTTCCCCGACGTCGACCCGCGCCCCGCACGGTTCGCGGTCCGCTGAGACGTCACTTGTCGGCCAGCGCCCGCAGCTTCTCCAGCAGCGGCCCGGCGGCCTCGTCGAGGAACCGCTGCTGCAGCGCGTCACCGACCTGGACGAGCGCCACGTCGGTGAAGCCGGCCTCCCAGAACGGTTTGACGCTCTCGGCGAGCTCGTCCAGGTCCGGTCCGCAGGCGATCGACTCGGCGATGTCGTCCTTGCGCACGAACTGGCTGGCGCCGGCGAACCCGGCCGGGGTGGGCAGGTCGGCGTTGACCGCCCAGCCGCCGCCGAACCAGCGGAACTGCTCGTGGGCGAGATCGATCGCCTGTTGCCGGTCCGGCGCCCAGCAGATCGGGATCTGCCCGATCGCCCGGGACGGGGCACCGCCCTGCCGGGCCGCGTGCCAGCCCGAGACCAGCTCGGCGTCGGGCTCGACGGCGATGAGGTGGTCGCCGAGCGGCGCGAACCGCTCGACGGACTTCTCACCGGAGACCGCCAGGCCGATCGGGACCCCGCCCTCCGGGGCGTCCCAGATCCGCGCCGAGTCGATCCGGAAGTAGTCGCCGTCCCAGGTGACCAGGTCGCCGGTGTGCAGCGCCCGGATGATCTGGACGGCCTCCTCCAGCATGTCCTGCCGCTGGGCGACCGGGGGCCAGCCCTCGCCGGTGATGTGCTCGTTGAGGTTCTCGCCGGCACCGAGGCCGAGCACGAACCGGCCGTCGGAGAGCAGCTGCAGGGTGGCCGCCTTCTGCGCGACGACGGCCGGGTGGTACCGCTGGATGGGGCAGGTGACGTAGGTCGCCAGCTCGACGCGGGAGGTCGCGTGCGCCACCGCGCCGAGCACCGACCAGGCGTAGGGCGCGTGCCCCTGCGCCGTCAGCCACGGCGAGTAGTGGTCGCTGCTGACCTCGAAGTCGAAGCCGAGCTCTTCGGCCTGCACGGCGTAGCGGACCAGTTCCTTCGGCCCGCTCTGCTCGGTCATCAGGGTGTACCCGAACCTGACCACGACCCACCACCTCATCCGGATGCCAACGAACTGCACTGCCGACGCACTGCACTGGAAGGGCTGCCCGGTCGCGGCACCGTCAAACGCGGCGGGTCACTCCGGGTCGCCCGCCGGGCCGGGCCCGCGCGCCGCCCGCGCGATGTGCGCCGCGCCGCTGGTCATCGCCCGGCGCCACGGCAGGTTCCCGTCGATCTCCACCTGCAGCGAGAAGCTCAGGAACGTCCGGATGAGCACGATGAGACCGAGCACCGCCACGTTCTTCAGGGTGGGCGCGACGGCGACGGTGCGGATCAGGTCGGCGGCGACCAGGACCTCGAGGCTGAGCAGCAGCACCCCGCCGAAACTCTCCCGCAGCGCCTGGTACCCCCGCCGGCCGCCCTCGCCCCGCCAGGCCCGCACGGCCAGCAGCACCGACCACACCAGCCCGACGATGAGCACGGCGGCGCCGAGCGCGTCGAACACCTGCGCCGCGCGTTCCATGACTTCGGTGAACGTCACGCGGCCGAACGTATCAGCGGGCGGCGGCCGGCGCAGGGAAGGTGGGTCAGCCGCGGATGCCGAACAGCCGGCGGGTCAGGCGGGTGCGCCGGACGACCAGCTCGTAGACGGCGAACATGGCCACGAAGGACGCCCCGACGATCGCCAGGTACTTGACCGGCGCCGGCAGCTGCCACCGCACCACCAGGTAGGCCGCCGCGACGACGATCGGCTGGTGCAGCACGTACATGGGCAGCGCGGCGACGCTCAGGTAGTCGTACACCGGCCGGTGCCGCTCGTCGCGGACCCCGACCGGGGCGGTTCGCCGCCGGTCCAGCAGCCCGAGGATCGCCACCAGCCAGCACCAGCCGGCCAGGGCGAACAGCACCCGCGCGACCGCCGCCGGCACGGTCATGTCCGTGAACGGGTCGTCGCCGGCCACGTCGAGCGCGTAACCGGCCGCCGCGAAGAGCACGACACCGGCGACCGCCGCCGGCACGGCGTCGCGGCGCATCGCCGCCCGGAACCGGTCGTCGGCGGCGAGGGCGAACCCGTAGAGGAAGAACAGCAGGTACGCCCAGCGGCTCCAGCCCGCGAACGCCTCCTCCATGCCCAGCAGCGCGCCGATCACCGCGAGTGGCAGCGCCGGCAGCAGCACCACGCCCCGCCGGGCGGTCGCGCCGGCGGCGGCGTCGCGGATGCGCGCCACGCGGCCGGAGGGCAGCCACGCCGCCAGCGCGGCGAGCAGCGCCGAGAACGCCAGCAGCAGCACCACGAACCACAGGTGGCCGCTCTCGAAGTACTCACCCTGCACCAGGAACGGCAGGTCCGACAGGCTCAGGTGGACGTCGAAGTACCGCAGCAGGAACCGCGGGTAGGACTCGGTGTAGCCGGGGTCGGCCGCCTTGAGGCGCAGCCACGGCGGCAGCGGCAGGATGGTCAGCGACGCGACCAGCAGCGGTACGCCGAGCCGCAGCAGCCGCTCGCGGACGAAGCCGCCCGGGCCGCGGCGCCGGATCGAGTGCCACGACCCGAGCCCGGCGATGAGGAACAGCGCGGGCATCGCCCACACGACGCACAGCCCGGCCAGCCACGTGGTCGCCTCGGTGGTGGTCGCGTTCTTGACGTAGTAGTCGTCGCGGGTGTCGAAGACCAGCGCCGCGTGGAAGCAGACCAGGCCGTACACGACCACCAGACGGATCGCGTCGAGCTCCGGGCGCCGGTCGGCCCGCCGCGGCGCGGCGTCCGGCCGCGGCGCGGACTCCTGCGGTGCCGCCATGTCGCCTCCCCCGTGCGTCGCCGGCCGTCTCAGGATGCCAGGCCGGCACCCGCACCGGCACGGCCGAACCGGTGGTCTTCGACCGGCCGCCGGATCCGGCATCCGCCGGAGAGGTTTCGCCGCGCACCGCCGGGGCAGGCCACCGCCCGTGCGCCGGTGCCGACCGGCCGCACGGGGAGGACGATCATGTCTGAAGCGACGCCTCCGCCGGACAGCGGGGCGCGGCCCGTGGGCGTGCCCGAGCCGGAGCGATACCGGCAGCCCGGAGCGCCGGACCGGCAGGGCGACGCCGTGCGGACCGCCCACGCGGCATCGACGGGCACCGCGGTCCTGCCGGAGCGGGCGGCCCGCGCCGGCCGGCCGCCGGTGCGCCCGGTCGTCCCCGGCAACGCGTTCACCCGGATGCTGCGCAGCACCGACGCGAAGGACATCGGGGTGCTGTACCTGGTGTCGTCGTTCGGGTTCTTCCTCGTCGGCGGGTTCATGGCGCTGCTCATGCGCGCCGAGCTGGCCCGCCCGGGCCTGCAGCTGCTGTCGCCGGAGCAGTACAACCAGCTGTTCACCGCGCACGGCACGATCATGATGCTGCTGTTCGCGACGCCGCTGGTCTTCGGGTTCGCCAACTACGTCGTCCCGCTGCAGATCGGGGCCGCCGACGTCGCGTTCCCCCGGCTCAACGCGATCTCCTACTGGCTGTACCTGCTCGGCGGCACCCTCGTGGTGAGCGGCTTCGCCACCCCGGGCGGGGCCGCCGACTTCGGCTGGACCGGCTACACGCCGCTGAGCACGCTGCGGCACACCCCGGGCATCGGCGGCGACCTGTGGATCATGGGTCTGGTCGTGTCCGGCCTCGGCACGATCCTCGGCGCGGTCAACATGATCACCACGATCGTCACGCTGCGCGCGCCCGGCCTGACCATGTTCCGGCTGCCGATCTTCACCTGGAACATCCTGTGCACCGCCCTCATGGTCATCCTGGTCTTCCCGATCCTCGCCGCGGCACTGCTGGTCCTGGAGGCCGACCGCAAGCTCGGCGCAAAGGTGTACGAGGCCGACACCGGCGGCGCGATGCTGTGGCAGCACCTGTTCTGGTTCTTCGGCCATCCCGAGGTGTACGTGGTGGCCCTGCCGTTCTTCGGCATCGTCACCGAGATCATCCCCGTGTTCAGCCGCAAGCCGATCTTCGGGTACAAGGGCCTCATCGGCGCCACGATCGCCATCACCGCGCTGTCGATGACCGTGTGGGCGCACCACATGTTCGCCACCGGCCAGGTGCTGCTGGTGTTCTTCTCGTTCCTGAGCTTCCTCATCGCCGTGCCGACCGGCATCAAGTTCTTCAACTGGATCGGCGCCATGTCCCGCGGGCAGCTCACGTTCGAGACACCGATGCTGTTCTCCATCGGATTCCTCGTCACGTTCCTGTTCGGCGGGCTGTCCGGGGTCATCCTCGCCAGTCCCCCGCTGGACTTCCACCTGCACGACAGCTACTTCGTCGTCGCACACTTCCACTACGTGCTGTTCGGCACCATCGTGTTCGCCGCCTTCGCCGGCGTCTACTTCTGGTTCCCGAAGATGACCGGGCGGATGCTGGACGAGACCCTCGGCAAGATCCACTTCTGGACGATGTTCGTCGGTTTCCACACCACGTTCCTCGTCCAGCACTGGCTCGGCAGCCGCGGCATGCCCCGCCGGTACGCCGACTACCTGCCCAGCGACGGGTTCACCACCTTCCACACCATCTCCAGCATCGGCGCGTTCATCCTCGGCGCGTCCACGCTGCCGTTCCTGTGGAACGTGTGGCGCTCCTACCGGTTCGGCCGCGTCGCGGCGGTGGACGACCCGTGGGGCTTCGGCAACTCGCTGGAGTGGGCGACCAGCTGCCCGCCGCCGCGGCACAACTTCACCGAGCTGCCCCGGATCCGCTCCGAACGGCCCGCGTTCGACCGCAAGTACGGCGAGCGGATCGCCGACCTCGCCCGGGACCGCCCGCAGCGCGAGGTCCGCCCCGCCCAGGAGCTGCACGATGAGGACTGAGACCCGGGTCTTCACCGTCATCGGCGGCTTCCTGGCCGTGGTGGCGGTCGTCTACGCCGCGCTCACCGCCGGCATGACCGGCGGCGTGGAACGCGTCGGCACCGTCGCCCTGGGCCTGTCCGCCGTCCTGTGCGCGATGACGGCCGGCTTCATGTGGCTGGTGTCGCGCCGCATCCCGCCGCGCCCCGAGGACCGCACCGACGCCGAGATCACCGACGGCGCCGGCGACGTCGGGTTCTTCAGCCCGTCCTCGTACTGGCCGCTCGGCGTCGGCGTCAGCGCCGCCACCGCCGCCCTCGGCATCGCCACGTCCCAGTACTGGCTCACCGGCGTCGGCGTCGTCGGGCTCATCCTCACCGTGGCCGGGCTGATGTTCGAGTACTACACCGGCAGCGCCCGCGGCGGCGAGCACTGACCCGGTGCCGGTCACCCCCGGCGGGTCTGGCTACGCCCGGACGGATCGGCACGATGGGAGCCATGGCCAAGATCCTGTTCGTCATGACCGGTACCAGCTACTGGACCCTCAAGGACGGCACCCGGCACCCGACCGGCTACTGGGCCGAGGAGTTCGCGGCCCCGTACACCGCGCTCACCCGCTCCGGCCACGAGGTGGTCGTCGCCACCCCGGGCGGCGGTGTGCCGTACGTCGACGCGATGAGCCTGCGCCCGTCGATGGCCGGCAGCGACCAGATCGCCCTGGAGCTGGAGGCGGTCCTGCGCGCCGCCGACGAGCTGCGCCGCCCGATCCGGCTGGCCGACGCCCGGTTGGAGGACTACGACGCGGTCTACTACCCGGGCGGGCACGGCCCGATGGAGGACCTGTGGGCCGACGCCGACTCCGGCCGGCTGCTGACCGCCGCCCTCGCCTCCGGCAAGCCCCTCGCCGTCGTCTGCCACGCCCCGGTCGCCATGCTCGCCACCCGGCACAAGGGCGTGTCACCGTTCCTGGGGTACCGCGTCACCGGCTTCACCAACGACGAGGAGGAGGCGGTCGGCCTGGCCGCCAAGGCCCGGTGGCTGCTGGAGGACGAGCTGGTCACCCTCGGCGTCGACTTCACCCGCGGCGAGATCTGGAAGCCGTACACGGTCGTGGACCGCAACCTGTACACCGGCCAGAACCCGGCCTCCGCCGCCCCGGTCGCCCAGCAGCTGCTGGAGGTGCTCAACTGACGTCGTTGCGCGGGCCGGGGCGGCGGGCGCGGACGGCGGCCACGACGGCGGCGATGCGGGCGTCGAACGCGTCGAGCTGGGCGGTCTCGGCGGCGCCGGCGACGAAGGCGTTCCGGTCGCAGGGGATGCCGGCGCGCCAGATCCGCTCGATCCCGCGGGTCGCGGTGATGTCCGTGAGCGGGTCACCGGACACGAGGACGAGGTCGGCGCGCTGCCCGGGCGCGACCCGGCCCCGGTCGGTGAGGCCGAACACCCGCGCCGGTGCGGTGGTGGCGGCGGCCAGGGCCCGCGCCGGGCCGAGCCCGCACCGGACGAGCAGCTCCAGCTCCCGGTGCAGGCTCGCGCCGAACACGGTCCCGGGGTTCGGCGCGTCGGTGCCCGCCAGCAGCGTCACCCCCGCGTCGGCCAGCCGCCGCACGTTGTCCTCGGCCCGCGAGTACGGCGGCAGGTGCCGGCCGGGCGGCACCGGGGCGTCCGAGGTCAGCCGGCGGACCCAGACGTCGCCGAGGGCACCGGCCAGCCGAGGGTCCCCGAGCACCGCCGCGCCGCCCGCCCCGCCGAGGGTGTTCTCGACGGTGGCGAGGGTCGGGCCGACCGCGATGCCGGCCTCGGCGACGCGGGCGACCAGGGCGTCGTCGAGGTCGGCGTCGGTGGGGACGTGCGCCACCACGTCGACGCCGGCGGACACGACCTGCCGCAGGCCGGCCGTGGAGCTCACGTGGGCGACGACGACCAGGCCTCGGGTGTGCGCGGCGGCCACCAGCGCCGTGACCGTGCCGGCGTCCAGCGACGGCCACAGACCGCCGGGGCCGGAGAAGACCTTCAGGTAGTCGCAGCCCTCCGCGATCCGGTCGTCGACGAACCGCGGGGCCTGCTCGGCGGAGGTCAGCGTCGGGAACGGGTCGTACAGCATCGACGGGTGCCCGCCGGGCGCGGTGGCGCCGACGCCGGATGAACGCACGTCGGCCACGTCCGGCCGGGAGCCCGCCTGCCCCCTGGCGGCGGCCACCACGCCGGGCTCGCTGAACATGTCGAGCACGGTGGTCACCCCGAACGTCAACGACCGCGCGAGGGCGCCGGCGACCAGGTGCACGTGCGTGTCGATCAGTCCGGGCAGCACGGTCCCGCCGGCCGCGTCGATCACCTCGTCGCCGTCCATGACGGCCGGGGTGGCCGAGCACCCGGTGATCACGCCGCCGGCGAACCGGACCGACGTCCAGTCCCGCGGCGCCGCCCCGTCGAACACCCTCGCGTTCACGATCGTTGTCGCCGCGGCCACCGCGCCCTCCTCGAGTGATCCGGGGTTACACGGTGAGCAGGTAGTCGTCGGCGTCGGGGCTCCAGCGCAGCTGGACGGCGCCGCTGGTGGCGGCGGCCTTGCAGAACTGCAGGAAGGTGCGGTAGCCGAGCTTCTTCTCGCTGAAGTCGGGGCGGACCCGCCGGACCTGGTTCTTCAGGCCGGACAGCGCGACCCCCTCGCCGGCGGTCGTGGCGGCGACGTCCTGGACCACCGAGCGCAGCAGCGTGAACGCCGCCTCCTGGTCGCCGTGCTCGGGCAGCGCCACCTCGGGGTCGCCCTTGGCGGGGCCGGCGACCAGCTCGATCACGTTGCGGTCGGCGAGGTGGCGCAGCATCTCCCCGAACGCGCGGAAGCCGTAGTCGGACTCGCTGAACGTCGGGTCCTTGCGCAGCAGGGTGCGCTTCAGCCGGGACGCGGTGACCTCGCCGCCGGAGCTGCCCTCCAGGCCGGCGACGGTCTGCGCGACGAGGACGGCGAGCGCGTCGCTGTCGCGCACCGGCTGCGGCTCCGCCTCCAGCGGCGCGGCCGGTGCCGGCTCGCGCGCCGGCTCGGCCCGGCGGTGGTCCGGCTCCGCCGCGCGGGCGGGCCGGCTGCCGCGGGTGCGGGCCGCGGGGACCTCGACGCCTTCGAGGCGGTCGTAGTACAGGAACTCGTCGCACGCCGGCGGCAGCAGCGCGGACGTCGACTTCTCCACCCCGACGCCGATGACCCGCTTGTTGAGCCCGCGCAGCTTGTGCACCAGCGGCGTGAAGTCGCTGTCGCCGGTGCACAGCACGAACGTGGAGATGTACTCCCGCTCGAACGCCAGCTCCATCGCGTCGACCGCCATCTTGATGTCGGCGGCGTTCTTGCGGGAGGCGCCCATGCGTTGCGGCATCTCGATCAGCTCGACGTGGGAGCGGGTGAGCATCCGCCGGTCCTCGTCGAAGTAGGACCAGTCGGCGTACGCCCGCCGCACCACCACCCGCCCTCGCTCGGCGAGGGCGTCGGCGATCGGCCGGAAGTCGAACGTCATCCCGCCGAGGTTGTCGCGCGCGCCGAGCGCCAGGTTCTCGTAGTCGAGGAACAGCGCGATCCGGTCTTCCTGATCCACGATCCGTGAGCCTACGCGCCTGGCGCGCACGCCGTACGCTGACGTCCGGGGTGGTGCGGATGCTGCGGCGGACATCGCGGCGCTTCGAGGTCTCGGCGCTGCGCTGGTCCGACGCCGGCGAGCACCACTGGGCGATCGCGGCCGCCGGCGACGGCGTGCAGCTGTGGCGGCCGGCCGCCGCCGAGCACCCGTCCGGCCTGGCCCGCGCCCTCGCCACCCGGGCCATGTGCCTGCACGTCAGGGGGCGCACCGCCGACGCGGCGCGCGACGTCGAGGAGTCCCTGGCGCACCTGGAGCGGGCGCCCGTCTCCAGTGACCGCCCGGACGTCCTGGCCGACCTCGCGCACGTGGCGCTGATGATCGATCACTGCGGGCGCTCCGACGAGGCGCTGGCGACCGTGGAGCGGCTGCTGCCCGTCGCGCCCCGGCACGCCGCGCTGCTGCACGCGCGGGGCACGATCCTGTTCCGCCACGGCCGCGCCGAGGAGGCCGTCGCCGCGCTGCGCGAGGCGGCCGCGAACGGGGCGGAGCGGTTCGGGCTGCGGACGTCGACGAGCCTGCTGCTGCTGGAGGCGCTCGCCGCGACCGGACGCCACCAGGAGCTGCGCGAGCACGCCGAGCGCGTGCTCCCGCAGCTGGGCGTCGCGGCGATCGGCAGCGTCGAGGGGCGCCGGGTGCACATCGGCGCCCTGGAGCTGCTGCAGCGGCACGGCGTCACGCCGGGCCGCCTGCGCTCCCTCGACCGGGAGATCGCGGCGCAACGCCGGACGCTGCTGCGGCAGCTGCGTCGCCGCCGGCGGCTGGCGGCGGCGATGGCGGTGCTCACCGGGCAGCGCCGCGGGTGGCCGCCCGCGCCGGCGCACGGGTCCGCGCCCGCCGTCACCCCCACCGGTGCCGCCGCGGCCGCCCGGGTGGCGCAGGCCGAGGCCGCGCTCGCCGGGTGCCGCGAGTCCGGCGACGCGCGCTCGGTGGCGCTGGCGTGGAGTGCGCTGGCCGAGGCCCGCTGGGCGGCCGGCGGGCAACGGCCGGCCGCGCTGGACGCGCAGCGCGAGGCGCTCGCGGCAGCCCGCCGGTGGGCCGGGGAGCACCCCGAGGACGCCCGGTCGGCGCTCGCCGAGCAGCTGCGGCGGTTCGCCACGTACGCCGGCACGATCGGGCTGCGCACCGACGCGCAGCTCGCCCTGGCCGAGGCCGACGAGCTGGACGGCCAGGCCGGTTGAGCGGCGGCGCGGCCGAGCGCCGGAAGGCCCGCTCGCGGCGGCGTGGGCGAAGGTCGACAGTGCAGGGATGGCGGTCCAGGAACACGACCGCGTGCCGGACCCGCCGCCGCTCACCGGCTGACCGGCGGTCGGCCGGCGGCTGTCCGCCGGGGCGGCGCTCGCCGGCGAGCTGGCCGGCAAGGTCCCGCCACGTCCGGGCCGGAGCGCCGCCCGGGTCGTGATCACGGTCGTGGCGGCGCTAATCCACCTGGTCTCGATCGGGGCACTGGCGCTGGGCGGGTGGCTGGCGGTGCAGTACCGGCGGTTCGCCCGCGACCTGCGTCACGGCTGAGCGGCGCGGGCGCGGGGCGGCCCGGCGGATCCGCGCGCACGCCTCCAGGGCCTGCTGCAGGGCGTGCTCGACGCCGCTGAGGTCGTGGCGGTCGAGGGCGTGCCGGCCGCGGGCGAGGTACGCGGCGAGCAGCCGGGTCTCGCCGTGGGGTGCCGCCGGGGTGGCGCCGCCGTGCAGGCGCGTCAGGGCCCCGCTGCGGGCGAGGGCCGTCAGGTCGCGCTGGGTGGTGGCCAGCGAGGCGCCGGTGACCTGCCGGATGTCGGTGGTCGTGACGAACTCGCGCTGGGCCAGCAGCTCGATGATGCGCTGGTGCCGCACGGAGGGCAGCATGCACGCGTGCACGATGTCACGAGATGGGGTAGAGCTGGCCGCCGGTGTCCGCGGCGACGGCCGGGCCGAAGTCGACGTCGCGCCCGTCGATGCTGAACCGGTACCGGCCGAGGCGCCGGATCGCCGGGGTGGCGTCGAGATAGTCACGCAGGTCCTCCAGTTCGGCGGGGGTCAGCCAGCTGGGCGGGTCGGACACGGCCCGGAAGCGGCAGATGTCGGCGAGGTCCCGCAGCCACTGCAGCTGCTGGGAGGTCAGCAGGTTGAGCTTGCTGCGGAAGTAGATGACGTCGGGGTCGACCTCGACCAGCCGGGACTGCCAGAGCCGGTGGACGCTGTTGGCGACGGCGTTGCGGGCGGTGGCGTCCGACGGGTCGACGGAGGCGTAGTTGTCCCACATCGGGGCGACGTCGGGGCCGCTGCGCAGGCCGTCGAGCAGGCCGAGGGACGGCAGCAGCACGGCGCCGGAGCCGAGCAGGTACACGTCGTCGCCGGCGGTCTCGCGGATGACGCGCAGCGCGGCGCGGTAGAGCTCCTCGCGGTGCCGGTCGGTGCCCGGGACCGGTGCGGCGCCGGCGTTGATGAAGTCGAGCTTGAGGTAGCGGTACCCCCAGTCGTGCACGACGGTGCGGATGAGCCCGGCGACGTGCTCGAGGGCGTCGGCGCGGGCCAGGTCCAGGGCGTGGTACGGGCCGCCCCAGTTGTACCCGGCGACGACCGGCCTGCCGTCGGGGCCGCGCAGCAGCAGCTCCGGCCGTTCGGTGGCGATCCGGGAGTGCGGCAGCGCGATGAACGGGGCGAGCCACAGCCCGGCGGTGAAGCCGGCGTCGGTGATGCGCTCGGCGAGGCTGCGCATGCCGCTGGGGAACTTCGCGTTGGGCTGCCAGTCGCCGACGAGCTCCTCCCAGCCGTCGTCGATCTGCACGACGTCGAACGGCAGCCCGGTGAGGTCGGCGATGTCCTTGGCCAGCTGGGTCTCGGTGATGGTCTCGTAGTAGGCGTACCAGCTGCACCAGACGTTGCCGGCGCGCCGGCCGCCCGCGCCGAAGCGCTCGGCGAGCTGGTCGGTGTAGGCGGTGAACACCTCGTCCTCGGTGCCGAAGGCCAGGAACCACTCGGCGCCGCCGGTGGCGTACCAGCCGGTGAGGGTGTCGTGGTCGGCGGCGAGCCGCGGGGTGTCCAGGCCGAGCGCGCCGAGCAGCAGGGTCCGCCCGTCGGCGTCCTGCAGCGCGGCGACCGCGGACGAGTGGTGCCGGGTGGGGTCGTCGAAGGTGGGGTCGTCGGCGGTGACGAGCCGCTGCGGGTTCGGCACGCGCAGCGGTGCCTCGCTCAGCCGCCGCCAGCCGCACGGGCTCCACGAGTTGTGCCCGTGCCGGTAGAACGACGCGTCGCCGAGCCCGTGCAGGATCGCGGTGCGCCCGGGAGGCAGCACGACGCCGCCGGGGACGGGTCGCGGTGCGCCGTGGGCGGCGTGCTGGAGGGCGAAGGATCGTCCGCCGAGCTCGACGAGCTGTGCCATGGTTCTCCTCATCAGGTTGGTGACGCGGCGGGGCGCCAGCACAGCGCCCCGCCGCGTGGATCAGCCGGGGACGGCCTACTTGAACAGGCCGTTGACCTGGTCGTTGGCCTTCTTCAGGGCGTCGGCCGGGGCGGCCTGGCCGAGGGCGACGGACTGGATGGCGTCCTGCACGATCTGGCTGACCTCGTTGCCGTGGTCGGTGATCGGCAGGAAGAAGGTGCCGCCGGACGCGGTCGCCTGGTCGGTGAAGGCCTGCACGTTGCGGCCGGCGGCCTTGTGGGCGGCGAGGGCCTTCTCGGTGCCGGACTTGAGGGCGGGGAAGACGACGGCCTTGTCGCCGACGATGTCCTGGCACGCGGACGAGCCGAGGAACTTCACCCACGACCACGCCTGCTCGGGGTGCTTGGTTCCGGCGTAGATCGCGTCGGACAGGCCGTTGATGGCGGTCTTGCGTCCGGCCGGGCCGGTCGGCAGCGGGGCGAACGCGTACTGCTGCTTGGCGCCGGCGCCGAGGTAGGTGCCGATGGTCCAGGACCCGACGATGGTGTACGCGCCCTGGCCGGCGTCCATGACGGCGTCGCGGCCGAGGGTGGACTGCTTGTCGAACTTGGGCGCGTAGCCCTTGTCGATGAGGCGTTTGAACCAGCCGATGGTCTCGGCCAGCTTCGGGTCGTCGTACTTGTACTTCGTGCCCCACGGGTTCTTGTCGAGGTAGGTGAAGCCGTTGGCGACGGCGAGGTCGCCCCAGCCGTTCTGGCCCTGCGAGCCGTCGGCCCACTCCGGCAGGAAGCCGTAGACCTTCACGCTGTTCTTGTCGAAGGCCGGGTCGAGGCCGTTGCGGCCCTGGGCGTCGACGGTGGCCTTGGCGATCGCCTGCTCGAACGTGCCGCCGTCGGACGGGTTCCAGGTGAGCTTGTCCAGCCCGGTGGGGTCGGTGACGAGCTTGGTGTTGTAGACCAGGGCCATCGTGTCCCAGTCCTTCGGCAGCCCGTACCGCTTGCCGTCCTTGACGAACAGGTCCGCCAGGCCGGCCTGGTACTGGCCGAGGTCGACCTTGTCCTTGTCGACGAACGGCTGGATGTCGAGGATCTGGTTGCTGGTGACGAACTGCGGATAGTAGGAGGCGTGGTCGGTCCACACGTCGGGGGCGCTGCCGCTGGCGAGCTGGGTGGTGAGGTTCTGCCAGTACTGCGTCCAGGCGGTCTGCGTGAACTTGACGGTGACGTTGGGGTTGGTCCTGGTGAACTCGTCGGCGCAGGCCTGGTAGGCGGGCAGCTGTTTGTCGTCCCACAGCCAGTAGTTGAGGGTGACCTTGCCGCCGTCGTCGGCCGACCCGGACGAGCAGGCGGCGAGCGGCAAGGCGAGCGCTGCGGCGGTCAGCGCGGCAGCCGTGCGGAGACGTGGATTCACGGGGGTCCCTTTCAGGGTGCGGGGCGGGAGGTCATTTGATGCCGGTGAAGTTGAGCGACTGCACCAGCCGCTTACCGAGGAAGATCAGCAACAGCAGGACGGGCAGGACGGACAGGGTGGAGGCGGCCATGAGACCGGTCCAGTCCGGTTGGGTGTTCGGTGACTGCTGGAGGAAGACGCCGAGGGCCACGGTCAGCACCCGGTTGTCCTCGCCGCGGCCGACGAGCAGCGGCCACAGGAAGTCCTTCCACGCCCACACGGCGGTGGTGAGGGCGATGGTGATCAGCGGGCCGCGGCTCATCGGCAGGATGACCCGCCAGAAGACGCCCCACCGGCCGGCGCCGTCGATGACGGCGGCCTCCTCGACCTCGCGGGGCACGGACAGGAAGAACTGCCGCAGGAAGAACACGGCGAACGGGGTCATCAGCAGCGACGGGGCGACCATGCCGGCGAAGGTGTCGATGAGGTCCAGGCCGCGCACGAGGGCGAAATTGGGCAGCAGGGTGAAGATCGGCGGCACCATCAGCGCCGCGACGAGCGCGCCGAAGAGCAGGTCCCGGCCGGGGAAGCGCAGGCGGGCGAAGGCGTATCCGGCCATGGCGCAGCAGAAGGTCTGGACCACGGCGATGATGCCGCTGTAGACGACGGAGTTCAGCGTGTACCGCAGGAAGTTGATCTTCGCGCCGGAGCCGCCGGCGTCGCGCGCCGCCCGCTCGTCGACCAGGCCGAGCACCCGCCAGAAATTGATCATCGTAGGGTGCTTCGGCACGACGCCGGCGCTGTCGGCGTAGATGTCGGCCGCCGGGGTGATCGCGGTGCGGATCATCCAGTAGAACGGCACGATCGTGACGACGAGGAACGCGACGAGGACGATCCAGGCGAGCAGCCGTCCGGGACGCACGCGGCGGGGCATGGTTCGGGCCCTCTCAGTCGACATCAGGTGAGATCCGATCGCGAGGCGCGCAGCAGCCACATCTGCACGGCGGTCAGCAGGCCGAGGATGAGCACGAGCACCATGGCGACCGCCGCGGCGTAGCCCATGTGGAAGTACGTGAACGCCTGCTGGTAGATGTAGAAGTAGATGACCCGGGTGGCGCCGACCGGCACGACCTTCTCGGTGACGGCGACGGTGTCGAAGATCTGGAACGAGCCGATCAGCGACACGACGAGCACCAGGGCGAGGATCGGGCGCAGCAGCGGCAGCGTGATCTGCCGGAACATCCGCAGCTCGCCGGCGCCGTCCAGCGACGCGCTCTCGTACAGGTGCGGCGGGATCTGCAGCATGCCGGCGTAGAGCAGCAGCGCGGTGTAACCGGTGTAGGCCCACGTGTTGATGAGCGCGATGGACGGCATCGCCAGGTCCGGCGAGGTGAGGAAGCCCTGCCGGTCCAGCCCGGCCGCCGCGAGGAGATGGTTGACGAAGCCGAGGTTGGCGTCCAGCAGCCACATCCACAGCAGCCCGACGGTCACGTTCGGCACCAGCCAGGGCAGCAGCATCGTCGCGCGCAGCACCACCGAGCGGGTCAGCCGGTGCATGAGCGCGGCGACGCCCAGGGCGAGCACCGTCTGCGAGCCGATGTTGACGACCACGTAGTAGGCGGTGATGCGCAGCGACTTCCAGAACTGTGCGTCGGTCACCAGCTTGGTGTAGTTGTCGGCGCCGACGTACGACGGGGTGTTGAGCAGGCTGTAGTCGGTGAGGGAGTACCAGACGCCGCGGACCGTCGGGTACAGGTAGAACACGGCGAACCCGACGAGTACGGGCGCCAGGAACAGCCACGCGACGCCCCGGTCGTCACGGTGGCGGCGCGGGCCCCGGGCGGCGGCCGGCTCGGCCGGCGGGCCCGGCGACGGCGGGGCGGTCACCGCCAGGCTGTTACGCATCGTCACGATCCGGCCTCGTCTCTTCATCGAAAATCTTCGAGTCCTGCGTCTTGCGGCGGGGGGTGTGCGGCCGTTAATAATGATGAAGCTCAGGGAAACTTTGTCAACACCTCCTCGTATCAAATCGAGGTACGTGGAGCCGCACCCCAAGTCCCGGAGGCCCATCCATGCGTACCGCCCCGCGGCGGCGTCGCTTCGCGTTCGCCACCGCACTCTGCACGGCCGCCGCCACGGCCGTGCTCGCCGCCGCGTCGCCCGGCGCCGCGGCGCCGGCCGGCCCGCCGGCCCGCCCGGCGGCGCCCGCCACGCCCGACCCGACGCTGACCGACCACCCGCTCACCGCGGCCCCGAGCCCGCTGGACAACCCGCTCAAGGGCTTCGCGCGCTTCTACTTCCCCGGCGAGAACCAGAGCTCCGGTTACCCGCGGTCACTCGCGTGGAGCTACTTCGGCCTGTCCGAGGTGATGACCAACGCGGGCAACTGCGCCAGCTACGACTGGACGATCGTGGACAACGCGCTCAACGAGATCGCGTCCTACGGCAACCAGGCCGCCATCCGCTTCTACCTGGAGTACCCGGGCGGGACCGGCAGCCATCCCGGCAACGCCATCCCGCACTGCTTCGACGGGCACGTCACGTACCGCACCAACACGTACTGGGGCACCGTCTCCCCGGACTACGACAGCGCCTACCTGCTCAACGCGGTCAGCGACTTCATCGCCGCGTTCGGCGCCCGCTACGACGGCGACCCGCGCATCGGCTTCATCAACCTCGGCATCGTCGGCCTCTGGGGCGAGTGGCACACCTGGCCCTTCGACACCGACACCGCGGACGGCTACCCGAACCTGATGCCGACCGACGCGCACGGCGCGCAGATCGTCCAGGCCTTCGACGCCGCGTTCAACACCACCAAGCTGGAGATCCGCTACCCGGACTCCGCCGGCGGCGCCGCCAACACCCGCGACATCGGCTACCACGACGACTCGTTCTGCTACCGCGAGGGCTCACCCCTGGCCGGGGTCACGCTGCCGCAGTCGCTCGGCGGCGCCGGCTACTCGCAGCTGCAGCGCGCGCTCGACATGGGCGTGGAGAACAAGTGGACCACCAGCTCGATGGGGGGTGAGGTGCGGCCGGAGATCCAGAGCTCCGCGTTCGCCGCGTGGCCCGGCGGCGCCGGCCAGGTCGACAACATGCGGGCCTGCATCGAACTGGAGCACACCACCTGGAAGATCAACCAGACCAGCCAGAGCTACTCCCCGACCGACCCGAACGTCGCGGCGGCCGTGCGGCTCATGGGCTACGACCTCACCGCCACCCACGCCTACTACCAGAACACCGTGTCCGGCGGCAGCGCCACCATCGGCGTCACGATCGCCAACAACGGCGTCGCCCCGTTCTACTACCCGTGGACGGTCACGCTCGGGCTGAAGAACGCCGCCGGCACCGTGGTGAAGACCTGGGACACCCCCTGGGACCTGCGCACCGTCCAGCCACTGAGGATCCGCGCGTTCCCCGACTGGGGGGTCGGCGCCGACCCGACGTACCGCGACTTCGGCTACCCGCAGTACTTCCAGGCGGGGGTCAGCCTCACCGGCGTGGCGACCGGCTCCTACCAGCTCGTGATGCGGGTGAAGAACCCCCTGGAGGCGCTCAGCCCGGCCGCGAAGAAGCTCCGCTTCGCCAACGCGACCCAGAACGCCGACGGCTGGCTCGGCCTCGGCGCCATCGGCGTCGGCACGACCGGCGGCGGCGACACCACGGCACCGTCGGCGCCGAGCGGGCTCACCTCGCCGGCGAAGACCTCCACCAGCGTGTCGCTGAGCTGGACCGCCTCCACCGACAACGTCGCCGTCACCGGCTACCGCGTCCTGCGCGGCGGCACCCAGGTCGGCACCACGTACACCGACAGCGGCCTCACCGCGTCGACCGCCTACACGTACACGGTCCGCGCCTACGACGCCGCGGGGAACGTGTCGGCGGCGTCCGGCCCGCTGACCGTCACCACCAGCGCCGGGGGCGGTGGCGGCGGGATCGGCGTGGACGACTTCGACGGCAACCCCGCCTACCCGTCCGCGGCGAAGAACGACCTGGCGAAGTGGACCGGCGGCAACTGCTTCGGCAACGGCGGCGGCAGCGGCGTCGTGGCCGGCGGGGCGCTGACGCTGCAGTACGACAACTGCGGCTGGTTCGGCAGCGACGTCGGCGTCGACGTGTCCGCCTACACGTACCTGGTCGTGCGCATCAAGGGCAACACCGGCGGCGAGCAGACCCACTTCAACCTGAGCCTGGGCGGCGCCACCAAGGTGTTCGGCGACTACACCCTCGACGGCGGCGGCCACCCGGTCATCACCACCGCGTACCAGGACATCAGGATCCCGATGGTGGCCAACGGCATCAGCCGCAACAGCCCCGCCCAGCTCGCCATGGGGTTCTGGTACGGCGGCAACGGCAGCATCTCCATCGACGGCATCTCGTTCGGCAACTGACGCGCCGGCGAACAAAGGACTCGACGCGGTGTCACGGCGGCTTGTAGCGTGCAGCTGACCGTGACACCGCCCGAGGAGGTGAGACCCATGAACGCTGGATCGACGTGGGTGCTCCCCTACCCGTCACGGGCGGGCGACTGACGCAGGTGTCGCCGGGAGCGCCTCTTCACCGAAGGCACTCCCGAAAGGCCACACCTTCCATGTTTGACGTGATCATCGCCGGCTGCGGTCCGACCGGTGCGATGCTCGCCGCCGAGCTGCGGCTGCACGACGTGCGGGTCCTCGTCCTGGAGCAGGACACCGAGCCCTCGTCGTTCGTCCGCATCGTCGGCCTGCACATCCGCACCATCGAGCTGATGGCCATGCGCGGGCTGCTGGAGCGCATCGCCGAGCGCGGACGGCGCCGCCCGGCCGCCGGCTTCTTCGCCGCCATCACCAAGCCCGCGCCCGAGGGCCTGGACTCCGCGCACGCCTACCTGCTCGGCATCCCGCAGCCGGTCATCGTCCAGTTGCTCGAGGACCACGCGGTCGGGCTCGGCACGCAGGTCCGGCACGGGTGCACGGTCACCGGGCTCGATCAGGACGCCGACGGCGTGACCGTCGAGCTGGCCGGCGGCGAGCGGCTGCGGTCGCGCTATCTCGTCGGCTGCGACGGCGCCCGCAGCACGGTGCGCAAGCTGCTCGGCGTCGGCTTCCCCGGCGAACCCTCGCGCAACGAGACGCTCATGGGCGAGCTGGAGGTCGGTGTGCCGCCGGAGGAGGTCGCGGCCACGGTGGCCGAGGTCGCCCGGACCGACAAGCGCTTCAGCCTCGCCCCCTTCGGCCAGGGCGTCTACCGTGTGATCGTCCCCGCCGCGGGGGTCAGCGACCGGTCGCGACCGCCCACCATCGAGGACTTCCGGCACCAGCTGCGCGTCGTGGCCGGCACCGACTTCGGCGTGCACTCGCCGCGCTGGCTGTCCCGCTTCGGCGACGCCACCCGGCTGGCCGAGCGGTACCGGGTCGGGCGGGTGCTGCTGGCCGGCGACGCGGCGCACATCCACCCGCCCATCGGCGGGCAGGGCCTCAACCTGGGCGTGCAGGACGCGGTCAACCTCGGCTGGAAGCTGGCCGCGCAGGTCCGCGGGTGGGCACCGGACACCCTGCTGGACACCTATCACACCGAGCGGCACCCGGTCGCCGCCGACGTGCTGGACAACACCCGCGCCCAGCTGGAGCTGCTGTCCCCCGGGCCGGGCCCGCAGGCGGTGCGCCGGCTGCTCACCGAGCTGATGGATTTCAACGAGGTGAACCGCCACCTCATGGAGAAGATCACCGCGATCGGGGTGCGCTACGACTTCGGCCCCGGCCCGGACCTGCTGGGCCGCCGCCTGCCCGACCTCGACGTCAAGCAGGGCCGGCTGTACGACCTGCTGCACCGCGGCCGCGGCCTGCTGCTGGACCGCACCGGACGGCTGACCGCCGGCGGCTGGGCGGACCGGGTCGACCACCTCGGCGACCCCACCGCCGCCCTGGACGCCCCGGCCGTGCTGCTGCGCCCCGACGGGCACGTCGCCTGGGCCGGCGACGACCAGTGGGACCTCGACGACCACCTCGCCCGCTGGTTCGGCCCACCCGCCTGACCGACGCAAGCCCACCTCGGAGAAGGGATCACCACGATGAGGACATCCGGCGCTCACCCAGGTCCGCTGTCAGTCCCGACCGCCGGAGAGGCGCTTCGTGTTCGATCGGTTCGAAAACCCTGTTGACCCCTTCCCCACCCGGGACGACCGGACCCCGCCCGCCGGGGTCCGGGCGTTCCTGTTCGAGACGTTCCGGCCGCTGCGGCCGGTCGTCGCCGCCGCCGTGGCCACCACGGTCCTGTGCGCGGCGATCGAGGTGTGGCTCATCGGCTACGCCGGACGCCTCGTCGACATCCTCGCCGGCGCCGGCCCGGACACGCCGTGGGCCGCGCACGGCCCGGAGCTGCTGCTGGTCGGTGGCCTCGTGCTGCTGGTCAGGCCGCTGCTGAACGCGGTCAGCGAGGCCCTGGACGACATCGCGTTCCGGGTCAACGCCCGGCCCCTGGCCCGCTGGCGGGCGCACCGGCACGTGTCCCGGCAGTCCGTGGGCTGGTTCCGCGCCGACCTCGCCGGGCGCGTCGCCACCTGGGTCCGCGACGGCGGCGACGCGGCCGCCACCGCCGCCTACAGCGTCATCCACACGCTGGTGTTCGTCGTCGCCTACATCGCCGGCTCGGTGTGGGTGATGTCCGCGATCGACGTGCGGCTGCTGCTGCCGCTCGGGGGCTGGATCCTCGCGTACGCGGCACTCATGCGCTGGGCGGTGCCGCGGTACCGGCGGGCCGCCGAGGAGCTGCAGGAGGCGGAGTCGGCGCTGACCGGCCTCCTCGTCGACTCCTACACCAACGTCGACACCCTCGCGCTGCTCGGCGACCACGCCGCGCGGGTCGGGCACGACCGGCGGCTGTTCGCCGCGGCCAGGCGCGCCCACCTGCGCCTGCAGCGGGTCGAGGTCACCATCAACAGCGGCATGATGGCGCTGGGCAGCGCGCTGCTCGTCGGCCTCGTCGGCTACGGCATCGCGCTGTGGCGGACCGGGTCGGCACCCCTCGGACTCGTCGCGGCGGCGCTCGCGCTGAGCTTCCGCATCACCGCGATGGCCGAGTGGCTGCTGGACGCGGTGTCGGCGCTGTTCGGCTCGGTCGGTGCGCTGCGCCGGGCCCTGCGCACCGTGGCGCAGCCCCTGGCCGTGCCCGACCGGCCCGACGCCGCCCCGCTCGTGGTGCGCGGCGGCGCGATCAGCTTCGTCGCGGTCAGCCACCACTACGGCCGCGGCGACGGCGGGCTGGACCGGCTCAGCCTCGACATCGCCGCCGGCGAACGGGTCGGCGTCGTCGGGCGGTCCGGCGCGGGCAAGTCCACGCTCGTGGGCCTGCTGCTGCGCTTCCACGACGCCGAGTCCGGCACGATCCTCGTCGACGGCACCGACATCACCACGGTGCCGCAGGAGAGCCTGCGCGACCGGATCGCCATGGTCGCGCAGGAGGCGACCCTGCTGCACCGCTCGATCCGGGAGAACGTCGCCGGCCCAGGCTCCGGCTTCAGCGCGGCCGACGACGCGCGGCTGCGCACCGCGCTGCGCCGGGCGTCCGCCGAGGGGTTCGTCGCCGCGCTGCGCGACGCGGACGGCCGGACCGGCCTCGACGCGCACGTCGGCGAACGCGGCGTGCGCCTGTCCGGCGGGCAGCGGCAGCGCATCGCGCTGGCCCGGGCGTTCTACCGCGACGCGCCGATCCTCGTCATGGACGAGGCGACGTCCGCGCTCGACTCCGAGGCGGAGGCCGCCATCCACGACACGCTCAGCGAGGTGATGACGGGGCGCACCGTCATCGCGATCGCGCACCGGCTGTCGACCATCGCCCACCTGGACCGCATCGTGGTCCTCGACGCCGGGCGGATCGTCGAGGAGGGCACCCACGCCGACCTCGTGCGGCGGGACGGCCTGTACGCGCAGCTGTGGTCGCGGCAGTCCGGCGGGTTCCTCGGCACGGCCGGGTCATAGCGTCACGACGGTGTGGGCGGTCCGGGCCCGCTCGGCCGCCCACACCACCCGGTGCGACGCCAGGCTGGTCGCCATGTCGGAGCTGAGCAGGGCCGGATCGCCCGCGGCGACGGCGGCCAGGAACGCCGCCACCAGGCTCGCGTCGCCGCCGTCGTGCCCGGCCCCGGCGTGCGCGCCGCCGTCACCTTCCTGGGTGTCGATCGTCTCGGCGGCGCCGGTGCGGAAGTCGGTCACCCGCAGCAGCCGCCCGTCGCCATCGACGCTGCCGTGGGTGCCGAACAGCCGGGTCTGCCGCCGCTGCATCGGCGTGAACGCCGTCATCGTGAACGTCGCGGTCACCCCGCTGTCGTACTGCAGCGCCACCACCTGGTGGTCGACCACGTCGTTGTCGCAACCGTAGACGCAGCGCCCGTACGGCCCGTCCCGCAGCGCCAGCAGGACCGCCTCGTGGGTCCGTCCGGTCGTCACGGCGTTGAGCGGCCACTCCTCGGCGTCGTCGAGGCAGCGGGTGTACAGGCGGACCGCCGAGTACGGGCAGGCCGCCTCGACCGCGCAGGCCACGCAGCGCTCCCCCGCCCCCGCCGGGCGGTGCTCGGGGCGGAAATGGGCCAGCCCGCCGAAGGACGCCACCGACCGGGGCGCGGCGCCGACCACGTACGCCAGCCAGTCGAGGTCGTGGCACGACTTGGTCAGCAGCATCGGCCCCGAGTCCGCCTCCCGGCGCCAGTTGCCGCGCACGAACGAGTGCGCCTGGTGCCACCAGCCGACCGGCTCCAGGTGCTGCACACTGACCAGGGCGCCGATCCGCCCGCTGGTGAGCAGCGCCCGCAGGGCACGCGTGTAGCTGGTGTACCGCAGCACGTGACAGACCGCACCGATCACACCGGCCGCGGCGACCGCGTCCGCGATGCGCCGGGCCTCGGCCTCCGTCGGCGCCATCGGCTTCTCCAGCAGCAGATGGTAGCCGAGCCCGGCCAGCGCGACGGCCGGCCCGACGTGCAGCCGGTCCTGGGTCGCGACCACCGCCACGTCGGCGATCCGGCCGGCCGCGGCCAGATCTTCCCAGGTCGTGAACGCCGCCGCCACGTCGTGCCGGGCGGCGAACGCGGCCCGCCGGCCGGCGTCGGGCTCCGCCACGGCGACCACCCGCCCCGCGCCGGACGCCTCAGCCAGCCGGGCGTACTGCTGCCCGCGCAGCCCCGCGCCGACCACGGCGATCGTGACGGGCTTGCGATTCCCCCCGGACTTTGTAAACTCCATAGCAATATTGGTGGGGATACCGGCATCGCACGTCAAGGGGCGCACAGTGGCAGATCAGGTCATCTCGGGGACCGACCTGACGCGGCTGCGCGAGCTCAACTCATTGACGATCGTCAGCGCCCTGCGGGACCAGCCGCCGGCCACGGTCACCGAGCTGGCGAAGCTCACCGGGCTGTCGCGCCCCGCCGTCGACGTCATCGCCCAGGGCCTCGTCACCGGCGGCTGGGCCACCGTCGTGGAGCCCGACGGCAGCAGCGTCGTGGGCCGCCCCGCCCGGCGCTACCGGTTCCGCGCCAGCGCCGGCCACGTCATCGGCGTCGACGTCGGCGCGCACAAGATACTGGCCCACCTCGCCGACCTCGACGGCACCGTCGTGCAGACCGCCCGGCGCCCCGTCGCCGCGGACGCCGACCCGGGCGAGCGCCTCGCCGCCCTCGACCAGGTGCTCACCACCTGCCTCGCCGAGGCCGGCAAGACCGCCCAGGACATCTGGGCCGTCACCGTCGGCGTCACCGGCCCGGTCGACGCCACCGGCAGGACGACCCTCTTCACGCCGCTGCCCGGCTGGCAGACCGTGGACGTCGCCGCCCACCTCAGCGACCGGTTCACCTGCCCCATCATCGTGGAGAACGACTGCAAGCTCGCCGCCCTGGCCGAGCGCTGGCAGGGCGCCGCCCGCGACGCCGACGACATCGTCTTCCTCCTCGCCGGCATGCGCACCGGTGCCGGCCTCATCATCGACGGCGTCCTGCGCCGCGGCTACGGCGGCGCGGCCGGCGAGATCGGCGCCCTCAAGGCCGTGCGCTGGCTCGCCGCCCCGTCGCACCTGCAGAGCTGCCCCGGCGTGCCGACCACCGTCAGCCCCGACGACGCCGCCGCCTGGGTCTTCAACGCCGCCCGCGACGGCAACCGCGACGCCCGTACCGCCGTCAACCGCTACGTCAAGGACCTCGCCGTCGGCACCGCCGCCCTCGTCCTGGCCCTCGACCCGCAGATCGTCGTCTTCGGCGGCGGCTTCTCCCGCTCCGCCGACCTCGTCCTCGACCCGCTGCGCCGCGAGCTGCAGAAGCTCTGCCTGCGCGTGCCGGACGTGCGCGCCTCGACGCTGGGCGCGGACAGCGTCGCCCTGGGCGCGCTGCGGCTCGCCCTCAACGAGGTCGACCGGCGCCTGTTCACCGTCGGCCTCAGCGCACCCCCCGCCGCCCCCCGCCGCGAATGACCCACGACCTCGAGACCCTCTGCGCCCGGGCGGGTCACAGCAGCGACGGCGCCGCGACGAAGGTGTAGCCGAGCTGCTGGATGCCGTCCACGAGCTCGGGCAGGTACTGCAGGCCCAGGAACGGGTGGTAGAAGAAGCTCGCCACGTTGTCCCGGACCACGAGCTGGCGGCGGGCGGAGGCGACCAGGTCCGGGGCGAGCCGCACGCCGTGCTGGTTGAAGCGCTGGGTGGCCACGTTGCCGAGGGTCTCGGGGATGACCGGGGTGCCGTAGGCGTCGTCGACCACGTACGGGAAGAACTGGCTCACCGACCGGGCGCTCGCCGGGTCGCCGGACAGGACGCCGGAGAAGTACAGGACCTGCTCGTAGCGGGCGCGGATGCCGGGTGCCGTGGCGATCGCCCGGTAGTCCGCGGCGCTGGCCGTGTAGTGCGGGAACTCCCAGATGTCCGGCGGGGTCAGCCCGGCCGCCGTCCACTCGCGCCGGGCCGCGTCCAGCCGGCCGAGCGCCCAACCGGCCGAGTCGCCGGCGACGGCGCCGTCCAGCACGACCGAGCCGTCGGCGTCGACGTGGGCGCGGTAGAACTCGTAGTCCTCGGCGCTGACCCCGTACGGGTTGCGGGCGCCGGCCATGCCGTGCGTGTACCCGTGCATGAGGAGCGTGCCGCCGTGCCCGGCCATGTACCGCAGCGCCTCGACCACGGCGGGCGCGTCGCTGAGCGTCCGGTGCACGGGCACCCCGCCGGAGTAGGTGCCGGCGGCGTCGTCGTACACGGGAAACACCGCGACGGCGAACGGCACGCCCCGGCCCGCCAGGTAGTCGGCGATCGCCCGCAGCTGCGCGGGGTCGGAGTGCGGGCCGACGTCCTCGATGCGCACCAGCGCCCGGTGCCGCTGCGGCGTGTCCGGCGCCAGCAGCGTGAACAGCAGGTCGGCCAGGACGAGGTACCGGTCGTCGAACATCACGTACGTCAGCGGCACCTCCGTGACGTACGTGAGCGCGCCGGCCCGCACCGCGTACGGCACCACCCCGCCGTCGGGCAGCACCGCTTCGGCGAGCGTGGTGGCGGCCGCGTCCAGCCCGACCCGGACCATGGACCCGGCCGACGGGTGCCGGGTGAGCTCGGTGCCGTGGTAGCGCACCGCCGTCACGACCGTGTCGTCGATCGCCGCCGACCGCAGCCCCACCCCGCCGTGCCGGGCCAGCAGCTGCCAGATGTTCGCCCCCAGCCACAGCACCGGCGCGCCGGCGGCTACGTCGGCCAGGAACGCGTCGGGCAGCGGCTCGTCGTACGTCGACCCGACGTAGATCGTCAGCCGGTGCCGCGCGGCGCTGCCGGCCCGGTACCGGCCGACGGGCGCGGACTCCCACGTGTCGAAGTGCGAGGCGAGGTTGCCGGCCTGCACCGCGTACAGCTCGCCCAGGTCGCCGAACTGCCCGGTCGTGTCGTACAGGACCAGGACTCCCGACGGCGGGACCTTCGGCGTCTTCGGGGTGCCGCGCGGGGCGCCGCCGCACGCGGCGAGCACCACCACCGCCGTGACCACCGAACAGACCCGCCGGCACCACCCCACCGGCTCCACGGTAGTTGCCCGGCCCGGCCGTGGGCGCCGATCCGGCGAACCCGCCGGCGGCCGGGCTCATCCGGCGCGGATGGTGTGCCCGCGGTGCCGCGCGGCCATTATCGCCAGGTGCCTACCAGCCGGCCGCCGGACGCCGCCCGGGCGATGATCCTGCCCCTCGCACTGGCCCAGTTCATCTGCAGCTACGCCGGCACCGCCATGAACGTCGCCATCACGCCGATGGCGCACGACCTGCACACCACGGTCTTCGGCGTGCAGACGACCATCACGCTGTTCACGCTCACCATGGCCGCGCTGATGATCCCGGGCAGCAAGCTCACCGACGTGTGGGGGCGCAAGCGGTGCCTGGTCGCCGGCCTGCTGCTGTACGGCGCCGGCGCCCTCCTCGCCGCGGTCGCGCCCGGGCTGGGCCTGATGCTGCTCGGCAACGCCCTGCTGGAGGGCGTCGGCTCGGCCCTCATGATCCCGCCGATCTACATCCTGATCACGGTCGCGTCGCCGGACCTCGCCGTGCGCGCGAAGTACTTCGGCATCGTGAGCGGCGCCGGTGCGCTCGGCGCGGCCACCGGCCCGCTCATCGGCGGCCTGATCACCTCGCTCATCACCTGGCGGGCGTCGTTCCTGCTGCAGGTGCTCGTCATCGGCTGGATCGTCGTGCTGGTCCGCCGGCTGCCCGACCCCGCCCGCCCCGACCCGCGGCCGCGCTTCGACGTGACGGGCGCGGTGCTGTCCGCGGTCGGCCTGATGTTCGTCGTGCTCGGCGTGCTGCAGTCGACCACGTACGGCTGGCGCGGCGCCCGCACCGACTTCGCCGTCGCCGGGCACGTCCTCATCGCCGAGGGTGGCATCTCCCCGGTCTGGCTGTCGCTCGCCCTGGGCGCGCTGGCCCTCGCCCTGTTCGTGCTGCACCTGCGCCGCACCGAACGCGCCGGCCGCACGCCGCTGATCCACCTGCGCATGTTCGGCGACCGGGCGGCGAACCTGGGGCTGGGCACGCAGGCGGTGCAGTGGCTCGTCATGCAGGGCACGTTCTTCGTCACCGCGGTCTACCTGCAGGAGGCGCTCGGCTACAGCGCCGTCATGACCGGCCTGGCGCTCACCCCGGCCACGGTCGGCATCCTGGCCTCCTCGGCCGCCGCCGAGCGGTTCGCCCGCCGGCGCACCCAGCGCACCCTGATCGTCGGCGGTTTCGTCCTCACCGTGCTCGGCACCGTCACGCTGCTCGTCCTGGCCGCCACCGGCACCGGCGCGTGGCGCACCGCCCCGGGCCTGCTGGTCGCCGGCGTCGGCCTGGGCGCCATGCTCACCGCCTCGGTGAACCTGGTGCAGTCCGCGTTCCCCGACCGCGACCAGGGCGACATCTCCGGCCTGTCCCGCGCCGTGTCCAACCTCGGCTCGTCGCTGGGCACCGCCCTGGTCGGCTCGGTGATCGTGGCCGCCTCGCAGCCCGGCCGCCAGCCGTACGCCGCGTCACTGACGGTCCTGGTCGTCATCGCCGTCATCGGCCTGCTCGTGGCGGCCCTGCTGCCGCGCGTGCCGGCGCCGCAACGGTAGCGACGCCGGCGATGCCCACGGGGCGCGGCGGACCGTCGCGGGTCACCGCGCGGCGGCCGGCGCGGCGGGGCGCAGGGGCGCCGTCGCCAGGGCGCGCAGGCCGGCCGACGGGTGGATGCGGGCCTCGAAGCCGAGGTCGCGGCGGGCGAGGCCGGCGGCGGCGACGATGTGCCGGACGTCGCCGGCCCGGTGCTCGCCGGTGATGACGGGCGCCGGGCCGCCCATCGCCTCGGCGAGGGTGGCGGCCATGGTGGCGATGGTGATCGGGTGGCCGGAGGCGACGTTGTACGGCCGGAAGCCGGGCCCGGCGGTCGCGCCGGCGGCGAGGACGTTGGCGTGGGCGACGTCCTCGACGTGGACGAAGTCGCGGCGCTGGGCACCGTCCTCGAAGACGCGGGGCGCCCGGCCGGCCTCCAGCGCGGAGCGGAAGATGGCCGCGACGCCGCTGTACGGCGTGTCGCGGGGCATGCCGGGGCCGTACACGTTGTGGTATCGCAGCGCGACGACACCCCCGTCGCAGGCGGCCGCCCACGCTGCGGCGAGGTGCTCCTGCGCGGTCTTCGTCGCGGCGTACACGCTGCGGGGGCGCACCGGCGCGGCCTCGCCGACCTCGCCCGGCACCAGCGTGGCGCCGCAGGCGGGGCACGGCGGGTCGAACCGGCCGGCGTCCAGGTCGGCGCGGCGGCGCGGGGCGGGTTCGACGGCCCCGTGCCGCGGGCAGCTGTAGGCGCCCTCGCCGTAGACGACCATCGAGCTGGCCAGCACCAGCCGGCGCACCCCGGCCCGGGCCATGCCGGCGAGCAGCACGGCGGTGCCCAGGTCGTTGCAGCCGACGTAGTCGGGCAGGTCCGCCAGGTCGACGCCCATGCCGACCATCGCGGCCTGGTGCACGACGACGTCGACCGAGCGGAGGGCG
Organism: Dactylosporangium aurantiacum; assembly: GCF_000716715.1. Classification (GTDB taxonomy): domain Bacteria; phylum Actinomycetota; class Actinomycetes; order Mycobacteriales; family Micromonosporaceae; genus Dactylosporangium; species Dactylosporangium aurantiacum. Next base: position 144,541 of record NZ_JNYJ01000014.1, on the reverse strand, counting down.
GCGGCGACCGCGCCGGCGTCGCGGACGTCGGCCCGCACGACGCCGTCGGGGACCGGGCCGCCGCCGGCGTGCGCGGCGGGGTGCAGGCTGTCGAGCACGACGGTGTCGTGGCCGGCGGCGTGCAGGGCGTTGACGACGTGCCGGCCGATGAACCCGGCGCCGCCGGTGACGAGGATGCGCATGGGCTCAACGTAGGAGCGCCCGGACCGCCGCGACCGGCCACGTTCGCACCTCGTAATGGTTGGTTCGCGGCTCGTAAGATCTTGCTCGCAAGATCACGCGTAGCGTCCGGAACGTGCCAGATGTCGTTCTGCCCTGCCTCAACGAGGCCGCCGCCCTGCCCTGGGTGCTGGCCCGGATGCCGGCCGGCTACCACCCGATCGTCGCCGACAACGGCTCGACCGACGGCTCCGCCGAGATCGCCGCCGCGCACGGCGCGACGGTCGTCACCGCGGCCCCGCGCGGGTTCGGCGCCGCGGCGCACGCCGGGCTGCGGGCCGCGACCGCGGACGTCGTGTGCTTCATGGACGCCGACGGCTCGTTCGACCCGCGCCAGCTGCCCCGGGTCGCCGGGCCCGTCGCCGGCGGCGACGCCGACCTGCTCCTCGGCCGGCGCCGGCCGACCACCCGCGGCGCCTGGCCGCTGCACGGCCGGGCCGGCAACGCCGTGGTGGCCTGGCGGCTGCGCCGCACCGCCGGCGTGCCGGTGCACGACCTCGGGCCGATGCGGGCGGCCCGCCGCGAGGCGCTGCTCGCCCTGGACCTGACCGACCGGCGCTTCGGCTACCCCCTCGAGATGGTGGTGCGGGCCGCCGCCGCGGGCTGGCGCGTCGCCGAGGTCGACGTCGACTACGCGCCCCGCGCGGCCGGCGGCCGGTCGAAGGTCACCGGCACCGTCGCCGGCACGCTGCGTGCCGTGCGCGACATGAGCCGGGTGCTGGCCCGGTGAGCGCGCCGCCGGTGCAGCTGCTGCTGCTCGCCAAGGCGCCCGTGCCGGGCCGGGTGAAGACCCGGCTCTGTCCACCGTGGACGTTCGAGCAGGCGGCGGGGGTGGCCGCGGCCGCCCTCGCCGACACCGTCGACGCGCTCACCGCGACGCCGGCCGTGGCCCGCACGCTCGTGCTCGACCAGCCGGACGGCGCCGCCGGGCGGCCGGTCGTGCCGCCCGGCTGGCGCCTGGCCGGCCAGCGCGGCGGGCCGCTCGGCGAGCGGATCGCCGCCGCGTACCTGGACACCGCGCTGCCCGGCGTCGCGTCGCTGCTCGTCGGCATGGACACCCCGCAGCTGACGCCGGCCCATCTCGGCGCCGCCGCCGCGCGGCTGGACGGCGCGGACGCGGTCCTCGGCCCGGCCAGGGACGGCGGCTGGTGGCTGCTCGGGCTGCGTGACCCGCGCGCCGGGGCCGCGGTCGCCGGCGTGCCGATGTCGACCGCCCGCACCGGCGCGGACACGCTCACCGCGCTGCGCGGGCACGGCCTGTCCGTGGCGAGGACCGCGACGCTGCGCGACGTGGACACCGTCGCCGACGCGATCGCCGTCGCGGCCGCCGGCCCGGGTGGCCGTTTCGCCCGGCTCGTCGCCGGCCTGCCCGCCGGAGCGGCGCGGTGACCGCCCCGGCCGTCGTCTACGGTGCGGCGCTGCGCCGCGCCGCCCGCGGCGAACCGGCCCGGCTGCGCCTCGTCGACCGGCACGGCACCGACGTCCGCCCGGTCGACCCGGTCGCCTGGTGCGAGGGCCTGCTCCCGGGCGACGACACGCTGCTGGAGCGGTGCCCGGGCGCCACCCTCGACCTCGGCTGCGGACCGGGCCGGCTCACCCGGGCGCTCGCCGCGGCCGGCCGCCGCGTCCTCGGGGTGGACGCCAGCGCGCAGGCGGTCCGGCTGGCCCGCCGGCACGGGGCCCCGGTCGCGCACCAGGACCTGTTCGCGCCGCTGCCCGACGAGGGCCGCTGGGACCACGCGCTGCTCGCCGACGGCAACATCGGCATCGGCGGCGACCCGGAGCTGCTGCTGCGCCGCTGCCGGGCGCTGCTGGCGCCGGACGGCACGGTCCTGGTCGAGCTCGACCCACCCGGCGCCGGCACGTGGCGGGGGCGGCTGGCACTGGCCGGTCCCGGGCGCACCAGCACCCCGTTCCCGTGGGCGTTCGTCGGCGCGGACGCCGCCGCCGCGGTCGCGGCCCGGGCCGCGCTGCGGCTCGTCGAGTCCTGGACGGAGGCCGGCCGATGGTTCGCCCAGCTCGCCCGCTGACCGTGGTGCGCACGGTGCAGGACCGGTTCACCGCCACCGCCCGCTCGACCCGGCTGACCGCGCACCTCGGGCTGTGGCTGGCCGCGGCGTTCACCGTCTGCTTCGGCACCGGCCTGCTCAGCCACGCCATCCAGCACCCGCCGGGCTGGTTCCACTGGCCGGCCCGCCCGGTGCAGCTGTACCGCGTCACGCAGGGCCTGCACGTCGCCACCGGCCTGGCCTGCCTGCCCCTGCTCACCGCCAAGATCTGGTCGGTGTACCCGCGGCTGTTCGCCTGGCCGGCGGTGCGCGGCCTGTCGCACGCCCTGGAGCGGGCCGCGGTCGCGCTGCTGTCCGCCGCCGCCGTGTTCGAGCTGGTCACCGGCCTGCTGAACATCGCCTACTGGTACTCCGCGATGCCGTTCGGCTTCCTCGGCGCGCACTACTGGACCGCGTGGCTGCTCGCCGGTGCCCTGCTGCTGCACGTCGCGGCCAAGCTGCCGCTGCTGCGACGGGCGGCGCCGGACCCCGAGGCGCCGGACCCCGTCGCGCCGGCGCCGGGCGGCTGGACGCGCCGGGGCGTGCTCGCCCTCGCCGGCTCGGCCGCCGGGGTGGTCACGGTCGCGACCGCCGGGCAGACCGTCCGGCCGCTGCGGCACCTTTCCGTCCTCGCCCCGCGGGTGCCGGGGATCGGCCCGCAGGGCGTACCGGTGAACAAGACCGCCGCGGCCGCCGGCGTGGCCCGCGCCGACGGCACCTACCGGCTGGTCCTCACCGGACCGGGCGGCCGGCACACGCTGAGCCTCGCCGACCTTACGGCCCTGCCGCAGGTGACGGCCGACCTGCCGATCAGCTGCGTCGAGGGCTGGAGCGCCGGGGCGTCCTGGCAGGGCGTGCGCGTCGCCGACCTGCTGCGCCTCGCCGGCGCCGACGGGCTCGACCTGCCGGTCACCGTCGAGTCGCTGGAGGCGTCCGGCCCGTACCGCACCTCGGTGCTGGAGGCGGCCGTGGCCCGCGACCCGCTGACGCTGCTCGCGCTGCGGATCGGCGGCGCGCCGCTGCACCTCGACCACGGCTACCCGTGCCGGCTCATCGCCCCCAACCGCCCCGGTGTCCTGCAGACGAAGTGGGTCGCCGCGCTCACGGTGGGTCCCCGGTGACCGCGGCCCGGGTCGTCCTGGCCGCCGCCGGGCTGGCGCTGCTCGGCTACGGCCTGCACGGCTGGCTCACCGAGCAGCCCGGCGAGGTCGCCGGCCGGATCGTGTTCCTCGCCGCCGGGGTCGCCGCCCACGACTTCGTGGCGCTGCCGCTGGTCCTGGCCGCCGGCGCGCTGACCGCCCGGTTCGTGCCGCCGGCGGTCCGGCTGCCGGTCCAGGCCGCGCTGGCGGTCAGCGCCGTGGTGAGCGTGGTGGCGCTGCCGTTCGTGATCGGCGCGGGCCGCGTCGCCGGCAACCCGTCGGCGTTTCCCCGCGCCTACGGGCCCGGCCTGCTGTGGGTGCTCGCCGTGGTGTGGCTCGTGGCGGCGCTGTGGGCGGCGCTGCGCGTGCGGCGCGGCCGTGCCGGGGAGGGCCGGTGATGCGGCGCGCCGCCGCGGCCGGCTGCCTCGCCGCGACCGCCGCCGCGCTGCTGCTGCCCGGCCGCTGGTACCTGCTGGCCTGGCTGCCGTTCGGGCTCGGCGCATGGCAGGTGCTGCGGCTGGACCGCCGCGCCGCGTTCGCGCTGATCGCCGCCGGTGGTGTCCTGCTGCCCCTGGTGGCCGCCCGCCAGCCGCCGACCAGCAGCGACGACATGTACCGCTACGTCTGGGACGGCCGGGTCCAGCTCGCCGGCGTCGAGGTGTACCGGTACCCGCCGTCCGCGCCGCAGCTGGAGCCGCTGCGCGACGACTTCCTGTGGCCGGACACGGCGAACTGGTGCGTGCCGAGCGGCTGCACCCGCATCAACCGGCCGGACGTGCCGACGATCTATCCGCCGGTCGCCGAGGCCGTGTTCGCGGCCGTCGCGGTCGTCTCCCCCGGCACGGCCCGGGAGCTGCCGATGCAGCTGACGATGGCGGCGTTCGCGGCCGTCGTCGGGATGCTGCTCTGGTACGCGCTGCGCCGCCTCGGCCGGGACCCGCGCCGCGCGGTGCTGTGGGCCTGGTGCCCCCTGGTGGCCCTGGAGGCGGGCAACAACGCGCACGTCGACGTGGTCGCCGCCGGGCTCGCCGCCGCCGCGCTCTGGCAGCTGGCCGGGCACCCCGGCACGCGGCGGGCGGTCGCCGGCGGGGTGCTGCTCGGCCTCGCCGTCGCCACGAAGCTCACCCCCGCGCTGCTCGGGCCGGCGCTGCTGCGCCGCCGCCCGGTCGCCGTCGCGGTGAGCGCCGCGGCCGCGGTCGCCACCGTGTACCTGCCGCACGTGCTCGCCGCCGGGCCCGCCGTCCTGGGCTACCTGCCGGGGTACCTGCACGAGGAGGGCTACGCCGACGGTGCCCGCTTCGCGCTGCTCGCCGCCGTCCTGCCGGCGGCCCTGACCGCCCCGGCCGCCGCCTGTGTCCTGGCCGGGCTCGCCGTGCTGACCTGGCGCACGGCCGACCCCGCCCGGCCGTGGCGCGCCGCCGCCACCATGGTCGGCGGCGCGCTGCTGGTCACCGCACCGAGCTATCCGTGGTACGCGACGCTGCTGGTGATGCTCGTCGCCTTCGGCGCGCCGGCCGAGTGGCTGGCCGTCGCCGTGGCCGGGTACGTCGCCCAGTTCGCCCCGGAGCTGGGCCTCACCGTCCACACCGGACAGTTGATCGGCTACCCGGCCGCGCTCGCCGCGGTGCTGGCCGGGTGGGCCGTCCGGCACGGCTGCGCGCGCGCACCGGCCCGCGCCGCCGCGCCGGCGCCGTAGGCTCAGCGCATCGAGTCGAGCAGGTCGCGGCAGGCCCGCTCGGCCTCCCGGCAGGCGGTGGCGCAGATGCGGCAGTGCTCGTGCGTGTCCGCGTGCCGTCCGCACTCGTCGGCGCACGCGGCACAGGCCATCATGCACGCCTCCAGCAGCGCGCGGCTGACGTTGGCGTCGTAGCCGGTGTGCCGCGACAGCACCCGCGCGGTCGTCGCACAGATGTCGGCGCAGTCCATGTTCGTGCGGATGCACTTGGTCAGCTCGGCGACCATCCCCTCGCTGAGGCACGCGTCGGCGCACGCGGTGCAGGCCTCGCTGCAGGCGATGAGCGCGTCGATCGCCCCGGCCAGGGCGGCGCGGTCCAGGTTGATCGGCTGCGGGTAGGTCTCCAGCATCGGTTTCGTGGTGGCGGTCATGCGGACCCCTTTCCGGTCGGTGTCCCGCTCCGCGCTACCCCGTCCGGCCGGGTTCAAGCTCCGGGGTTTCGAAAACGATTGCCCAGTTCCGGCTGCTGGCTTGTGATTGGCCGTGCGCCGTCACCCGCGGAGCGGACTCGCGGCGGCGGCAGGTGACCACACACACGAGGGGACCAACCGCATGAACGCCGGTGTCATCCGCAACCCCGTCCTGCCCGGGTTCCATCCAGACCCGTCGATCCTGCGGGTCGGGGACGACTACTACCTGGCCACCTCCACGTTCGAGTGGTACCCGGGGGTCCGGCTGCACCACTCCCGCGACCTGGTGCACTGGCGGCCGATCGGCGGCGCGCTGGACAGCGCCCGCCTGCTGGACATGACCGGCAACCCGGACTCCGGTGGGATCTGGGCGCCGTGCCTGTCCTACGCCGACGGGCTGTTCCACCTCATCTACACCGACGTGAAGTCGTACTCCGGGTTCTGGGACACCCCGAACTACCTGGTGACGGCCCCGACGATCGAAGGGCCGTGGTCGGACCCGGTGCCGCTGCACGCCCGCGGGTTCGACCCGTCGATGTTCCACGACTGCGGACCCGACGGCGACGGGCGCAGCTGGCTGCTGTCGAACCGGACCGAGTGGCGCCCCGGTCGGCCGTGGGCCGACGGCATCATCATCCAGGAGTACGACCGGGCCACCCGCCGGCTCGTCGGCGAGCCGGTCGACCTGTACACCGGCACCGCGGCCGGCATGACCGAAGGCCCGCACCTGTACCGGCGGGACGGCTGGTACTACCTGGTCACCGCCGAGGGTGGCACCGACTGGTTCCACCAGGCGACGGTCGCCCGGTCCCGCGACGTGCTGGGCCCGTACGAGACCGACCCGGACACGCCGTTCATCACGACGCTGCACCGGCCGGATCTCACGCTGCAGAAGGCCGGGCACGGCAGCCTCGTGGACACCCCGGGCGGCGAGTGGTTCTTCGCCCATCTCACCGGGCGGCCGCTGAGCCCGCGGGGCCGCTGCGTCCTGGGCCGGGAGACCGCGATCCAGCGGGTGCGGTGGACCGGCGACGGCTGGCCGCGCATCGACGGCGGCGTGCCCCACGAGGAGGTGCCCGGTCCCGACCTGCCGGCCCACCCGTGGCCGGCGGAGCCGGAGACCGACGACTTCGCCGGCGGCGCGCTCGGCCCGCACTGGAGCACCCTGCGCCGCCCCGCCACCGGCGACTGGGTGTCGGTGGACGCCCGCCCCGGGCACCTGCGCGTGCACGGTGGGCGCTCACCCGGGGCGTACGGCGGGGAGAGCCTCGTCGCCCGCCGGGTCCAGCACCTGCGCGCGACGTTCGAGGCCACCGTCGACTTCCGGCCGGACAACTTCCAGCAGATGGCCGGGATCACCGCGTACTACAACAGCCGCAACTGGTACTTCCTGCGCGTCACCCGGGACGAGCGGGGCACCGTCGCCGACGTCGTGTCCCGTGACCGCGGCCGGGTCACGATGCACGGCCCGGCGGTCCCGGTCGACGGGCCGGTCCGGCTGCGCCTGGACCTCGACGGGGGCGTGCTGCGCGCCTCGTACGGCGACGTCGAGTGGGGGCCGTTCGACGCCGGCATCCTGTCCGACGAGCACGCCCGGGAGTTCGACGGCGACACCGCCCGGGCGTGGGGGTTCACCGGCGCGTTCTTCGGCCTGTGGGTGCAGGACCTCACCGGTGGCGGCCGGCCCGCCGACTTCTCCGCCGCCACCTACAAGGCGCAGCCGTGACGGGCTGAAGGCCCCCCGCTGCACGGGCCACGGGCCGTCCCCGCCCACGTGCTGCAGCTCACCGGGTCCCTCATGGCCACCGGGCTGACGCTCGCCGCCGAGTACCTGCCGGTGCTGGTGCGCCGTCTTCCTCACCACCCGCCGCCCGGTGGCCGCCGCCGGCCGGGCAACCGTGGCGCAGCTGCGCGCCGACCTGTGGCACGGGTTGCGCACCGTCGGCGGGCACCGGACGACCCGGTGGCTGCTGGTCGTCTGGACCGTGTTCGCCCTGGCCAACGGCTCGCTCAGCGCGCTGCTCATCCCGCTGGACACCCTGGTCCGGGGGCACGGCATGTGACGCACAACGATCCGCTCAGCGACTTCCGTCGATCTTCCGCATCTGCCTACATTGCTCCCCTGTACCTCATCGACGGATGGGAGAGCACATCGTGGTGTCTCGCTCGGTTCGCAGACTCCTGGGCGCGGCGACCGCCGCGGTCCTGGCCGGGTCGATCGGACTGGCGGAGCCGGCGCACGCCGGCCCCACCATCAGCACACCGAAGCAGCTGACCAAGGCGGTGACGCTGCCCGGCGTCCTGCGGCACCTGCTGGCGTTCCAGGTGATCGCCGACCTCAACGGCGGCAACCGCGCGTCCGGCACGCCCGGGCACCAGCGCAGCGCCGACTACGTGGCGACCCTGCTGCAGCACGCCGGGTACCAGGTCACCCGGCAACCGTTCCAGTTCAACTTCTGTGACGAGACGAGCTCGTCGTTCGCGCAGACCGCGCCGGTGCCGGCGACGTACGTGGAGGGCACCGACTACGACGTCATGACCTGCTCCGGCTCCGGTGACGTCACGGCGGCGGTGGTGCCGGTCGACCTGAACCTGGTCGCGCCGCGCACCGCCGTCACGTCGGGCTGCGAGGCGGCCGACTTCACCGCCGCCGTGGCCGGCAAGGTCGCGTTGATGCAGCGCGGCGGCTGCCCGTTCGGCACGAAGGTCGCCAACGCCGAGGCGGCGGGCGCGGCCGGCGCGATCGTGATGAACCAGGGCAACGGCGACCCGGTCACCGCACCGGACCGGTACGCGCTGCTGGCGGGCACCCTCGGCACGCCCGTCGGGATCCCGGCGGTCGGCGTCTCCTACGGCACCGGCGAGGCGTTCGCCGCGACGCCGGGGCTGACCGTGCACCTGGCGACGGAGACGACCGCGGAGGTCCGCAGCACCGAGAACGTGGTCGCCGAGTCGAGGACCGGGCGGGCCGACAACGTCGTCATGGCCGGCGCGCACCTGGACTCCGTCCCGGCCGGGGCCGGCATCAACGACAACGGCAGCGGCAGCGCCGCCCTGCTCGAGGTCGCCCTGCAGATGGCCCGCACGAAGCCGGTGAACAAGGTCCGCTTCGCCTGGTGGGGCGCGGAGGAGGCGAGCCTGGTCGGTTCGACGTTCTACGTCAACAGCCTCACCCCGCAGCAGCAGGCCCAGATCAAGCTGTACCTGAACTTCGACATGGTCGCCTCGCCCAACTACCAGTTCGGCGTCTTCGACGGCGACGACTCCGCCGCCCAGGGCGCGGGCCCCGGCCCGCTGGGCTCCGCGCAGATCGAGGCGCTGTTCGAGGCGTTCTTCGCCGCCCGCGGCCTGCCGACGAACCCCGCGGACTTCACCGGCCGGTCCGACTACGGCCCGTTCATCGCCGCCGGCGTCAACATCCCCGCCGGTGGGCTGTTCACCGGCGCCGAGGGCGTCAAGACCGCGGCCGACGTCGCGAAGTTCGGCGGTGTCGCCGGCGTCGCGTACGACCCCTGCTACCACGACCCGTGCGACGACCTGTTCCGCGTCACGCAGAAGGGCGGCGACGCGGCGCTCTACGCCCAGCTGCGCGGCCAGTACACGCTGATCGGCAACGTCAACGTGTTCGCCCTGGACACGAACGCCGACGCGATCGCGACCGCGGTCATCACGTACGCCTTCGACACCTCCAGCATCCCGCCCCGCACCACGACCGCCACCGCCGCCCGGTCGACCCGGACCGGCGACCAGACCCTGCAGTGAGCCGCCCGGCGTGACATCGGAGCCATCCGGTGCCACGCCGGGCCAAATATCGTTGACTGTGGCACACCAGCGTGCCACAGTGGTGCCATGGACCTGAACCCGTACGTGGCGTCACTCGGTCGCGAGCTGCTGACGGCCGCGGAGACCGGCGGGCGCGACGACACCGGCCTCGTCGAACGGCTCACCGCGTCGATGGACTCGGCGATCCGGCTCGCCATGCTCGAGGCGCTGTCGGCCGCCGCCGACGAGATCACCAGGGACCTCGCACCCGGCTCGGTGCAGGTGCGCCTGCGCGGCCGCGACCCCGAGTTCGTCGTGACGGTCCCCCAGCCGGAGCAGCCGCGCGACGGCGACACCGGCGCGGCACCGGCCGACGACCCCGCCGCCGCGTTCGAGGACGGCGCCACCGCCCGCATCAACGTCCGCCTGCCGGAGCAGCTCAAGGCCGCGGTCGAGGAGGCCGCCGGCCGGGAGGGCCGCTCCGTCAACGCCTGGCTGGCCCGCGCCGCCGCGGCCGCGCTGCGCGGCGCCGACCGCGACACCGGCACCGGCCGGCACGGCAGAGGGGCCGGCCCGCAGCACTACACCGGCTGGGCCCGGTAACCGTCCGTTTCCCGCACGCCATCCGATCCGAGGGGACCACCATGCCTGTCTACGCCACCCCCGCACCGATCACCGTCTCGCTGGAGCTGTCCGTCGGCGAGGTGCAGCTCGTCGCGAGCGACCGCACCGACACCGTCGTCGAGGTGCACCCGTGCGACGAGCACGACGACTCCGACGTGCAGGCCGCCCGGCAGACCCGCGTCGACTACGCCAACGGCACGCTCACGGTGCGCGGGCCGAAGCACCGGCTGTTCGACTTCTCCAAGCGGACCAGGTCCGTGCTCGTGCGCGTCGAGCTGCCCACCGGGTCCGCGGTGCACGGCGACCTGGCCGTCGGCGACGTGCGGAGCAGCGGCGCGCTCGGCGAGTGCCGGTTCAAGACGTCGGTCGGGCACCTCCGGCTGGACCGCACCGGCTCCGCCCGGCTGGAGACCGTCGGCCACATCACGGTCGGCGCCATCGGCGGCGACGCGGAGATCGCCACCGGCAGCGGCGACGTCCGCATCGGCGAGGTCGGCGGCGCCGCGGCCGTCAAGAACTCCAACGGCACCACCGACATCGGTGCCGTCGCCGGCGACCTGCGGGTGCGCGCGGCCAACGGCGCGATCACCGTCGAGCGGGCCGACGCCGGCGTGGACGCCAAGTCCTCCAACGGTGCCATCCGCATCGGCAGGGTCGCGCGCGGCCAGGTCTCGCTGCAGTCCGCGGCCGGCGACCTGAACGTCGGCATCGCCGCCGGCACCGCCGCGTGGCTGGACGTGAAGACCGGGCACGGGCGGGTCCGCAACGGCCTGGACGACCTCGGCCAGGCGCCGGCGAAGACCGAGGAGACCGTCGAGGTCCGCGCGCACACGTCCTTCGGCGACATCACCGTCCACCGCGCCTGACCGGACCGGCATCCACGCCGTCCTATTCTTGGGGCAGCGCCGACACAGAGGGGGAATGTATGTTCGGCTGGCTCGGAAGGTTCGTCGTCCGCAGGGCATGGTGGGTGATCGCCGGTTGGCTGGTCGCCTCGGTCGCGATCATCGGTCTGTCGCCGTCGCTCACCGACATCACGTCGGCGGAGCAGAGCGACTTCCTGCCCTCCAAATACGAGTCCGTGCAAGCGATCCAGCTCGCCAAGGGCGCGTTCGCCCAGCAGGCGACCGCGAGCGCGCTCATCGTCGTCAAACGCACCGACGGCGCGGCACTGTCCGATGCGGACAGTGCCGCGGTCACCCAGCTGGCGGACAAGCTCAAGGCCCGCGGCATCGCCCGCACCGAGGGCTACCTCACCGGCCCGCAGACGGTCGCGCCGGACAAGTCGATCCAGCTCGTCACCGTCGGCCTGAAGGCCGACTCGCCGGGTGACCCCGCACTGCTGGACGCGATCCGCACGCTGCGCACCTCGCTCGCCGACGACCTCAAGGGCACCGGCCTCTCCGCCCGCGTCGGCGGCGACGTCGCGGCGTACGTGGACAACGAGGACACGTTCAACAGCGCCTTCGCCATCGTCGGTGTCGCCACCTTCATCCTCATCGTCGGCCTGATCCTGGTCATCTTCCGCAGCCCGATCGCGGCCCTGCTGCCGATCGTCGTGATCAGCATCGTCATGTCGGTGACCACCGGCATCATCGCGACCGTCGGCAAGGCCCTGGACTGGAACGTCGGGCAGGACCTGCAGACGATCCTGCTGATCGTGCTCTACGGCATCGGCACCGACTACATCCTGTTCCTGCTGTTCCGGTACCGCGAACGCCTGCGCGCCGGCGACGACAAGCAGACCGCGATGATCGTCTCCGTGCAGCGTGTCGGCGAGGTCATCGCCTCGGCCGCCGGCGCGGTCGTGGTCGCCTTCCTGGTGCTGCTGCTGGCCTCCCTCGGGTTCTTCGGCTCGCTCGGCCCCGGCCTGGCGATCGCGGTCGGCGTCATGCTCATCACGTCGCTGACCCTCATCCCGGCGCTGGTGTCGAAGCTCGGCCGGTTCGTGTTCTGGCCGTCCAAGGCGTGGCAGCGCCAGCCGAAGGCGGCGATCTCGCGCCGGCTCGGCACGCTCGTCGGCCGCCGGCCGGCCCTCGTCGCGGCGCTGTCCGGGCTGGTCCTGGTGGCACTGGCCGCCGGCACCCTGTCGTACAAGGCCGACTACGACTTCAGCGCCGGGTTCCCGCAGGACACCGAGTCGGCGCTGGCACAGGCCGACCTGGCCAGGGCGTTCGCGGCCGGCGCCGCCCAGCCCACCGAGGTGTACCTGACCACCACGGACGGCTCCCCGCTCGACCAGCAGGCGGTCGAGGCGTTCACGGCGGCGGCCAAGGGCGGCCCCGGCGTCGGCCAGGTCCGCCCGGCCGTGCCCGGCTCCCGGCCCGACGTCGTGCGCGTCGACGTCCTGCTGAACCTCAACCCGGTGTCCAACCAGGCCATCGAGCTGGTCCGCGACGACCTGCGCGACTACCTGCACTCGAAGGCACCGGCGGGCACCAAGGCCCTGGTGGGCGGCACGACCGCGGTCTTCGCCGACATCAACTCGGCCAACAACCGCGACCTGTCGGTGATCCTGCCGGTGGCCGCCGCCCTGATCGCCATCATCCTGGCCCTGCTGCTGCGCAGCATCGTCGCCCCGATCTACCTGGTGGTCGCGGTGCTGCTCAACTTCGCCGCGACGCTCGGCGCCACCGTGTACGTCTTCCAGGGCTTCCAGGGCAAGCCGGGCGTCACGTTCCAGCTGCCGATCATCCTGTACCTGTTCGTCGTCGCCATCGGTACCGACTACAACATCCTGATGATCGCCCGACTCCGCGAGGAGGCCCGGGAGGGCAAGGAACCCCGCGAGGCCGCGGCGCTCGGCGTCGAGCACGGCGGCCCGACCGTCGCCGCGGCCGGCCTGATCCTCGCCGGCACCTTCGGCGTGCTGATGCTGGCGCCGATCTCGTTCCTGCAGCAGATGGGGTTCGCGGTCGCGATCGGCATCGTCCTGTCGGCGTTCGTCATGTCGTTCTTCTTCGTGCCGGCGTTCACCGCGCTCATCGGCCACGCCGCCTGGTGGCCCGGCCACGGCGACCGGGCACCGGTCCCCCACGTCCCCGCGGGCGGGCCGGTCACCCTGGAGAAGGAGCCCGACCCGACCGCCCCGTAACAGCGCACCACGCCCCGACGGCCCGGCCGCCCCAGGCGCCGGGCCGTCGCGCGTCGGCCGGGCCGGCGGGTAGGGCCTACCATCGCCACGGCAGACACGGCACACCGGGCGCCGCCTCGCGAGCTGGCCGAAGAGGACCTGCGGCGGTACGCCGCCGACTCGCTGACGCTGTGGGGTGACCTCGGCGACCTCAAGCACGTCGAGGTGGTCTACGGCCACCTCGCGTACGGTGACTTCGCGACCTGGCCCGCACCGGAACGCGCGGCGGTGCGGGACTTCGCGGCGGCGCACTGGCAGGCGTCGATCACCGCGGACGTCCACCTGTGCGAGTTCGAACCGGTCCTCACCGGCATCATGCTGATCGAGGACGACCTCTGGCCGTACCTGCGCCACTGGGAGTACTCGGGCGACCCGGTCGCCCTGGCGAACCTGGCCGGGTACGCCCGGGAGATCGCCGCGATCCGAGCCGGGACGCGGCCCTGGAACGCCTACCTGGCCGTCGAGGAACCCGAGGGCCTGTACGGCCCGCCCAGGCCGGGGCCCGGGCAGGTCGTCGAGTGGCTGGCCGGGCCCGGTCTCGCCGCCCGCCTCGCCGCCCGGCGCGGGACCCTGCCTGGGCGGGCCGAGGATGCGCTGGCAGCGGCGATCGGTGCCGTCACCGGCCTGCGCTGAAGCCGGCACGGCGACCGGCTGCTGATCCGGCCGCTCGTTCGGCATCTCCCGCCGGCGCATGGGCATGTGGACGGCGTGGGAGGAGGTCGGCCGAGCAGGCCGTCCTATCGCCGCGGTGAAGGTCGCCGCGCCGCGGCGGTCCCGCCCTCGCAGCGGCCGGCACCCGGCTCACGGGACGAAGACGATGCGCTCGTCCGTGGCGGCGGTGGTCCAGGCGTGCGACACCTCGGCGAGCGGCACGGCGCGGGCCCGCACGTCGATCTCGCCGCGGGTGACGGCGGCGGCGAGGGCGGGCAGCTCCTCGAGGAAGTGCCTGGCGGGCACGGAGCCGATGCCGCTGCCGACGAGCTGGAGGCGGGCGGCGCGCAGGGCGGCGGACGGGATCGGGGCGGTGCGGCCCGCGAGGGACCCGATCTGGATCCAGGTGAGCGGGGCGCCGCGGTCGGTGCGGGCGGTGAGCAGCGGGATCATCGCGCCGGCGGAGGGCTCGCCCCACACGTAGTCGATGACGACGTCGGCGTCGGCGGCCCGCTCGATCTGGTCGAAGGTGACGGTCTGGTCGGCGCCGAGGGCCGGCAGCGCGGCGAGGCGGGCGGGGTCGCGGCCGGCGGCGGTGACGTGCGCCGCGCCGAGCAGCTTGGCGATCTGGACCGCCATCCGGCCGGCGTTGCCGGTGGCGCCGAGGATGAGCACGCGCCCGCCGGGCCGGAAGTCGATGCGGCGGCGCAGCGCGACCCAGGAGGACATCGCCGGGTTCATCGCGGCCGCGATCCGGACCGGGTCGACCTCGTCGGGCAGCACGACGCTGCGCCGCTCGTCGATGACGGTACGGTCGGCGAACGTGCCGAACGGGGTGTCGTCGAGCGCCGCGTACCGCAGCCGGCCCTGCGCGTCGCGGACGACGGCGTCGGCGCCGGGGACCAGCGGCAGCGCCCCGGTGCTGGAGTAGTGCGAGCCGTTCGCCTTGGCCCGGGTCAGGTGGTGCAGGCCGGCGGCGAGCACGTCGACGACCAGGTCGTGCTCGCCGGCGGCGACGGGCTCGGGGTGCTCGCGGTAGCTCGGTGGGGCGTCGAACGCGGTGATGACGGCAGCGTGCATGGCCGGCACCCGCTGGCGGAGGCGCTCGTCCTCAACGCCTTCCAGGTGATGGGCGTGCTCACCCGCACCGGCGCCGAGCACGACCTGTCGCTGACCCAGCTGCGGGTCCTCGGCATCCTGCGGGACCGGCGGCTGCAGGTGACCGAGCTGGCCGCGTACCTGGGCCTGGACAAGTCGACGATGTCCGGCCTGATCGACCGCGCCGAACGCCGCGGCCTGCTGGCCCGCGACAAGAACCCCGACGACCGGCGGGCCGTCGACGTGTACATGACCGACGCCGGCCAGCAGCTCACCGCCCGCCTGCACGAGCAGATCCAGCGCGCGCTGACCCCCATGATCGACCGCCTGGACGCCGCGCAGCAGCGGCGGCTGATCGAGCTGCTCGACGCCGCCTCTGCGGTACCGTCATCGCGTGCTGAGCGCGCTGGGTGACGACTGGTCGCAGCTGGACGTCGCCGGACGGGCGGCGTGGCGGCACGACCCGAGCGGCGTGCTGTTCCGGCTGGTGCCGGGCGGCACGTTCCGCATGGGCCTGTCCGACAGGGAGATCGCGGCGCTGCACGGCATCGCGGAGCGCGGGGAAAGTCTCGCGGCCCACGAGGAGTTCGAGGTGTCACCGCGCGACTTCGAGGCCGTCCGCCCCGTCCGCGAGGTGACCGTCGGGCCGCTGCTGCTGGCCCGCCACCCGCTCACCGTCGCACAGGTGCGGCACTGGCTGCCCGACTACAGCGACGACTACGCCGAGGACGACGGGGTGGCCGCCAGGCTGGAGGGTGAGCTGCACGACCTGCTCGCGGCGCTGCCGTTCCGGCTACCGACCGAGGCCGAGTGGGAGTACGCGGCCCGCGCCGGCACGACCACGCTGACGCACCGCGGGGACCGGGTGCCCGACGAGGCGGAGCTGCTGGAGCGGTTCGTGGCCGAGGACCGGGTCGCGGCGAGCGAGAACGCGTTCGGCCTGGCCGCGATGGGCTCGCTCGGCGAGCTGTGCGCGGACGTGTACGCGCCCGGGTACGACGGCGCGCCCGTGGACGGCACCGCCCGCACCGGGCCGGGCCGCCGGGTGGTCCGCGGCGGCGCCGCCGACGTGAGCCCGTGGCAGGGCTGCAACGAGTGGATGCTCATGCTGTCGGCCGCCCGCGGCATGCACGACACGTTCGCCGCCGTGCGCCCCGCGCTGGCCCTGCCGGCCGCCCGGGAGGTGTGAACCCGGCCCACCGGGACATGAGGGACTCGCGGGCCCCGGCGACCGTGGGGTGGCCGGGACGGCGCTGCCGGGCGTCGTGGCCCACCGGGACGGAAACCGAGAGGAATCACCTCATGCGAGGAGCAGTGTTGTACGCGCCCGGCGACGTGCGCGTCGAGCAGCGGCAGGACCCGAGGATCGAGCACCCGACCGACGCCGTCATCCGGCTCGCCGCGACGTGCGTGTGCGGGTCGGACCTGTGGCCGTACCGGGGCGTCGAACCGGTGAACAAGCCCTCGCCGATGGGGCACGAGTACGTCGGTGTCGTCGAGGAGGTCGGTGGCGACGTCCGGCTCGTCAAGCCGGGCCAGTTCGTGGTGGGGTCGTTCTTCGCCTCGGACAACACGTGCGAGATCTGCCGGGCCGGCTACCAGAGCTCCTGCGTGCACCGCGAGCCCGTCGGCGCGCTCGGCGCGCAGGCCGAACGGCTGCGGGTGCCGCTCGCCGACGGCACCCTCGTCGCGACGCCGGAGGCACCGCCGGAGGACCTCGTGCCGGGGCTCCTCGCGGCCTCCGACGTGCTCGGCACCGGCTGGTTCGGCGCCGTCGCCGCCGAGGTCGGCCCCGGCAGGACCGTGGCGGTGGTCGGCGACGGCGCCGTCGGGCTGCTCGGCGTGCTCGCGGCCCGGCAGCTCGGCGCGGAGCGGATCATCGCGATGAGCCGGCACGCCGACCGGCAGAAGCTCGCCCTGCACTACGGGGCCACCGACATCGTCACCGAGCGCGGCGACGAGGGCGTCGCCCGGATCAAGGACCTCACCGACGGGCTCGGCGCGCACTCGGTCGTCGAGGCGGTCGGCACCCAGGAGTCGATGATGCAGGCGATCCGCGCCACCCGCCCCGGCGGGCACGTCGGGTACGTCGGCGTCGCGCACGGCGTCGAGCTGCCCGGCACGGAGCTGTTCTACTCCCACGTCCACCTGCACGGCGGGCCGGCCCCGGTGCGCCGGTTCCTGCCGGAGCTCATCGACCTGATCCTCGAGCGGCGCATCGACCCCGGTCTCGTATTCGACCTGGAGCTGCCGCTCGACCAGGCCGCCGAGGGGTACCGCGCGATGGACGAGCGGCGGGCGGTCAAGACGCTGTTGCGCCCCTGAAACCGTCACGGTGCGCTGCCCCGCCAACTACGCTCGGCATCAACTGGAGCATCCGGCGGGCGGCGTACCGACACATCGCGCATCTGACATGCGCGATTTTGCAACCTCTCTGAGCTGCGGTTATGTTGCCTCGGTGACGGCCTGACGGCGCCGGAGGCGACGTTGCGCGCACCACGGATGGGCGATCGCTGCTAGCGTGCGGGGTGCCTTGCGACAGCGCCAAGGCGCACCGGGCGGGTAGCGAAGGGGTTTACGACGTGTGTGGGATCGTCGCCGCATTGCCGGACTACAGTGTCCAGCTCGAGGAGGTCACCGCAGCCCAGCTGCTGGACAGCCTGCCCGAGCCGCCGACCGCCGACCCCGCCCGCGCGGCTGAGCACGCCGGCCTGACCGGCCTGCTGGACGTGCTGGTCAAGGAGCTGGGCACGGCCGCCGCGCTGTTCACCGCGCCGACCGGCTGCTACCGGCTGACCGCCGACGCCGACCTGCGCACCCAGGTGCAGGACCGGGTCGACGCGCACACCGCGTGGCTCGACGGGCTCGACCGAGGCCTCGACGAGGGCGGGCACCTGCTGGACCCCGAGCAGCTCGAGGCGGTCCAGCGGCGCGCCGGGCAGGCCCGCGACCTGCTGTGGACGATCGCCAACGACCGGGTCCAGGTCGCGCAGCGGGTCAGCCGGCTAGCCCGCGGCGCGCTCACCAACGTCAACGTGGGCCGCGCCTGCCTCGCGATCGACGCGACCCTGGAGGCGATCGACCGCCTCGAGGTGCGCGGGCGCGACTCCGCCGGCCTGCAGGTCTGGGTGACCCTCGACGAGCGGGACCGGGCCGCCGCGGCGGGCATCACCGGCCGCACCGACCCCGGCTACGGCCACACCGCCGTCACGCTGCTGGACGCCGGCCTGACCTTCGTCTACAAGCGGGCCTCGATCATCGGCCGGCTCGGCGACAACGTCGCGTTCCTGCGCGCCGCGATCGAGGCCGACGACGCCCTGCACACCGTCCTGGCGATGCCCAGCGCGCGGGTCACCGTCCTCGCGCACACCCGGTGGGCGAGCGTCGGGCGCATCAGCGAGGCCAACGCGCACCCGGTGGACAGCACCACCCGCGCCCACGGCGGCACCGGCTACGCGACGGCCGTGCTCAACGGCGACATCGACAACCACCTGGACCTGCGGGACACCCTGGAGCTGCCGGTCGACGAGTCCGGCATCACCACCGACGCCAAGGTCATCCCGGTGATGCTGCGCCGCGAGATCGACGCCGGCGGCGACCCGGTGCGCGCGTTCGCCGCCTCGATCCGGCGGTTCCACGGCTCGTTCGCCATCGCCGCGCAGAGCGACGCGGACCCCGACCGGCTGCTGCTCGGCGTCCGGGGCAGCGGCCAGGGGCTCTACGTCGGGTTCGCGCCCGCCTGCTTCCTCGTCGCCAGCGAGGTGTACGGCCTGGTCGGCTGGACCGACCGCTACCTGCGGCTGGACGGCGCGGTCGTGGACGGCGACGGCGAGCACGGCACCGTCGTGGCGCTCAACCGCACCGGCGCCGGCACCCTCGCCGCCGTGGAGCGCTACACGGTGCTCGGCCGGCCCGTCCCGGTCACCGACGAGCACGTGTCGACCGCCGAGATCACCACCCGCGACGTCGCCCGCGGCCAGTTCGAGCACTACCTGGTCAAGGAGATCACCGAGGCGCCGTCGTCGTTCCGCCGCAGCCTCCGCGGCCGGATCGTGCCCGACGGCGAGCACCTCACCACGGTGCTCGGCGAGGCGTCGTTCCCCCGCACGCTGCGCGACCGGTTCGCCGCCGGCGAGATCACCGAGATCCTGCTCATCGGCCAGGGCACCGCCGCGGTCGCCTGCCGGGGCATCGCGAACGTCGTCCGCCCGCTGCTGCAGCCGGCGATCACGGTCGAGGCGATGCCCGCGACCGAGCTGTCGGCATGGGGCCTGCGCCCCGACATGTCCACGGTCTGCGTCGTCGCGGTCAGCCAGTCCGGCTCCACCACCGACACCAACCGCGCCGTCGACATGGTCCGCGCCCGCGGCGCCCGCGTGCTCGGCATCGTCAACCGCCGCGACAGCGACCTGGCGCACAAGAGCGACGGCGTGCTCTACACCTCCGACGGCCGCGACGTCGAGATGGCGGTCGCCTCCACCAAGGCGTTCTACTCGCAGGTCGCCACCGGCGCGGTCCTCGGCCTGCACATCGCCCGCGTCTGCGACCGGCTGGCCACCGAGCTGGAGGACACGCTGCTGCACGCGCTGCTGGAGATGCCCAACCAGCTCGCCGAGCTGCGCGCCCTGGAGCCGGAGATCGCCCGGATCAGCGAGGTCGCGCTGCGATACCCGCACTGGGCCGTGGTCGGCTCCGGCCCGAACCGGGTCGCCGCCGAGGAGGCCCGGATCAAGCTGTCCGAGCTGTGCTACAAGACCATGTCCACCGACGCGGTCGAGGACAAGAAGCACGTCGACCTGTCCGCCGAGGCGTTCATCCTCATCTGCGCCGCCGGCACCCCGCCGGGCCAGGTGCGCGACCTCGCCAAGGAGGTCGACATCTTCGCCGCGCACCGCAACGCCCCCGTCATCATCGTCGACGAGGGCATGGACGTGCCGTGGGCGACGCAGTGGGTGGTCCGGGTGCCGGCCGCCCACCCGGTCTTCGCGTGGATCCTCAGCACCGCCGCAGGGCACCTGTTCGCGTACCACACGGCGCGGGCCATCGACGCGAAGGCCGATCCGCTGCGCGGCGCGCTCGCGGCGCTGGAGCTGTCCGTCGACAGCGGCAAGGTCACCCTCCAGGACATCGAACGGGCCTGCGCCGACCTGCACCCGTTCCTCGCCGACGCCGCCGAGGGCACGATGCGCGGCGTGCTGCCCAGCGACACCGCGCTGCGGCTGTCCGACGCGGCGCTGCTGCTGCGCCACGGCGGCTCCCTCGTCACGGCGCCCCGCGTCGCCGCCGACCCGGTCGACTTCACCCGGGCCCGGATCACCGCCGCCGTCGACGACCTCACCCGCTCCATCGACTCCGTCAAGCACCAGGCCAAGACCGTCACCGTCGGCACCTCCCGCGGCGACTCCGACCTGGTCGACAACCCGCTGACCCGGGCGATCGCCGACGTCGGCGCCGACCCCGCCACCATGAGCTACTCGGTCCTGGTGGCCCTGCGCGCCTTCGCCCGCGTCGTCGACCGCGTCGACGGCGCCACCCGCTACCAGCTCGGCTGGTCGCCGCAGCGCACCACGATCCGCGTCGTGCGCCGGGCCGGCGTCTCCGAGGGGCTGCCCAGCCGGGCCGGCGACGGCGCGGAGCTGAGCGGCTCCAAGCGGCTCGCCGTGCAGTCCCGCATGGTCCGCCTGGTCCGCGGCGCCCGCGACGGCCGCCTGGTCCTGCTCGTCCCCGAGCTGACCGGCGCCCGCATCAACGCCCTGACCCTGCTGCACGTCGCCCTGCACGAGACCGCCGAGGCCACCCACCTCAGCGAGATCCTCGACGCCACCGGCACCCGCCTCGAGGAGATCCAGGCGACGGTGACCGAGCTGGACAGCCGCTTCGACGTCGACGCCCTGGCCAAGCTGCCGGTCGAGACGGTGCTGCTGGCCCCGGTCGACGAGGTGGCCCGCTCACTGGCCGGTTCGGCCTGACAGCAGTGGCGACCCCGGCCTTCGGGTCGGGGTCGCCACGCTGAACGTGCGTCGGCCGCGCGGACCTCGACGGATGCGGACCTGGGCGGCCGGCGCCGGCGACTCGGAGCGCACCGCACGACGGCTCGCGTCGGCGCGGGCCATCAGCCTCGGTCCGCCGGGACCACTGCGGCGTCTCACCCGGGTACTGCATTGCCCGCGTCCAGGTCGAAACCACGCGATCCCAGCGCGTGCCGAACGGTCCGCCGGCTGCGCCCGGGGAGGTCACACGGGTGCGACGCGGCGGCGCAGGAGGCAGAACTCGTTGCCTTCGGGGTCGGCGAGGACGTGCCAGGACTCCTCGCCGGTCTGGCCGACGTCGGCGGGGCGGGCGCCGGCGGCGAGGAGGCGCTCCAGCTCGGCGTCCTGGTCGCGGTCGGTGGCGTTGACATCGAGGTGCAGGCGCAGCTTGCCGGTCTTGGGCTCGTCGGAGCGGCTCAGGATGATGGTCGGCTGCGGGCCGCCGAAGCCGATGCCGGGCGGGCCGATCTCGATGTCGGCGCCTTCGCGGGACAGCTCGACGTAGCCGAGCACCTCGCACCAGAAGCGGGCCAGCAGCTCGGGGTCGCGGGCGTCCAGGACCAGTTCGGTGATTCGGCATGCCACGAGATCACCGTAGCCGCCGGCGCCGCGAGCCGCGCGGTCAGGTCGCGGCGGCGGCGACGGGTTGCCGCAGGATGGTGCGCTGCCTGTCCGGCCACAGGCCGTCCAGGGGCGGCACGACGCGGTCGCGGCCGAGGTCGCGCTTCGAAGTCGGTCTTGTCAGGCCCCATGAGTGTGTTGAACAGGCAGGCGGTGCCGCAGCGGGGTGCCCGGGCCGCCGCCGACGAGACGTCCCGCGTGTGCGGCGACGGTACGGCTGGCGGCAGCGTCACACACGTCGGTGAACGGGTGCGGCCGGGCCACCGGCGGGCGGCTGACGACCCGGTCGGCGGCGGTGATGCCGTACAGGCGACCGCCGAGCGTGGTCAGGGCCAGGCTGCCGCCGGCGTCCCCGACCGCCCGCCAGGCGCCGCTGCCGAGCTCCAGGGCGGGCAGGTACCACAGGATGTCCTCGGCGGTGCCGGCGAACAGGCCCGCGTCGCACAGGGCGAGGCAGCGGGTGCCCGGCGGGGCGTCGGTCACGTCGGTCCAGGCGGGCGCGTCGAAGGCCGGGTCCCGGTACCGCAGCCGGCCGCCGGCGGTGACCGCCCACAGCCCCTGCAGCATCGGCCCGGCGGCCTCGCGGGGCGAGGCGAGGCACACCACGCCGGGCGCGTCGCCGATGCGCCGCCAGGGCAGGTTCTGCGCGCACGCCTCGCGGGTGAGCAGGCCACCGTCGGCGGCGACGGCGTAGAACGCCCCGTCGCAGGTGGTGAGGGCCTGCAGCTCGGCGGGCGGCCCGATGACGGTCCAGCCGTGATCACCGGGGCCGCGCCGCGCGGGCCGGCCCGCCACCGGCGCGCGCGGCGCGGACCGGGCCGCCACCCCGTCCGCGACGGGCGCGGCGGGCGGCGGCGGGATGGACGCCGAGAATCGGTCCAGGACGTTGCGGGTGATGCGGTCCACGACCGGGTCGCTGAGGCCCTTGCCCCAGTTGACGGTGGCGGCGGTGAACACGGTGCCGGCGCCGAGGTCGAAGACGCCCATGGTGGCCGCGCCGCCCTGGCCGTACCGGCGCCAGTGCCGCAGGTCGGCGGTGGCGAGCACGACGAACGACGGCGGGGTGCCGTCGCGGCCGGTGGCCCGGGGCACGCCGTCGACCTCGACGACGTCGGCGGCGTCGGTCTCGTAGCCGAGGGTGCCCTGGCCGAACTTGTCGCCGTCGCTGAGGCCGGTGCCGTCGAAGACCCAGTGCCCGGCGAACCGGGCGGTGAACGCCTCCAGGCCGATGACGGCCATCCCGTCGCCCCAGGCGCCGGCGCCGCGGCGGAAGCTGACGCCGGTCATCGTGTTCTCGGGACGGTTGACGGGGGCGCTGGACCATTCGACGGTGACCCGGCCCGGGTCGACGGCGGCGATCGGGTCGGTGGTGGCGTCGCGGTGGCAGACCATGGTGCGGCCGCCGTCCTCGAGGCGCATCTGCCACCACGCGGTGTTGGCGCCGAGGACGGCGAGGTTGCCGCCGCGGCGGACGAAGCCCTCCACGGCGTCGCGCTGCTCCCACGTCCAGTACTCGTCGTGGGCGCACACGACCAGCGCCCGGTGCGCGTCGAGGATCGCCGGCTCCAGGTGCAGGTCCAGGTTGGAGCAGAACTCCACCTCGTACCCGGCGGCGCGCAGCCAGCGCAGCAGCGGCTCCTCCCACCGCTCCGGCGGTGGCCCGCCGCCCGGCCGGTCGAACGTGACGGCGGTGGCCCGGGTCGGCTCCTCCGCGTAGTAGAGGCCCTCGGACGGCTGGCCCGCCCGGTTGTACGCCTGCCACGTCGCGAACGGGATCGACACCAGGATCGGCGCGACCGGCGCCGCGGAGCGCACCACGAACCAGGCCTCGTCGTCGCCGGCGCCGTCGATGCGCGGGACCGCGCCGGGGGCGGCGAACGTGGCCCGGTACAGCGACGACGGCCACGACGCGGGCACCGGCAGCGTCCAGGAGGGGCCGTCGACGACGTCGCGGTGCATGACCAGGCCGGTGACGGCGTCGGTGACGACGACGTGCCCGGCGCCGCGCACCGCGAACCGCAGCGGGGTCCCGGCCACGCAGGAAGTGGCGTGGGCGTACGCCTGCGGGGTCACAGCAGCCCGGTCAGCGCGGTCATCGGCACGTCTTCCCCGGCGGCGCGCACCAGCAGCTCCTCGATCGCCCGCAGCTGGCCTTCGATCGCGGCCGGCGGCAGGTACGCGGTGTCGGCGGTGAGCGTCACGACGAGGGCCGGCCCGTCCTGGGTGACGTGCAGGCAGTACCGGCAGGCGACGCGGTCCTGGGTGGCGGGGAAGTCGACGCGGGTGCCCCGCTGCAGGGCGCGCAGGTCGGCCGCGGTCCGGGTGGGGCGGCCCCCGCCGGCCTGCGCGACGAGCCGCATGTCGTTGAAGCACGTGTACGGGTGCACCTCGGTCCCGCGGGCCGCGGCGGCGCCGGCCAGCATCGCGTCCCAGCCCGCGGGGTCGTAGGCGGCGGCGCGGTAGCCGCGCAGCGCCGCCTGCCAGCCGGGGCGCAGCAGCGCGCCGAACGTGGGCCGCTCGACGTCCAGGACGAACAGGCCGTCCTGGGACAGGGTGCTGACGAGGTCGCGGTGGCCGGTGGTGAACCGGTTGTTGACGATCGGCATGACGGCGGTGGTCGCGTGCCCGCCGGCCGCCGCGGCGAGGGCGCCGGCGGCGGTGAGCAGCACCGTGGAGCCGGTGACGCCGTGCTGGGCGGCGAGCGCGTCCACGGCCCCGCTCAGCGCGCTCGACACGATCCGCCCGGTCCAGTACCGGGGTGCCTGCGGCGCCGCGACGGGGGTGGCGAACATGGTCGCGGGGATGCGGGCGAACTGCTCGGCCCAGTAGGCGAGGGCGGCCGCCCCGCGGCGGTGCCCCTCCGGGGAGTGCTGCTCGGCGGCGAGGTCCAGCGGCGTGGTCTCCGGCTCGCGCAGCCCGCGGGTGCCTCGCCGCACCAGCAGCCGCAGGTCGCGGGCGAGGACCTCGGCGCCGTGGCCGTCGGTGGCCAGGTGGCACAGCACGAGGACCAGGTGGCTGACCTCGCCGCCGGTGGTGACGAGCGCGGCGCGCAGCGGCCACTCGCCCCGGTAGTCGAAGGCGGTGCCGGCGAGGAGGTCCCGCACGCGGGCGGCCGCGGCGGCCGGGTCGCCACCACCGTCCACGATGGACACGTCGAGGACACCGCCGCCGGCGAGGACCTGACCGGCGCCGCCGGTGTCGCCCGACGGGTCGCCGAGGCGGGTGCGCAGCGCCTCGTGCCGGGCGACGAGGGCGGCGAGCGCGTCCAGCGCGGTGCCGATCGGCGCGGTGCGCGGGCCGAGGTCGACGACCCGGTCCAGGTTGAAGTAGTGGTCGTTCGGGACCGTGCGGCCGATCGCGTGCCAGATGGCCCGCTGCCCCCACGTCAGCGGGCCGGCGCCCGACCGCGCGCCGGTGAACGGCACCCGGGCCGTCGTCACCAGCTCGGTGAGCGGCTCAGTCATCACGGACCGCCCGCTCCTGCACGGTGCGCACCAGGTCGTCGAAGTCGTCGAGGTGGGTGCCGGGCGCGTCCAGGTCGAGCTGGACGCCGAGCTCGTCGTCGAGGGCGTCGATGAGCCGCAGCACGGCGAGGGAGCCGACGCCGAGCGCGGCGAGGGACCCGCCGGCGGCGAGGATCTCCTGCGTGCTCACCTCGCCGTCGGTCGCCGTGCTGACCATCCCCGCGACCCGGTCGCGCAGATCCACCCCGGTCATCGGGCGGCCAGCCGCTGGCGCAGGCTCAGCGGGCGGATGTCGGTCCACACCTCGTCGATGTGGGCGACGCACTCGTCCTTCGTGCCGGTGAAGCCGGTGCGCCGCCAGCCGGCGGGCGGCTCCTCGGCGGCGTTCCACAGCGAGTGCTGCTCCTCGTCGTTGACGACGACGGCGAACGTGTCCGGCGTGCTCATCGGGCCTCCCTCAGGTCGGCGATCGCGGCGACGACGCCGTCGATCGTTGGGGTGTCGAAGAAGACGTCGAGCGGCACGTCGACGCCGAGGCGTTTGCGGATGCGGACCGCGATCTGGGTGATGGTCAGGGAGTGCCCGCCGAGGTCGAACAGGTCCTCGTCGGGGCCGATGTCGTCGATGCGGAGCACCTCCTGCCAGATGGCGGTCACCGTGGCGGTGGTGTCGTCGCCGGTACGGGCGGCCGGCGGCTCGTCGGGGCGTCCGCCGTCGCCGGGTGCGGGCAGCGCCGCCCGGTCGAGCTTGCCGTTCGGGGTGAGCGGGAAGCGGTCCAGCACGACCACGGCCGCCGGCACCATGTACCCGGGCAGCGCCCGCGCCACGTGCTCGCGCAACGCCGCCGCGTCGACGGTGCCGCAGGCGGTGTCCGGCACGACGTAGGCGACGAGGCGGGCCCGCGGGCCGTGCGGGTCGGCGAGGGTCACCGCGGCCTGCGCCACCGACGGGTGGGTGCTCAGGCGGGCCTCGATCTCGCCGGGTTCGATCCGGTGGCCGCGCAGCTTCACCTGGTTGTCGACCCGGCCGAGGAACTCCAGGCCGCCGGGGCCGCGGCGGACCCGGTCGCCGGTGCCGTAGATGCGGGTGCCGGGGGCGCCGGACGGGTCGGGGCGGAACCGGTCGGCGGTGAGCCCGGACCGGCCGCGGTACCCGTGCGCGACGCCGACCCCGCCGATCCACAGCTCCCCCGCGATGCCGTCCGAGACGGGCCGCAGGGCGTCGTCCAGCACGTGCAGGGTGGTGTTGGCGACCGGCCCGCCGATGGTGACGGGCGCACCGGCCTCGATGTCGGCGAGGGCCGACCAGACGGTCGTCTCGGTGGGGCCGTACGCGTTGACGAGCCGCTTGACCAGGGGGCGCAGCGCGGCGGCGAGGTCGGCCGGCAGCGCCTCGCCACCGGTGACCGCGACCAGGTCGCCGCCGGGGAGGCCGGCCTCCAGCAGCAGCCGCCAGCCGGACGGGGTGGCCTGCACGTGGGTGACCGCGTGCCGGTCGACGAGGCGCAGCTGCGCGGCGGCGTCGCGGTGTCCGTCCGGCGGCACGAGGACGACGCGGGCGCCGACGGTCAGCGGCAGCAGCAGCTCGACGGTGGAGATGTCGAACGACAGCGAGGTGAGCCCGAGCCACGTGTCGCCGGCCGTGGCGCCGAGGTGGTCGCGCATCGAGTCCAGTAGGTTGGTCAGCGCGCCGTGCGGGACGGCGACGCCCTTCGGCCGCCCGGTCGAGCCGGACGTGTAGATGACGTACGCGACGTCATCGGGGGACGGTGCCTCGTCCGGCGCGGCGTCGCCGGTGCCGCCGGTGCCGTCCAGCGCGACGTCGCCGGCGGCGAGCACGGTGGCCGCGCCCGCGTCGTCGCGGATGAACGCGATGCGCTCCGCCGGGTAGGACGGATCCAGGGGCAGGTAGGCGGCGCCGGTCTCCAGCACGCCGAGCACCGCGACGAGCAGCTCGGCGGTGCGCGGCAGCGCGATCCCGACCAGCGAGCCGGGCCCGATCCCCTGCCGCCGCAACCGGCCGGCGAGGCCGGTGGCGGCCGCGGCGAGCCGGCCGTAGCTGACCCGCCGGTCGCCGCAGATGACCGCCGCCGCGTCCGGGGCGGCCGCGGCCCGGGCGAGGAACCGGTCCACGACGGTGTCCTGCGGCGCGGACCCGACGGTCCCGGCCGGCGCCGGTGCCGGCAGCGGCAGGTCGCCGAGCGCGGTGTCCGGGGCGGCCATGGCGGCGCCGAGCAGCGCCCGGTACTCCGCGGCGACCTGCCCGGCGTCGAACGCGCCGGCGGCGAGCTGCAGGCTGCCCTCCACGACCGTGGAGCCCTCGACGAGTTGCAGGTTCGCGGTGCCGCGCACGGCGCCGCAGAACACGAGCCAGTCGACCGTGCTGCCGGCGCCGGCGAACGCGGGCGGGTCGGTACGCCGCCGGTAGCTGACGGTCAGCGGGGCGAGCGCCGCCCGCGGGGTGAGGCGCACGGCGTGGCTGAGCGGGACGCCGCGGTGGGCGTACACGTCGCGCAGGTGGGCGCGCAGGGACCGGGCGAACGCCGAGAACGGCTGCGCGGGGTCCGGTGCGGTGGTGACGGGCAGCTCGTTGACGTGCAGCCCGATGCGCGGCGGTGCGTCGCGGCCGGCGGTGGACAGCTCCAGGGCGGTGGTGACGGTGTCGTTGCCGTACCGGCGCAGCAGCGCGTGCCAGGCGGCGAGGAGGAACTCGAAGTGGGTGACGCCGGCCGCGGTGGCCGCCTCGGCGAGGGCGCCGGTGCCGACGGTGAACGGCACCGCGACGCCGGCCGTCCCGGGCGGGGTGTGCCGCAGGCCGGGCAGCTGCGGCGCGGCCGGCTCCTGCCACCGCGCGGCCCAGAACGCCGCGGCGCCCGCGACGTCCACGGCCGGCACCGCCGCCGCGGAGTCCACTGTGGACAGATCGGTGCCGTTGTACGCGGCGGCGAGGTCGGCGACGAGGACCTGCTTGGAGGTGCCGTCGAAGACCAGGTGGTGCACGACGGCCACCAGCAGGTGCTCGTCCGGTCCGGTGCGCAGCAGGGTGAACCGGGCGAGGGGGCCGCGCCGCAGGTCGAACGGCGCGGCGACGAGGGCCGCGACGTCCGCCGGCTCCCCCGCGCGCACCACGAGGTCCACCGGGGCGGCGGCCGGCACGAGGACGGGCAGCTCGGTGTCGTCGACGGCGCCGGCGAGGACCGGGTGCCGGGCCACGACCGCGGCGCAGGCGGCGCGCAGCCGATCGGTGTCGAGCCCGCCGGTGAACCGGACCGTCACCGCGAGGTGATAGGCGGCCCCGGCCGGCAGGGCCTGCTCGGTGATCCAGACGCCGTGCTGGGCGGGGGTGAGCGGGGTCGCCGCGGTGGTCCGGATGGCCTGGGTCGTCACTGGGTCGCCCTGTCGTCGTCGAGGAGCTGGCGCAGCTCACGTTTGAGGATCTTGCCGTTGTCGTTGCGGGGCAGCCGGTCCAGGAACAGGACCCGGCCCGGGACCTCGTGCCCGGCGAGCCGGTCGAGCAGGAACGTGCGCAGCTGCGGGGCGGTGAGGGTGCCGTCGGCGACGACGGCGGCGGCGACCGCGGTGCCGAGGACCGGGTGCGGCACGCCGAACGCGGCGGCCTCCCGCACCAGCGGGTGCTCGTGCAGGGCGTGCTCGATCTGCAGCGTCGACACCTTGTGCGCGCCGGACTTGACCACGTCGGAGTCCCGGTCGACGAGGTACAGGTAGCCCTCGTCGTCGAGCCGGCCGACGTCGCCCATGCGGACCCACCGGCCGCGGAACACCTCGGCGGAGGCGTCGCCGTCGCGGTAGTAGGACCGGGCCGCGACCGGCGAGCGCAGCCACACGTCGCCGACCTCGCCGGCGGGCAGCGGCCGCCCGTCCGGCCCGGCGATCATCAGGTCGGCCGCGACCGTCGGGCGGCCCAGCGCGCCGGGTCGTTCGGGGTCGAACACCATCGACGTCTGCGCCGGGGCGGCCTCGGTGGAGGTGTAGTAGTTGACGATCGTCGCGGCCGGGAACGCGGCGGCGAGCTGCAACGCGACCGCCGGCGGCAGCGCGGCCGCGGTCGAGCCGACCAGCCGCACCGCGGACAGGTCGTGCGTGGTGTGCACCTTGGCGTGCAGCATCTCGATCGCCATGGCCGGGACGAGGAAGATGGTGCCGGCGGCGTACCGCTCGGCGAGCTTGGCGAACCGGCCGGGGGTGAACGTGCCGGCGGTGAGCGCGGCGGCGCGGGCGTTGAGCGCGTTGACGAGCATCGTCTGCCCGGCGTTGCTGCCGACCGGGAACGCGTGCAGGAAGTGCGTGGAGTGCGCCAGCGGCCGGCGGCGCGGGTCGAGGGTGCAGCCGTGCGCGAGGTTGGCATGGGTGGCGCCGACGCCCTTCGGCACCCCGGTCGTGCCGGACGTGTACAGGATCTGCGCGAGGTCCCGCGGCGACGGCGGCTGCGGCGGGACACTGCCGCCGGCCTCGGCCTCGATCTCCGCGAGGGTCGCCGACCACGCCAGGTCGGTGTCCGGACGGCCGGCAGATCGCAGCACCGCGGTGGCGCCGCTGTGGGTGAGCACGTGGCGGACCTCGGCGGGGGCGAGCCGGTCCGACATCGGCACCGCGACGAGCCCGGCGCGCAGCACGCCGGTGCACGCGACCGCGTAGTCGTGCCAGCTCGCGGTGCCGTAGTGCAGCGCGACCCGGTCGCCGGGGCGCAGGCCGCGGGCGTGCAGCCCAGCCGCGACCGCGCCGGCCCGGGCGTGCCACCGGCCGAAGGTGACCTGCTCGTCGCCGGCGACGAGCGCGACCCGGTCCGGTTCGGTGTCCGCCCGGTGGGCGAGCAGCTCGGGCAGAGTCGCCGGGGCCGCCGGGGCGCGCACCGGTCTGGCGGTGGTGGTCATCGGACCGGCTCCAGCGGCCGGGCGTCCTCCGTGGCCGGCACCCGCCGGCGCAGCTCCTGGATGCCGACGAGGTCGTCGGGCAGGGCGTCGGGCACGTCGCGGTCGAAGCGGCGCAGCACCGGGATCCGCAGACCGACGGCGACCATGGCCGCCATGGCGAGGCCGAACACGACGTACATGAGGGCGATCCCGCGGCCGGGTCCGGTGCCGATGACGGCGCCGACGGACCCGGCGAGCGCGCCGCCGGGGGCCAGCAGCGGCTCGAAGAGCTTCGTGCCGAGCGGCGCGACGATGCCGTGCCCGATCGGCAGCGTCGACCAGGCGACCATGGTGTTCAGGGCGAAGACCCGGCCGTGGTAGCGCTGCGGCACCTTCACCTGCACGATCGTGGTGTAGACGCCGTTGACCAGCGACAGCGCCGCGGACAGGCCGAAGGCGCAGGCACCGACGATCCACACGCTCGGCTGGGTGCCGCCGAGGACGGCGGCGGCGGCGAGCAGCGCGGCGAGGCCGAGCATGCCGCGCAGCCGCTGCCGGCGGGGGCCGCCCCAGAAGCCCATCGCGATGCCGCCGACGATCACACCGGCGCCGCCGCACATGGCGACCCGGGCGGCCGCGTCGAGGTCGGTGAACGACAGCACGAGCGGGGTCATGAGCAGGAACAGCGGGGACAGGAAGACGTTGAGGCCGGCGAACCACAGCAGCATCGCGCGGAACCCGCGGTGGTGCCACGAGTAAGCGAAGCCGTGCCGGATCTCGGCGAGCAGCGTCTCCCGGCGCCGCCACGGCAGGGTCCGCGGGAACTTCACGACGGCCAGGACGGTGACCGCGACGGTGTAGCTGAGCACGTCGAGGATCAGGATGCCCTTGAGCCCGATGCCGGCCATGAGCCCGACGGCGATGAGCGGCACCACGAAGGCGCTGACGCCGCCGGCGAGCTGGACGATGCCGTTGGCGTGGCCGAGGTACTGCTTCGGCACGAGCTGCGGCACCGCGGAGGCGTACGCGAGCCGCTGGAACGTCAGCGCGATCGACAGCGCGCCGAGCAGCGGGTAGATGTGCCACGGCACGAGCACCCCGCTGACCAGCAGGGCCAGCAGCGCGGCCTGGGTGGCGCCGGCGGCGATGTCACCGGCGAGCATCACCTTGCGCCGGTCGAACCGGTCGACGATGGCGCCGGCGAGCGGCCCGGCGAGGATGCCGGGGAGCATGCCGATGACGGCGTACAGGGCGTACCGGGCGACGGACCCGGTCTCCAGGTAGATCCAGATCGGCAGGGCGAACTCGGTGAGCGCCGAGCCGGTGATGGACACCAGCTGGCTGAGCGCCACGATGAGGAACCGGCCCATGCCGGGCTGCGGCACGGGTCTCGCCTCGGCCGGGTCGGCGGGTGCGGGCGCCGCGGCGCCGGTGCCGTGCAGCCACCACGACGTCTCCCCCGCCGTGGACGGCAGCACGTCGCGCGGCTCGGGGCCGCCGGCGGTGAGGGTCGGGTGGGTGCGGCTGACGATCTCCGCGAGCTCCTTCGCCCGGTACTTGAGGAAGAAGTGCCCCGCCTCGTCCAGCAGCACCAGGGCGACCCGGTCGGCGACCAGCAGCCACTCCTTGTATCGCTCCTGGTAGAAGTCCGCGGCGGGGTCGCGGGTGCCCATGACGGAGACGATCGGGGCGCGCAGCCGCTCTGGTTTCCCGCCGTTGCCGCCGTCGAGGGTGGCGGTGAAGTACTCCTCGGCGGCGACCGAGTCGCGGCGCATGTTGCCGATGATGAACTGCTTCTGGGTCTCGTCGAGGTCGGCGACGTCGGCACCCATCGAGGTCAGCCAGTTCTCGTAGACGCGGTTGCCCAGCAGCGGCTCCAGGGCCGCGAACCGGCTCAGCGCGCTGAGCACCCGGCTGCGCGGGCGGGCGAACGGGAACTGGGCGCCGATGTAGACCGCTTCGAGGTCCCGGCCGGCGTGCTCGAGGCGGCGGGCGACGGCGACGATGAGCGCGCTGCCGACGCCGCAGTGCCCGTACAGGGCGACGGGTCCGCTGACCCGCTCCTGGATCTCGGCGGCGACGCGGTCGGCGAGCTCCTCGAACGGCAGCCGCTGCTCGGTGAGCCCGACGTCGTGGCCGGGGATCGCCACGGACCACAGGGCGTGCCCGGCCGGCAGCGCGTCCGCCAGGGGCTGGTAGACCACGGCGCTGCCACCGCCGTACGGCACGCAGACCAGCGACAGCTGCGGTGTCCTGCCCGGCGTCCCCGCGTCCTTGGACAGCCGGTGCAGCAGCCGCCGCGGCCCGCGGTCCTCCTCGGCCATGGTGGCGAACGCGGCCAGCTCGCGGATCGTCTTGAGGGTGAACACGTCCATGACACTGACCGGCTGGCCGACGCCGTCGAGCTGCTTGCGGGCCCGGGCGACGACCTGGGTGGCCAGCAGCGAGTGCCCGCCGAGGTCGAAGAAGTCGTCGTCGACGCCGACGGACGGCAGCCCCAGCACGTCGCACCAGATCGCGGCGAACACCAGCTCGGCCGGCGTGGTGGGGGGTGCGCTGTCGGCGCCGCCGGCGGTGGCGACCGGTGCGGGCAGGGCACGGCGGTCGAGCTTGCCGCTGGGGCCGAGCGGCAGCCGGTCGAGGCCGACGTACGCGCTGGGCACCATGTAGTCCGGCAGCGCCTTCTTGAGCGCGGTCTTCAGCGCGGCGGCGTCGGGCTCGGCGGCGCCGACCAGGTAGGCGACGAGGCGCTTGTCGCCGGGCCGGTCTTCGCGGACGGTGACGGCGGCCTCGGTGACGCCCGGCTGGGCGCGCAGCGCGGCCTCGATCTCGCCGAGCTCGATGCGCAGGCCGCGCAGCTTCACCTGGTGGTCGATGCGGCCGAGGAACTCGATGGTGCCGTCGGTGCGCCACCGGGTGAGGTCGCCGGTGCGGTACAGCCGGCCGCCGGGCGGCCCGAACGGGTCCGGGACGAACCGGGTGGCGGTGAGGCCGGGCCGGTCGTGGTAGCCCAGGGCCAGGCCGACGCCGCCGATGTGCAGCTCGCCGGGGACGCCCGGGGGCACCGGCCGGCCGGCGGGGTCCAGCACGTACAGGCGGATGTTCTGGATCGGCGCGCCGATCGGCACGGTGCCGGCGTCGCCCTCGCACCGGAAGGCGGACACGTCGACGGCGGCCTCGGTCGGGCCGTACAGGTTCCACAACGCGGTGGCGGGCAGGGCGGCGGCGAACGCGCGGACGGCGTCGGCCGGCAGCTCCTCGCCGCTGCACACGACGCGGCGCAGGCTGGTGCAGGCGGCGATGCCGTCCTCGGCGAGGAACATGGCGAGCATCGACGGCACGAAGTGGGTGGTGGTGACGCCCTCGCGGACGATCAGGTCGCGCAGGTACGCGGCGTCCTTGTGCCCGCCGGGCTTGGCCAGTACCAGCCGGGCACCGGTGATGAGCGGCCAGAAGAACTCCCACACGGACACGTCGAAGCTCGCCGGGGTCTTCTGCAGCACGACGTCGGTGCCGTCGAGCCGGTACGTGCGCTGCATCCAGTCGAGGCGGTTGACGATGCCGCGGTGCGTGTTGGGCACGCCCTTCGGCTTCCCCGTCGAGCCCGACGTGTAGATCATGTACGCGACGTCGCCGGCCTGCGGCGCGTCCGGCACCGGCGGCAGCTTCCGGGCGAACCCTTGCTGGAACTCTGACGGGTCGTCGAGGAAGATGACGGTGGCGGTGGTGTCCGGCACCGGCAGCCTCGACTGGGTCAGCAGCACCGGCGCGGCCGCGTCGGCGAGCATGAACGCGAGCCGGTCCGCGGGGTAGTCCGGGTCGAGCGGCACGTACGCGGCGCCGGCCTTCAGCACGCCGAGCAGGCCGACAACGAGATCGGTGGAGCGTTCGGCGCTGACCGCGACGAGCCCGCCGGGGCCGGCGCCCTCGGCGCGCAGCCGGCGCGCGACCCGGTCGGCGGCGGCCTCCAGCTCGCGGTAGGTGAGGCGGCGGTCCTGGAACTGCACGGCCACCGCGTCGGGGGTCCGGGCGGCCTGCGCGGCGATGAGCCCCGGCAGGGTCGCCCCGTCCGGGAAGTCGGCGGCGGTGTCGTTCCAGGCGTGCAGCACCAGCTCGCGTTCGGCGGGCTCCAGCAGGTCCACGGTGGACACCGGGACGTCGGGCCGGGCGACGACGGCGCGCAGCAGCTGGTCGAGGTGGCGGCCGATGCGGGCGACGGTGGCCTCGTCGAACAGGTCGACGTTGTAGTTGAAGGCGCCGCGCAGCCCGGTCGGGTCCTCCATCACGAACAGCTCGAGGTCGAAGCGGGTGCCGGTGGCCCGCAGCCCGAACGGGCTGACGTCCAGCGGGCCGCCGGCGTCCGCGGTGGCCGCGGTCGCGTAGTTCTGCACGGCGAGGACGGCCTGGAAGACCGGTGAGCGGCTCACGTCCCGGGGCACGTTGAGCTCCGAGACCAGCTGCGCGAACGGCAGCTCCTGGTGCGCGTACGCGGACAGGCACGTCTCGCGGGTGCGCTCGACCAGCTCGGCGAAGGTCGGGTCGCCGTCGAGGCGGGCCCGGATCGCCAGCACGTTGACGAACATGCCGATGAGCCGCTCCAGCTCCGGCTCGGGGCGCCCGGCGATCGGCGAGCCGACGGCGAAGTCCCGCTGCCCGCTGTGCCGGGCCAGCACGACCTGGAACGCGGCCATCAGCACCATGTAGACGGTGGCGCCGTGGGTGCGGGCCAGGGCGGTGAGCCCGTCGAGCAGCGCGCGGTCGATGTCGAAGCCGTAGCCGGCGCCGTCGAACGTCTGCTGCTTGGGCCGGGGCCGGTCGGTGGGCAGGGCGAGGGGTTCGACGCCGGCCAGCTCGGTGCGCCAGTAGTCGACCTCGCGGGCCAGCGCCGCCCCGGTGAGCCGCTCGCGCTGCCAGGCGGCGAAGTCGCCGTACTGCACGGGCAGCGGCGGCACCGGTGACGGCACCCCGGCGGCGTGCGCGTCGTAGCCGGCGAGGACCTCGCCGACGAGGACCTCGCTGGACCAGCCGTCGCTGATGCTGTGGTGGGTGACGAGCAGCAGCACGTGGTCGTCGGTCACCGGCCTGTCCGCCGGTCCGGTGATGCGCACCAGCAGCGCGTGCAGCAGCGGGCCGTGCACGAGGTCGAAGAGGCGCCCGACGGCCTCGTCGACGATGCGGGCGGCGGCCTGCTCGTCGGCGGCGTCCACGACGGTCAGCGTGACCTGCGCGTCCGGGCTGCCGGCCGCGGCGATCTCCAGGACGGGCTTGCCGTCGTCGGTGACCGGGTACCGGGTGCGCAGCGACTCGTGCCGGGTGACGACGTCGTCGAGGGATCGGGCGAGGGCCGCCTCGTCGAGCGGTCCGCGCAGCCGGCGGGCGACGGGGATGTGGTAGGCGGCGGTGCCGGGAGCGAACTGCTCCATGAACCAGAGTCGTTCCTGGGCGAACGACAGCGGCGGGGTGGTGCCCGCCGGCCGGACCGGGATGCTCGCCTCGGCGGCGGCCGGTCGTCTGCGGAGTCTCGCGCTGAGCAGTGCCCGCTTCGTGGCGGACAGGTCCTCGACGGTCATGCGTTCGCCTCCGCTGCGCTCCGGCGCCTGCCTGACTGACTGCGCTGCGGATCGGTCATAACTGGTCCCCCGTGAGCATGTGCTGTGCCGTCTCCTCGCTCATCGCCTCGATCTCGGCGATGAGCAGTGCTTCGACGGCCGCGGCGAACCCGGCGACCGTGCGGTGGGTGAACAGGGTGCGGATCGGCACCGCCAGATCGACGGCGGCGCGGATCCGGGCCACCATGCGGGTGGCGAGCAGCGAGTGGCCGCCGAGGTCGAAGAAGTCGTCGAGCGCGCCGACCTTCTCCACGCCGAGCACCTCGGCCCACACCCCGGCGACGAGGTCCTCGGCGTCGGTGCGCGGCGCGAGGTAGCCGGTCGCCGAGCGGACCTCCGGGTCGGGCAGGGCGGCCCGGTCGAGCTTGCCGTTGACGGTGAGCGGCAGCGCGTCGAGCGTGACGATCGCGTTGGGCACCAGGTGCGCCGGCAGCGTCGCGGCAAGCGCTTGCCGGAGCCCGGCGGGGTCGACGGCGGCCGTGTCGCGGCCCGCTTCCGGGGCGGCCGGGACGACGTAGCCGATGAGCGCGTCGGCGCGGGCGACGACGGCGGCCTGCCCGACGCCGGGCAGGGCGAGCAGCGCGGCGGTGACCTCGCCGGGCTCGATCCGGTACCCGCGGACCTTGACCTGCTCGTCGAGGCGGCCGAGGAACTCCAGCTGCCCGTCGGGCCGCCACCGGACGCGGTCGCCGGTGCGGTACCGGCGGGCGCCGGGCGGGCCGTCGGGGTCGGGTTCGAACGCCTCGGCGGTGCGGCCGGGGCGGCCGAGGTAGCCGTGGGCCACGCCGGCGCCGCCGATGCGCAGCTCACCGGGGACGCCGGGCGGCACCGGGCGGCCGTGCCGGTCGGTGACGGCGACCGTGGTGTCCCACAGTGGACGCCCGATCGGCGGCCGGTCGCCGGGGTCGCCGTCCGGGTCCGCGCCGGTGAGGTCGGCGACGGTGGCGATGATGGTGGTCTCGGTCGGGCCGTAGGAGTTCACCAGCCGGACCCGGTCGCCGAACGCGGCCCGCCACGCGGCGACGGCGGCCGCCTCGACCTGGTCGGCGCCGAGGATGACCAGGCGCAGCCCGGCGGGCCAGGGCACGCCGCCGAGGTCGTCGACGAGCCGGTGCCAGTACGGCGTCGGCAGGTCCAGCACGGTGACGGCCGCGCCGGCCGGGGTGGTGAGGAACTGCGGCAGGTCGGCGTCGGCGAACACGACGGTGCCGCCGGCGGTCAGCGCCGGCCACAGCTCCTCGGCGTGGGTGTCGAAGCTCAGCGCCGCGAACTGCGCGACCGTGTCGGCGGCGGTGATGCCGTAGCCGTCGCGCATCCAGGCGGCCCGCGCGGCGAGCGCGCGGTGCGGCACGAGGACACCCTTCGGCGTGCCCGTCGAGCCGGAGGTGTAGATGACGTACGCGGTGTCCTCGGGATCCGGGCGCACCGGCTGCCCGGTGCCGGTCGCGGTGACCGGCAGGGTCCGCACACCGTCGAAGGGGTGCCGGTCGTCGGTGACGACGACGGCGGCGCCGCTGTCGGCGACCATGAACGCCAGCCGGGCCGCCGGGTACGCCGGGTCGAGCGGCAGGTAGGCGGCGCCGGCCCGCCACGCGGCGAGCATGGCGACGACGGCGTGCGGCCCGCGGGGCAGGCACACCCCGACGATCCGCGGCGCGCCGTCCGGCAGCGCCGCCAGCAGCGCCCCCGCCAGCCGGCCCGACGCCTGCCAGAGCTCGTCGTAGGTCGTCGTGTCCAGGGCCGCCGTGTCGGGGTGGGTGGCCACCCTCGCCGCCAGCTCGTCCAGGACGGTGCCGGTGGGCGGGGCGGTGGTCGTACGGGCGGCGCGGACGACGAAGGCACGGTCGGCCTCGGTGAGCACGGGCAGGTCGCGCAGGCGGGTGTCCGGGGCGGCGATCGCGGCGCGCAGCAGCAGCTCGAAGCGCTCGGCGAGGGCGGCGATCGTCCCGGGGCGGAACAGGTCGCGGCGGTAGCCGAAGACGGTGAGCAGGTCCTCGCCGGAGCGCCACACGTCGAGCATGACGTCGACCTTGGTCTGGCTGTGCCCGCCGTCGATCTCCACCGCGGTCAGCGGGCCGAACGGCCGTGGCACGCCGTGCCGGTCGCCGTCCTGGCTGTGCACGGTGAGCAGGGTCTGGAACAGCGGGTTGCGCGACAGGTCCCGCGCCACGTGCAGCTCGTCGAGGAGCCGCTCGAACGGCAGGTCCTGGTGGGAGAACGCGCCGAGGGCGGTGCGGCGGGTGGCCCGCAGCAGCTCCCGGAACGTGATGTCGGCGCCGAGGTCGCCGCGCAGGACGAGGGTGTTGGAGAAGTAGCCGACGAGCGGCTCGAGGTCGGGGTCGTTGCGCCCGGCGACGGGCACGCCGACGCTGATGTCGTCCTGGCCGGTGTGCCGCTGCAGCAGCACCTGGTACACGGCGAGCAGCACCATGAACGGGCTGACCCGCTGCTCGCGGGCGAACGCGTCGAGGGCGGCGACGCCGGCGACGCGGCGGGTGTGGAACGCGCCGTCGGACGTCCTGGCCGCGGACCGGCGCAGGTCGGGCTGCAGCTCGAGCGGGGCGGCGCCGGTCAGCTGCTCCCGCCAGAACGTGGTGTCCTGCTCGGCGCCGGCGTCGCGCTGGGCCCGGGCGAACGCCGCGTACGT
This sequence comes from Dactylosporangium aurantiacum, assembly GCF_000716715.1. Taxonomy (GTDB): domain Bacteria; phylum Actinomycetota; class Actinomycetes; order Mycobacteriales; family Micromonosporaceae; genus Dactylosporangium; species Dactylosporangium aurantiacum. Next base: position 106,482 of record NZ_JNYJ01000014.1, on the reverse strand, counting down.
GGTCGGCAGCGGCGGCGCGTCGAAGGTGCCGGCGTAGCGGCCGGCCAGCTCGTCGCGCAGCACGTTGAGCGACCATCCGTCGGCGACGATGTGGTGCACGACGAGGCTCAGCACGTGCTCGCCGGGCCGGTCGGTCACGCGCAGCAGGGTGGCCCGCAGCAGCGGCCCCTCGGCCAGGTCGAACGGGGCGTTGCTGCGCTCGGCGAGCAGCGCGTCGAGCTCGGCGGCGGTGCAGGCGACCTCCCGCAGCACCGGGGCGGGCCCGGCGGTCGCGTGCGGGCGGCCGTCGACGGCGGGGAACCTGGTGCGCAGCGTCTCGTGCCGCTCGACCACGCCGTGCAGCGCGGCGTGCAGCGCGGCCGCGTCCAGGTCACCCGTCAGCCGCAGGACCAGCGGGATGTTGTAGGAGGCGTCACCGGGATCGAGCTGGTCCAGGAACCAGAGCCGTTCCTGACCGAAAGACAAAGCTCCCGACACGAGTCCCCCTCTCGTCGGCGTGACCATCGGTAAGGTACGAGTCGATACGCCAACTGTCAACATTCCTTACGATTAAGCCGCCTGTCTATGCCGCGGACCGTCCGGCGCATCCGGATCTTGTTCAGTACAGTGCGGGCATGGCGAACCAACGGCAGCGCATCCTGGCCGAGCTCGGCGTCAGGCCCACGATCGACCCGGCGGCGGAGATCCGCGGACGGGTGGGCTTCCTCAAGGACTACCTGCGCGCCACCCCGGCGCAGGGGTACGTGCTGGGCATCAGCGGCGGCCAGGACAGCACCCTCGCCGGCCGGCTGTGCCAGCTCGCCGTCGAGGAGCTGCGCGCCGACGGGCAGGCGGTCACGTTCGTCGCGGTGCGGCTGCCGTACGGCACGCAGGCCGACGAGCAGGACGCGCAGACCGCGCTGCGGTTCATCCGGCCGGACCGGACGGTCACCGTGGACGTCCGGCCCGGCGCGGACGCCGTCGCCGCCGAGACCGCGCTCGGGCTGGCGGACCTGCTCGGCGGCGCGCCCCGGCTGCGCGACTTCGTCCGCGGCAACATCAAGGCCCGCGAGCGCATGGTGATCCAGTACGCGATCGCCGGCCAGCTCAACCTGCTCGTCGTCGGCACCGACCACGCCGCCGAGGCGGTCACCGGCTTCTTCACCAAGCATGGCGACGGCGGCGTCGACCTGACCCCGCTGACCGGCCTGACCAAGCGTCAGGGCGCGGCCCTGCTGCGGGAGCTCGGCGCCCCCGACAGCGTGTGGCAGAAGGTGCCGACCGCCGACCTCGAGGACGACCGCCCGGCCCTGCCCGACGAGGTGGCGCTGGGCCTGACGTACGCGCAGATCGACGACTATCTCGAGGGTGCCGACGTCGCGCCGGAGGTGGCGGCGAAGCTGGAGTCGGTGTACCACGCGACCCGCCACAAGCGCGCCCTGCCGGTGACGCCGCTGGACGGCTGGTGGGCGCAGCCGTAGTCCACCTCGTGCTCGCGCGTCACCGCCGGCGCGGCAGCCGATCGCTGAGGGTCTCGCGCAGGTCGGCGGGGAGCCCGTCGCGCTCCAGCAGGCCCGGCAGCAGCTCCGGCTCGGTCAGGTACGCCCGGTACGCCAGCGCGATCGTCACCCCGTGCGCGGGCCGGTCCTCCACCGTCACCGGGTCACCGGCCCACACCGTGCCCGGCGCCAGCACCCGCAGGTACGCGCCGGGACGCATCGACCGGGTGAAGGTCTTCATCCAGCGGGGCTCGCCCATCTTGCGCTGGAACGTGACGCACGGGACGCGCCCGAACGTCGGCTGGAGCACCAGCTGCGGGCCGATGCGCCACCGCTCGCCGATGACCGCGCCGTTGACGTCGACGCCCTCCGTCGTCAGGTTCTCCCCGAACGTGCCGTTGGCGAGCCGGCGGGTCAGCCGGGCCTGCCACCAGTCGTAGTCCTCCCGCGCGTACGCGTACACCGCCTGGTCGTCGCCGCCGTGGTGCTCGACGTCGAAGATCTGGTCGCCGACCAGGCCGCTGTGCAGCCCGGTCGTCTTCGGCCCCGGCGCGCGCACCGCGACGAGGTGGTCCACCGGCCGCTTGGTGATGCCCGTGACGCCGACGCTCTTGGCCGGGTTGGGCTCCGGCACCGCGAGGTTGACCGACAGGATCCTGCTCACGCCGGCCACGGTAACCGCCCGACCACCGTGCGTCGCCCGATTTCCCGCCGCCAGCGCGGCCGCGCTGGCGCGCCGTGGCGGCGGCACCGATCATCGTCGGCATGGACACCGCACCCGCGCCACCGGGCTGGACCGTCACGCTCGTCTGCGGCGCGTCCGGCGTCGGCAAGTCCCGGGTCGCGGCGGCGCTCGCCCGCCGGTACGGCGTGCCGCTCGCCGAGGTCGACGATCTCGTGACCGCGGTGAAGGCGCTGACCACACCGGAGCAGGCGCCGACGCTGCACCGGTGGGACACGGACGCCTCGGCACGGGACTGGACTGCGGCGCGGGTCGTCGAGCACACGATCGAGGTGGCGCACCTGCTGCGGCCCGGGATCGAGGCCGTCGTCGCCGATCACGTCGCGGCGGCGGCGCCGGTCGTCATGGAGGGCGACTACCTGCTGCCGGACGTCGTCGCCGGGTTCGACGGCGACGTGCGGGCCGTGCTGGTCTCGGAGCCGGACGAGGCGCAGATCGTCGCGAACCTCCTGGCCCGCGAGCCGGCCGCGGCCGCGCAGCGCGCGCGGGCCGCGGTCAGCGCCCGGTTCGACGCCGAGCTGCGGGCCCGGGCGGCGTGCGCCGGCGTGCCGGTGGTGCCGGCGCGGCCGTGGCCGGGCAACGTCGAGCGCGCCGACGCGGCACTGCGACAGGTCACCCGTTGAGGGCGGCCTCGTCCGGGTAGACCAGGCCGATCTGGCGCCGGATCTCGTCCATGGTCCGCATGATCGACAGGGTCTCGTCCAGCGGCAGCAGCGGCGAGTCGGTGGCGCCGGCGCTCAGCAGCTCCGCGAAGTGCGCCGCCTGGTAGACGAGGCCCTCATGGCCGGTCACGGCGGCCGGCGCGCTCTGCCGCGTCTCGCCGGTCACGGCGGTGAACCGGACCGCCTGCGGCTGGTAGAACGGGCCGGCGATCTCGAGCCGGGCGGCGGTGCCGGAGATGCTGGCGGTGGTCGGGGACGCCGCCGTCTGGGTGGTGGAGATGATGCCGTGCGCGCTGCCGGTGCGCAGCACCGCGGAGACCTGCGCGTCGACGCCGGTCGTCGTCATGGTGCCGGTCGCCTGGATCTGCTCGGGTGCGCCGAGGACGAACGACGTGAACGAGATCGGGTAGATGCCGAGGTCCAGCAGCGCGCCACCGGCGAGGGCGGGGTTGAGCAGCCGGTGCGTCGGCGGGATGTCGAAGTGCTGGCCGTGGTCGCTGATCACGGTCTGCACCGCGCCGAGCCCGCCGTCGGCCAGGACCTGCCGGATGACGTCGTAGTGCGGCAGGAAGCGGCTCCACATGGCCTCCATGAGCAGCAGGCCCGCGCCGCGCGCCAGGTCGATGAGCTGTGCGGCCTGGGTGGCGTTCTGGGTGAAGGCCTTCTCCACCAGCACCGGCCGGCCGGCCCGCAGCGCCAGCAGCGCCTGCGCGAAGTGGTGGCTGTGCGGTGACGCGACGTAGACCGCGTCGATGCCGGGGTCGTCGACCAGCGCCTCGTAGGAACCGTAGGCGCGCTCGACGCCGTGCCGCGCGGCGAACGCCTCCGCGCGCTGCGCCGAGCTGGAGCCGACCGCGACGATCCGCGACTTCGAGTACCGGTGCACCGCGGTGGCGAACTGCTCCGCGATCCATCCGGGCGCGATGACGCCCCACTTGATCGGCGGTGCGTCCGCGGGGTCGGCGGTGCGGGCTACGGGCAGTGCGTCCACGATCGTCCCTCTGTCGTTCGGTTCCTCACGACGAAGCTACACGGCGCCGCCGGTGCGTCGATTCGCATCCACCGGGCCGGCGCCGGGTACGACGGCGCTCATGACGCAGGTTCACCCGACGGCCACCGACGCGCTCGGCGCGCAGCGGTTCGTCTCGCTCACCACGTTCAAGCGGGACGGCTCGGCGGTCGCCACGCCGGTGTGGGTCGCGCAGGACGGCGACGCGCTGGTGGTGACCACGCCCGCGGACAGCTGGAAGGTCAAGCGGCTGCGCCGGAACCCGCGGGTGCTGCTGGTGCCGTGCGGCCGCACCGGGAAGGTCCGCGACGGCGACCGGCCGGTCCCGGGCACCGCGACGATCATCACCGACCCGGCGGTCATGCGGCGCATGATGCGGCTCGTGCGGCGCAAGTACGGCCTGGAGTACCGGGTGCTGCAGCTCGTCGAGCGGGTCGCCGGAGGGCGGCGCGACAGGGTGATGCTGCGGATCACCCCGTCGCGGTAGGCGGGCCGCTCAGGCCGTGAGGCGGGCCGTGACGGCGGTCGCCATGCCCTGCTCGCCGGCGGCGTTGGGGTGGAACGGCGCGGCGGTGTTCTCCGGCACGAGGCCCTCGACCCAGCGCACGCTCTTCGACCGGCACACGTCGTGGCCGATCGACGGGGTGTACACGTCGGCGTACTGCGCGCCGTTGGCCGCCGCGGTCGCCGCCAGCATGCCGTTGAGCGACTTCGCCACGCCGCGCAGGTACGGCACGTCACCGAACGCGAACGGCACCACCGGCCAGCAGCCGTAGCCGCTGTCCGGCAGGATCGCCGGGTAGCCGACGACGACGACGCGGGCGCCCGGCGCGGCGGCGCGCACGGCCTGCACGACCGCGGCGACCTTCGGGGCGGCCGCGGCGATGCGGGCCTGCAGCTGGTCGGTGCCGCCGGCGGTGTACCGGTCCTTGCACGGGGTGCCGAACGGGTTGCCGGCGCCGTCCTGGGCGCAGGCGGACACGATGCCGGAGAAGCCGATGTCGTTGCCGCCGATGCCGATCGTGACCAGGGCGGTCGCCGCGGTGACGGCGCTGATCTGGGCCGGCACGGGCAGCCCGAGCGTGCCCTTGCCGGGGTTGAGGATGTCGCCGGTCGTCGCGCCGCCGCAGCTGACGTCGGCGAAGGCGGCGGAGCCGATCGCGCGGGCGACCAGCGACGGGTAGTTGCGGTTCGACCGTACGCAGTTGAGGTCGACCTGGTCGGGGATGAGCGGTCCGGAGGTGTACGAGTCGCCGAGCGCCACGTACCGCCCGGTCGGCGCGGCGGCGTGGGCCGCCGTGCCCGGCAGTGCGGCGACGGTGACGGTGACGGCGGCGCTGAGGACGGCGGTGAGGGCGGCGGCGCGCAGGCGCGGGGCGGTGAGGCTCATGGCGGTCCCTTTTTGGCGGAAAGGGATGGGCGGGGACCGCGATTCTGCCACTATTCAGCGATGCCGGTCAATCACTCGTCCCAGCGATCATGCGGATCGTGAAGCCCGACGGGTCGCGCCGCAGCGACACGTACGCGCACATCTGGTGGGTCAGCCACAGGCCGAGCCCGCCCGGCCCGCCGGCCGGCATCATGCCGACCACCGGGTCCGCCGGTCCCGGACCGGTGTCGGAGACGGTGACGACGATGCGGCCCGGCTCCGCCCAGGCGCGCATGCGCACCGGCGGGCGGCCGTGGATGTGCGCGTTGGTGACCGCCTCGCTGACGCTGAGCACGATGCCGTTGAGGTCGTCGTCGCCGAGCGCGGCCACCCGCTGCAGGTCCGTGACCGCGGCGCGGGCCTGGGCGGGCGGCGGATCGGTCAGCTCGCACGCGGGCGGACGTGCCTCGATCGGGTCCGGCCATGACGTGACCGCCGTGGCGAGGAACTGCCGCGGATCCTGGTACACGGGGCTCGGCAGCCGCTGCCCGTCGGGCGCCACCACGTGCGTGTGGGTGCGCCGCACGTCGTCGAGCACGTCATGCGGGGTGGTGCGGGTGTCGTACGGGCACAGGCCGTACATCGGGAACTCGTCATAGACCTCGTTGGCGGCGGCCTCGTAGCGGGCCCACCACTCCCACGGCACCCCGACGCCGGGGTGCGGCACGTCGCCGGTGATGCGGATCTGGGTCGCGCCGTCCGCGACGTAGCCGGCCAGCATCTCCCGGTGCCGGCGGATGGCCGCGGCCGGGCGGCTGTAGTGGCGGCCGCCGTCGATGAACACGACGCCGCTGTCGGCGCCCAGCGCACCCCGCAGCAGCCGCTGGCGGTGGTCGGCGAAGATCGAGACCGTCGGCTCGCCCGCGGCCACGCCGCCCGCCAGGAACGGCACCACGACCTCGAGGAACTCCTCGTCGGACGCGTAGAAGGCGGCCTCGTGGAAGAGCCCGTCGCGCCCGCGCGCCGGCCCGGTCCTCATGCCACCACCACCCGCAGGTCGGCCAGGCGCAGCAGCCCGGCCAGCTGGGGCACGCCGCTGCGCCGGTCCACCAGCAGCTCGGTCGCCGCGCCCCGGCCGCGGACGTGCTCCACGAGCGCGATCAGCGCCGTGTGGTCGATGAAGGTCAGCTGCCGCGCGTCGATGCTGACCGTGCCGCCGACGGGCGCCAGGTCGACGCGGGACAGCGCGGCCCGCAGCTGGGCGTGACCGGCGATGTCGATCTCACCGGCCAGCACCGCGGCGGCCGCCGTGTCGCCCGGGTCGGCGGCGAACAGCCGCAGCGCGGTGGCGTCCGGCGACGCGAGCGGGTGCATGCCGGCCAGCTCCGCCACCGCGGCCGCGCCCAGCTCGGCGCGGTCATACCCGCACATCGCCGACATCGGGTGCCGGGCCATGTAGCCGTCGGCGAGGAACTCGTACCGGGCGAACGCGGCGCGCGCCTCGGGGCTGCGCACCAGCGGCGTCACGTCCGCCGCGACCCGCAGCCCGCTGAAGCCGTCGGCCACCGCCTGCTCGGTCATCGCCGCATAGGTCCTGACCTGGGCGGCCGGATCGGTCAGCGACCCGCCGCCATACGCGCCGACGTCGCGCAGCTGCGCCGCGCCGGGCGGACTGTCCGGGCCGGCGAGACCGGCGAGGCGGGCGAGGTCGTCGTGGCCGGCCCAGTCGGCGACGAGGACCACCCGCTGACCGCCGGCCAGCCCGTCGGCGAGGAACCGCTGGACGGTGGCGCGGTAGTCCTGCCGGGTGTCGAACACCCAGCAGAGGTGATCGTGCTGCCCGAGGCCTCCGGCCGTGTCGATGACCCCGGCCCGGCGCATGGGCCCCACAGTACACAGCCGCCGTGCGGCGTCACCAGGTCACATGTCCCCGGCGGCGGCGCACGGCGGGCATGCACGGTCGTCACCGGCCGCGCGCCGCCTGCGGGTCGCGGGGCGCGAACCCGGACGCCTCGGCCAGCTGCTGCCACAGCTGCCGCTCCGCGTCGCCCGGCTGCGCCGGCACGACGATCCTCACCTCGGCGTACAGGTCGCCGGGCGCGCCCTTGGGGTTGGGCATGCCGCGGCCGCGCAGCCGCAGCCGGCGCCCGGACGACGACCCGGCGGGCACCTGCAGCTGGACCTGGCCGCCGGGCGTCTCGACCGGCACTCGGGCGCCGAGCGCCGCCTCCCACGGCGCGACGGGCAGCTCGACGGTGATGTCCCGGCCGTCGACGCGGTACCGGGGATGCGGGGCGAGCCGCACCACGAGGTACAGGTCGCCGCGCCGGCCGCCGCCGAACCCCTCGGCGCCCTGCCCGGCGAGGCGGATGCGCTGGCCGTCGGCCACACCGGCCGGGATCGCCACCTCGAAGCTGCGCGGCCCGGTCGGGGTCCGCAGGGTCAGCCGCCGCCGCCCGCCGGCGTACGCGTCCGGCACCGTCAGCTCGATCTCGGCCTCGACATCCGCACCGGGGCCCGGGCCCGGCCCGCCGCCGAACCCGCCGCCATCGAAGCCACCGCCGAAGCCGCCCGGGCCGCCGCTGAACCCGCCGGGTCCGCCGGGCATGCCGCCGCCGAACAGGCCGCCGAGCAGGTCGTCGAGGTCCACGCCGGCGAAGCCGGCCTCGTCGAAGCCGCCGCCGGTGTTGACGTACACCCGCCGGCCGCCGCCCTGGTGGCCGTCGCCGCCCGGCACCGGGCCGTCGTAGTCCTCCGGCACGTGCCGCCACGCCTCGCCGAACCGGTCGTAGCGGGCCCGCTTCTTGGCGTCGGACAGCACCTCGTACGCCTGGTTGATCCGCTTGAAGCGCTCCTCGGCGTCCGGGTCCTTGTTGATGTCGGGGTGATACCGGCGGGCCAGCCGGCGGTAGGCACGCTGGATCTCCTCCTGTCCGGCGGTGCGCTCGACCCCCAGCACCTCGTAGTAGTCACCTGTCGTCGTGGCCACGGTCGCACTCCCCTCGACGGCTCCTGACCCTTCAACACCTAAAACTTGAGCCTTATGCTGTCAACTCTCACACTGTGGCGTATACCACATACGCAGAGTTGACGGCGGCACCGCTTCGGGGGTATCCGTTGAAACAAGTTGAGTCGATGGCACTCAACCCCGGGCGATCCGGGACCACCGCTTGGTGAAGGAGACCAAGGAGGAGATGGCCATGCTGCTGCGTACCGACCCGTTCCGCGACTTCGACCGCGTCTTCGAGCAGCTCGCCGGGACCATGAGCCGGCCGGCGGTCATGCACGTCGACGCCCACCGCGACGGCGACTGGTTCAACGTCTACTTCGACCTGCCGGGCGTCGACCCGGAGTCGATCGACGTCACGGTCGAGCGCAACGTGCTGCAGGTGAAGGCCGAGCGGCAGCGCCCGGCCAAGGAGGGCGTCGAGACCGTGATCTCGGAGCGCCCGATGGGGGTGTTCAGCCGGCAGCTGTTCCTCGGTGACACCCTCGACACGGACAAGCTCGAGGCCACCTACGACAACGGCGTGCTGACCCTGCGCATCCCGGTGTCCGAGCACGCCAAGCCCCGCAAGATCAGCGTCGGTGCCGGCAGCACCGGCTTGCGCCAGATCAAGGGCTGATCAGACCGCCTTCTCCGGTCACCTCCACGCCGGCCCGGCGCCTGCCACCACGGCGCCGGGCCGGCGTGACGATTTGTGGTTTTCGGGTGATTTATCGGGTATCCGAGATTGATTCAGTTCCCGGCCACATTCGAGGAGTCATGATGTCCGAGTACCTCGCCGTGCGCAGCGTGGAAATCGGCAGCCTGATCGGCAACATGCTGCGATCCGCGGCCGCCTTCCTCCCTCGCGCGCTCGCGTTCGTCGTCATCCTGATCGTCGGCTACGTCGTGGCTCGCCTGCTGCGTACGGCGGTCGACAAGTTGCTGGAGCGCGTCGGCTTCGACCGGCTGGTGGAACGCGGCGGTCTCAAGACCGCCTTGGCACGCTCCCGCTACGACGCCTCCAGCATCGTCGCGCAGCTCGTCTTCTACACGGTGCTGCTAATCACCCTGCGGGTGGCGTTCGACGTCTGGGGCCCGAATGCGGTTTCAACGCTCATCTCGGCCGTGATCGCCTGGCTGCCGCGGCTCCTTGTCGCGATCCTGATCGTCGTGATCGCCGCGGCGATCGCCTCCGCGGTGCGGGACATCGTGTCCACCGCGTTGGGTGGACTGTCCTACGGCAGGGCCGTGGCGAACATCGCCGCCGTGTTCATCCTGGGTATCGGGGTCATCGCCGCGCTCAACCAGATCGGGGTGGCGACCACCGTCACGACCCCCGTCCTGATCGCGGTGCTCGGCACCGTGGCCGGCATCTTGATCGTCGGCGTCGGTGGCGGGCTGGTGAAGCCGATGCAGGCGCGCTGGGACAGGTGGCTGGACCGGGTGGAGACAGAGTCGGCCGGCCGCTCCGAGCGCTCGACCGCGTACACCGCCGGCCGCAGCGACGCCGACCGGCTGATGGCAGAACAGCGGCAGCCGGCCGCCGCGCCGACCGCCGCCGGCCAACAGCCCCCGCCGGCACACCGTGACCAGCCGGTCGGCCAGCATGCCGGCCGCCCGCCGTATCCAGCGTCCGCGGTGGACGACGACCAGCGGGCCGTGCCGCCGCAGACCGGTCAGCGTCCCCCGGCCGCCCGGTGACACGGGTGCTCGCCCGGTCGGTCAGGCACGGTAGCCGAACGGTCATGATGCGGTAAAGCAGCCGTTGCGGCCTTTTCGTCCCGGTACGGCCTCTCTATGGTCGTACCTCATGACCATCCCTACCTCGAACCTGGGCGCCGACCGCGTGACCGCGCAGCTGCTGCTGGATCGCCTCCACCGGCAGGTCGGCGCCGTGGGCCTCGCCGCGGCAGCCGTGCTTCCCGGCCTGTCGGCGCAGGTCGACCAGCACGCCGCCGAGGTGCGCGACCTGCTCGGCGTCCGCGGCCGTCGGCCGACGCTCACGGCGTTGGCGAGCTACACCGACGGACTGCTCGACGGGGCGACCGGCCGAGGGTGGCAGCCGCCGCAGCACGATCTGGTTGGCTGGGCCGGCGCGGATGGTGTCGCGGTCCGGCTCTTGGCGCTGTGCGCCCTGGTCACCAGCGCCGTGGCGTAGCGGCGGCGGCAACGCGTCCGCACCGTGCGGGATCAGCTGGCGGCGCGGTGCAGTTCCTCGCGCACGACCGCCAGCTCGACGGTGTCACCGGACACGCCGCTGATCTGGTTGCCGGCCGCGTACGCGTCGTTGGACAGGAAGCCGGTCCCGTCGACCCGGATGTAGCCGGTGGCCATCAGGTGCTCGGCGATGCCGGCGATGGTGTCGGGCCGCACGTCGGTGCCCGCCTCCTGCACCGCGGTCACGGTGCCGGCCTGCTCACCCGCCGGGTCGACGACGCGCATCCCCACCTGCACGAGGGGCAAGACGTCCGCTGCTGAGGTGCCTGGTTGCATGCAGAGACGGTGCCCACTTCGCAGGATCCGAAACGTCGGTCCGCGGCACGGCGGCGACCGGGTCAGTTCGTCATCCCGGTCATGGCGGTGCCGACGTCCTCCACCAGCAGGTCGGGCAGGAACCCGATGAGTTCGAGCGTGAAGCGCACCATGCCGTCGGCCGGCGCCGCCACCCGCACCGGGGCGCCCCGGTCGCCGAACGCCGCCACCACCCGGTCCAGGCACCGCAGCCCGGCACTGTCCAGGAACGTGGTCTCGGTGAGGTCGACGACGACACCGCTCGCGGCGCGGACGCTCACGAGCACGTCGCGCTCCACGAGCGACGCGGTCGCGTGGTCGATCTCGCCGATCAGCTGGACGACCTCGCAGCCGCCCCTGCTGTACACCCGTACCTGACGCTCAGCGTGCATCTCAGCGTCTCCCGTCCCCGGTCCGGCGGCGCATCAGGACCGTCGTGCCGCCCGCGCCCCGGTCGATCATCAGCTCGTCCATGAGGCGCCCGATGAGCGCCAGGCCCCGCCCCCGCTGCAGCGCCGCGCGCGGCGGGCGCCAGTGGCCGGTGTCGCTGACGCGCACCACGACGGTGCCCCCGTCGACGTAGGCCAGCACGTGCACGCTGCGGGCCCCGTCCACGTCGTACCCGTGCTCGATCGCGTTCGCCACGGCCTCCGCGGTCGCCAGCACGACACCGAACCGGTCGTAGTCACCGACGCCCTGCGCCCCGAGCCAGGCATCCAGGTCGGCACGGAACCCGGACAGCGACTCCATCCGGGCGACCACCTCGGCCCGCAACTGCGGCACGTCGGCATAGTCCAGCGCCAGCAGGCACATGTCGTCGTGCCCGCCGCCGCCGGGCACCATCGCGTCGGTGAGCTGGGCGGCGAGCCCGTCCAGCGGCGCGCGCGAGTGCGCCGCGACCGCCGCCGCGAGCCGCTCCAGGCTTTGGTGGAGACGTTCACCGCGGCGCTCGAACAGCCCGTCGGTGTACAGGACCAGTCTCGAACCTCGGGACAGCGTCAACCGTGCCTCGCCGCGCTCCCGGCACGCCGTGGCGGCACCCAGCGGACCGGACCGGGCACCCCACAGGAAGCTCGTCTCCCCGCCCGGGTCCACCAGCACCGGCGGCGGATGCCCGGCGCACGCGTAGCGCAGCTCGCCGCTGTCCAGCGCCAGGTCCGCGTATGCCAGCGTCGCCATCTGCCCGGCCGCGAACTGCGACACGAACTCGTCCATGTGCCGCAGGACGTCGGCCGGCCCGCCGTGCGCGGTCGCGAACGCCCGCACGGCGCTGCGCAGCTGGCCCATGGCGCTGGCCGCGCCCAACCCCCGGCCGACCACATCGCCGACGACGATCCCGACGCTCTCGGCCGACGTGGCGAAGATGTCGTACCAGTCGCCGCCGACCTCCAGCGTGTGCACCGCGGGCCGGTAGGCGGTGGCGACGCGGTACCGCGGGTCCGCCGGCCACTGCCCGGCGAGCAGGCTGCGCTGCAGGGTGTGCGCCACCTCCCGGTCGCGCTCGGCCAGCCGCGCGTTGTCCAGCGACAGCCCGGCCCGGTCGGCGAGGTCGGCCAGGAACTCCGGCCCGACGTGCCCGGCCGCGGCCATACCGTCGCCGGCCAGCAGCAGCGTGCCGAGCACCGCGTTGCGCGCCCGCAGCGGCAGCACCAGCGCCCGGGCGCCGTTGGTGGTGGTCAACGGGACGGCGACCAGCGTCCCGGCCCGCCCGGCCGCGTGCACCGCCGCGAGCACGTCGTTCGGGAGGGTCCATCCGCCGCCCGGGCGGGCCGGCGCGGCCGCCTGCCACCCGGCCCCGCCGTGCGGATCGGCCGCGGGCTCGAGGTCGACCTGCGCGTACCCGGCGACGTCTGGCACCAGCAGCTCCACGAGGCGGCCGGCCCGCGCGGTGAAGCCGACCGTCTCGTCCAGGTCGCGGCTGAGCCGGGCCAGGAACCCCGACTGCCGTGCCTGCCGGGTGGTCTCCTCCAGCAGCCGGACGCGGTCCAGGGCCTGCCCCGCCTGGCGCCCGACGGTGCGCATGAGCTCGATCTCGTCGGCACCGAAGACGCGTGGCCGCGCGGGCCCGGCCTCCTGTGGCCGGTCGGGCGCGAACCCGAACGACACCACCCCCAGCACACGCTGGTCCGTGACCAGGGGTGTGACCATCCGCAGTCCACCGTCGTCCTCGGCGTGCCGGACGACGTCCAGCAGGGCCGTGGCCCGCGCCTCCGGGGCCTGGTCGTCGAGGGAGATCAGCTCGCTCGTGCCGCGGCCGGTCCCGGCGTCGTGCGCCCCGACCGGCTCCGCCCGGTCGTGCGGCGGCCCGTGCAGCGGGCGCAGCGCCCCCTCGGCCGGGGCGATCAGCCACACCCGGGTCGTGGTGGCGGCGAAGGCATCGACGCCGACCCGCACGACCGCGGCGACGATCTCCTCGGCGCGCTCGATCGCCGCGCAGCGCACCACCATGTCCTGCAGCAGCCGCAGCCGGGTGGCGGTGCGCTCGGCGATGCGGCGCTCGGCCAGCAGCTCCCGCTCATAGGTGCGGCGGTCCCGTGCCTCGAACACCGTCATCCGCACGAGTGCCTGCCCCTCGGCGGCCCCCGCGTGCAGCGACGCGTTGACGAACGCGTCGAGCCGGGTGCCGTCGGCCTTGCGGAACTCGGCCGCGATCTCCCGTACCTCCCCCTGCATGTGCAGCAACGGGGCCAGGTGCGTCTCGTGGAAGATCCGGCTGCCGGCGGAGTAGACCTCGTGGACGCGCCGCCCCTGCAGCTGCTGGCGGCGGTACCCGGTCCACCGCAGAAAGGTCTGGTTGACCCGCACGATCGTGCCGTCGGCCCGCAGTATCAGGTACCCGCACGGTGCGCTGTCGTACACGTCCTCGGCGTTCTCCTCGGGCAGCGACTCCGGCACGCCTCAACCCTTCCACAGGAAGCCGTCGATCGCCGCGTACGTCTCGTCCGGCGCGCTGAGGTTGGGGCAGTGCCCGGTCGCCTCGAGCACGACCATCGTGCTGCCGGGGATGTTCGCGTGGCAGTACACCCCCACCTCGTGCGGCGCGATGACGTCCTCGGAGCACTGCAGGATCAGCGTCGGCACGCTCACCCGGCGCAGTTCGGCGCGGTGGTCCGCGCGAAACGTCACCTCGGCGAACCGCCGCGCGATGGCCGGGTCGGTGCGGCAGAAGCTGTTCGTGAGCTCCTCGCCGAGCTCGGGCCGGTCGGCGTTGCCCATGATGACCGGCGCCATGGCCGCCGACCAGCCGAGATAGTTGCTGTCGAGGCTCTCGAGCAGCTCGTCGATCTCAGGTGCGCTGAACCCGCCGCGGTAGCCGTCGTCATCGATGTACCGCGGCGACGGCCCCACCATGACCAGTCCCGCGAACCGGTCCGGCTCCTTGATCACCGCCAGCGCCCCGATCATGGCGCTCACCGAGTGCCCGACGAACACCACGTCGTGCAGATGCAGCTCGTGCAGGATGTCGAGCAGGTCATCGGCGTACGCGTCCAGCGAGCCGTACCGCTGCGGGCAGTACGCGGACAGGTCCGAACCGCCGGCCCCGACGTGGTCGAACAGCACGACCCGGTGCTCGTCGGCGAAGCGGGGGGCGACGAAGCGCCACATGCTCTGGTCGCAGCCGAAGCCGTGTGAGAAGACCAGCGTCCGCCGGTCCCCCGCGTTCGCGAGGTCGACCCGGGGACCGATGACATTGACGCTGTTGCGTTCAACAACGCTCACGGCCGGTGACCATACTCGGGCCCTGTGTGTGCGAGCAAGACTTCCCCGGGTCGTCCCGGACGGTTGCGCGCCTGGTTGCCGGCTCGTGCGGCGCCGGTCCGGGCGACGATTCACCCGGGAGAGTTGCGGCCGATCTCCACCCTCGCCCGGGCACCGGGGCAGCGGCGCCGAGGCAGCGGCACCGGTGGCGCCCGATGCGGAGCCGATGGGAGACGCAGGTCACATCCTGGCGAGAACCGCGGGTAGGGTGCGCGACGTCTAGCCCGGTGTGAGAGGACCTGACGCGGTGGACGTGTCGCAGGCGGATGAGGAGGCGCTGCTGCGCCGCACCGCCCGCGGTGACCGCGCCGCGTTCGAGGAGTTCTACCGGCGCACGGCGCCGTGGCTGGCGGTCCGGCTGCGCCGCCGCTGCGCCGACCAGGACATCGTCGCCGAGGTCATGCAGGACGCGTACGTCGCCGTCTGGCGGGCCGCGGCCGGCTACGCGGGGACCGCCGCCGGGGGCAGCGCCGCGGGCTGGCTGTGGACGATCGCGGCGCGGCGGCTGGTGGACGCGTACCGGGTGCGGGCGCGGCGGGACCAGCCGGTGCCGGCGCCGCTCGCCTCGGACGTCACCGCGCCCGCGGCGGAGGACGAGGTGGTCGGGCCGGTCCTGGACGACCCGGTCGCCGGGGCGGTCCGCGAGCTGGCTCCGGAGCTGCGGGAGGTGGTGCAGGCCATGGTGCTGGACGGCTTGTCGGTGCGGGAGACGTCGGTGCTGCTCGGCGTGCCGGAGGGGACGGTCAAGACCCGGGCCCGGCGGGCCAGGACCCTGCTGCGGGAGGTGCTGTCATGACGGGCCGCGCATGCCCGGCGCCGCGGGACGGGGACGTCACGACCGCGCCCGCGTCGACGGCGCCGCCGCGGGACGGGGCGTCATGACCGCGCACGCGTCGCCGGGTCTGATCGCGAGGTACGCCGCCGGGGACGACCTGCCGGCCGACGCCGCCTGGGCCCTGGAGGCGCACCTGGAGGGCTGCGCCGCGTGCCGAGGGCGGCTGGGCGACACCGCCGGCGCGCACGACCCGGCCGTGCTGACCGTCGTGGAGTCGGCGTGGGTGGCGGTGGCGGCGGTGGTACAGGCGGAGACTCCGGCACGACGGCGGCGGCGACCGCTCCTGCTGCGCTGGCTGACCCCGGCCGCGCTGCCGTGGCTGGCCGCGACCGTGCTCGTGCCGCTCGTCGCGGCGCTGCTGGAGCTGACCACCGGCCGGTCCGCGGTGCTGCTGGTCGCGCCGGTCGTCCCGCTGCTGGGACTGGCCGCGTCGTGGAGCCGGCACCTCGACCCGGCACACGCCCTCGTCGCCAGCAGCCCCCGCGCCGGCCTGGGCCTGGCGCTGCGCCGCGCCCTGGCGGGCACCCTGCTCGTCGTGCCGCCGCTGGTGGTGTCCGGCGCGGCGACCGGCGCCGACCCGGCCCGCTGGCTGCTGCCGGGGTTCGCTCTCGCCGCCGGCGCGCTCGCGCTCGGCGCGTCCGTCGGGGTCGGCCGCGCGGCCGCCGCCGTCACCGCCGGCTGGGTCTGCGCGGTGGCGGCGCCCGGCCTGCTGTGGTCGCGGCCCGCGGCGGTGCTGGAGCCCCGCTTCATGCCGGTCTGGGCGGCCTGCGCCGTCCTCGCCGCCGGCGCCGTCTACCTGCGTCGCGACGCGTTCCAGCGCGCCGCGACCCGCTGAGCAACGGAAGGCTGAGGTCCCATGGTTCGTGCGGTGAGCGACGAGGAGACGGCACCGACGACGTACGCCTGGCCGGTGCACGCCCAGGGGCTGCGGCTCACGGCCGGGCGCCGCGCCGCGGTCGACGGGCTCGACCTGGCGCTCGGCAACGGTGTGCACGGCCTGCTGGGGCCGAACGGCGCCGGCAAGACCACCCTCATCCGGGCCCTGGCGACGGTGCTGCGGCCCGCGGCCGGACGGCTGGAGCTGCTCGGCCGGCCGGTGCAGGACGGCGGTGACCTGCGGCCGGTCCGGCGGGCGCTGGGGTACCTGCCGCAGGACTTCGGCTACTACCGCTGGTTCACCGTGCGCGAGTTCGTCGAGCACGTCGCGTGGCTCAAGGAGATGCCGGCGCGGGCCGTGCCCGACGCGGTGCAGCGCGCGATCGACCGCGTCGAGCTCACCGGCCGGGCCGGCAGCCGGCTGCGGTCGCTGTCCGGCGGCATGCTGCGCCGCGTCGGCATCGCCCAGGCGATCGTGAGCGACCCGGCGCTGCTGCTGCTCGACGAGCCGACCGCCGGCCTGGACCCGGAGCAGCGGATGGGGGTGCGGGCGCTGCTGCGCGACCTCGGCCGGGACAGCTGCGTGGTCGTGGCGACGCACCTGGTCGACGACGTCGCCGCGGCGTGCACCGGCGTGGTGCTGCTCGACGGTGGGCGGCTGGTGCTGCAGGGCGCACCCGGCGACCTCGAGGCCGCGGCCGGCGCCGACGACGGTGGCGGCGGTGACGGCGGCGGCGGCGCCCGCGGCGGTGACGGCGGTGGTGGCGGCAGCACCGCCGAGCGGGGATATGCCGCGCTGCTGCGCCGGCACCGCGCCCACGGCGGCCGGTCGTGACCGCCCGCGTCGCCGCGGTCGAGCTGCGCCGCTCGGCCGCGCCGTGGATCGGTGCCCTCGCCGCCGCGCTCGGCTGGGCGCTGGCCGGCGACCCGGAGCGCTGGGACGGCCTGTGGATGGCGGCGGTCCTGGTGCACCACGGCAACCTGACGCTGCTGTGGCCGGTGGCGCTGGCCGCCGGGGCGTGGCAGGGGCGCCGGGACCGGGCCGCGGGCATGACCGAGCTGCTGCGCAGCACCCCGCGCCCGGCCGCGCGGCGGGCCGCGCCGCTGGCGGCGGTCGTCGCGGCCTGCCTCGCCGCCGGCTACGGCCTGGGCCTGCTCGACGGGCTGGCCCGGGCGGTCCTGCACGCGTCGTACCGGCCGCCGGGCTGGTACTGGCCGGTGCTGACCGGCGCGCTCGGCCTCGCCGCGTCCGGGCTGCTCGGTCTGGGCCTGGGCCGGCTGCTGCCGTCGCGGCTCACCGCGCCGCTGCTCGCCGCCGGTGCGCTCGCCGTGCTCGTCGCGCCGCAGCTGGCCTGGCCGGACTCCGGCGCGCGGGCGCTGCTGCTGATCCCCGGCCACCTCGGCGGCACCGACGAGTACTCCACTGTGGACGGCCGGACGGTCGCCGGGCAGGCGCTGTGGTTCGCCGCCCTGGCCGCCGCGGGCGCCGCCCTGCTGGCCGCCGGCCGGCGCCGCCTGGTGGCGCCGCTCGCCGTGCTGCTCGGCGCCGCGGCCGCCCTGCCGGTGCTGCCACCCGCGGACCGGGCCGCGCCGCGCGACCCGCACGCGGCCGAGCTGGTCTGCGCCGAGGGCACGCCCCGGGTGTGCGTCACCCGCCTGTACGAGCCGCTGCTGCCGCGGCTGACCGGCCCGGCGCGGCGGGCGCTGCGGGTGCTGGCCCGGCTGCCCGACCCGCCGACCGCCGTCGTGCAGGAGACCGCCCGCTACGGCACCCCCGTCGCGCAGCGGCGCGACACCGTGCACCTGAGCCTCACCGTGTACGCCGACGGCACCATCGCCACCGGCAGCGGCTCGATCGAGGACGACATCCTCGAGGGCGCGGGCACCTGGAAGTGCGGCGCCGCCGACGCCGACACCGCCACCTGGACCCGCATCGACGCGGCCCGGGTCGCGGCCGGCCGGTGGCTGCGCGGCGCCGGCACCGCCCCGCAGGAGCTGTGGGTCCAGGACCGCGACCTCGTCGACCGGGCGCTCGCGACCCTGCGGGCGCTGCCGGCCGACGCGCAGCTGGCCCGGGTGGCGAGGCTGCGCGACGCCGCCCTGGACTGCCGCCCGGACCTGCACGAGGTGCTGACCGGGTCCGCGTGACCGGCGCCGGAATGGGTACCACGGGGGTCGATCCCCGACCTGGAGGTGCACCGTGACGACCCCTTCGCAGCAGCCGCTCCCGCCGATCGTGCCGGTCCTGCCGGACGACGACACCGGCCCCGCCACCGGTGACGGCGTCGTGCGCGACTCCGACGGCACCCCGGTCGGCCGGGACGACCTGCGCGCCGACGTCGAACGCTCCGGCGGCGACCCGGACGACGTCTGACCCGCGCCGTCCCCGCCGCCGGCTCCGGCCGGCGGCGGGCTCAGGTGTGGCGGTGCAGCAGGGCGCGGGTGACGGCGGCGACCGTCGGCAGGTCCTCGGTGACCCGGACCTGCGGCGGGTCCGACGCCCGCGCGCACAGTGCGTGGCCGTGCCCGGCGCCGATGACGACGGCGGCGAACTCGCCCGGGACCGGGTCTTCGATGACGATGACCGACCTGGCCTGGCCGGCGAGGTCCGGCAGGGCGACGGTGAAGCCGGGCACGCCGTCCTCGGGGCACGACAGCAGCACGACGGCGGTCGGCTCGGCGGCCAGGACGCGGCGCAGCCCGCCGAGCGCCTCCGCGGTGCCGAGCGGCCGGCCGCCCGCCGCGGCCTCGAACGGGGACCCGGCGGCCGCGTGGAACCCCGGGCGCGGCGCCCGCAGCAGGCTCGGCGCGGCCGGGTCGAAGCGCCGGCCCGCCGTCTCGATCGGGCCCGGCCGGCCGAACAGCCAGCCCTGCCCCCAGTGCGCGCCGAGCTCGCGGGCGACGAGCAGGTCGTCCTCCGTCTCGACACCCTCGGCGATCACCAGTGCGCCGGTGCGGTGGGACTCCGCACGCACCACCGCGGCGACGGTCCGGGCGGTGGACGTGTCCGGTGCCCGGACGAGACTCATGTCCAGCTTGATGACCTCCGGCTCCAGCACCGGCAGGAACGCCAGCGACATCGGGTCGACGCCGACGTCGTCCAGGGCGATGCTGTTGCCCCACTGCTGCACCAGCGCGGCGAGGCGCAGCAGGCTGCCGGGCACCGCGGGCAGCGCCCGCTCGGTGAACTCCAGCACCTCCCGGAACGGCAGCCCGGCCTGCACCAGCTCGATCAGCCGCGGTGACAGCGGCTGGTCCAGCACGGCCGGCTCGGCGTTCACGAACAGCAGCGGTGGGGGTACCGACGCCGCCACCGCGAGCTCCAGGGCGCGCTCGGCGCACAGCATGTCCAGCTCACCGAGCCGCCCGGCGTCGCGGGCCGCGGCGAACAGCCGATCCGGGAACTCCAGGGCGGTGCCCGCCGGGCCACGCGCGAGGGCCTCCAGGCCGACGACGGCCCGGGTGGACAGGTCCACGATGGGCTGGAAGACCGGCTGGACGAGACGCCCCGCCAGCACCGCACCGATCCGGTCGCCGGTGGCCACCTCAACAGCTCGCGTCATCCGTGCACCAATCCGAAAGCGGGTGCTCCTGTCATCGGCGGCGGCACCGCGCACTGTAGGGAATCCACTACCGTTCAGGTATGGGCGGCGGGCGGCTGCCGCCGTCGTGACCCGGGCCGGGCCCGGCGTGTTTCCGGGCAGGGGTCCCGGGTAGATGCCGGTCAGGCACGGCGAAGGGACCCGGCACGCATGAACGCATCGACCAGTGGGCTGCGCATCGTGATCGTCGGTGCGTCCGGCAATGCGGGGACGGCGCTGCTGCGGCGCCTGCATCAGGACGGCAACCATGAGCTCACCGGAGTCGTGCGGCGCGTGCCGCAGACGTCGGCGGCGCCGTACGACGGGGTGCGCTGGCACTCCTGCGACATCGGCGCGTACGGCGCCACGGACCGCCTCGCCGAGCTCTTCGACGGCGCCGACGCGGTGGTCCACCTGGCCTGGCAGATCCAGCCGAGCCACGACCAGCGGCGGCTGCACCGCACGAACGTGGGCGGCAGCCGGGCGGTGATCGAGGCCGCGGTCCGGGCCGGGGTGCCCGCCCTCGTCGTGGCCTCGTCCGTCGGCGTGTACGCGCCCGGGCCGAAGGACCAGCGGGTCGCCGAGAGCTGGCCGCACACCGGGGTGCCGGGCTCGTCGTACAGCATGCACAAGGCCGCGGTCGAGGCGCTGCTGGACCGGGCCGAGGAGAAGCACCCGTCGCTGCGCGTGGTGCGGCTGCGTCCCGGCCTGATCTTCCAGCGCGACGCCGGCACCGAGATCGGCCGCTACTTCCTGGGTCCGCTGGCACCGACCGGGCTGCTGCGGTTCGGCCGGATTCCGCTCGTACCGTCGGATCCGGCGCTGCGGGTGCAGGCGGTGCACGCCGACGACGTCGCCGACGCCTACGCGCGGGCGGTCGCGGCCGACGTGCGGGGCGCGTTCAACATCGCCGCGGACCCGGTGCTCACCCCGCAGGTCGCGGCGGCGCTGTTCCACGGCCGCGCCGTCGGCGTGCCGGGCGGGCTGCTGCGCGTCGCCGCCGGGGTCACCTGGCGGCTGCGGCTGCAGCCGGTCGACAGCGGCTGGGTGCGGCTCGCCCTGAACGCGCCGCTCATGTCCTGCGAGCGGGCCGCCACGCAGCTCGGCTGGCGCCCCCGCACCGACGCGGCCACGGCGCTTCGGGAGCTCGTCGACGGCATGGCGACCCACGCCCACACCGAGGCGCCGCCGCTGTCCGACGCGGCCACGATGGCGGGCCGGCCCGGCGGGCTGCTGCGTGGCCGCCTGCCGGGCACCGGGGACCCGTACTGACCTACCGCGGCGCGGTCTCCAGCAGCTCCTCGCGGGTGGCCGTCTGGCGGACCGCGTCGGTGTCGACGCCGGCGGCCTGGCTGTAGGCGAGGTGCCCGCCGAGGTAGGCGCCGATGCCGGCGATGCTCAGCCCGGCGTACGACAGCATCCTGCCGCGCTGGTGGTCGCCGCGCATCCGGGCCGCGATCGACGCGGCGAAGCACCCGAGCGCGGCGGTGTTGGCCCCGACGTGCACGAGCGCGACCCGCCGCTGTTGCCGCGACAGGGTCGTGTAGTCGGCGAGGCCGGTCGTGGCGGCGGGCAGCGCCCCGGCGGTGCCGACGGTCAGCAGCGCCGCCGCGGCCCGCTCCGTGCCCGGCATCAGGTCGAGCACGGCCGTGCTCATCCAGGCGCCGACGGGAAACTGCACGAGGGCCGGGTGCAGCGGGTGGCCGAACCACTCCCCGTGCAGCACCGACCGCAGCCGGCCCCTTCCGGCGGTGGCCCCGGCGAAGCGGCGCAGCGCGTTGGCGGCCCGGTCGAGCGAGCCGGCACCTTCAAGTCTGGCGAGCAACCTATGCATGCGGGTCCCTTGCCCGAGCGCCGGACCCCGAAACGCCGCACCGCGCCGGGGTGCCGCCGGGCACGGTCCGGGGCGGGACGGGACCATCGGCCCTTCCGGTGCCCACCGGGGTGCGCGACGGTGGAAGCTGCACAGCTCGCACCGTGAGGAGGCCGTCATGAGCATCATCCATCGGCCGGTGATCGTGGGTGTCGACGGGTCGCCGGCCGCGTTCGGCGCGGTCCGCTGGGCGGCCGACATCGCGGTCCGCATGGGCCGTCCGCTGCGCATCATGCACGCGCTCGGGGTGCCCGGGCCGTACGAGGAGATCACCGACGAGCACGGCCTGGCGCTGGACGCCGCGACCGAGGCGCGGCACTGGTTCCCGGGGCTGCACGTGACCACCTCGACGTGGTACGGCGAGCCGGTGCGCGTCCTGCGCGAACAGTCCCGGCACGCGGAGCTGGTCGTCGTCGGCAGCCGGGGGCACGGGGGCTTCCACGCGCTGCTGGTGGGCTCGGTCGGGGTGCATCTGGCCGGGTACTCGCACTGCCCCGTCCTCGTCGTCCACCACGCCGAGCGCTGGGCCGGGCCGGAGGCGGTGCTGCCGTCGGACCGGCCGGTCGTCGCCGGCGCCGACGGCTCGCCGGGCGGGCAGCAGGCGCTGGAGCTGGCCTTCCGCGAGGCGTCGGCGCGCAAGGTGCCGCTGGTCGCGGTGCGGGCGTGGCAGGAGCCGGCGAGCCGGCTGGCCCGCCGCGTCAACCCGGACCGGCTGGCCGCGGACCTCGCCGCCGACCTGGGCCAGCTGCAGGCCAAGGACCCCGCGGTGCGGCTGGAGCCGCGGGTGGTGCACGGCCCGCCCGTGCAGGTCCTGCTGGACGCGGCCCGAGACGCGCTGATGGTCGTGCTCGGCGCCCGCGGCCACGGCGGGTTCGCCGGGCTGCGCATCGGCGGCGTCACGCAGCACGTCCTGGAGCACGCCGAGACGCCGGTGCTCGTCGCCCGGTTCGCCTGAGCTTCACCCCCGTCCCCCAAGGAGCGAACATGCAGCACACCGACATCGTGGTCGGCACCGACGGCTCGACGTCCGGCACGTCCGCGGTCCGGTGGGCCGCGGACCACGCGGCACGCACGGGCGCGCGGCTGCGGGTCGTGTGCGTGTACCAGTGGCACCTGCCCGGCCCGATCGGCTCGCCCACCGAGATGGACGCGCCCGCCCGCGGCCAGGCCGAGGCCGTCGTGGCGGCGGCCGTCGCCGACGCCCGCGGTGCCCGGCCCGGCCTCGACGTGCAGGGCAGCGCCGTGCTGGGCCTGCCGACCGACGCGCTGCTCACCGAGGCGAAGACCGCGGCGCTGCTCGTCGTCGGCTCCCACGGCCGCGGCGCGCTCGCCTCGGCGCTGCTGGGCTCGGTCGGGCTGCAGGTCGCCACGCACGCCGAGGGCCCGGTCGTCGTCGTGCGGGGCCGGGCACACACCGCGATCGGGCCCGTGGTCGCCGGCGTCGGCGACGGGCCGGCGGGCGAGCGGGTCCTGACGGTGGCCTTCGAGGAGGCGTACCGCCGCCGCTGCGGCCTCGTCGCGGTCCACACGGTCGAGGACACGTCCGGCGGGCTCGCCCGGCTGCGGCAGCGGTACCCGGCGGTGCCGGTCGAGGTCGAGACCGCCGCCGGCAACCCCGCCGACGTCCTCGTGGCCGCCTCGCGCAGCGCGCAGCTGGTCGTGCTCGACGGCCGCGGCCGCGACAGCGTCATCGGCGCGCTGCTGGAGCCGGTGACCCATCACCTGCTGCAGCGCGCCGACTGCCCGGTCCTGCTGCTGCGCGAGGTGGACACCGCCCCGGCCGCGCAGTGACGACGCCGATCCGGCCGCACAGTGACGACGCCGATCCGGCCGCACAGTGACGACGCCGATCCGGCCGCACAGTGACGACGCCGATCCGGCCGGGATCCCGGCCGGGATCTGGCAGGGTCCTGGCCGGGTCGTGGCGGCCGTCCTGGCGCGTGCTGATCGGCGTCCTGGCCGGTTCTGGCAGACGTCCTGACCGGGGTCCCGGCTGGGGTCGAGGAGCGCTCAGGCGGTGCGTCGGGTGCGGACGAGGGCCAGGCCGCCGGCGGCGACGGCGACCGCGCCCAGCGCGACGGCGATGACGGCGCCGGCCAGGCCGTTGCCGGTGCCGAGACCGCCGGCGACGTTGGCCCAGTGCACGCCGCCGACGGCGGCGCTGACGACCCCGGCGGCGACGGCGATGACGGCGCGGCGGGCGGCACCGGGGCGGCCGGGGCGGGTGGCGGCGAGGACGCCGAGCACCACGCCGGCGAGGCCGGCGACGGCGGCCGCCGAGGGCACCAGCCGGCCGGTGCCGACCTCGTATCCGGCGGCGAGCAGGTCCGGGGCGGCGAGCAGGTGCAGGACAGACATGGCAGGTCCCTTCGAGTCCGTGGACGATCAGCTGTCAGGACCGATCGTCACGGTTCGAGGGCCGGGCCGTCCTGGGCCGTCAGGCGGCCGCCGGTACGCAGTCCGGCGTAGCCGCCCGCCACCCGACCGCGCCGCCAGACGTAGCCGCACCCAGCCCGGCCGCACCCGACGCAGCCGCGCCCGCACCCGACGGAGCCGACGCAGCGGCAGCCGACGCAGCCGCACCCGAGGCAGCCGATGTCACCGCGGCGGCGGGCGTCACCACGGCCGGACGGCGGGGTCCGCGACCGCCGGAGGGGTCGGCGCCGGCGGGTCCTGCCCGGCCTTGGCGGCCTTGTGCTCGGCCCACTGGTCCAGCAGGGTCGGCATCCGCTCCTGGACCCAGTTGTAGAAGTCGCGCATGCCGGCGAGCCGCGCCCCGGCCGGGGTGGCCGGCCCGCCGGCCGCCGCTGCGCCCTCACCGGCCGCGTCGGCGAGGGTCTTCAGCAGCGTCATCTTGGCGACGGTCACCTCGTACCAGGAGTCGTCGACCAGCCGGTACCGGTCGCGCCGGGAGCCGGGCACATGCTCGCGGGTCACCATCGCGATCTGCGACAGGTAGCGCACGGCGCCGGAGATGGCGGCGGCGCTCACCCCGAGGCGGTCGGCGAGCTCACCGGCGCTCAGGGACCGCTCGTCGGAGGCCATCAGGGTGAACACGACCCGACCGGCCATGCGCGGGAACCCCCAGTCGCCGAGGAGCCTGGCCATGTCCTCGACGAAGGCGCGGAGGGCCGCCTCGTCGCGCTGCGGTCGCTGGGGCATGTGCGGTTCCATCCGTCAATTGTCCAACACGTACTTTCACACTTGTGTGAAATGAGTGTAGCGTCTGAACCATGGAAAATTCCATTTCGGTCGACGGCCTGATCAAGCGGTTCGGCCAGACCACCGCGCTGGACGGTCTCGACCTGACCGTCGCGCAGGGCGAGGTGCACGGGTTCCTCGGCCCCAACGGGGCAGGCAAGACCACCACCATCCGGATCCTGCTCGGCCTGCAGCGCGCCGACGGCGGCACCGTGCGCCTGCTCGGCGGCGACCCGTGGCACGACGCCGTCGCGTTGCACCGCCGCCTCGCGTACGTGCCGGGCGACGTGACGCTCTGGCCCAACCTGTCCGGCGGCGAGGTCATCGACCTGCTCGGCCGGTTGCGCGGCGGGCTCAACCCGGCCCGCCGCAACGAGCTGCTCGAGCGCTTCGACCTGGACCCGCGCAAGAAGGGCCGGGCCTACTCCAAGGGCAACCGGCAGAAGGTCGGCCTCATCGCCGCGCTCGCCTCCGACGTGGAGCTGCTGCTGCTCGACGAACCGACCTCCGGCCTCGACCCGCTGATGGAAGAGGTGTTCCGGCAGGTCATCGCGGAGGAGAAGCAGCGTGGGCGCACCGTGCTGCTGTCCAGCCACATCCTGTCGGAGGTGGAGGCGCTCTGCGACCGGGTCAGCATCATCCGGCAGGGCCGCACGGTCGAGACCGGCACCCTCGCCCAGCTGCGGCACCTGACCCGCACGTTCATCTCCGCCGAGCTCACCACGTCGCCCGACGGCCTGGCCGAGCTGCCCGGCGTGCACGACCTGCACCTGGACGGCAACCAGGTGCGGCTCCAGGTCGACTCCGCCCAGCTCGACCCGGTGCTGCGCCGGCTGGTCTCGCACGGTGTGCGCAGCCTCGTCAGCCAGCCGCCGACGCTGGAGGAGCTGTTCCTGCGCCACTACGAGACGGGCGACGCCGAGCGCACCGGGACCCGCCGCCACGAAACGGAGCCGGCGAAATGACCGCGTTCACCGGCACCGGCAACCTCGCCCGGCTGACCGTGCGCCGCGACCGCGTACTGCTGCCGATCTGGATGCTGTTCATGGCCGTGCTGCCGCTGTCGCTGGCGTCCGGCACGGCGACGCTGTACAAGACCGACGCCGAGCGGCAGGGCTACATCGACGACCTCGGCAGCAGCCCGTTGCTGCTGCTGTTCTACGGCACCAAACCCGCCGACCCGAACCTCGGTGCGCTGATCTTCTGGCGCGCCGCGACCGGCATGGTGATCATGGCGCTGATCGGGGTGCTGTTCGTCATCCGGCACACCCGGGTCGAGGAGGAGGCCGGCCGCCGGGAGCTGCTCGGCGCCACCGTCGTCGGCCGGCACGCCGCCGTCGCCGCCGCGCTGCTCACCATGACCGTCGCGAGCCTCACCGTCGGCGTGCTCGTCGCGCTCGGCATGATCAGCCAGGACACCCCGGCCGCCGGCGCGTTCGCGATGGGCCTGGCCTGGGCGGGCGCCGGCATCCTGTTCGCCGCGGTCGGCGCGGTGACCGCGCAGCTCAGCGAGGGCGCCGGCGCCGCCAGGGGCATCGGCGTCGCGGTCGTCGGCCTGTCGTTCGGGGTCCGCGGCGCCGGCGACGTCGCGGCCGGGCTGTCGTGGCTGCCCTGGGTCTCCCCGCTCGGCTGGATCTACCAGGTGCACGCGTACACCGACAACCGCTGGTGGATCTTCGGCGTGGTCGCCGTGGCCACGCTCGCCGGGTTCGCGCTGGCGCTGCGCCTGTCGGCCCGCCGCGACGTCGGCGCCGGGCTGCTCCCACCGCGCCTCGGCCCGGCCGCCGCGGCACCGGCGCTGTCCGGTCCGCTCGCGCTCGCCTGGCGGTTGCATCGCGGCAGCCTGTACGGCTGGCTCGTCGGCCTCGGCATCGTCGGCGGGCTGCTGTTCGGCGGCGTCGCCAAGACCTCCGCGGACCTGCTGGCCGACAACGAGCAGCTGCGGCAGATCCTGGAACGCATCGGCGGCACGTCCGGCGCCGCGGACGTGTTCCTCGCCGGCACCCTCGGCATCGGCGCGATCGCCGTCGCCGCGTACGGCATCGCCGCCGCGCTGCGGATGCGCACCGAGGAGGCCGCGCTGCGCAGCGAGGCCCTGCTCGCCACGGGGGTCAGCCGGCTGCGGTGGGCGGCCAGCCACCTGGTCTTCGCGTTCCTCGGCCCGACCGCGGTCATGCTCGTCACCGGCCTGGCCGCCGGGCTGTGCTACGGCGCGACCACCGGCGACGTCGGCCGGGCGGTCCCCCGCGTGCTGGCCGGCGCGCTGGTGCAGCTGCCCGCCGTGTGGGTCCTCGCGGCGCTCACCGTCGCGGTGTTCGGCCTGGCGCCGCGCCGGGCCCCCGCGGTCGGCTGGGCGGCGCTGTCGGTGTGCGTGGTGCTCGGCCAGATCGGCGCGGCACTGCAGCTGAGCCAGGTGCTGCTGGACGTGTCCCCGTTCACCCACATCCCCCGCGTCCCCGGCGGGACGGTCACCGTGGCGCCGCTGCTGATCCTCACCGCCCTCACCGTGGCGCTGGTGCTCGCCGGGCTCGCCGGCTTCCGCCGGCGCGACGTGCCGGTCACCTGAAACCGGACGCCACCTGAAGCCGGAAACCTCACACGGTGCTTGCTGGGACGGCGTCCCACCGGCCAAGCTGACGGCGACCGCAACCTCGACCAACGGTGGTGAGGCACATGACCGGCGCACCGAACGGCACCCGCACGGCCTACCGGACCTGCCCGCTGTGCGAGGCCGTCTGCGGCCTCGAGCTGACCGTCACCGGCGAGCGGATCACCGCCGCCCGCGGCGACCGCCAGCACGTGCTCAGCGCCGGTTTCGTCTGCCCGAAGGGCGCCACCTTCGGGCAGCTCGTGCACGACCCCGACCGGCTGCGCCGGCCGCTGCTGCGCGGCGCCGACGGCGAGCACCACGAGGTGAGCTGGGACGAGGCGTTCGCCGCGGTCGAGGCCGGGCTGACCGGCGTGCTCACCCGGCACGGCCGCGACGCCGTCGCCGTCTACCTCGGCAACCCCAACGTGCACACGATGGCGGGCCCGCTGTACGGCGGGCCCCTCGTGCGCGCGGTCGGCAGCCGCAACGTGTACTCCGCCAGCACCGTGGACCAGATGCCGAAACACGTCGCGTGCGGATACCTGTACGGCAACCCCGACGCGATCCCGGTGCCCGACGTCGACCGGACCGACCTGCTGCTGCTCATCGGCGCGAACCCCCTGGAGTCCAACGGCAGCCTGTGCACGGCCCCGGACTTCCCGGGCCGGCTCGCCGCCCTGCAGGCCCGCGGCGGGCGGTTCGTGGTCGTCGACCCGCGCCGCACCCGCACCGCGGCCCTCGCCGACGAGCACATCTTCATCCGGCCCGGCGGCGACGCGCTGCTGCTGTTCGGGCTGGTGCACACCCTGTTCGACGAGGGCCTCGCCGACCTCGGCCGGCTCGACGGGCACGTCCGCAGCGTCGAGCGGCTCGCGGTCCTCGCCAAGGACTTCGCGCCCGAGGTCGTCGCGGACCGCTGCGGCGTGCCGGCCGCCGACATCCGCCGGCTCGCCCGGGAGCTGGCCGCCGCGCCCGCCGCCGCCGTGTACGGCCGCATCGGCACCTGCGCGGTCGAGTTCGGCACCCTGACCAGCTGGCTCGTCGACGCCGTCAACGTCCTCACCGGCAACCTCGACCGCCCCGGCGGGGCGATGTTCCCCCTGGCGCCGCACGCGCGCACCGCGACCCGGCCCGGCGGCCGGGGTTTCACCGTCGGGCGGTGGACCAGCCGGGTCCGTGGCCTGCCCGAGGTCAAGGGCGAGCTGCCGGTCGCGACCCTCGCCGACGAGATCGCCACCCCCGGCGACGGGCAGGTCCGGGCGCTGGTCACCGTGGCCGGCAACCCGGTGCTGTCCACCCCGAACAGCGCCCAGCTGGACCGGGCCCTCGCCGGGCTCGAGTTCATGGTGAGCGTCGACCCGTACCTCAACGAGACCACCCGGCACGCCGACGTGATCCTGCCGCCGACCGACCCGGCCCGCGTCGGGCACTACGACTTCGCGTTCCTGACCCTGGTCGTGCACAACATGGCCGCGTACTCCCCGCCGGTGCTGCCGAAGGACCCCGGCGGCATGGACGAGAGCGACATCCTCGCCCGGCTCACCCTCATCGCCGCCGGCAGAGGCGCCGGTGGTGGCACCGCCGCCGACGTCGCCGCCGGGCACGAGCACCTGCTGGCGCAGCTGCTGCAGCGCGCCGCCGACGACCCGGACTCGCCGGTCGCCGGGCGGTCCGTGACCGACCTGCGGGCCCTCGTCGACGGCGACGGCCCCGCCGAACGCCTCCTCGACGCCCGGCTGCGGCTCGGCGCGTACGGCGACGGCTTCGGCGCCACCCCGGACGGGCTGACCCTGCGCACGCTGCTGGACCACCCGCACGGCCTGGACCTGGGGCCGCTGCGGCCGCGCATCCCGGAGGTGCTGCGCACCCCCAGCGGGCAGGTCGAGCTGTGCCCGGAGCCCGTCGCCGCCGACGTCGCCCGGCTGCGCGCCGCGCTGGAGCGCCCCGCCGACGGCCTGGTCCTCGTCGGCCGGCGGCACCTGCGTTCCAACAACAGCTGGATGCACAACGTGCCCGGACTGATGAAGGGCCGCGACCGGTGCACGCTGCAGGTCCACCCGAGCGACGCGGCCGCGCTGCGCCTCACCGACGGCGCCGCAGCGACCGTCGCGTCGCGGGTCGGCACGCTCACCGTCGCCGTCGAGGTCACCGACACGGTCATGCCGGGCGTGGTGAGCCTGCCGCACGGCTGGGGCCACGGCGCGCCCGGCACCCGCGCCAAGGTCGCCGCCGCCAGCCCCGGCGTCAACAGCAACCTGCTCACCGACGACCGGGTCATCGACCCGCTGTCGGGCAACAGCGTCCTCAACGGCATCCCGGTGACCGTCGCGCCGGCCACCTGATCCACGCAAACCGCCCGGGGCCCCGCTCGGCGAGGTGCGGGACCTGCTCGACGTGGTGCACCGCAACAGCACCCACCTGCGCGGCATCGTCGACGACCTGCTCGACGTCGCCGCCCTGGACTCCGGGCACACGCCGCTGGACGTCGGCACCGTCACGGTCGCCGCGCGGCCCGGCGGCGGCACACGCGCCGAGGTGCGCCTGCCGGTAACCGGCCACGACTGAGCCGTCCCCGGCTCACGGACCGGCGGGCAGCTCCACGGTCAGGTGGGTGCCGCTGCCGGCCGGGCTGTCCAGGTGCAGCAGGCCGCCGAGCGCGGCGACCCGGGCGGCGAGCACGACGATGCCCCCGCCGATGACCGGCTGCGCGCCGCCGTCGCCGTCGTCGCTGACCGCCAGCTGCACCGTCGGACCGTGCCGGCGCAGCGTGACGACGACCTGCCGCGCCCGGGCGTGCCCCACGACGTTGGCGAGCGCCTCGCAGATCGCGCCGTACACGGTCGCGGCCACCGCCGGCGGGAGCGGACCCACCTCCGCGGTGACCCGCACCGGCAACGGCATGGCCGCCGCGAGCGCCCGCACCGACGACTCGAGGTCGTCCGGCTCCGCCGGCCATTCGCCGCCGAGCGCCGCGTCGCACAGGTCCCGCAGCGCGTGGCGCAGCACCGTCTCCGCGCGCGCCGTGAGGGCCCGCACGGCCGGGTCGGCGGCGGCCCGGGTCGAGCCGATGATCGCCGCCACCTCCCGCGTGCGCCGGTGCCCGCCGTGTCCCGCGTCGCCGCCGGCGCCGGCGGACTCCAGCTCACGCAGCCGGGCCAGCAGCTCGGCGTGCTCCCGCACCTGCCTGAGCCCGGGCGCGGCGGCCCGCACGGCGGCGTCCAGCAGCACCGTGCCGGCCCCCGGATCGACGGAGGTCACGACCAGGGCGAGCGGGCCGCCGTCGGCGTCATGGACGTCGTGGCGCCACAGACCGGCACCGTCCGGCGCCGGCGCCGTGCCCGTGCCGTCCACGTACTGCTGCCGGTCCGCCGACCAGACGTAGACCTCCAGCCGCGGGTCCTCCAGCACATACCGCAGCGCGGCCCGGAACGCGTCCATGGTCACCGGCGGCTGGATCGACACCATGTGCTCAGTGACGGCGGACCGCTGGCGCCGGCGGCGCAGCGCCGCCGCGCCGGATCCGAGCCACAGCCCGAACGCGCCCACATCCACCTCCACCGACCCGGCCTGCCCTCGCAGTAAGGAGCGGTACACCGGCCGCCGGCGTTACTGCGGGCCTTTCGCCCCGGTGCACGCGGGCCGGTGCGCCCTGCCGCCCGGCGCCCGCACCGGGGGACGCTGCGGGCATGACGATCAGGGACCGCATCGTCGTCGGGGTCGACGGCACCGAGGCCGCCCGGCACGCGCTGCGCTGGGCGGTCGCCGAGGGCCTGCGCACCGGCGTGCCGGTCGAGGCCGTCACCGCATGGACCTGGGACGGCGTGCCGCCGACCGGCGCGGGGCCGGGCGTCGAACGCGAGCTCGCGCGGCTGCTCTGCCGGCACGAGGTGGCCCAGGTCGACGCCGCCGGGACGGCGATGTCCGTCGTGGCCGGCGACCCGGTCACCGTGCTGCTCGCCGCCGCCCGCCGCGCCCGCCTGCTGGTGCTCGGCAGCCACGGCCACGGCCGGCTGCGCCGCGCGCTGCTCGGCTCGACCAGCGGGCGGTGCGTGCGGCGGGCGGGCTGCCCGGTCGTGGTG
Organism: Dactylosporangium aurantiacum; assembly: GCF_000716715.1. Taxonomy (GTDB): domain Bacteria; phylum Actinomycetota; class Actinomycetes; order Mycobacteriales; family Micromonosporaceae; genus Dactylosporangium; species Dactylosporangium aurantiacum. Next base: position 74,928 of record NZ_JNYJ01000014.1, on the reverse strand, counting down.
GTGCCGCCGCCGCGGCACACCATCGACAGCGGCCGTTCGGTCACGCGAAGATACTGAGCATGCAGACGTCGACGGGCTCGCCGCGCAGGACCTCCCTGGTCGCGGGCATCTTCTACGTGATCACCTTCGTCTCGGTGCCGACCGTCGGGCTGTACGGCCGCGTCCACGACGACGGCTACATCAACGGCACCGGCCCGGACACCGGCGTCGTCGCCGGCGGCATCCTGGAGATGATCGTGGCCGTCGCCTGCGTCGGGACCGCCGTCGCGCTCTACCCGGTGCTCAAACGGCAGGGCCAGGCCCGCGCCCTGGGCTTCGTCGGCGCCCGGGTCGTGGAGGCCGGCGCCATCCTCATCGGCGTCGCCACGCTCATGACCCTGCTGACGTTGCGCCGGGCCGGCGCCGGCGCGGACGCCGCGGCCACCGGGCAGGCCCTGGTCGCCTTCTACGACGCCGTCTTCCTCCTCAGCCAGGGTCTGATCCCGGCCGTGAACGCCGTGCTGCTCGGCACGCTGCTGTACCAGTCGCGCCTGGTCCCCCGGATCCTGCCCGTGCTGGGGCTCATCGGGGCGCCGCTGCTCGTCGCCTCCGACGCCGGCACGCTCTTCGGCGCCTGGGACCGGCTGTCACCGGTGGCCGCGGTCGCCGCGCTGCCCATCGCGGTCTGGGAGTTCTCGCTCGGCGTCTACCTGATCGTCAAGGGTTTCCGGCCGTCCCCGGTCACCGCGGAGACGGTGCCGGCCGCGGAGCCGGCGCGCACCGCCGCCGCCTGAGCCGGCGCGAACGCACCGCCGGTCGGCGGGCCGGGCCTACGGCCCTGCGCCGGGACCACCGCGGGCACCAGGGGCGGCGCCGCCACGGGTCGCGGGGCGGCCGCGGCGGCGGTGCCGGCCCGGTGCAGCTTGTGCCAGCGCAGCCGGGCACCGGTCAGCGCCGTGCCGAGGGACTGCAGGAGCACCAGGTACATGAGCTGCCGGTACACGATCTGCTGCAGCGGCAGGACCCACAGTACGCGCAGCTTCTCCCGGTCCAGGCGGAACGCGACCACCGCGGTCAGGACCTGCACGGCGAACATGACCAGCCACGCGCCGGTGGTGACCTGCCAGCCGGTGAAGCACAGCCCGTACACGAGCATGACGTCGATGAGCGGGGCGAGCAGGGGCAGCGCGAGGCCGAAGCACGCGATGAACGGCAGGCCGACCCGCCCGAACCGGCCCGATGGGCCACGGTCCAGCAGCGACCGGCGGTGCTTCCAGATCGCCTGCATGGTGCCGTAGCTCCAGCGGTACCGCTGCAGCCACAGCTGCCGCAGGGTGGCGGGGGCCTCGGTCCAGGCGCGGGCGCGTTCCTCGTAGACGACCCGCCAGCCGGCGCGGCACAGCGCCATGGTGGCGTCGGTGTCCTCGGCCAGGGTGTCGTGGCTGATCCCGCCGATGTGCTGCAGCGCCTCGCGGCGGAACGCGCCGATCGCGCCCGGGATGGTCGGCATGCAGCGCATGATGTCGTACAGCCGGCGGTCCAGGTTGAACCCGATGACGTACTCGATGTGCTGCCACCGGGCCACGATCGAGCGGCGGTTGCCGACCTTGACGTTGCCCGCGACCGCGCCGACGGACGGGTCGGCGAACGGCTGCACCAGGTGCCGGATCGCGTCCCGTTCGAAGACGGTGTCGCCGTCGACCATGACGATCAGGTCGTGCCGCGCCATCGCCACCCCGACGTTGAGCGCGTTCGGCTTGCCGCCGTTGGCGATGCGCACCACCCGCACGTTCGGTAATCGCATCGCCTCCACCAGCGCCGCCGTGCCGTCGGTCGAGCCGTCGTCGACGACCACCACCTCGATCCCGCCCGGATGGTCGCCACCGGCCAGGGACCGCACCGCCGCCTCGATCCCCTCCTTCTCGTTGTACGCCGGCACGATCACCGACACCGGCAGCATCACCGGCGGCCCCCACCGCCACGACGCGGCCCGCCGCCGCCGCGCGTGCCGGCCGGCGAGCACGAACAGCGCCACGGTGCGGGCGATCGTCAGCAGACCGGCGGCCACGAACAGCACGCGCAGGGCGGCCGTCACCCAGTCGGCCAGCACGACGGCGGTGGCCAGCGCGAAGGCGCGCCGCCGGTCGACCGCACCGGTCGGCGCGTCCACGACGACGGCCTGCCCCGGCAGGGCGCGCGCCAGGCCCTCCGACACGGTGGTGAACGTGTAGCCGCGCCGCTGCATCGCGGGGATGAACCGGTCCAGGGCCGCGACGGTCTGCGCGCGGTCGCCGCCGCCGTCGTGCATCGGCACGATCGCGCCCGAGTCACCCGGCGGGGTCGCCCCGGCGATGATCGCGTCGACGCCGGGCCGGCTCCAGTCCCGGCTGTCGGTGTCCGCCATGACCGTCAGGTACCCGAGCCGGCCCGCCTCCTGGACCAGCGGCCACGTGGTGTCGTCGACGGCCCGGGCGCTGGACGTGTACGGCAGCCGCAGCAGCGCCGACTTGGTGCCGGTGGCGTGCACGACCGCGAGCTGTGTCTGGGAGTACTCCAGCTCGCGCCGCCACCGCGGCAGCCGGTCGAGCTGCGGGTGCGTGAACGTGTGCACGCCGATCTCGTCACCGCCCTGGACCAGCCCGGCGACGATCTCCGGGTGCCGGACCACCTGGGAGCCCACGACGAAGAACGTGGCGTTGACGTGGTGCCGGCGCAGCACCTCCACGACCTTCGGCGTCCACTGCGGGTCCGGGCCGTCGTCGAAGATGAGGGCGATGGTCCGCTCCGGCAGCCGGTAGGAGCGCACCGTGCCGCCGCGGGTGTCGATGATCGGCCCGCCGCCGATGACCTCGGCCGGGACCTTGGTGCGCTGCCCGGCCCGCACGGTGGGGTCGGGGTGGAACTCGGCGTTGGCGTAGGCCTCGACCAGCAGTGCCCCGGCCAGCACACTGAGCACGATCCCACCGAAGATCAGCCGGCCGAGCGGCACCCGGCGCCGCGCGACGGTCACGCCGGGCCCACGATGACGAGGACGGTGACGCCGGGGACCGAGGTCGGCGGGTCGCTCGGCGGCGCCGTCGGGTCCGGCGTGCCCGTCGCGGTCGGCCCCGCCGACAACCCTGGCGACGGTCCGGCCGACGGGGCGGCCGACGGCGCCGGGGTCGCGGGCCCGGGCGACGGCGCGGCGGTCACCGTGCCACTCGGCCGCACCGACGGGCTCGCCGCGCCGGGCGCCGGGCTGCTGCGGACGGACGGGCCACCACCGGCGCGCTTGCCGGTGCCGCCGGGCAGGACGGGCACCGGTGTCCGCTGCCCGGCCGGCACCGCCCCGGACGCGGACTGTCCCGGCGCCGGCAGCGACAGCAGATCCAGCGGGCCGGTGACGAACAACGCGGCGATCATCACCAGCACCGCATAGGCCACCGCCGCTGCGCCGGACATATGGAACAAGAAACGGACGCGCCGTCCACGGCGGCCCGTCGTATCGACGAACACGGGCGCTGACACGTCACCGGCAGCGGTGATCTCGACCGTCTGATCAGCGGCGGGGGCTTTCACGGACACCGCGCCAGCATAGGAGCGGACTGTCGCGGAAATCCTACGAAGAACGGCCAGGAAGAAGGGTGATGCCGAATTTCCCACCGGCCTCACCTATGCAAATTGTCCAGTTTCACCCCGCGCCTGGTGCCGCCGCAAAACGCGGCGCCGATCAGGTCATTCCGTGCAATTCTTCGGCTGCTCGTCCCCGCGGCCAGACGGCCGGCGCTCAGACCGCGGCGGAGCGCCGGCCGGGCGCACGCGTCTCGGCGCGTTCCTTGATGCCGAGCAGCATCCTGCGCTCCATGATCAGGCTGCCCGGCTCCATCACCAGCAGGTCGGCCAGCCGGTGCAGCGCCGTCGCGTCCGGGGTCGCGATCCGGTTGCGGCTCACCAGCCTGGTCCCGCCGGCCGACGGGTACAGGCCGAACGCCCACACCCAGCGGCCGTCCTCGGACTGGAACGTCAGCGTGCGTGCCGGGTCCACGACCGCCGCGCGCATCCGCGGCCCCCGCTCGCCCAAGGGCAGCACGTCACCCGTGCGGAGGGTCTGGAACTGGGGCAGGATCTCGTCGGCGCTGTGCATGTCGAGGCCGAGCAGGTTCTCGATCCAGTCGTAGGTGTAGGCGCCGGCGCGGCCGCTGCCCATCTGGACCAGCCACGGCCAGACGGTGGCGGGCGGGGCGGCGATCGTGACCGCGCGGGTGGAGCAGATGTCCGGGTGGGGCAGCAGGGCGTCGCCGGGGATCGGGCGGGTCTCCTCGTCGGCGGTGGCGCCCCAGGTGAGGCACCAGTGGCGCAGCAGCAGCGGGTACACCGCCGCGGCGGTCAGGCCGGCGGCCGCGGTGATCAGGCCGGCCGTTCTCAGCACGCGCACGGCAGCCACCTCACACGGTCCTGGGGATCCGGCCGGTGCACGACAGCACGCACCGCATCAGCTTGTGGCCGGGGTCGGCGGCGGGGTCGTACATGAGCGGGCAGCCGCCGTCGATGACGGTCATGCCGTGGTCGCGGGCGTACTCCACGGCGGTGGGCGAGACGCTGCCGGCGTCGAGCGAACGGTGCATCCACACCTGCCGGATGCCGAGCTGGGCGCATTCGCGCACGGTGGCGTCGGCGGCTTCCGGGCGGGTGCCGATGACGACGGCGTCGACGCCGCCGGGGACCGCGGCGAGGTCCGGGTAGCAGCGGTCGCCCTCGACCGTGGCGGCGCGCGGGTTGATCGCGAACACCTGGTAGCCGCGGTCACGCAGCCGCTGGTAGACCACGTTGCTGCCGTGGCCCCGGGCGGTGCGGGAGACCCCGGTCACCGCGATCCGCCGGCTGGCCAGGAACTGTGCCGCGGCGGCCTTCGTACGCATGGCGACCTCCTCGAAGGTCAGTAGGTGGTGAGCCCGGCGGCGGTGAACGTGTCGCGGACCCGGGTGAGCAGCGCGGCGTCCGGCGGTGCCGTGTCGCGCAGGGTGAACGGGACGCCGAGCCGGTCGTACTTGGCGGCGCCGAGCCGGTGGAACGGCAGGACGTCGACGCGTTCGACGTTGCCGAGGGCGGCGGCGAACCCGGCGACGCCCTCGACGTCGCGGGGGTCGTCGGTGAGGCCGGGCACCAGCACGTACCGGACCCACACCGGCGTGCCCCGGTCGGCGAGGCGGCGGGCGAAGGCCAGTGTCGGCTCGATCGCCGCGCCGGTGAGCCGGTGGTAGCGGGCCGGGTCCCACGACTTGATGTCGAGCAGGACGAGGTCGGTGACGTCGAGCAGCGCGTCGCCGGCCCGGGCGCCGAGCGCGCCGGACGTGTCCAGGGCGGTGTGCAGGCCGAGCTCCTTGGCGCCGGTGAACAGCGCGTGGGTGAACGCCGGCTGCAGCAGCGGCTCACCGCCGCTGACGGTCATACCGCCGCCGGCGGTGCGCACGAACGCGACGAAACCACGGACCTGGTTGACGACCTGCTCCGCCGTGCTCGGCGTGCCGTCACGCATGTGCCACGTGTCAGGGTTCTGGCAGTACAGGCAGCGCAACGGGCACCCGGCGGTGAACGCCACGAACCGGGTGCCGGGACCGTCGACGCCGGTGGAGATGTCCCAGGAGTGCAGGCGCCCCTGAACCGGACGCCACCAGCCGGGGGAACCGGTGGCGTCCGGTGGGGTGGTCCCGCCGCGGGGGGCAGCCGGTGGGACGGTCAGGTGGTTCATGTCGTGCCGTGGAAGGTGCGGTTGACCACGTCACGCTGCTGCTCCGGGGTGAGCCGGACGAAGTTGACGGCGTAGCCGGACACCCGCACCGTCAGCTGCGGGTACCGCTCCGGGTGCGCCATCGCGTCCACCAGCGTCGCCCGGTCCAGGACGTTGACGTTGAGGTGGAAACCGCCGGCGCCGGTGTAGCCGTCGAGGATGCCGACCAGGTTCGTGACCCGTTCGGCGTCGGCGCGGCCCAGGCCGTCGGGGGTCACGGTACTGGTGAGGGAGATCCCGTCGCGGGCCGACGCGTACGGCAGCTTCGCCACCGACAGCGCCGAGGCGACCATGCCGTGGGTGTCGCGGCCGTTCATCGGGTTCGCGCCGGGCGCGAACGGCTCACCGGCCCGCCGCCCGTCCGGGGTGTTGCCGGTGTGCTTGCCATACACCACGTTCGAGGTGATGGTGAGCACCGACTGGGTGTGGATCGCGCCGCGGTAGCTCGGGTTGGCCCGGACCTTCGCCATGAACGTCTCGACCAGCCACACGGCGATGCTGTCGGCGCGGTCGTCGCCGTTGCCGTACGCCGGGTACTCCCCCTCGATCGTGTAGTCCACGACCAGGCCGGTCTCGTCGCGCACCGGCGTGACCTTCGCGTAGCGGATCGCGGCGAGGCTGTCGGCGGCCACCGAGAGCCCGGCGATGCCGCAGGCGAGGAACCGGCGGACCGGGTGGTCGTGCAGCGCCATCTCGATGCGCTCGTAGGCGTACTTGTCGTGCATGTAGTGGATGATGTTCAGCGCGTCGACGTACGTGCGGGCCAGCCAGTCCAGGGTGCCGTCGAACGCGGCGAGGACGTCCTCGTAGCGCAGCACGTCCCCGGTCAGCGGCGCCGTCGCCGGCGCGACCTGCGCCCCGCTCATCTCGTCACGACCGCCGTTGATGGCGTACAGCAGCGCCTTGGCGACGTTGACCCGGGCGCCGAAGAACTGCATGTCCTTGCCGACCCGCATCGCCGACACGCAGCAGGCGATCGCGGTGTCGTCGTCGCTGTAGCGGCGCAGCAGGTCGTCGTTCTCGTACTGGATGGCGCTGGTGTCCATCGACACCTTCGCGCAGAACCGCTTGAACGGCTCCGGCAGGTCCGGCGACCACAGCACCGTCAGGTTCGGCTCCGGCGCCGGGCCCAGGTTGTACAGCGTCTGCAGGTACCGCAGCGACGTCCTGGTCACCAGGGTCCGCCCGTCGATGCCCATCCCGCCGATCGCCTCGGTGACCCAGGTCGGGTCCCCGGAGAACAGCTGGTCGTACTCGGGGGTGCGCAGGAACCGGATGATGCGCAGCTTCATCACGAAGTCGTCGATGAGCTCCTGCGCGCCGGACTCGGTGAGGGTGCCCTCGGCGAGGTCACGTTCGAGGTACACGTCCAGGAACGAGGAGGTGCGCCCGAGCGACATCGCCGCGCCGTTCTGCTCCTTCGCCGCGGCGAGGTACGCGAAGTACAGCCACTGCACCGCCTCCCGCGCGGTGCGGGCCGGCCCGGAGATGTCGTAGCCGTAGCTCGCCGCCATCGTCTTGAGCTCGTCGAGGGCGCGCAGCTGCTCGGCCAGCTCCTCCCGGTCGCGGATCACGTCGGCGGTCGCGGCGTGGTCGTCCAGCGACGCCTTGTCCAGCCGCTTCGCGGCGATGAGGAAGTCCACGCCGTACAGCGGCACCCGCCGGTAGTCGCCGATGATCCGGCCGCGGCCGTAGGCGTCGGGCAGGCCGGTGATGACGCCGGCCTTCCGCGCGGCGAGGATCTGCGGCGTGTACGCGTCGAACACCGCCGCGTTGTGCGTCTTGCGGTACCGGGTGAAGATCTCCTTCACGACCGGGTCCAGCTCGTAGCCGTAGGCCTTCAGCCCGTTCTCCACCATCCGCAGCCCGCCGAACGGCATGATGGCCCGGCGCAGCGGCGCGTCGGTCTGCAGGCCGACGATCAGCTCGCGGTCACGGTCGATGTACCCGGGCGCGTGCGCGGTGATCGACGCCGGCGTGTGCGGGTCGACGTCGTAGATGCCGCGCTCGCGTTCCTGCGGGAACATCGCGGTCAACAATCCCCACACGTGGGTGGTCCGCGGCGTCGGACCGCTCAGGAACCCCTCGTCGCCGGTGTACGGGCGCACGTTCGCCCGGACGAACCCGGCCACGTCGACCTGGTCACGCCACGATCCGCCCTGGAAGCCCCGCCAGGCGGCGAGCTCGGCCGGGGCGCTGATGGTGGTCATCGCTGTCCTCCTCGAGAGTTTCCTGCTGCGGTTCCAGCCTGTCGCGGCACGCCCGGGGGCGGCAGGGCCGGAAGTCCTGCCGCCCCGGGACGCGGGTCCGGTGTTCACCGCAGCCACGGTGCCTTCCTGACCAGGGCCGTCCCGCCCCACCAGCGGCCGAGGCCGAGGGTGTCACCGGCATGGGTGAGGGCGAGCCCGACGATGGTGCCGGCGTAGATGAGGTGGTCGTCCATGAACGGGTTGTTCGCCGGCGGGAGCACCGCGGTCCACATCAGCACCAGCAGCAGCGCGCCGGCGACCGCCGCGACCCGCATGCCGATGCCGAGGATGAGCGCGACGCCGATGCCGAGCAGGCCGAGCATGAACAGCCAGTCGGCCCAGCCGGCGCCGGCGAGGTCGTGGTAGACGCCCTCGAACGGCCCGGCGACGGCGCGACCGAGGAACCCCTTGGTGGGGCTGCCGCCGTTGATCCAGGCGGCCTTTTCGGTGGTCTCGTGGCCGAGCCCGAACAGCTTGTCGAGGAACGCCCACAGGAAGACCCAGCCGAGCGCGATGCGCACGCCGGCGAAGACGTAGCGGCCCGCGGTGCCCGCCGTCGCGCCGGTCGTGGTGGTGGCGGTGCTGGGGGCGAGGGTGGCCATGGTGCTCGCTTCCCTTCGAGGTGAGATATCGGCCCTGATCGTTGACACGCCCAGGTTCGCGCGGATCGACCGGCGTCAGCAGAGTCCTTCGCACCGACCAGCGGGACGAAGGTCCCGCCCGGGGACGCCCGGGGTATGTCGGGGCACGTCTGGGGCCGCCCGGGGCGAAGGTCCCGCGGGGACCGGGCCGACCGGGCCCGGGCCGATGACGTTCGCCTCATCCGCCGGCACGCGGGCCGCCCGCAGGCTGACACGGCGCACACCAGCCGACAGGGGGACCACCGCCATGGGCACACAGGCACGCACCGCGTCACGCCGCACCCAGCACGCCCGGGCCCAGCAGGCCCGGGCCGAGGCGCTGCGGCGCACCCAGCGCCGGCACCGCTACCTGGCGGCGACCGGCGGGGCCGTCATCCTCGTGCTGCTCGCCGCGATCGGGTGGGTGCTGTTCGACGCCGCCGGCGGCGACGACACCGCCGCGCCCGCGCCGTCCTCGACCGCGGCACCGGCCGGGGCCACCGCCACCGGCGCGATCGTGACCGGCACCGGGCCGGTCACGGTGACGGTCTACCTCGACTACCTGTGCCCGTACTGCGGCCGGTTCGAGCGGGCCAACAGCACCGAGCTGGAGCGGCTCGTCGCCGACGGCACCGTCCGGCTGGAGCTGCACCCCCTGGCGTTCCTGGACAAGGCGTCGCAGGGGACGCGGTACTCCACGCGCACCGCGAACGCCATCGCCACCGTGGCGGACCGGGCCCCGGCGGCGGTGCTCGCGTTCAACGCCGCGCTGTTCGCGCAGCAGCCGGCCGAGGGCGGCCCGGGGCTGACCGACGAACGGATCGCGGCGATCGCGACCGGCGCCGGCGTCCCCGCCGACGTCACCGCGACGTTCACCCAGCGCCTGTTCGAACGCTGGGTCGCCTCCTCCACCGAGACCGCCTTCCAGCGCGACGGCGTCACCGGCACCCCCACCGTGAAGATCAACGGCAAGGTGTTCGAGGGTGACCTGTACACCGCCGGCCCGCTGACCGCCGCCATCACCGCCGCCAAGGGGCAGGCATGACGTCGACCCTGACGCGGGTGCGGCGGCTGCGGCACCGCGCCGGCTGGATCTACGGCACGATGCTGCTGTCGGCGGTGCTGAGCCTCATCGCGTCGTTCGTGCTGTCCGTCGACGCGGTCCGCCTCGCCGCCGACCCGGCCGCCGACCTCACCTGCAACATCAACGCCGTGCTGTCCTGCGGCACCGTCGGCAGCTCCTGGCAGGCGCACCTGTTCGGGTTCCCGAACGCGTTCTTCGGCCTGGTCGCCGAGCCGGTCGTCATCACGGTCGCGGTCGCCAGCCTCGGCGGGGTCCGGTTCCCCCGCTGGTTCATGCTCGCCGCGCAGACCGTCTACACCCTCGGCGTCGTCTTCGCCTACTGGCTGTTCTACCAGTCGTCGTTCGTCATCGGCGCCCTGTGCCCATGGTGCCTGCTGGTCACCGTGTCGACCACGCTGGTGTTCTCCACCCTGACCCACGTCAACATCCGCGACGGCCACCTGCCGCTGCCCCGCCGCGCCGCACCCGCGCTGCGGGCCGCCCTCGACGCCGACCTCGACGCCATCGCGGTCACCATCTGGCTGCTGGCGCTGGCGCTGCTGGTGGTCGTGAAGTACGGCAGCGCACTGGTCGCGTAGCCCGACGGGAGCTGGACCGCATGATGCACACGCTGATCGTGACCGCCGTCGTCCTGCTGGTGTACGGCGCTGCCGGCATCGCCGTGCTGGTCGTCTACCGGGCCGGCACCGGCGGGCCCGGAGCCGGACCCGGCACCGGCCGGGGCGCCACCCGGGCCGGTGCCACCCGGGCCGGTGCCGCCGGGGACGGCATCCGGATGGCACCCGCCGGCCCGGTGGCACCCGCCGAGCCGGTCGGGGCGGACGACCCCCTCGAGGCCGCCGAGGCCGACGCCGCCCGGCGGCTCGTTGCCGGGCGGCTCGACGCCGCCGAGTACCGGCGGATCATGACGTCGCTCGCCGCCCGGGACGCCGACCCGCGCCCCGTCACCGGCCCCGAGCCGCCACGGCAGGACGACGGTCCCGGACTCAGGTGACCTTCGCCCCGTGTACCGACGGCAAGGGCGGGGCAGTGTGAGCGCCGAAGGGGGTGGACCGATGAACGACCTACGACCGGCGCACGACCTGCGGGTCCGCGACGTCATGAACCCGTCGGTGGTCGTGGTGACCGCCGACTGCACCAGCCGGCACGTCGTCGACGTCATCACCGAGTTCGGGGTGAGCGGCGTCCCTGTCGTGCGCGACGACGACCGGGTGATCGGCATGATCTCCGAGGCCGACCTGCTGCCCAGCCTGCAACCGGCCGGCGCGGCGGCCCTCGGCCCGGCGGACACCGGCACCGCCGCCGGACGCGAACCGGACACCGGCACCGTCGCCCGGCACGGCACGCGCACCGGCACCGCCACCCGGCACGGCACCCATGCCGACACCGCCGGCGCGCTCATGACCGCCCCGCCGGTGACCGTGACCGCCGGGGCACCGGTGAGCACCGCCGCCGGCCTCATGCAACGGCACGGGGTGAAGCGGCTGCCGGTCCTCGACGACGACACCGGGATCCTCGTCGGCATCGTGACCGTGCGCGACCTGCTGCGCGGCGCCCTGCGCTCCGACGAGGCGATCGAACGCGAGCTGCTCGACGAGCTGCTCGTCAACGGCCTGCGCCGCGGCGACGAAGGCGTCACCGGGACCGTCCAGGACGGCGTGGTGACCCTCGCGGGCAGCGCGCCGCAGCGTGACGTCATGGCGGCCATCAGGATCGCCAGCGGCCTGGACGGCGTGTACGGCGTCGTGGACACCATCAGCGCGCCGGGCACGCTCACCGTGTCCGCGGTGCCGCCCGCGGCCGCCGTCCCGCCGGTGTCCTTCGTGGTGTCCGAGCCGGCACCGGACGAGTCCGAACGGGACCCGGCCACGGACGCCGGATGAGCACCACGGCGGCACCGGCCGACTGCCTGACCGCCGACGGCAGCGTCGTGCGGGTCCGGCCGGTCACCGCCGCCGACGTGCCGGCGCTGCTCGCGCTGCACGAGGGCATGTCGGTGCAGAACCGGTACCTGCGGTTCTTCAGCGCGGGCGCCGCCCTCGACGCGGAGGTCCTGCGGCTGACCAGACCCGCCGACGACCAGCACCTCGCGCTGCTCGTCGAGCGGGCCGGCACCGTGCTGGCCGCCGGGTCGTACGAGCGGCTCGACGCCGACCGGGCCGACTTCGCCGTCATCGTGCACGACGACCACCACGGCGAGGGCCTCGGCACGCTGCTGCTGGAGCACCTGGCCGCCGCCGCCCGCCGCCAGGGCCTCACCGAGCTCGTCGGCGACGTGCTGGCCGGCAACCGGGCGATGCTGCGCGTCAGCGGCGACCTCGCCCCCGGCGTGCCACGCGGCGCCGGGGATCCCGGCGTCGTGCGGGTCCGCATCCCGACCCTGCCGGACGAGGCCGCCCTCGCCGCGGTCGGCGAACGGGACCGCACCGCCGCGCACCGCTCGCTGCGGCCGCTGCTCGCCCCGGCGTCCGTCGCCGTCATCGGCGCGGGCCGGCGACCCGGCGGCCTCGGCCACGAGATCCTCGCCGCGCTGCAGGCCGGCGGCTACGACGGCGAGCTGTTCGCGGTCAACCCCCGCGCCCGCGACGTGCGCGGCCTGCCCGCCCTGCCGTCGGTCGCCCTCGTCGGCGAACCGCTCGACCTCGCCGTCGTCGCCGTGCCGCCGGCCGCCGCCCGGCAGGTGCTGCGCGACTGCTGCGCCGCCGGGGTCCGCGCCGCCCTCATCCTCACCGCCGGCCTGGACGGCACCGCCCAGGCCGACCTGGTCCGGCAGGCGCGGCGGCACGGCATGCGGCTCGTCGGCCCCGACAGCCTCGGCGTGCTCAACACCGACCCGGCGGTCCGCCTCACCGCGACCACCGCCCGCACCCTCCCGCCGCCCGGCGGGCTCGCCGTCGCGTCCCAGTCCGGCGCGATCGGCGTGGCGATCCTCGAGGCCGCCGCCCGGCACGGCATCGGGGTGTCCACGTTCGTGTCGCTCGGCGACAAGGCCGACGTCAGCGGCAACGACCTCCTCGCGTACTGGCACGACGACCCCGCGACCCGGGCGGTCGCGCTGTACCTGGAGTCGTTCGGCAACCCGCGCCGCTTCGCCTGGACCGCCCGCGCCCTCGCCCGGCGCAAACCGGTCCTCGCCGTGCGCGGCGCCCGGCGCGCCGGCACGTCCGCCGCCGACGTCGCCGTCGAGGCGCTGTTCGAACAGGCCGGTGTCATCCGTACCGACACCCTTGGCGACCTGCTCGACACCGCCAGGGTCCTCGTGGACCAGCCGCTGCCGGCCGGTGACCGGCTCGCCGTCGTCGGCAACGCCCGCGGGCTCAACGCCCTGGCCGCCGGCGCGGCCGACGCCGCCGGCCTGACCGTGCCGCCGCGCACCGCCGCGACCACCGACCGGCCGCCCCACCTGGCGCCCGGCGCCACCGCCGGGGCCACCACCCTCGCCGACCTCGGCAACCCCGTCGACCTCGGCACCGGCGCGACCGCCGGCGCCATCGCCGCCACGGTCCGGGCCGTGGCCGCCGCGGGCGAGGCGGACCTGCTCCTCGTCGCGTACGCCGCGACCCGCACCGACGACGGCACCGCCACCCTGCGCGCCCTCGCCGCCGCCGTCGACGACGCCGCGCACCTGCCCGTCGCGGTCGTCGTGGTCGGGGTCACCGACCCACCGGCGACCCTCGGCCGGCGCCACGTCCCCGTGTACGACCTGCCCGAACCCGCGGTCCGCGCCCTCGGCCGGGCCGCCCGCTACGCCGCCTGGCGCCGCGAACCGCTCGGCAGGCGCCCACCGCTCGACGGCCTGCGGACCACCGCGGCCCGCACACTCGTGGACACGGCGGTCCGCGCCGGCGGCGGGTGGCAACCGCCCGGGGTCGCCCGCGAGCTGCTCGCCGCGTACGGCATCCCGACCCGGGCCGCGCTCCGCACCGCAGGGGTGGAGCTGGCCGCGGGAATCACCCACGACCCGCTGTTCGGTTCACTCGTGACGCTCTCCCCTGCCGGCCCCCGCGTCCCTGCCGGCCCCCGCGTCCCTGCCGACGCCGACCCCGGCGGCCCCGGCGACCCCGGCGGGCTCGGCGCTGTCGGCGACCTCGACGGGCTCGGCGCTGTCGGCGACCCCGGCGGACTCGGCGGACTCGGCGCTCTCGGCGACCCCGGCGGACTCCGCGACCCCGGCGCTCTCGGCGCTCTCGGCGGGCCCGGCGCTCTCGGCGCTCTCGGCGGACCCGGCGGGTGGCGCGGCGACCGGGTCGTGCGGCTGTTGCCGCTCACCGACCGGGACGCGGCGGGCATGTGCCGGCAGCTGCTCCCCGGCGCCGCACCCGCCGCCACCGCCGCGCTGGAGGACCTCCTGCTGCGCCTGGGCCGGCTGGCCGAGGACGTGCCGGAGATCGCGGAACTCGACCTGGACCCGATCCAGGCCGGGGAGGACGGCGCCGCGGCCGGGTGCACGGTTGGCGGCGTACGGCTGCGGCTGTGCACAGTCGGTGCCGAACCCGACCCCTACCTGCGGAACCTCCGTCCCGAGACCGTCTGACCTGCCGTGTTCCTGGGGTGAGGCACGGCACTTCGTGTAATGCTTCCTAGGATACTAGACCACAAGGGGTGGACGGTCAACGCCGTCCACCCCTTGCCGGGCCGCTGGTCAGAACATCACCGGGGCGCGGTAGCCCTTCGTCTGGTCGCCGGTGTCGTCCACCACCGGTGAGAGGTGGCTGACGACGTCGACGACGCCGTCGACGCGTTCGATCTGGCGGATGAGCGGCGCGACGAGCGACGCCCGGTCCACCTCGCCGAGGAGGGTGACGACACCGTCGTCGACCTCGACGCGCAGCTGGGCGCGTTCGGCGCCGACCAGCCCGTCCAGGGCGTCGGTGAGGATCTCGCGGCGGATCTCGTCGTCGGTGCGCAGGAACACCTTGAGCAGGTCACGGCGGGTGACCATGCCGATGAGGCGGCCCATGTCGTCGACGACCGGCAGCCGCTTGAGCTCCTCGGTCTCCATGATCCTGGCCGCGGCGACCACGGACGTGGTGCTCATGACGGTGACGGCGGGGGCGTTCATCAGCTCGCCGGCGGCGGTCGCGTGGGCCTTGCCGCGGGCCTGCCGGGTGTGCCGGTTCTCGAACAGCCGCAGGTGGTCGTCGTCGCCGGCGAACTCGATCTTCGGCACCAGGTCCGCCGACGACACGACGCCGACGACGCGGTCGAACCTGTCCACGACCGGGACGGCGTTGATCTCGTGCGCTTCCAGAAGGTCGACGATCTCCTTGAACGGCGTGTCCTCCTGCACCGATATCGCGCCGATCGTCATCACGTCGGCGACGTTCCAGCGGCCCATGGCCTGCCTCCTTCTGGCGTTCCCGCAGCTCGTCGCGGTGTCTCGGGCCGACCGTACGGCCGGGCCGCAGCCGCGCAGCAGGGCCCAACGGCACGTCCGGGGGTGACGTTCGACCGGCCCGGCAACCCGGGTCCATCGGCCCTGTCCGCGGCCGTGGACCGTGCATAGCTTTCGAGTCGGACCCTTGGAGGTGCACGGTGACGCTGACCGTGGCGACCCGGATGAGCGCGGGCGCGGTGACCGTCGAGGAACACGCCCACCTGCGGCAGGTGGTCGACCTCGTCGAAGGCGGCGCGGCCGCCGAGGTCGGGGTGGTGGACGGCTTCGGCCGGCTCCTCGGCGTCATCGACCCGGCCGACCACCCGGACCTGTTCGGCCACGCCGCCGGCCCCCGCGTCGCGGGCACGCCACGGCACCGCCGCCGGCGGGCCGGGCGGCGCGAGGCGGTCGCCGGCGACCTCATGACACCCGCCACCGCCGTCGCCGACACCTGGCCGGTGGCGCGGGCGTCCCGGGTCCTCACCGACGCCGGCGCGGACGTCGCGTTCGTCGTAGACGACCTGGGCTGCGTACGGGGCACCATCACCACCCGCCAGTGCCGGCCGGCGCCGGCGGCCCCCACCGCGCTGAAGGAGGCCGGTCGTGACCAAGTACGTGTATGACTTCGCCGAAGGTGGCATGGAGCTCAAGGACCTGCTCGGGGGCAAGGGCGGCAACCTGGCGGAGATGGTCAGGCTGGGGCTGCCGGTGCCGCCCGGGTTCACCGTCACGACCGACGCCTGCCGGGCGTACCTGCGCACCGGCGACGAGCCGTTCGGACTCGCCGACGAGATCGGCCTGCACCTGGAGCGCCTGGAGCGGCAGGCGGGGCGGCGGCTCGGGGACACCGCCGACCCGCTGCTGGTGTCGGTGCGTTCCGGGGCGAAGTTCTCGATGCCGGGCATGATGGAGACGATCCTCAACGTCGGCCTGACCGACGCGACCGTCGCCGGCCTCGCCGGGCAGACCGGCGGCGACGCCCGCTTCGCGTGGGACTCCTACCGGCGGTTGATCCAGATGTACGGCAGGACCGTCTGCGACGTGCCCGGCGACCGCTTCGACGCGGCGCTCGACGCGGCCAAGGCGGCCAAGGGCACCACCGACGACCTCGGCCTGGACGCCGCCGACCTGCGGGCGCTCGTCGGCACGTACAAGGACATCTTCCGTGCGCACACGGGCCGCGACTTCCCGCAGGACCCGCGCGAGCAGCTCGACCGGTCGATCCGGGCGGTCTTCCAGTCGACCTGTGCGACATCGAGTTCACCATCGAGCGCGGCAAGCTGTGGATGCTGCAGACCCGGGTCGGCAAGCGGACCGCGGCGGCCGCGTTCGTCATCGCCGCGCAGCTCGTCGACGACGGCGTCATCGACATGGACGAGGCGCTGACCCGGGTGACGGGCGCGCAGCTCGGGATCGCCGCGCAGGGCATCCTGACCAGCCGCGGCGGCAAGACCTCGCACGCCGCCGTGGTCGCCCGCGGCATGGGCAAGACGTGCGTGTGCGGCGCCGAGGACCTCGACGTCAACGTCGACGCACGCCGGTTCACGGTGGCCGGCCGGGTCGTCTCGGAGGGCGACGTGGTGTCCATCGACGGCACCACCGGCCGGGTGTACCTCGGTGCCGTGCCGGTGCAGCCGTCGCCGGTGGTGCGCTACTTCGAGGGCACCCTCTCCCCCGGCGCCGACCCGCTCGTCGCCGCCGTCGACCGGATCCTCGGCCACGCGGACAAGGTGCGGCGGCTGGCCGTGCGCGCCAACGCCGACACGTTCGACGACGCCGCCCGCGCCCGCCGCTTCGGCGCGCAGGGCATCGGGCTGTGCCGCACCGAGCACATGTTCCTCGGCGAGCGGCGGCCGCTCGTCGAACGGCTGATCCTCGCCCGTACCGACGAGAACCGCGACGCGGCCCTGGCCGAGCTGCTGCCGCTGCAGCGCGCGGACTTCGAGCGGCTGTTCCAGGCGATGCACGGGCTGCCGGTGACGATCCGGCTGATCGACCCGCCGCTGCACGAGTTCCTGCCGCCGCTGGACGAGCTGTCGGTGAAGGTCGCCCTGGCCGAGTCGCGCGGCGAGCCGGACGGCCACGACCGGGCGCTGCTGGACGCGGTGCAGCGGATGCACGAGGAGAACCCGATGCTCGGCCTGCGCGGGGTCCGGCTCGGCCTGGTGGTGCCCGGCCTGTTCGCGATGCAGATCCGTGCCGTCGCCGAGGCCACCCTCGCCTGCCGCGCGCGGGGCGTCGCCGTGCACCCCGAGATCATGGTGCCGCTCGTCGGTGCCGTGCAGGAGCTGGAGGCGGTCCGCGAGGAGGCGCTGCGGCTGCTCGGCCCGCTCGGCGTACGGGCGCGGATCGGCACGATGATCGAGGTGCCGCGGGCCGCCCTGACCGCCGGGGAGATCGCCCGCGCCGCGGACTTCTTCTCGTTCGGTACCAACGACCTCACCCAGATGGGCTGGGGCTTCTCCCGCGACGACGTCGAGGGGGCGTTCTTCGCCCGCTACCTGGAGCTCGGCATCTTCGGGGTGTCGCCGTTCGAGTCCATCGACCGCGACGGGGTGGGCCGGCTGGTGCGCATCGCCGTGGAGGAGGGCCGGCGGACCCGGCCGGACCTGCACATCGGCGTCTGCGGCGAGCACGGCGGCGACCCCGCGTCCATCCACTTCTTCCACGAGGCCGGGCTGGACTACGTGTCCTGCTCGCCGTTCCGGGTGCCGGTCGCCCGGCTGGAGGCGGGCCGCAGCGCCGTCGCGGCGACCGGCTCCGACACCCGTTGACCACTGCACACCCGCTGACCCCTGGAGGGTGACGACATGCGCGTCCTGGTCGCGTACACCGACGACGACGGCGCGTCCGCCGACACGGCCCGGCTGATCGGCGACACGCTGCACCGGCACGGGCTGGACAGCGTCGTGCGCGAGGTCCCCGCCGAACGCACCGGCGAGGGCGGCATCGGCGGCTTCGACGCGGTCGTGCTCGGCGGGCCGGCCCGGGGCGGGCACTGGCCGCGGCGCACGGTGCGGTTCGCGATGGCGCAGCGGCAGCGGTTGCGCCGCGTGCCGGTCTGGCTGTTCTCCAACAGCCCGGCCGGTGACGCGGTCACCCCGCAGCAGCGCATCGACATCGGCGCCGTCGAGGACGCCGTCGAGGCGCTGGACCACCGCCCGTTCCTGGCCGCGCACCCGCCGGGGCGGCCGTGGGCGCCGCACGCCCTCGAACCCGACCCCGGCGAGGTCCGCGGCTGGGCGCGGCACATCGCGGCGGCCCTGCGCGCCGGGGACCCGCCACCTGACCCGACGAACGCCGCCCCCGCACCGGACGCGCGGGGACGCTGAAGCACGCCGCCCCGCGCCGGACGCGCGGGGCCGCCGAAGGAGGACACCATGAACGCCCAGCGGATCGTCGTCGGCTACGACGGCTCCGACGAGGCCCGCACGGCGGTCGACTGGGCCGCCGACGAGGCCGCCCGGACCGGCGCGCAGCTGCAGATCGTGCACGGCTACCACGTCGCGTGGCCGGGCATCTACTACGACGTCACGGCCGAGCTCATCGAGGCGGCCGAACGCACCGGCGAGCAGCTCGTCGCCGAGGCCGTCAGCCGGGTCCGCGACCGTCACGACGGCATCGACGTCTTCGGCACCGCCGTGCAGGCGCCCGGCGCCACCACCCTGCTCGACCTCGGCGACAGCGCCGCGTCCCTGCTGGTCGTCGGCTGCCGCGGCGCCGGCGGCGTGAGCAACCTGCTGCTGGGCTCGGTGAGCCAGCAGGTCGCGACGCACGCGCGGACCCCGGTCGCCGTCGTGCGCGGGCACTGCGACGCCGCCGCCGGCCCGGTCGTCGTCGGTGTCGACGGCTCGCCGTCGGCGGAGACGGCGCTGCGGCTGGCGTTCGAGGCCGCCGCCGCACGCGGCACCGAGGTCGTCGCCGTCCGCGCCTACGTGCCGCCACCGGCGACCGTCGTGCCGCGCGACGCCGCCGAGGCCGCCGAGCGCGCCGCGCTCGAGTCGTCGCTGGACGGCTGGCGGGACCGGTACCCGGGCGTGAAGCTGGCGGCCGTGGTCACCGCCGGCCGGGCCGCGAAGGTGCTGATCGGCATGTCGCACACGGCGCAGCTCGTCGTGGTCGGCAGCCGCGGCCACGGCGGCTTCACCGGGCTGCTGCTCGGCTCCGTCGGCCAGCAGCTGATGCACTACGCGGAATGCCCGGTGCTGATCGCCCACGCGCCGAAGTCCGCGTGACCCGGTGACCGGTGCGGGGCCCGCACCCCGCACCGGTCCCGGGCCGCACGGGACCTTCGCCCCTGGCCGGGGCGGGACCGGCGGTGCGACGGTCGAGACATGACGCCCACGCTGACGACGCACCGGGACGGGCTCACCACCGCGCAGGCCGCCGCGTTGCGCGAACGGCACGGGCGCAACGAGCTGCCCGCGGCCCGGCCGCCGTCGGTCCCGGCGCGCGTCGGCGCGCAGCTGCGGGACCCGCTGATCGTCGTGCTGCTCGCCGCGATGGTGGTCACCGCGCTGCTGCGGGACATCAGCGACCTCGTCGTCATCCTGCTGGTGATCGTGCTCAACACCACCGTCGGCGTGGTGCAGGAGCTGCGCGCGGACCGGGCGGTGGCGGCGCTGCGCCGCATGGCCGCGCCGTCGGCCCGGGTGCGCCGCGACGGCACCGACGTGTCGGTCCCGGCCGGCGACCTCGTCCCCGACGACCTGGTACGCGTCGAGGCCGGCGACATCGTCCCCGCCGACCTGCGGATCGTCGAGGCGGTCCGGTTGACGGCGGACGAGTCGGCGCTCACCGGCGAGTCGATGACGGTGGCCAAGGACGTCGGCGGGGAGCTGTCCGCCGGCACCGTGACCGCCACCGGCCGCGCCACCGGGATCGTGCTGCGCACCGGCCCGCACAGCGCGCTGGGCCGCATCGCCGCGCTGGTCGCCGGGCAGCCCCGGCGGGCGACGCCGCTGCAGCGGCGGCTCGCCGGGCTCGGCAAGGTGCTCGCCGCGGCCGCGGTGGCGCTGTCGGCGGTGGTGTTCCTGGTCGGGGTGCTGCGCGGCCAGCCGGTCGCCGAGATGCTGCTCGCGGCGGTGAGCCTGACCGTCGCGGCGGTGCCCGAGTCGCTGCCCGCGGTCGTGACCCTCGCGCTGGCGCTGGGCGCCCGCCGGATGGCGCAGCGCTCGGCGATCGTGCGCCGGCTGCCGGCCGTGGAGACCCTCGGCTCGGTGACGGTCCTGGCCACCGACAAGACCGGCACCCTCACCGAAGGGCTGATGAGCGTCGAGCGGTTCCTGCTGCCGGACCGCGCCGAGGTCGCCCTGCACGGGACCGGGTACGACCCGGCCGGCAGCGCGACGCCCGCCCCCGGCGACGCCGCGCTGGAGCTCGCCCGGGCCGTCGTGCTGTGCACCGACGCCGACCTGGCCGCTCCCGGCGGGGAGCGCACGGCGTGGGCACCCGTCGGCGACCCGATGGAGGCCGCGCTGCTGGCCGCCGCCGGCCGGTGCGGCATCGGCACGGCGGTGCGGGAGCGCTACCCGCGGGTGGACGAGGTGCCGTTCGACGCCGACCGCCGCCGCATGACCACGGTGCACGCCGACCCGGACGGCGGCCACCTGATCGTGTGCAAGGGCGCGCCCGACGGGCTGCTCGCCCCGGGCGGCCCGGTCGACGCCGACGACGGGACCCGCGCGTGGGCCACCCGCACCGCCGCCGGGCTCGCCGGTGACGGGTACCGGGTGCTCGCCGTCGCCACCGCGCACCGCGACGGCGGTGCCGGAGCCGGCGCGGACGACGTCGAACGGGGGCTGCGGCTGCTCGGCCTGGTCGCCCTCGTCGACCCGGTACGGGACGCGGCACCGGACACGGTCCGGGCGTTCCACGACGCCGGCATCCAGCCGGTCCTCATCACCGGCGACCACCCGGCGACGGCCGCCGCGATCGCCGAGCGGGTCGGCATCGCGGCCCCGGGCGCGAGGGTCGCGCTCGGCGACGACCGGGTCGACCCCGGCGCGCCGGCCGTCGTGTACGCCCGCACCAGCCCCGAACGCAAGCTCGCCATCATCAAGGCCCTGCAGCGCGGCGGCGCCGTGGTGGCCATGACCGGTGACGGCGTGAACGACGCGCCCGCGCTGCGCCGCGCCGACATCGGTGTGGCGATGGGCCGCGGCGGCACCGAGGCGGCCCGCCAGGCCGCGGACCTCGTCCTCGCCGACGACAACCTCGCCACGGTCGCCACCGCCGTCCGCGAGGGCCGGCGCATCTACGCCAACATCCGCCGGTTCCTCGTCTACGCGCTGTCCGGCGGCGCCGCCGAGGTGCTCATCATGCTCGCCGGCCCGTGGCTGGGTCTGGCGGTGCCGCTGCTGCCGGCGCAGATCCTGTGGATCAACATGATCACCCACGGCCTGCCGGGTGTGGCGCTCGGCGGCGAGCCGGCCGCACCCGGGCTGATGCGGCGCCCGCCCCGCCGACCCGACCAGGCCATCCTCGCCCGCCTGGCGGCACCGATCGCCGTCACCGGCGCCCTGATCACCGTGACCGCCCTGGCCGCCGCGCTGTGGACCAGGCACGCGGGCGGCCCCTGGCAGAGCGTGCTGTTCCTGGTGCTGGGGCTGGCCCAGCTCGGGGTGGCGCTGGCGCTGCGGGCCCGCGGCACCGGCCGGCGCAACTGGGGCCTCGACGCGGCGGTCGGGCTGTCGCTGGTCCTGCAGCTCGCCGCGGTCTGGCTGGCGCCGCTGCACACGCTGCTGGGCACCGAGGCGCTCACGCTGACCGGCACGCTCGGCTGCGCCGCGGTGGCGGCGGTGCCGGGACTGGTGACCTACCTGCGCTCCGCCGGTCGCCGGTGACCCGATGACGAGCACGATCACGCGGCGCCCCGCCCGCCGGCCCGGCGCCCGGCAGTTCGTCCCGCCGCAGCACGGCGCCTGGGCCATGCTGGCCGTGCCCTGGCTCGCCGGCGTGCTCACCGCCGGCTTCCGGTGGGTGCACCTGCCGCTGCTCGGCGCGTGGCTCGCCGGCTACCTGTGCTCGTACTACGTGCTGCAGGCGGTCAAGACGCGCCGCCCGGCCCGGTTCCGGGCGCAGCTGCTGCTGTACGCGCCGGCCGCCGCGGCCCTGACCGGGCTGGTGGTCGCCGTGCGGCCGCAGGTGCTCGCGTACGCCCCGGTGTACGCGCTGCTGTTGGCCGGCAACGTCCTGTACGCCCGGCGGCGCCGGGAGCGGGCGCTGCTCAACGACGTCGCCTCGGTCGTGCAGAGCTGCGTCATGGTCTTCGTCGCCGCCACCGTCGCCGGCACCCCGCCCGGCGCGGTGGCGCCCGTGTTCGCCGCGGTCCTGCTGTATTTCACCGGCACCGTCCTGTACGTCAAGACGATGATCCGGGAGCGCGGCAACCCCGCGTACCTGCGGGCGTCGGTCGCCTACCACGCGGGCGCCGCCGTGGCCGCCACCCTCCTGGGCGCCCTGCCGGCGGTCGTGTTCGCGCTCCTGCTGGCCCGGGCCGTGCTCGTGCCGAGGTTCCGCCTCGCGCCGAAGCACGTCGGCATGATCGAGATCGGCGCGTGCCTGCTGCTGCTCGCCGCCGTCGCGGCCTGACCACCGGCCGGCAACCCCGCGGGACCCGCATCCTGTCGCGGG
This sequence comes from Dactylosporangium aurantiacum, assembly GCF_000716715.1. Taxonomy (GTDB): domain Bacteria; phylum Actinomycetota; class Actinomycetes; order Mycobacteriales; family Micromonosporaceae; genus Dactylosporangium; species Dactylosporangium aurantiacum. The sequence continues at coordinate 52,217 of NZ_JNYJ01000014.1, read as the reverse complement.
CCCGGGATCGTTTCCATCGGGCGTACCGCGGCCGCACCGCGGCGTCCGGTCCACGGATGGAAACGGGCCCGCCGCGGGGCCGGGACAGGAGGCACCGGTGCTCAGCATGCTGGAGACGTCCGCGCGCAGCGGGACCGTGCTGGAGACCCCAGCGCGCGGCGGGACCTTGCTGGAGACCTCCGCGCGCGGCGGGACCGGCGTCGCGGTGGCGCGGCAGGAGCTGCGGCTGCAGCCGGACCCGGCGCGGGTCGTGGCGCTGCCGCTGCAGTTCGCGCCCGCGGTGCTGGCGGAGCGGGTCGAGCGGGTGCTGCGCCGCACCGACGCGCAGGCCGCCGAGGCGTTGCGCGACATGACCGGCCGCTTCGGCTGGCGGCACCGGGACCTCACCGCCCAGCTGCGCCGCCGCTGGGCCGAGCTCGTCGACCTGCTGCACCTCGACCCGTCCGGCATCGGCGAGGACCGGCGCCTGCTCGCGGCCGCGTACACCACGATGGAGTACGCCGTGGAGGCCGCCGCGCTGTGCAACCCGTCGATCGTGCCCGCGCCGGACCAGCGCGGCGCCGGCCCGGGTGAGCTGCGCGTCGTGGTCAGCCTCCGGGCGATCGGCGAGGGGCACCGCTCCACGGTGGAGTTCCGCACCGGCACCGTCGACGCCGCCGGCCGGCTGCGGCTGGACCCGGCGGGACGGTGGGCCACCCCCGGCCACGTCACCCCCGGGCCGGACGGGTACACGGTGCGCTTCGACCCGGCGACGCCGCTGGACGAGCGGGTCCTGTACGCGGCGGCGCCCGACGAGACGCTCGGGCTGGAGGACGCGCGGTTCGTGCCGCTGCGGCTGCCCGACGGGTCCACCAGCTGGGCGGCGACGTACACCGCGTACAACGGCCGGGACATCACCATCAAGCTGATCCGCACCGACGACTTCACCACCTTCACCGTGCGGCCGATGACCGGTCCCGGCGTGTCGGACAAGGGCATCGCGCTGTTCCCCCGGCAGGTCGGCGGGCGCTGGTGGGCGCTGGGCCGCCAGGACGGGCAGCGGCTGTTCGTGATGACCTCGCCGGACCTCGTGCACTGGGACGACCCGCGGCCGCTGGCCGACCCGGTGCACGACTGGGAGCTGGTCCAGATGGGCAACTGCGGCTCACCGGTCGAGACGCCCGCCGGCTGGCTGGTCGTGACGCACGGCGTCGGCATGCTGCGCCGGTACGTGATGAGCGCCATGCTGCTGGACCGCGACGACCCGGGCGTGGTGCTCGGGCGGCTCGAGCGGCCGCTGCTGGAGCCCGACGAGGACGAGCGGGAGGGGTACGTGCCGAACGTGCTGTACTCCTGCGGCGGGCTGGTCCACGGGGGCCGGCTGGTGCTGCCGTACGCGTACTCGGACCGGGCGTGCTCGGTGGCCTCCGTCGACGTGGAGGAGCTCATCGCCGCGATGCGCTGAGGCCAATGCCCCAACTTCGCCGATCACTGGCCGCCACCTGGGCGATACTTACAGTGAGCACGCCGGACGCCCGGGGGAAGGACCACCGTGACCACCGTCCACACCAGAGCGAAGCGCAGGGCCGTCGGCACCACCCGGGAGCACCTCGAACAGGAGCTGGTCAGCAACCTCTACTACCAGCGCGGCACGACCACCCAGTCGGCCAGCAGCTACGACGCCTACTACACGCTCGCCCTGACCGTCCGTGACCGGCTCGTGGACCGGTACGCGCGCACCACGGCGGCGCACTACGCCGCGAACCCGCGGTTCCTGTACTACCTGTCGGCCGAGTACATGCTGGGCCGGCAGCTGACCCAGAACATGCTCAGCACCGACACCGAGGAGCCGCTCGCCGCCATCGTGTCCGAGCTCGGCCTGTCGCTGGACGAGCTGGCCCGCTACGACGTGGAGCCCGGCCTCGGCAACGGCGGGCTGGGCCGGCTCGCCGCCTGCCTGCTGGACGCCCTCGCCACGTCGGACATCCCGGCGGTCGGCTACGGCATCCGGTACGAGTTCGGCATCTTCAAGCAGGCGTTCACCGACGGCGGCGGCCAGCTGGAGCGCCCCGACGACTGGGCGTTCTACGGCAACCCGTGGGAGTTCGCCGCGCCCGACGACCGGCAGCTGGTCGGCTTCTACGGCACGACGGAGCCGGTGGAGGACGACCCGACCGGCCTGCGGCGCCGCTGGATCCCCGGCGAGGTGGTGCGCGGCGAGCCGAGCCACATGCTGGTCCCCGGGTACGGCACGCAGACGGTCAACATCATCCGCCTGTGGCAGGCCCGGGCCAGCCGCCAGTCGTTCAACCTCGAACGGTTCAGCGCCGGCGAGTACGTCGAGGCCGTCGAGGACATCGTCCGCTCGGAGAACATCAGCAAGGTGCTGTACCCCGACGACAGCACCGAGCCCGGCCGCGAGCTGCGCCTGAAACAGCAGTACTTCCTGGTCTCCTGCTCGTTGCGCGACATCATCCGGCGGTACCACCTGCGCAACTCCCGCTGGGACGGCCTCGCCGACAAGGTGGTGATCCAGCTCAACGACACGCACCCGGTCATGGCGGTCGCCGAGCTGATGCGGCTGCTCGTCGACGAGCACGGGGTGGCGTGGGAGCAGGCGTGGTCGATCACCCGGCGGACGTTCGCCTACACCTGCCACACCCTCATGCCGGAGGCGCTGGAGACCTGGCCGACGGACCTCGTCCAGCGGCTGCTGCCCCGGCACATGGAGATCATCTACGCGATCAACCACTTCTTCCTCGACGAGGTCCGGCACCGCTACCCCGGCGACACCGAGAAGGTCCGCCGCCTGTCGATCGTGCAGGAGGAGCCGGTCCGCAGCGTGCGCATGGCCCACCTCGCCACCGTCGGCAGCTTCGCGGTGAACGGCGTCGCCGAGCTGCACTCCAGGCTGCTGGCGGACACCACGCTGACGGACTTCGCGCAGCTGTGGCCGGACCGCTTCCACAACGTCACCAACGGCGTCAGCCCGCGACGGTTCCTGCGGCTGGCCAACCCGCGGCTGTCCGCGCTCATCACCGCCGAGCTCGGCGACGACCGCTGGCTCACCGACCTCGAGCGGCTCGAGGGCCTGACCGCCGTGACGGAGCACCCGGCGCTGCTGGACCGGTGGCGCTCCGTCAAGCGCCGCAACAAGGCGGCCCTGGCCGTCTACGCCGCGCAGGCGACCGGCGTGGTGCTCGACCCCGACGCCATGTGCGACGTGATGATCAAACGGTTCCACGCCTACAAGCGGCAGTTGCTCAAGATCCTGCACGTGGTCACGCTCTTCAACCGCATCCACGCCGACCCGGACGCCGACCGGGTCCCCCGCTCGTTCGTCGTCGCCGGCAAGGCCGCGCCCGGCTACCACGCGATGAAACGGCTGATGCGGCTGGTCAACGCGGTGGCCGCCACGGTGAACGCCGACCCCGTCGTGTCCCGGCACCTGCGCGTGGTGTTCCTGCCCGACTACAACGTCACCCGCGCGGAGCTGATCGTCCCGGCCGCGGACCTGTCCGAGCAGATCTCGCTCGCCGGCACCGAGGCGTCCGGCACCGGCAACATGAAGCTCGCCCTGAACGGCGCGCTGACCATCGGTACGCTCGACGGCGCCAACATCGAGATCCGCGACCGGGTCGGGGCGGACAACTTCTTCCTGTTCGGGCTCGACGCCGGCGAGGCCGCCGCGGTCCGGGCCGAGGGCTGTTCGCCGCGGCGGCACTACGAAAACGACGAGGAGCTGCGCGCCGCCGTCGACGCCATCGCCGGCGGGGTGTTCTCCCACGGCGACCGGGCCGAGTTCGCCGACATCGTCCACGTCATGCTCACCTACGACGAGTACCTCGCCCTGGCCGACTACCGCTCCTATGTGGACTGTCAGGACGCCGTCGACGCCGCCTGGTGCGACACCGAGCGGTGGACCAGGATGTCGGTGGTGAACACGGCCCGGTGCGGCTTCTTCTCCGCCGACCGCACGGTCCGCGACTACCGCGAGCGGATCTGGCGGGTCGACCCGGTCCCGGTGTCGCCGCAGGACTGAGTCACCTGGGCCGGGCCCGACGGGGCCGTCACCGACTGAGCGGCGGAGGCTCCCCTGGCGATGGTCCTGCACGGCGGCGCCGACGTCGCGGTGCTCACCGACCCGACCGGCGCGGCGGTCACGTTCGCCCTGCCCGGCCGCTGGCGGGTCGAGCTCAGCTCAGCCGGCGACGGTGCGGCGCCGCAGCCGCACGGGCACGGGCGACGACGCGAAGCCGCCCGCCGGGCTGCGGAGAGCCCGGCGGACGGCGGCGGTGACCCGGTCAGTCCTCGACGATCTCGATGACCTGCTCGACCGGCAGTCGGGGGGTGTGCGCCGGCCCCGCGTGGTCGGGGTCGGTGGTGCCCAGGCGCATGACCAGGAACGGGTAGCCGACCTCGCCCAGCATGCGCCGCAGCGCCTGCCGGGTGAAGTCCAGCTCGATGGGGCTGCTCAGCGGCAGCACCGCCGCGCCGTGGTCGGTCGCGGCGACCCAGACCTCGCTGAGCGCCTCGCCGGCGCGCAGCCAGTCGGCGGGTTCGTCGCCGTCGCCGTACAGCACGGCGTAGGCGGCGGCCGTGTCGTGGCCGGTGCCGGCCTGCAGGGTGCCGCTGACCCCGAAGTCGCGCTCGGCGACGGTGGTCAGGGGCAGCTCCACCGGGATGACGGCGTCGGGCAGGCCGGTGCCGGCGGGCCGTTCGCCGCCGACCCAGGACGCGGTCTCGGCCCGCATCCGCTCGTCGTGGCGCTCCGCGTCGCCGGCGTGCTCGATCATGACGGCGAGCTCGAGGACCTGGTCGCGGTTGAGCACGTGCAGCCGGGCGCCGCCGGCCGTGGCGGCGGCGGTGATGGCCTGCACGGCCTCGGGGGCGACCGGCTCGTCGCTGACCGCCCGGCGGTCGGTGCGCCGCACCTGCAGCAGCTGCAGCCGGCGCATCGCGGCCGGGTCGGCGGGGCCGGGCGCCGCCGCCTGCACGACCGCGAGCGGCTCGCCGGCCGGCCGCCGCACCGTGTGGGTCCAGCCCGCGGCGTCCAGGGCGACGCGGGCGTGGTGCAGCGCCGCGCCGCAGCTGAGCAGCATGAGGCGGCCCGCCGGGTCCTGCTCGCGCAGCTGGCGGTCGGTCACCGCGTACAGCTCCAGCGAGTCGCCCCGCACGACCCACCGCCACGGTTGCGTGTTGTGCACGGACGGCGCCAGCCGGGCGGTGTCCGCCGCCCGGGCAAGCGCCTCACTCGCCGTGCTCATCCCTGCTGGGCCCAGTCGCCGAGGGTCCAGCCGCGCACCTCGGGCATGTCCTCGAGGTGCTCGACCACGTACGCCTCGTGCTCGGCGAGCTTCTGCTCGCACCACGCCTTCAGCTCGGCGGCGCCGCGGGGCAGCCGCTTGGCGTTGTTGATGGCGTCCATCACGAGGTGGTAGCGCGAGGCCCGGTTGCGCACCGTCATGTCGAACGGGGTCGTGGTGGTGCCCTCCTCGATGAAGCCGCGGACCCGGAACCGGTCGGCGTCGGGACGGCCGTGCACCAGCTGGTGGATGGCGCCCGGGTAGCCGTGGAAGGCGAAGACGACGTCGACGGTGTCGGTGAACAGCTCCGTGAACCGGGTCGAGCTCATCCCGTGCGGGTGGTCCTTCGGCCGGGGCAGCGTCATCAGGTCGACCACGTTGACGACGCGGACCTTGAGCTTCGGCAGCCGGGCCTTCAGGATCTGGGCCGCGGCGACGGTCTCCATGGTGACGACGTCACCGGCGCAGGCCAGGACGATGTCGGGGTCGGTGCTGCCGTCGTCGGTGCCGACCCAGTCCCAGATGCCGGCGCCCTGCGCGCAGTGGGCCGTGGCCTGCTCCATCGTCAGCCACTGCAGCTGCGGCTGCTTGTCGATGACGATGAGGTTGATGTACGAGCGCGACCGCAGGCAGTGGTCGGCGACGGACAGCAGGCAGTTGGCGTCCGGCGGCAGGTACACCCGGGCGACGTCACCGCGCTGCGTGAGCACGACCTGGATGAGGCCGGGACCCTGGTGGGAGAAGCCGTTGTGGTCGTTGCGCCAGGCGGTCGAGGTGAGCAGGACGTTGAGGCTGGGGACCTTCGCCCGCCAGGGCAGCCGCTTCGCCTCCTGCAGCCACTTGCCGTGCTGGACGGTCTGGGACGCCGACACCATCGCGAACGCCTCGTAGGTGGCGAACATGCCGTGCCGGCCGGTCAGGTTGTACCCCTCGAGCCAGCCGTGGCAGTTGTGCTCCGAGAGCACCTCCATGACCCGCCCGTCGCGGCTGATCGCGACGTCGGCGTCGGTGACCCGCTCGGCGAACGCCCGGTCGGAGACCTCGAACACGGCGCCGAGCCGGTTGCTGTTGGTCTCGTCGGGGCAGAAGAGCCGGAACCGGTCGGGGTTGGCGCGGTACACGTCGCGCAGCATCTCCCCGAGCCGCCGGGTCGACTCGGCGTGCGAGTCGCCGGGGGTGCCCACCTCGACGGCGTAGTCGCGGAAGTCCGGCAGGTCGAGGTCGCGGGTGAGCAGGCCGCCGTTGGCGTGCGGGCTGGCGCTCATGCGCAGGTCGCCGTCGGGGGCGAGGCCCCGCACCAGGTCGACCGGGGCGCCGGAGGCGTCGAAGAGCTCCTCCGGCCGGTACGAGCGCAGCCACCGCTCCAGGATCTCCAGGTGCTCCGGGTTGTCCTTGACGCCGGACAGCGGCACCTGGTGGGAGCGCCACGTGCCGGTGACCTGGATGCCGTCGACCTGGTCGGGTCCGGTCCAGCCCTTCGGCGACCGCAGGATGATCATGGGCCAGTGCGGGCGCTTGCCGTCCCATTCGCCGTCGCGGGCGGCGCGCTGGATGGCGCGGATGCGGCTCCACGCGTCGGCGAGGGCGGCGGCGAAGCGGTGGTGCATGCCGGGCAGGTCGTCGCCGGTGACCTCGATGACCTCGTAGCCGTGCCCCTCCAGCAGGGACCGCACCTCGGCCGGGTCCTTGCGGCCCAGCACGGTCGGACCGGCGATCTTCGCGTCGTTGAGGTGCAGGATCGGCAGGACGGCGCCGTCGCGGGTGGGGTTGAGGAAGGAGATGCCCTTCCAGGAGCCCTCCAGGGGGCCGGTCTCCGCCTCGCCGTCGCCGACCACGGCGATCGTCAGCAGGTCGGGGTTGTCCATCACCGAGCCGAACGCGTGGACCAGCACGTACCCGAGCTCGCCGCCCTCGTGGATGGAGCCGGGGGTGGTGACCGAGACGTGGCTGGGGATGCCGCCGGGGCTGGAGAACTGCCGGAACAGCCGCAGCACCCCCGCCTCGTCCTGCGACACGGCCGGGTAGATCTCGCTGTAGGTGCCTTCCAGGTAGCCGGCGGCCACCAGCGCGGGCCCGCCGTGGCCGGGTCCGGCGAGGTAGATCGCCTCCTGGCCGGTGCGGCGGATGAGCCGCGACACGTGCGCGTAGATCAGCGACAGGCCTGGGCTGGTGCCCCAGTGCCCGAGCAGCCGGGGTTTGATGTCACCCGGCTCGAGGGGGCGGCGCAGCAGCGGGTTGCCCTGCAGGTAGATCTGGCCCACCGTGAGGTAGTTGTTCGCGCGCCACCATGCGTCCAGTTGCGCGACCTCGTCGTCGGTCGGCCGGGCGAGCGCGGCGGTCAGGTTCTCGTCGGTGGTGCGGTCCGCGACAGTGGTCACCGGACGTCCTTTCTCCGATATGCGTGTTCAGGCTGTGGTCGTGTACGGCAGCAGTCCGTCCCGGGCATACCATCCCGACCCTACGCCGCCGGACGACGCGGTGCGGGGATCATCGGGTGAACAGCTCACTGCCCGGGCGGGCCGATGGTGTCGGTGCCGGAGCGGCGCACGGACGCGGGCACCGGGTCGATGCCGTCGACGGGGACGCCGACCCGCAGGGCGATCGCCGGGTGGCCGACGCCGCCGAGCAGCCGGCGCAGCGCCACCCGCACCGCCACCACCTCGACGACCTCGCTGATCGGCGAGGCGGCCAGGCCGCCGGCGGTGAGCGTGAGCCACACGTCGGACAGCGCCTCGCCGGCGGCGACCCAGTCGGCGGGTTCCTCGGCGTCGACGGCGAGGACGGCGTAGACGGTGCCGCGGTCGGTGCCGGGGCCCGGGTCGAGCGCGGCCGGGCGGGCCAGCTCGAAGTCGCGCGGCGCGATGGTGCGGCGGACGGCCGGCACCGCGCTGCGGGCCGACACGCCGTCGCGGTCCTCGCGGGTACGGGTCGTCCAGGTGAGCAGGTCGTCGCGGAAGCGGGCGTCGCCGTGCTCGACGTCGCCGGCGTGGGCGACGGCCGAGGCGAACGCGGTCAGCTGGTCGTCGCGGACCACGTGCAGGTGCACGCCGTGCCGCTCGGCCGCCGCGCGCAGCTCGTCCAGGACTGCCTGGGACGGCCGGTCGTCGCTGAACGGGCGGCGGTCGGTGCGCCGCCGGTAGATCGAGCGGTACAGCCGGTTGTCCGGCGGGCACGGCTGCCCCTGCCGGATCCGGGCGACCAGGTCCGGCCGGGCCGGGTCGGGCAGCCTGGCGATGTCGGCGGCGAAGCCGGCGGCGAGCAGCGCCACGGTGGCGTGGTGCAGCGCGGTGCCGCAGCTGAGCAGCAGGAGCCTGCCGTCGGGGTCCAGCCCGTCGAGCTGGCGGGACCGGTCGGCCCACAGCTCGGCGTGGTTGCCGGCCAGCCGCCACCGCCACGGCTGGGTGTTGAGGATGGACGGGGCGCGCAGTGCCGCGATCGAGGCCTCGGCGACCTGGTCGATCTCGGCTCGCAGATGCTGTGTCATGGCAGGCTCCCTGTCGGTGGGCTCACCGCCAACTCTCGTCCGCGCGCCGTCCCGGCGGCAGGGCCGGTGGTCCCGTATCGATGGGACCACCGGTCCCCGGCATCGACGGTCACCGCCGCGCGGGTCAGTCCGCCGCGGCGGCGCGGACGACGGCCCGGCGGATCGCCTCGTAGCCGGTGCACCGGCACAGGTTCGAGGTCAGCAGCTCGCGCAGCCGCTCCGGGTCGTCCACCAGGCCCGGGTCCGACCCGAGGGCACCGGCGGCCAGCATCAGGAACCCGGGGGTGCAGAAACCGCACTGCAGCGCGTGTTCGGCGTGGAACGCCGCCTGCAACGGGTGCGGCGTGCCGTCCGCCGCGGCGAGCCCTTCGACGGTCCGCACACCGGTGCCGTCGCACTGCACGGCGAGCATCAGGCACGAGCGGACCGCGACGCCGTCGACCAGCACCGTGCACGCGCCGCAGACCCCGTGCTCGCAGCCGAGGTGGGTGCCGGTGAGACCGCAGTCGTCGCGCAGCGCGTCGGCGAGGGTGCGGCGGGGTTCGACGTCCAGGTCGTACCGGTGGTCGTTGACGGTCAGGCTGACGCGCACGGCTCATCCTCCGGTCGGGGTGAGGTCACGGTGGGCCGCGTCGAGCGCCCGGCGGACGAGCACGGCGACGGCGTGCCGCTGGTAGGCGACGTCGGCGTACGGCTGCGGGCGCGGGTCCGCGTCCTCGGTGGCCGCGACCCGCCCGGCCTCGGCGAACGCCGCCGTGTCGAGGGGCCGGTCGAGCAGGACGCGCTCCGCGGCCCGGGCGCGCACCGGCCGGTCGGCGGCGTTGACCAGGCCCACCCGCGCCGCGCCCACCCGGCCGCCGCGGACGGTGAGCGTGGCGAGCGCGGCGAGCTGGGCGAAGCTGGCGTGGGTGCGGCGGTGCTCGGCGAACCCCACTCCGGTGCCGGCCGGCAGCAGCGCCAGCCGCACCTCGGTGAGCAGCTCGTCGGGGCGTCGTACGGTGGCGAACGGCCCGGTGGAGAAGTCCTCGGCGGCGACGATGCGCGTGCCGCCGGCGCCGGTGAGCACGAGGCGCCCGTCGAGCGCGGTGGCCACGGCGGCCCACTCGGCGGCCGGGTGGGCGTAGGCGAGGCTGCCCAGCATGGTGCCCCGGGCCCGGATCGGCGGGTGGGCGATGTGCCGCACGACCCGGCCCAGCAGCGTCCCGAGCGGCCCGTGGTCCAGGTCCGCGAAGGCGCTGTGCCGCACCAGCGGCCCGACCCGCAGGCCGCCGTCGGCGACGGTGAGCCGGTCGAAGCCCGGCACCCGGTTGATGTCGACCAGCCTGGCCGGCCGTGCGGCGCGGTGGTTCAGCTCCAGGACCAGGCTCTGCCCACCGGCCAGCACCTGGGTGCCGCCGTCGGCGAGCGCGTCGACGGCCTCGCCCGCGGTGTGCGCGACGACGTAGCCGAACGCCGGCGGCTTCACCGCACCGCCACCCGGGCCGCGGACCAGCAGGTGTACGGGGTGAGCGGCATCTGCAGCGCGTCGCGGTCGTCGAGCTGCAGGGCGTCGGCGACGGCGTTGACCAGCGCCGGCGGCACGCCGATGCAGCCGGCCTCGCCCGCGCCCTTGGCGCCCAGCGGGGTGTTCGGGTTCGGCGTGCAGGTCTCCTCGAACGTCATCGGCGGCAGCTCCGACACGGTGGGCAGCAGGTAGTCGAGCAGCCCGCGCTGCTCCGGCCGCCCCTCGGCGTCGTAGCGCAACTCCTCGAACAGCGCCTGCCCGAGGCCCTGCACCGCGGAGCCGCGGCCCTGGCCGTCCACGATCAGCGGGTTGACCACGACGCCGTAGTCGTCGACCGCGACGAGCCGCAGCACCCGGACCTCGCCCAGCTCCGGTTCGACCTCGACGACGGCGGCGTACGCCCCGAACGGGAACGCCTCCGGCGGCGCGGACGTCTCCTCGGCGCGCAGCGCCCCGGTCGCCGCCACGAGCTCCTGCATGGACAGCCGGTGCCCGCCGCACGACAGCGTGCCGGCGTGGTGCTCGACCGCCGTGACGGGCAGTCCCCACAGCTCGCCCGCACGCCGGCGGGCCTCGTCGACGAGCTTGCCGGCGGCCCGCTGCAGGGCGGCCCCGCCGGTCTGCATGGACCTGCTGGCGTAGGAGCCGATGCCCTCCGGCACCAGCGCCGTGTCCCGCTCGACCAGCCGGACCCGCCGCGGCGCGACGCCCAGGACCGAGGCGACCACCTGCGGGAAGGAGGTCTCGTGCCCCTGCCCGGTGGAGCAGCAGCCCGACACCGCCACGAACGTGCCGTCCGGGCAGGCTTCCACCGCCCCGAACTCCCCGCCCGCCCCTGACCGCTCGACGTACGTGCACAGGCCGATGCCCAGCGGGGTGCCGCCGGTGCCGCGCCGCCGGGCCTGCTCCGCCCGCCACCCGTCGTAGCCGACGGCGCGCAGCGCGACGTCGAGGGCGGTCGCGTAGTCGCCGCTGTCGTAGGTGTACCCGGTGACCGTCGGGTACGGGAACGCGTCCGGCGGGATGAGGTTGCGCCGCCGCAGCTCCGCCGGGTCAAGGCCGAGCCGGTGGGCGAGCAGGTCGACGGTGCGTTCGATCGCCGACGCCGCCTCGGGCCTGCCGGCACCCCGGTACGGGGCGGTCGGCGCGGTCGTCGTCAGCACCGCGCGGGCCCGCACGTACAGGTGCGGGATGACGTACGCGCCGTTGGCCATCATGGACGTCGCCCACGGCACGAACGCGCCGGTGTGCGGGTACCCGCCGATGTCCGCGTCGACGAGCAGCTCGTAGGCGAGGATCCGGCCGTCGGCGGTGGCGGCCATCCGGGTCCGCTGATGCTGCCCGCGGCCGTGCGGCGGGCCGGCCAGCGCCTCCGCCCGGTCCTCCAGCCACCGCACCGGCCGGTCCAGCCGGCGCGCCGCGGCGAACACGGCGAGGTACTCCGGGTACGTCTCGCTCTTGCCGCCGAACGCGCCGCCCACGTCCGGCACGATCACCCGGACCTGCTCCTCCGCCAGCCCGAACGCCGCGGCGAGATCCCGCCGCAGCCGGTGCGGCGCCTGGTGCGAGCACCACACGGTGAACCGGTCGCCGCCGTCCGGGCGCACGAGCACCGCCCGCGGCTCCAGGGAGGTGTGCGCCAGCAGCTGCTGCCGGTAGGTGCCCTCGACGACCACGGCGGCGTCCCGCCACACCGCCTCGTCGACCGGCGCGCCGAACTCCGTGACCCCGGCGACGTTGCTCAGGCCCTCGAACAGCGGCACACCGTCGGCGGCCTCCGCCGGGTCCAGCAGCACCGGCAGCGGCTCGATGTCGACCTCGGCGGCGTCGCGGCCGTCCTCCGCGACGTACCGGTCCGCGGCCAGCACGACCGCGACCGGCTGCCCGACGTGCCGCACCCGGTCGGTCGCCAGCGCCGGCCACGGCCGGTCCCGGGCGGACCGCGGGTCCATCATCGGCGGCGTCACCGGTACGGCCGCGAGGTCGGCCGCGAGGTCGGCGGCGGCGAAGGCGGCGACCACGCCCGGCACCGACCGGACCCGGTCGAGCCGAACGTCGCGCAGCCGGCCGTGCGCCGTGTCACCGCGGACGAAGGCCGCCTCCAGGCAGTGCGGGACGCGCAGGTCCGCCACGAACCGCCCGGCCCCGCGGACGAGCCGTTCGTCCTCGCGGCGGGGCAGTCGCGCACCGATCACCACCGGCGGCCGCTACCCGGCCGCCGCGGCGCCAAACCCGGCGCGGCTCCCCCGCCCGCCCGGGCGGCCCGGGCGGGCGGGGAGCGCCGGGTCAGTCCCGGGTGGTGCCGTAGTACGCGGTCCGCATGATGTCGCGGAGGTCGTCGAGCATCGGCATCCTCGGGTTCGCCGGGGCGCACTGGTCGAGGTAGGCGTTCATCGCCTGCTGCGGCAGCGCCTCCAGGAACGTCCGCTCGTCGACGCCGGCGGCCTGGAACGAGGGCTCGATGCCGACCTCGGCGCGCAGCCGCTCCACCGCGGCGGCGTAGGACTCCACGCCCTCCTCCGGCGTGCGGGCCGGCAGCCCGAGCGCCTGCGCGATCTGCTGGAAGCGCTCCGGGGCGACGTACCGCTCGTACTTCGGCCACGCGGTCAGCTTCGCCGGGACCTGCCCGTTGTGCCGGATCACGTGCGGCAGCAGGATCGCGTTGGTGCGCCCGTGGGCGATGTGGAACGTGGCGCCGAGGGTGTGTGCCAGGGCGTGCACCATGCCGAGGAACGCGTTGCCGAAGGCCATCCCGGCGATCGATCCGGCGTTGTGCATCTTCTCCCGCGCCACCGGGTCGCTGCTGCCGCGGTGCACGGCGGCCGGCAGGTACTGGAACACCAGCTTGATCGCGTGCAGGGCCAGGCCGTCGGTGTAGTCGTTGGCGTACACGGACACGAACGCCTCGGTGGCGTGGGTGAGGCAGTCGAACCCGCTGTCGGCGGTGACGTTCGGCGGCAGGTCGGCGGTCAGCACCGGGTCGATGATCGCCACGCTCGGGGTGAGCGCGTAGTCGGCCAGGGGGTACTTCTTGCCGGTCGCGGTGTCGGTGATGACGGCGAACGGGGTGATCTCCGCGCCCGTGCCGGAGGTGGTGGGGATGCACACGAGCCGGGCCAGCCGGCCCAGGGTCGGGAACGTGAACGCCCGCTTGCGGATGTCGAAGAACTTCTCCCGCATGTCGGTGAACTCGACGCCCGGGTGCTCGTACAGCAGCCACATCACCTTCGCCGCGTCCATCGGCGACCCGCCGCCGAGCGCGATGATGGTGTCGGGCCGGAACGAGCGCATGAGCTCCGCGCCGCGTTCGACGGTCGCCATCGTCGGCTCCGGTTCGACGTTGTCGAGGATCTGCACGGTGACCGGGTTGGCGCCGCCGCGCAGTACGCCGCGGATGCGGTCGACGTAGCCGAGCCGGGTCATCGTCGGGTCGGTGACGATGGCGACGCGGTGCACGTCGGGCATGTCGGCGAGGTACCGGATGGCGTTGGGCTCGAAGTAGATCTTCGGTGGGACCTTGAACCACTGCAGGTTGTTGGTCCGCCGGCCGATCCGCTTGATGTTGAGCAGGTTGACCGCGGACACGTTGCCGGACACCGAGTTGCGCCCGTAGCTGCCGCACCCCAGCGTGAGCGACGGCAGGAAGGCGTTGTACACGTCGCCGATGCCGCCCTGCGACGACGGGGAGTTCCAGATGATGCGCACCGCCCGGACCCGCTGCCCGTAGGCCTCCGCGGTCGCGGCGTCGGCGGTGTGGATGACGGCGCTGTGCCCGAGCCCGTCGAGCTCGACCATCTGCTCGGCGAGGCGGAACCCTTCGTCCGTCGAGCCGGCGCGCAGCATGGCCAGGACCGGGCACAGCTTCTCCCGGGTCAGCGGCTCGTGCGGGCCGACGCCGTCGACGGGCACGAGGATGACCGACGTGTCGGCGGGCACCTCGAAGCCGGCCCCGGCGGCGATCCAGGCCGCGGAGCGGCCGACGACGTCGGCGTTGAGCTTCGCCCCGGCGCAGTTGGCGCCGGCGACGGCACCGAAGATGAACTGCTCCAGCAGCTGCTTCTCGTGCGGGGTCGCGACGTGCGCGTGCAGCCGCTCGAACTGCGCGACGGCCTGCTCGGCGACGGCCTCGTCGAGGATGACGGCCTGCTCCGACGCGCAGATCATGCCGTTGTCGAAGGTCTTGGACACCACGATGTCGTGCACGGCGCGCACCACGTCGGCGCTGCGCTCGATGTACGCGGGCACGTTGCCGGGGCCGACGCCCAGCGCCGGCTTGCCGGCCGAGTACGCGGCGCGGACCATCGCGCCGCCGCCGGTGGCGAGGATGACGGCCACCCCGGGGTGCTGCATGAGCGCCTGGGTCGCCTCGATGGACGGCGACTCGATCCACTGCACGCAGTCGCGCGGGGCGCCGGCGGCGATCGCGGCGTCGCGGACGACCCGGGCGGCCTCGGCGCTGCACCGCTGCGCGGCCGGGTGGAAGGCGAACACGACCGGGTTGCGGGTCTTGAGCGCGATCAGCGCCTTGAAGACCGTGGTCGACGTGGGGTTCGTGACCGGGGTGACGGCGCACACGACGCCGACCGGCTCGGCGATCTCGACGATGCCGTTGATCTCGTCCCGGGACACGACGCCGACGGTGCGCAGGCCGGCGAGGCTGTGCGCGATGTGCTCGGAGGCGAAGACGTTCTTGACCGCCTTGTCCTCGAACACGCCGCGGCCGGTCTCCTCGATCGCCAGCTCGGCGAGGCGGCCGTGCTCGCCGAGGGCCGCGACGGACGCCTTCTTGACGATGTGGTCGATCTGCTCCTGGCTCAGCGCGGCGTAGGCGTCCAGCGCGCGCAGGGCCCGGGTCACCAGCCGGTCGATCGCCGGTGCTGTCCCTTCGACGGGCACGTCGATCTCTTCGGCGAGCGGCGGGGCGAGGGTCCCGGTCACCGTCATCACATCCTTCCCGCGGGGCGGCGCGGACCGCTGTGGTCCGCACCCTCATCCTTCGGCGCCCGCCCGGGAGGCCACAGTGCCCGAGGGCCCGGATGGGGGATGCCGAAGGTCCCGCCTCAGCTGACCGCGGTCGGGTGGTCGGCCGGCTGCCGCTGGGTCCGCACCACGGCGACCGGGCAGGTGGCGTTGCGCACGAGCGTGTCCGGCACCGCGCCGCCGGGGCCGGGCGCGGGCGCGCCGGCGCGTTCCCGGGCGCCCACGACGACCAGCGACGCCGCCGCGGCCGCGTCGAGCAGGCGGGCCGCGGGGTCGACGCCGTGCAGGACGTCCAGGGCGACCGGCACGTCGGGGAACGCGGCGCGCCACCCGGACAGCGCCTGGCTGAGCAGCCGCCGCGCGTCGGCGTCGTCCTGCGGGTGGTCACGCGGGCCGAGCCGGCCGGCGTTGACGTAGCAGACGCGCAGGCTGGTGCCGCGGCGGGCGGCGGCCTCGAAGGCGCAGGCGATCGCGGGCGCCGACGGCGCGGCCGCGTCCAGGCCGAGCACGACCGGGCGGCGCACCGTCTCGGCGTCCACCGCGGTCGCGACGACGACGGGGCACGACGCGTACGCCATCACGTGCGTGGCGACCGCGCCGGCGTGGACCCGCTGGAACCCGCCGCCGGCCGGTGCCCTGCCGTGCCCGTGGCGGCCCAGGACGACGAGGTCGGCGGAGCGGGACACGCGCACCAGCGCCGCGCCGGGCGCCCGCTGGACGAGCGCCGTCTGCACGTCGGCGCCCGGGCACGCCACGGCCAGCTCCGCACGGGCGAGGTCGAGCAGCCGCTGGGCCTCCGCCGGGCCGTCGGCGGTCAGGTCCGGCGGCAGGTCGGGCGGCAGCAGGGTCGCGTAGGCGACCCGGTCCAGCAACGAGTGCACCAGGCGGACGGTGCCGTGACCGGCGGCGGCCTCGGCGGCGGCGAACCGGGCCGCGGCCCACGAGTCGGCGGAGCCGTCGAACCCCACGACGATCCTGATCCGTGCTGGCATGTCGGCCTCCCGTCGGGTGGGCGCTCGGCGTTCAGGCGTCGAACGCGTGGCTGAGCCGGGTGGACGTGTCGTCGAAGCCCCACGCGAGGTCGTCGTCGGTGACGCCGACGACACCGTCGAGGGCGCGGATCAGCCGCACGGCGATCTGGGCGCTGCTGCGCCGGTCGATCGTCCCGGCGAGGGTGACGTGCCCACCGGTGACGGTGACGTCGACCTCGATCGGGTCGATCCACATGGTGCCGCGCAGCACGGTGTCGATGACGTCGGCGCGGATGGCGGCGTCCTCGCGCAGGTACCGGCGCAGCAGGTCGCGGCGCGACACGATGCCGATGAGGTTGCCCTCGTCGTCGACCACGGGCAGCCGCTTGACGTCACGGTGCTCCATGAGCTGGGCGGCGCTGGTCAGCGTGGCGTCCGCGCCGATCGTGACGGCCGGGGCGGTCATCAGCGACTCGGCGGTCTCGCCGGCCGCCTTCTCCTTGGCCAGCCGGTGGCGGCGGCGCTCGAAGAGCCGGGCGTGCACGTCGGCGCCGTTGAACTCCACCTTGTGCAGCAGGTCCGCCTCGGACACCACGCCCAGCACGTGCCGGTGGCCGTCGACGACCGGCACCGCGCTCACCCCGAACTCGACGAGCAGGTCGACGATCTGCTTGTACCCGAGATCGGGCGCGACGGTGACGACACCGGTGCTCATCACATCCCGTACCGACAGCGAACTCATCGACCTGCTCCTTCCGTGGGTGTGCGTCCCTGTTCCCCCACCCTGACCCCGGTGCTGACGCGGCACACGGGCCGAAGGTCCCCTCACCGCGGGCCCACGGCCCCGCCGGACGAGTTGCAGATTTTTGCAACTGCTAAAGTGAGCATGTGGTGAATCGCGCAACCTCCGTGCCCCTCTACCAGGCGAAGGCCGAGCTGTTCCGCACCCTGGGCCACCCCGTGCGCATCCGCGTGCTGGAGCTGCTGCAGGACGGCCCCAGGCCGGTGCGTGACCTGCTGGCCGAGATCGAGGTCGAGGCGTCGGGCCTGTCGCAGCAGCTGGCGGTGCTGCGCCGGGCCGGCCTGGTGACGTCGGCCCGCGACGGGTCGTCGGTGGTGTACGAGCTGAGCACCCCGGCGGTGGCCGACCTGCTGGCGGCGGGGCGGCGGATCCTCGGGGCGGTGCTGACCGACCGGGAAGGGCTGCTGGTGCAGCTCCAGGCCGAGCCGCAGGGCCGATGAGCCGGGCGGTGGGGCTGCGCGGCGCCGGCCGCCGTCTGACCGGCCTGCTGCCGCAGCCGGCCGACTGGGCGGCGGTGCGCCGCGCCCCACGCCGGGACCTGCTGGCCGGGCTGACGGTGGCGGTGGTCGCCCTGCCGCTCGCCCTGGCCTTCGGCGCGACCTCGGGCCTGGGCGCCCAGGCGGGCCTGGTCACGGCGGTGGTGGCGGGCGCGGTCGCGGCCGTCTTCGGCGGGTCCAACCTGCAGGTGTCCGGCCCGACCGGCGCGATGACCGTGGTGCTGGTGCCCGTCGTGCAGCGGTTCGGCGCCCGCGGGGTCCTCATGGTCGGTGCCCTGGCCGGCGTCGTGCTGATCGTGCTCGCCGTGGCCAGGATCGGCCGTGCCGTGCGGTACCTGCCGACGCCGGTCATCGAGGGGTTCACCGCCGGCATCGCGGTCGTCATCGCCCTGCAGCAGGTGCCGGCCGCGCTCGGCGTCGCCGGTGCGCACGGCGACAAGGTCTGGGCCGTGGCCGCCGACGCGCTCGCCCGCTTCGCCCGCGACCCGCACCTCGCGCCGGTCGGCGTCGCCGCGGGCGTCGCGGCGGTGATGCTGTGCGGCGCGCGGCTGCGGCCCGGGCTGCCGTTCTCGCTGCTCGCGGTCGCCGCGGCGACGCTCGTCGCGCAGGTCGCGCCGCTCGGCCTGGCCCGCATCGGCGAGCTGCCGGCCGGCCTGCCCGCGCCGACGCTGTCCTTCCTGGACCCCGCCGCCGTCGGGACGCTGCTGCCCTCCGCGCTCGCCGTGGCGGCCCTCGCGGCGCTGGAGAGCCTGCTGTCGGCCACCGTCGCCGACGGCATGAGCGTCAACCAGCGCCACGACCCCGACCGGGAGCTGTTCGGCCAAGGGCTGGCGAACCTCGCGTCGCCGCTGTTCGGCGGGATCCCGGCGACCGCGGCGATCGCCCGCACCGCCGTCAACGTGCGCGCCGGCGCCGGGTCGAAGCTGGCGGCACTGACCCACGCGGTCGCCCTGGCGCTCATCGTGCTGGCGGCCGCGCCGCTGGTGTCGCGCATCCCGCTCGCCGCGCTCGCCGGGGTGCTGCTGGCGACCACGGTGCGGATGGTGGAGGCCGGCACGCTGCTGGCGCTGGCCCGGTCGACCCGCGGCGACGCCCTCGTGCTGATCCTCACGTTCACTGTGACGGTCGTGTTCGACCTGGTCACCGCGGTCGCCGTCGGCATCGGCGTGGCGGCGGTGCTGGCCCTGCGGGCGGTGGCCCGCAGCGCCCGGCTCGAGCAGGTGCCGCTGGAGCCCGGCGACCACAGCGACGAGGAGCACCGGCTGCTCGCCGAGCACATCGTGGCGTACCGGCTCGACGGCCCGCTGTTCTTCGCCGCCGCGCACCACTTCCTCATCGAGCTGTCGGACGTCACCGACGTGCGGGTGGTGATCCTGCGCATGTCGCGGGTCACCACCATCGATGCGACCGGTGCGCACGTGCTCGGCGACGCGATCACCCACCTGCGCCGCCGCGGCATCGCCGTGCTGCTGTCCGGCGTGCTCACCGGCCACGACCAGGTCCTCGCGGCGCTCGGCGTGGCCGAGGAACTGCGCCGCGACGGCCTGATCTTCCCCGACACGGTCGCGGCCATCGACCACGCCCGCCGGCACCTCGTCGGCCCCCTGCCGTCGCCCAGCTAAGTCGCCCGGTCAGGTCGCCCGGTCAGGTCGCCCGGTCAGGTCGCCCGGTCAGGTCGCCCGGACGGCGGGTCGGGGCGACCGGCCGGTGTCCGCCGATCGGCGCGCTTCGCGTTCGTCCGGGGGTCGCCGCCCGGTCCGTCCGCCGGTCACCATCGACTGCGGAAGGTGTCCGCGCGTGTACGGATCGGGAAGCCGCATGTCCAACGTCATACCTGAGGTCGCCGACGTCCACGTCGGCCGGCAGGCGATCTACGACCGGCGTGGCGACGTCGCCGCCTTCGAGCTGCTCTTCCGCAACTCGCCCGGGGCGAGGTCCGCGACGAACGGCGGGGTCCTGGCCACCAGCCAGGTGATGGTGGCCGCGTTCACCACCGTCGGCGTGCGGGAGCTCGCCGGCGGCCGGCCCTGCTTCATCAACCTGACCGCGGATTTCCTGCTCGGCGAGCTGCCCGTGCCGTTCGCCCCCGAACACGCCGTCCTGGAGGTCCTGGAGACCGTCGACGTCGACGACCGGCTCGTGGCCGGCGTCGCGAACCTCGTCGAGCGCGGGTACGTCATCGCCCTGGACGACTTCGTGTCCGGCTCCGGGCACGAGCGGCTGTTCGAGCTGGCCACCTACGTCAAGGTCGACTTCCTGGGCACCACGCCCGCGCAGCGGCAGGCGATCCTCGACGTGCGCAGGGCCCACCCGCACCTGAGGTTCGTCGCCGAGCGCCTGGAGACCGCCGCGGACGTCGCGGAGGCCCACGACCGGGGGTACGAGCTCTTCCAGGGCTACGCGCTGAGCCGCCCGGCGGTCGTCACCGCCCGGACCCTGAGCGCGTCGCGGCTGCGCTGCGTCCACCTGCTCGGGCTGCTGATGGCGCCGGACGTCGGCCTGGACCGCATCGTGTCCATCGTGTCGAGCGACCCGGCGCTGAGCTACCGGATGCTGCAGGCGGTCAACACCGCCGCCGCCGGGGCGGCGCACCGGGTCTCGTCGGTCCACGAGGCGGTCGTCATGCTCGGCACCGCGCAGATCCGCAACTGGGTGACGCTCATGCTGATCGGTGACCTCACCGAGGCCGGCGAGGAGCAGACCGCCGACATCCTCGTGCACGCGCAGCTGTGCCGGCTCGTCGCCGAGGGCAACGGCGTCGACGGCGACGAGGCCTTCACCGCCGGCCTGCTCGACGCCGTCGCCGCCCTGCTCGGCCTGCCGATCGAGGACCTCGCCGGCAGGCTGCCCCTCGCCCCGATCGTCCGCGACGCGCTGCTGGACGGCACCGGACCGCTCGGCGACGTCCTCGCCACCGTGCACGCCCACGAGCGGGGCGCGCCCGACTCGGCGGGCGGCGCGGCGGTGCTGACCCACCACGACGTGCTCACCCGGCAGCTGGCCGCGATGGCCTGGGCCACGAGGACCGCGCAGGCCATCCGCTCGAACTGACCGGCGGGACCTTGGTACGCCGGGACCGGTGCCGTTCGGCCCTGCTGTGCCGTACCGGCGCTGCCTACCGTGATCCACGAGCCCGGGGCCGCCGCACGGCCGCCCCTTCGACGAGGAGCGTGGCATGCGCACAGTCAGCGAGCCGGAGCTGCGGCGGATTCTCGGCGCGCTGCCGGACGGACCGCGGATCGTGGCCAGCGGCAACTACGCCGCCCCGGACCGGCTGCTGGCCGCCGCCGACGCGGCCGTCGCACAGTTCCGGCTGTTCATGCTCAACGCCCAGCCGGGCCTGCCCGACCGCGACGGCGTCACGTACGAGTCGGCGTTCGTCGGTCCGGGCATGCGCGCGCACCCTCGGCTGCACTACTTCCCGTGCCGGCTGTCACTGGTGCCGCACCTGTTCCGGCAGCGCCTCGCACCCGACGTGGTGCTGCTGCACACGTCCCGGCCCACCGGCGGCGCCGTCAGCCTCGGCGTCGAGGTCAACGTGCTGCCCGCGGCGATCGAGGCGGCCCGCGCCCGCGGCGGCATCGTCGTCGCGCAGGCCAACTCCGCGATGCCGGTCACGTACGGCGACGCGATGGTGCCGCTGGAGGCCGTCGACTATCTCCTGGAGGTCGACGAGCCCCTCGCCACCCACGCGGTCGCCGCGCCCGACGCGGTGTCGGCGTCCATCGGCGAGCGGGTCGCCGCGCTGGTGCCCGAACGCGCGACGCTGCAGCTGGGCATCGGCGCGATCCCGGACGCGACCCTCGACGCGCTGCTGGACCGGCGGGAGCTGCGCATCTGGTCGGAGATGTTCAGCGACGGCGCCCTCGCCCTGGAGAAGGCCGGCTGCCTGGACCGCGACACCCCGGTGACCGCCTCGTTCTGCTTCGGCTCCGCCGAGCTGTACGACTGGGTCGACCACAACCCGCGCGTGCGGATGCTGCGGACCGAGAAGACCAACGACCCCGGCACGATCGCCGCGCACCCCAACCTCATGAGCGTCAACAGCGCCCTGCAGGTCGACCTCTTCGCGCAGGCCAACGCCACCCGGGTCGGCAACCGCACCCACTCCGGCTTCGGCGGGCAGACGGACTTCATCGTCGGCGCCATGCACTCCCCCGGCGGCCACGCCGTCATCGCGCTGCGCTCCTGGCACCCGAAGGCCGACGTGTCCTCGGTCGTGCCGCTCGTCTCCGGGCCGGTGACGTCCTTCCAGCACAGCTACATCGTCACCGAGCAGGGCACCGCCGCCATCTGGGCCCGCGACAGCGTCGAGCAGGCGCAGCAGATCGTCGACCGGGCCGCGCACCCCGCCGCGCGGGACGGCCTGCGCGCCGCCGGGCGCACCTTCGGCCTGCCGCTGACCTGACCGCGCCGGGACCAACGACCCGTCCGGACCGATCCAAATTCCTCTATCACCGCGGATGCCGCCGGCAGAAGCTGACGGCGAGCGTACCGAGGAGGAAGCCATGGACAGGACCAGGATCGTCGTCGGGTACGACGGATCCGACGAGTCGCGGCGCGCGGTGGACTGGGCCGCCGACGAGGCCGGACGGACCGGCGCCCCGCTGCAGATCGTGCACACGTACCAGGTCGGCTGGCCCGCGGGCGGCTACTACCGCCCGACCGCCGAGGAGTCCGCGGCGGTCCGGGGACGCGCCGAGCGGCTGGCCGCCGACGCCGCCGACGCCGTCCGCGCCCGGGGCACCGGCATCAACGTCGTCGCGACCGTCGTGCACGCCGCGCCGGCGGCCACGCTGCTCGACATCGCCCACAGCGGCGCCCGGCTGCTGGTCGTCGGCGGCCACGGCGCGGGCGGGGTCGCCGACCTGCTCGCGGGCTCGGTCAGCCAGCAGGTCGCCATGCACGCCCGCGTCCCCGTCGTCGTCGTGCGCGGCCCCGGCGCGCCGGACGGCCCGGTCGTCGCCGGGGTCGACGGTTCACCGGCCACCGGCACCGCGCTCGGCCTCGCCTTCGAGGCCGCCGCCGCGGCCGGCGCGCCGCTCGTCGCGGTGCGGACCTACGTCCCGCCGGCGCCGTCCGTGCTGCCGCTGAGCGCCGTCGAGGCCGACGAGCGCGCGGCGCTGCGGGCGTCGCTGGCCGGCTGGCCGGAGAAGTACCCGTCGGTCGGACTCGAGGCCCGCCTGACCGCCGGTCGCGCGGCGAAGGTGCTCATCGGGTTGTCGCGCACCGCGCGGCTCGTCGTCGTCGGCAGCCGCGGCCACGGCGGTTTCACGGGCCTGCTGCTCGGCTCCGTCGGCCAGCGGCTCGTGCAGCACGCCCAGTGCCCGGTGCTGGTCGCCCACCCGAACCGGGCGTCGACCTTCGGGACCGGCGACGCGTTCAGGTTGTGACCTCCGGCCCTCCCGGCGGCGGGCCTTCGATGCCTACTGTGACAGTCGGAGGCCTGTCGTACGCGGTGGAGAGGGTGAGTCCGATGGTGGCGATCATGCTCGTGGCCACGATCATCGCGACCGTCTACGTCGCGCTGATCGCCATGCACGTCCTGGCGATCCGGGGTGGTGAGCGCCCCGGTGAGCGGTACCGTCCACGGATCGCCAGATGGCTCGCCGCCGGTGACGAACGCCGCCGCGGCCGCGCGGAGACCGCCGCGACGCGCCGCCTGCTGGCCGGCTCGCTGGACCGTGCGTCCTACCGGGCCGCGCTGGCCGCCATGGCGGCGCAGGACGCCGTCGAGCGCCCGGTGGAGATCCCGAAGACGAAGATGTAAACAAAAACGGCAAGGAGTGCTTCTCCCTGCCACTCTTAACATATACCGCACCGGGGGGCTTGCGGCAAGACCCGGGTCCTGACGCAGAATCGTCGGCCGTGGCCACTACCTGCGCGAATGCGTCGACGGACGGGGGACCTGCGGTGTCTGAGCGGTACGTGACGGGCCTGCACGAGGTCGATGAGACGGCGCTCGCGCTCGTCGGCGGCAAGGGCGCGCACCTCGGGGCGCTCTCGCGCGTCGAGGGTGTGCGGGTGCCGCCCGGGTTTTGCGTCACGACGGCGGCGTTCCGGCGGATCATGGCGGCGGCCCCGGTCGGCGACCGGCTCGACCGGCTCGCCGGCCTGGACGCCGACGACCTCGACGGGGTGCGCGAACTCAGCGCGGAGCTGCGCCGGGTCATCGAGGACGTCGCCGTCCCGGACGACCTCGCGGCGGCGGTCACCGGCGCGCTCGCCGCGTACGGCGCGCACGACGCCTTCGCCGTGCGCTCCAGCGCGACCGCCGAGGACCTGCCGACGGCGTCCTTCGCCGGGCAGCAGGACACGTACCTCAACGTCGTCGGTCCGGCCGCGGTCCTGCGGCACGTCAGCCGGTGCTGGGCGTCGCTGTTCACCGAGCGGGCGGTGACGTACCGCCGGCGCAACGGCATCGACCACGGGGCCGTCGACATGGCCGTGGTCGTGCAGCGGATGGTCGAGCCGCAGGCGGCCGGCATCCTGTTCACCGCCGACCCCGTCACCGGCGACCGGACGGTCGCCACCGTGGACGCCGGGTTCGGCCTCGGCGAGGCCCTCGTCTCCGGCCTGGTCAACCCCGACGTGTACGCGGTGCGCCACGGCGCGGTCGTCAGCAGGACGGTCGCCGCCAAGGAACGCGCCGTCGAGGCGCTGCCCGGCGGCGGTACCCGCGAGGTGCCGGTCGACCCGGGGCGGCAGCGGCAGCCGGTGCTCACCGACGAGCAGGTCGTGGCGCTGGTCGCCCTCGGACGACGCATCGAGGCGCACTTCGGCCGCCCGCAGGACATCGAGTGGTGCCTGGACGGCGACGGCTTCCAGGTCGTGCAGAGCCGGCCGATCACCACGCTGTTCCCCGTCCCCGAGACCAGCGACGGGCAGCTGCACGTCTACCTCTCCGTCGGCCACCAGCAGATGATGACCGACGCCATGAAGCCGCTCGGGATCTCCATGTGGCAGCTGACCGCCATGGCGCCGATGCACGAGGCCGGCGGCCGGCTCTTCGTCGAGGTCACCCCGCGGCTCGGCTCCCCCGCCGGCCGCGCCGCCCTGCTGGCCATGATGGGCCGCTCCGACCCGCTGATGCGCGACGCGCTGGAGACCCTCCTGGACCGCGGCGTCGTCGCGTCCGTGCCCGACCAGGAGGGGGCGGGCGCGGTTGGTGGCGCGGGGGGCTCGGCACCGGCCGCGGCCGCCGCCATCGAGAACGACCCGGCGATCGTCACCACGCTCGTCGAGCGCAGCCAGGCGTCCCTCGCCGCGCTGCGCCGCGACATCCAGGGCCGGACCGGTCCCGCGCTGTTCGAGTTCCTGCTGGAGTCCTTCCAGGAGCACAAGCGGGTCCTCAGCGACCCGCTGAGCTTCCAGGCGATCATGGCCGGGATGGAGGCCACCTGGTGGCTCAACGACACGCTGCGGGAGTGGCTGGGCGAGAAGAACGCCGCCGACACCCTCACGCTGTCCGCCCCGGGCAACATCACCTCGGAGATGGGGCTGGCGCTGCTCGACGTCGCCGACGCCATCCGGCCCCATCCGGAGGTGGTCGCGTACCTGCGCCGCGGACCGGGTGAGGGTGTCGGCGACGACTTCCT
The DNA here is from genome assembly GCF_000716715.1 of Dactylosporangium aurantiacum. GTDB lineage: Bacteria > Actinomycetota > Actinomycetes > Mycobacteriales > Micromonosporaceae > Dactylosporangium > Dactylosporangium aurantiacum. The sequence continues at coordinate 27,096 of NZ_JNYJ01000014.1, read as the reverse complement.
CGACGGCCTGGCCAAGCTCGCCGGCGGGGCCGAGGCCCGCGACGCCGTCGAGGCCTACCTCGACCGGTACGGCATGCGCTGCGCCGGCGAGATCGACATCACCCGCCCCCGCTGGGTCGAACGACCGTCCACACTGGTGCCCGCGATCCTGGACAACGTCAGGAACTTCGAGCCCGGCGCCGCCCGCCGCCGCTTCGACCAGGGCCGGCAGGCCGCGCTGCGCAAGGAGCGGGACATCCTGGCGCGCCTGCGCGCCCTGCCCGACGGCGAGCGCAAGGCCGCCGAGACCAAGCGGATGATCGACCGGGTCCGCATCTTCATCGGGTACCGCGAGTACCCGAAGTACAACATCGTCAGCCGGTACCTCGTCTACCGGCAGGCCCTCCTGGCGGAGGCCGAGCGCCTCGCCCACGCCGGCGTGCTCGCCGCCCCGCACGACGCCTACTACCTCACGTTCCAGGAGCTCCACGAGGCCGCCCGCACCCACCACGCCGACGCGGGGCTGATCCGGCGGCGCCGGGACGCGTACCGCTCGTTCCGCGCGCTCACCCCGCCGCGGGTGCTCACCTCCGACGGCGAGGCACTGTCCGGCGCGTACCGCCGCGACGACGTGCCGCCCGGCGCGCTGACCGGCCTGCCGGTGTCCGCCGGGACCGTCGAGGGCAGGGCCCGCGTCGTGCTCGACATCGCCCACGCCGAGCTTTCCGCCGGTGACATCCTCGTCACCGTCCACACCGACCCGAGCTGGTCCCCGGTCTTCGTCGGCATCGCGGGCCTCGTCACGGAGGTCGGCGGCCTGATGACCCATGGCGCCGTGATCGCCCGCGAGTACGGCCTCCCCGCCGTCGTCGGCGTCGAGCACGCGACCAGCCGCATCCGCGACGGCCAGCGCATCCGCGTCCACGGCACCGACGGGTACGTCGAGCTGCTGTCATGACAGCACGGCCTGCCGCGGTCGGCCGCCCGGGCGACGGCGCCTCACCGGCCAGGTGCCCCGGTGGCAGACCCGCATCATGACGCAGCCGGTGGTCGAGCACTTCCACGTCGTCGCGGACGGCCCTGCGCGGCGGGTCCACCCGCGGGTCGTTCTCCCCACGCCTCGGCGGTCATCATCCTGACGGTGCGGCGCCGGCGCTCAGACGGTCACCGCGGCCGTCTTCCGGGCCGGCGGGGCCTCGAACGAGCGCGGCTGCAGGGTGACGACCTCGTCGACGGCGGTCAGGACGTCGGTGCGGTGGGTGATGAGCAGGACGGTGCGGGCGCCGGCGGCGGTGAGCAGGTCGCGGATCAGGTCGGTGGCGGTGGCGTCGTCGAGGTGTTCGGTGGGCTCGTCCAGGACGAGGACCGGGAAGTCCGCGAGGAGCGCGCGGGCCAGGGCGAGCCGGCGGCGCTGGCCGCCCGACAGGGCGACGCCGTGCTCGCCGACGGGGGTGGCGAGACCAGCGGGCAGCGTGCGCACCCAGTCCAGCAGGCGCGCGGCGGCCAGGGCGGTCTCCAGTTCGGCCGTCGTCGCGTCGGTACGGCCGATGCGCAGGTTCGCCTCGATCGTGCTGTCGAACAGGTACGCGTCGTCGCCGAGGTAGCCCACGACGGTGCGCAGGTCGTCGCCGCGCAGGGCACGCACGTCGACGTCGTTGAGGGTCACCCGGCCGGCGGTCGGGTCGAGCCAGCGCACCAGCAGCGCGGCGACGGTGCTCTTGCCGGCGCCGCTCGGGCCGACGAGCGCGACGCGGCGACCGGGCGGCAGGGTGAGGCTGAAGTCCCGCAGGACCGGCTGCCCCGGGACCCACCCGGCGGACACCGCCTCGAGGCGCAGCAGCGGCGGGCCGGCCGGCAGCGGCGCCGGTGCGGCGGGCTCGGGCGCCGGGTCGGCGGCGGCGGCGATCTCGGCGAGCCGGCCGAGGGCCGCGCGGGCCGCCGCGAGGCGCTGGGCGGCCGCGGGGATCGCGCCGACGGTCTCGAAGACGGCGAGCGGGGTCAGGACGACGACGGCGAGCAGCTCGCCCGGCAGGGTGCCGGCCCGCACCGCGACGGCACCGGCGGCGAGGCCGGCCAGCACCGCGAGGCCGGTGCACAGCGCGGTCACCGCGGCGGACACGCCGGTGGTGGCGCTGGAGCGGCGGGCGGCGGCGAGCAGCTGCCGGTCGGTGCGGTCCAGCGCGGCGAGCGCGTCGTCGACGGCGCCGTACGCGATGAGGTCCGGCAGGCCGTGGGCCAGGTCGACGGTGCCGGCGGCGAGGGCGCCGCGCAACGGTGCGAGCCGCGCGTCGGTGCGGCGCGCCGCGGCGGCCTGCAGCACCGGCACGCCGACTGCGACGACGAGCAGGCCGGCGGCGAGGGCGGCACCGGCGACGGGCAGCAGCCCGCCGACGAGGGCGACGGTAGCGGCGCCGGTGACCGCGGCGACCACGATCGGCAGCAGCACCCGCACGATGACGTCGAGCACGGACTCCACGTCGTCGACGAGGCGGGCGACGAGGTCCCCGCGGCGGAACGCGCCGAGCCCCGCGGGCGCGAGCCGCTCCAGCCGCCGGTACGTGCGCACCCGCAACGCCCCCAGCACCCGGAACGCGGCGTCGTGCCCGGTGAGCCGCTCGACGTAGCGCAGCACGCCCCGGCCCAGCCCGAACGCCCGCACGGCGACGATGGCGACCATGAGGTGCAGCACCGGCGGGTGTTGCGCGGCCCGCGAGATGAGCCACGCCGACGTCGCCATCAACCCGACCCCGGCCCCCGCCGCACCGACCCCGGCGATGACCGCGACGGCCAGCTGCCCGGCCGCCGGCCGGCACAGCCGAACCACCGCCCCGACCGCGCTCACGCCGCCACCTCCTCGACGCTCCGACCCACCTACACCGTCACCGCCCCGACGCTCCGACCCGCCCACACCGTCACCGCCCCGACGCTCCGACCCGCGCATACCGTCGCCCCGACGCTCCGAACCGCTCACGCTGTCACCGCCCGGACGCTCCGACCCGCGCATACCGCCACCTCCGCCACGACGCCCCGATCCGCTCATGCCGCCACCGCCACGGCGCTTCGCCGCTCCCGTCGCCGCTCTGGAACCGCTCGACCGCCGAAGGTCCCACGTGCCGGCCGATGAGCTCCCGCCGCAACGGCGCGACCCCCGCCACCGACCGGCGACCCGGCAGGAACCGGCACCACGCCACCAACCGACACCGCGAGACCAACCGACACCCCGACACCGAACGGCACGAAACCACATGGGGCGACACCGAACGGCGCAACATCGAACGGCACGACACCGAACGGCACGACACCGAACGGCGCCTCGACACCGAACGGCACTGCGGCGTGGATGCCGGTCACGACGGGACCTTCGGCGGGACGCCGTCGGGCGGAGGCGCGGCGGGCACGACCGGGCGCGGCGAACAGCACCGGGCACCGGCCGAGCCCCGCGCGGTCGGCGGAGGTGACAGGCATGTGCGGCCGGCGGCCGCGACGGGAACCCGACGGCGAACGGTCACCGCAACGCCCCAGCTCCGAGCACCGACGCGCCTCATACCAAGAGCCCGCCTCACAAGCACCGGCTCGGCGAGCACCATGAACCACTGCCTGCCTCGCACGACCCGCCCGCCTCGCCGCACCGGCCCGGCAAGCACCCCGAGGCCGGCTGGTGACGATCGCCCGCCTCACATCATCGGCCCAGCAGACACCAACCGTCCCCGGGACGGCAGCGGCCCGGCACGCGACGCGGGCGCGGGACGCCGCGGACGACCCGGGGCGCGGGACGCCGCGGACGACCCGGGGCGCGGCGCAGGCCCCGCCGACGGCACGGCCCCGGATCGCGACAACGCCGGTCATGCCGCCGCCTCCGCAGCAGCGGCGACGGCCGCCGTCACCAGGTCGGGCACGGCACCGACCAGGATCGTGCGGTCGGCGAGGGCGACCAGCGTCGCCCGGTGGGCGGTCATGACGACCGTCCGGCCGGCGGCGTGGGCGCGGATCGCGGCCAGGATGCCGGCCTCGGTGTCGGCGTCGAGGTTGGCGGTCGGCTCGTCGAGCAGGACCAGCGGCGCGTCGCGGAGGAACACGCGGGCGAGCGCGACCCGTTGCCGCTGGCCGGCGGACAGGCCGGCGCCGTCGTCGCCGAGCTCGGTGGCCAGGCCGGCCGGGAGCGCGTCGATGAAGTCGAGGGCGCCGGCCTGCTCGGCGGCGCGGCGCACCGCGGTGTCGGTGGCACCGGGGGCGCCGAGGCGGATGTTGTCGGCGATGGTGCCGGCGCTCAGCCAGGGGCGCTGCGGCAGCCACGCGACCCGGCGGCACCAGGCGTCCGGGGACACGCCGGCGAGGTCGTGGCCGCCGACGGTGACCCGGCCGGTGGTCGGTGCGGTGAGGCCGAGCAGCACCGCCAGGGCGGTGGACTTGCCGCAGCCGCTGGGGCCGGTCAGGGCGACGAGCTCCCCCGGGCGGATCTCGGCGGTGAGCGGCGGCAGCGACGCCTCGGCGCGCCCGTCGTGGCGCACGGTGACGCCCTCGAACCGGATGACGCCGGACGGCGCGGGGGCCGCCCCGCGCGGCGGAACCGGCGTGTCGAGCATCCGGAACACCTCGGTGGCGGCGGCGAGCCCTTCGGCGCTGGCGTGGTAGTTGGCGCCGACCTGGCGCAGCGGCAGGTACGCCTCCGGGGCGAGGATCAGCACCAGCAGCGCGGTGGCGAGGCCCAGGCCGCCGTCGACGAGACGCAGCCCGATGCCGACCGCGACGAGCGCGACCGACAGGGTCGCGAGCAGCTCCAGCACGAGCGAGGACAGGAACGCGACCCGCAGGGTGCGCATGGTGACGGTGCGCTGCTCGGCGCTGATCCGCGCGATGATCCCGGCCTGCCGGCGGGCGCGGCCGAAGACCCGCAGGGTCGGCAGCCCGGCGACGACGTCGAGGAAGTGGTGCGACAGGCGGGCCAGCAGCCGGAACTGGCGCCGGTTCGCCGACTCCGTGTGCAGGCCGACGAGCGCCATGAACACGGGGATGAGCGGCAGCGTGAGCGCGACCGTGCCGGCCGCGACGAGGTCGACCGGGGCGATGCGGGCCAGCACGATGACCGGGACCAGCGCGGCGAGCACCAGCTGTGGCAGGTACCGCGCGAAATACGCGTCGAGCGCGTCGAGCCCGCGGGTGGCGAGGGTGGCGACCTTGCCGCTGTCGCCGGCCGCGCCCGGTCCGAGGGCGGCGACGTGGGCGAGCAGCCGGGAGCGCAGCTGGTGCTTGACGGCGGCGGAGGACCGGGCGGCGACGACCTCCTGCGCCCAGGCGACCGCGGCCCGCAGCGCGACGACGGCGGCGAGCCAGGCCAGCGTCGGCGCGATGCGGTGCACGTCTGCGCCGTGCAGGTAGACCGCGGTGATGCCGTCGGCGAGCAGGGTCGCCTGGGCCACGACGAGGGCGGCGAGGGCGACGCCGAGGGCGACGGACAGCACCAGGTAGGTGCGGGTCGCCCTCGCGTGCCGCAGCAGCCGCGGGTCGAGCGGCTTCACGGGTGGCTCACCGGGATGTGCTCGACCCGCAGCCGCCGCCGGAAGACCCAGTAGGTCCAGGACTGGTAGCCCAGCACGATCGGGGTGAAGCAGACCGCGACCCAGGTCATGACCTTCAGCGTGTACGGCGTGGACGCCGCGTTGGTGACGGTCAGGCTCTCGCCGCCGGTGAGGGTGGTCGGCATGACGTCGGGGAACAGGGTGACGAACAGCGCGGCGACGGCGAGGACGAGGGTCGCGCCGGTCGCCACGAAGGCCCAGCCCTCGCGGCGGGCCCGGGCGGCGAGGACCGCGCCGACCAGCGCCGCGGCGGCGGCCGCGGACAGCGCCCAGCCCCACGCGTCGTCGTGGCGCAGCTGGGTCCACAGCAGGAACCCGGCGGCGAGCGCCACGGCGGGCAGGCTGAGCCGCACCGCCAGCCGCCCGGCCCGCTCCCGCACGTCACCGTCGGTCTTCAGTGCCAGGAACACCGCGCCGTGCAGCGCGAACAGCGACAGCGTGGTGAGCCCGCCGACCAGCGCGTAGGGGTTGAGCAGCGTGAAGAAGGAGCCGACGTACTCGTGCTGGGCGTTGATCGGCACGCCGCGCACGATGTTGCCGAAGGCGACGCCCCACAGCAGCGCCGGGACGAAGCTGCCGGCGATGATGCACAGGTCCCAGCGGGCCCTCCACTGTGGACTGTCGACCTTGCCGCGGTACTCGAACGCGAGGCCCCGCACGATCAGCGCCACGAGGATGAGCAGCAGCGGCAGGTAGAAGCCGGAGAACAGGGTCGCATACCACTCGGGGAACGCGGCGAACGTCGCGCCGCCGGCGACGAGCAGCCAGACCTCGTTGCCGTCCCAGACCGGGCCGATGGTGTTGATGAGCAGGCGCCGCTCCCGCTCGTCGCGGGCCAGCACCGGCAGCAGCATACCGACGCCGAAGTCGAAGCCCTCCAGGAGGAAGTAGCCGGCCCAGAGCACGGCGATGAGCGCGAACCAGACGGTGGTGAGTTCCATGTCGACGTCCCTTTAGTACGCGAAGGTCAGCGGACGGTCTTCGTCATCCTCGTCGTGAGGTACGACAATTTCGGGTGCTCCGGCCCGGGCGTACCGCAGCATGAGCATCAGCTCGATGACGGCGAGCGCGCCGTACAGCAGCGTCAGGACGACGAGCGAGGTAGCGACGGTGCCGGCGCCCACCGTCGGGGACACGCTCTGCGAGGTCTTGAAGACGCCGAAGACGGTCCACGGCTGGCGGCCGACCTCGGTGAAGATCCAGCCGAAGGAGTTGGCCAGCAGCGGCATGGCGACGGTGGCGACGGCGGCGATCCACAGCCAGCGCCCGCCGGGCAGCCGGCCCTTGCGGGTGCGCCACAGCGCGAGCGCCGCGACGGCCATGGCGAGCGCGCCGAACCCGATCATCAGGCGGAACGACCAGTACGTGACGGGCACGTACGGCACATAGTCGCCTTCGCCGTAGCGGTCGGCGTACAGCCGCTGCAGGTCGTTGATGCCCTCGACCTGCCCGTCGGGGCTGCCGGTGGCCATGAAGGACAGCAGCGACGGGATGCGGACGCTGGCGACCTCCTCGCGGCCGTCCAGCGAGCCGATGGTGAAGATCGAGAAGGAGGCGGGCTGTGAGGTCTCGTACAGTGCCTCGGCGGCCGCCATCTTCATCGGCTGCTGCTCGGTCATGACGCGGGCCTGCAGGTCGCCGGTGACGAGCACGCCGACACCGGCGGCGAGCACCACCCACGCGCCGAGCCGCAGGCCCGGCCGGAACACCTCGGTCTGGTTGCCGCGGCGCAGGTGCCAGGCGCTGACGGCGAGCATGAGCGCGCCGGCGGTGAGGAAGCACGCGGTGATCGTGTGCGGGAAGGTCACCAGCGTCGTGGAGTTGGTGAGCACCGCGCCGATGTCGGTGAGCTCGGCGCGGCCGCGTTCGGCGTTGACGGTGTACCCGACGGGGTGCTGCATCCAGGAGTTCGCGGCGAGGATGAAGTACGCCGACAGCATGGTCCCGATCGACGCGAGCCAGATCGTGGCGAGGTGGACCCGTCTGGGCAGCCGATCCCAGCCGAAGATCCACAGTCCGAGGAACGTCGACTCCAGGAAGAACGCGAGCAGGCCCTCGATCGCCAGGGGCGCGCCGAAGATGTCGCCCACGAAGCGGGAGTAGGCGCTCCAGTTCATGCCGAACTGGAACTCCTGCACGATGCCGGTGACGACGCCCATCGCGAAGTTGATCAGGAACAGCTTGCCCCAGAACTTCGTCGCCCGCAGGTACTCGGGGCGCCCGGTGCGCACCCAGGCGGTCTGCAGCCCCGCCACGAGCGCCGACAGGCCGATCGTGATCGGCACGAAGATGAAGTGGTACACGGTGACAATCGCGAACTGCCACCGGGCGAGATCGAGCGCGTCCATGGACCTGATCCTTCGGACGCGCCGGGAGCGGCGGCAGGGCCGAACGGCACGTCCCGACGGGACCGTAGGACCCGCCCGCACCACACCGCGACCCGAATCCGCCCGAGTAAATATGTCGGATTTTTTCGGATTGTCACGGGAAAATGTCCTGGTCATCTTCTGCACGGTGGATGAGGCGATCGACATGCGCACCGAACCGGACGTCGACGCGGCCGGGCTGCTGGAGGCGACCCCGGACGCGATCGTCGCGGTGACGGCGGCCGGCCTGATCGCCCTGGTCAACGCGCAGGTCGAGCGACTGTTCGGGTACCGGCGCGAAGAACTGCTCGGCGAGCCGGTCGAGATCCTCGTGCCCGACCCGGCCCGCGGCGTGCACCCGGCGCACCGGGACGCGTACTTCCGCCAGCCGCAGCCCCGGCCGATGGGTGCCGGGACGCGGCTGGCGGCGCGGCGCAAGGACGGCAGCGAGTTCCCCGCCGAGATCAGCCTGTCGGCGCTGGACACCGAGGACGGCCCGATGGTGTCCGCCGCCATCCGCGACGTCACCGACCGGCTGGAGGCTCAGGCCGAACGGGAGCGGCTCAAGGCCGCCGCCGAACGCGAGCGGCTCGAGGCGCAGCTGCACCAGTCGCAACGGCTGGAGAGCCTCGGCCGGCTCGCCGGCGGCGTCGCCCACGACTTCGACAACCTCCTCGCGGTGATGCTCAACTACACGACGTTCGTCGCCGAGGAGATCGACGCCGCCGCCGCGCGGGAAGGCGGGCCCTGGGCACAGGTCAGCCGGGACCTCCAGCAGGTGCAGCGGGCCGGCCAGCGGGCCACCGAGCTGACCCACCAGCTCCTCGCGTTCGGCCGGCGCGAGGTCGTGCGTCCCCAGGTGCTCGACCTCAACACGGTCGTCGCGGAGGTGGAGAGCCTGCTGCAACGCACCCTCGGCGAGCACATCCAGCCGCACACCACCCGCACGCCCGGGCTGTGGCCGGTCCTGGCCGACCCGGGCCAGCTCGAACAGGTCCTGGTGAACCTGGCCGTCAACGCCCGCGACGCGATGCCCGACGGCGGCACCCTCAGCATCGACACCACCAACGTCAGCGTCGACGGCGCCGCGCAACGCCCGGACCTGCCCCGCCGGCCGGTACGTGAAGCTGCGCGTCGGCGACACCGGCACCGGCATCCCGCCGGAGATCGCCGAACGTGTCTTCGAACCGTTCTTCACCACCAAGCCCAAGGGCAAGGGCACCGGGCTCGGGCTGGCCACCGTGTACGGCATCATCACCCAGACCGGCGGTACCGCCGAGATCCAGTCCAGCCCCGGCGCGGGCACCGCGTTCAGCGCGTACCTGCCCGCCACCGGCAAGGAGCTCTCGGCGAAGTTCTGCGAGCGGTACCCCGGTGTCCGCGTGCTGTACATGTCCGGCTACGCCCAGCCGGTGCTCGCCTCCCAGGGCACGCTCGACCCGGGCGTGATCCTGGTGGAGAAGCCGTTCTCCGAGGACGTCCTGCTCGACCGGGTCCGCGCCGCGCTCGACGGGCCCTGACCGGCGGGACCTCCGGCACCCCGCCACGAGACCAACGCCACTTCCCCGCCCGGCCGGCGGCGGCGAGGCTGGCAGCCGGGGCAGGACCCGCGACACGGTGGAGATGACCGGCCATGGCACTGCGAGCGGACGATGGGACGACCGGCGGCTGGCTCGACGCGGCGGTCGCCGCGCCGTCGGTGCACAACACGCAGCCGTGGCGGTTCAGCGTCCACGACGGCGGGATCGACGTGCGCGCCGACCCGGCCCGCCGGCTGCGGGTCATCGACCGCGACCACCGCTCGATGCTGCTGAGCGTGGGCGCCGCCGTGTTCAACCTGCGCCTGGCCATCGCCCTGGACGGCCGGCTGCCGGTGCTGCGGCCGTTCCCCGCCGACGGCGTCACCGTCGCCAGGATCGAGCCCGGCCGCCCCGGCCGCCCCGGCCCGGGACTGCGCGCCCTCGGCGGCGCCGTGTTCCGGCGGCACACCAACCGCGGACCGTACGCGCGGGCCGTCGTGCCGGCCCGCGTCCTCGACGAGCTGCGCGCGGCGGCGGCCGCGGAAGGCGCCGAGCTGACCGCGCTGGACCGGGTGCGCCGCGACGCGCTGCTGGCGCTCATGATCACCGCCGACGCGGCGCAGCGCGGCGACCCGGCGTACCGGCGGGAGCTCGCGACCTGGACGGCCGCCGACCCGACCCGCCGCGACGGCATCCCGCCGGCGCTGTTCGGGCCCCGGGACGCGGCGGGCCGGCTGCCGCTGCGGGACTTCGACCCGGGACCGGCCGCCCCCGGCCGCCCCGCCGTCGCCTTCGAGCCGCACCCGCAGCTGGTGGTGCTCAGCAGCCGCAGCGACGCGCGGGCCGCCCGGGTCCGGGCCGGGCAGGCGATGCAACGGGTCCTGCTCACCGCCACGGTGCGGGGTCTGGCCGTGCAACCGATGACCCAGGTGCTGGAGCTGCCGCGGCTGCGCCGGGTGGTGGCCGACCCCGCCGACCCGTGGTTCCCGCAGATGATCCTGCGCATCGGCTACGCCCTGCCGGCCCCGCCCTCCCCCCGCCGCGCCTGGTCCGAGGTGCTCACCACCCACTGAGATCCGGGCCCTTCGATACGGGTCGGCCGGGACCTACGCCCCGCGTGCCGCGCGGGCCGGGGTGCTGAGCTGGACCCGGGAAGAAGGAGGAGCATCATGCTGGCCACCAGACTGCGCACCGCCCCACTCATGTCGTTCGACCTGAACGGGCCGTCCTGGTTCCCGTTCACGGAGCCGGCGATCCGCATCGAGGACGACCTCGACGAGGACCGGTACACGGTGCGGGCCGAGCTGCCCGGCGTCGACCCGGCCAAGGACGTCGACATCGCCTACGCCGACGGCGTCCTGCGGCTGAGCGTCACCCGCGCCGAGACCCAGCGGGACAAGGGACACTCCGAGTTTCGCTACGGCACGTTCCACCGCACCGTCCAGCTGCCGCCCGGCGCCAAGGACGAGACGCTGTCGGCGGTGTACCGCGACGGCATCCTCGAGGTCACCGTCGCCGTCGGCGAGCCGCGCCAGACCGGGCGGCACATCCCGGTCACCGTGGAGACCGTCAAGCCGGTCAGGAAGACCGGCTGAACCGGACCGGCCTCCGGGGGCGCACGGCCCCCGGAGGCGGGACCTTCTCCCCTGCCGTCTCCCGGCGGCGGCGGGAAAGGTCGCAGGTGCGACACCCGCCGAGCGGCGCGGGGGTCCCGGCGAGCGGAACATACGGACGGCGGGTCGGGCCGTCAGGTTCGCCATCACCAAGATGGTCACCGCACCGGGATGCCCCCGCCGCGGCGGGTGTCGTGCATGCCGCCCCCATCCCACCCGGCACCCGGCGGCGGCCCCGCCCCCTTGGGAGTGATCGACATGACGCACCAGCGCGGCAACCGGACCGTACTGCGCCTGCTGGCCTCGCCCGCGCACGCCCTGCTCAGCGGGCGCGTCTGCGAGCTGGCCTACACGGGTGCCGTCACCGGCGCCCGGCACGCACTGCCGGTCCAGTACGCGCAGGACCGCGACCGGGTCGTCGTCATGGCCGGGCGCGCCGCCACGAAACGCTGGTGGCGCAACTTCACCGGCGTCGGGCGCGGCGCCACGGTGACGATCCGCCGGCACCCGTACGACGCCCACGCCGTGGCTCTGGCCCCGGGCGACCCCGGCTACGACGACGCGCTGACCGTCTACCGCCGCCGCCAGCCGGCCCCGCGGGACGCGGACCACCGGCTGGTGGCGATCCGGCTGCTGGGCGGCTGAACCGCCGCGCCGGCCGGGCGTTCGCCGATCGCGGCCCGCCGCAGGACGCTGGAGGCGTCGGGACCGCGCAAGCGTGAACGGAGGCCGGGCCATGCAGCAGCAGTCCGAGGTCGTCGTCGGGGTCGACGGCTCATCCGAGAGCATCGCCGCGGTGGAGTGGGCCGCCCTGGACGCCGCCCGCCGGCAACGCGGGCTGCACCTCATCCACGCGTACGCGTGGCCGGTCGTCCACCCGCCGCTCGGCGCCCAGCCGACGGCGGCGCTGCGCAAGGCCGTGCGCAAGGCGGCCGACCGCATCCTGCGCGCCGCGGTGGCGCGGGCCGCGGCGGTCGCGGCCGGCGTGCCGGTCACCACCGCCACGGCGCTGGAGCCGGCCGCGACGGCGCTGGTGAAGGCGTCGCAGCGGGCCGACGTCGTCGTGGTGGGCAGCCGCGGGCTCGGAGGGTTCAGCGGCCTGCTGCTCGGCTCCGTCGGTGTGCAGCTGGCCGCGCACGCCGCCTGCCCGGTCGTGGTGATCCGGTCGGCCGCCGGCGACGACGACGCCGGCCCGGAGGCAGGGCACGTCATCGTCGGTGTCGACGGCTCGCACAACGCCGACCGCGCCATGCGGTTCGCGCTGGAGCAGGCGTCGTTCCGCGGTGCCGGGCTGACCGCCGTCCACACGTACGTGTGGCCGGACACCACCGGACCGGGCGACATGCTGCCACTCGTCTACGACCGCGCCGACCTGCGTGACGACGAGCGGCGGGCGCTCGCGGAGTCCGTCGCCGGCTGGGCCGACAAGTTCCCCGACGTCGAGGTGCGCCAGTCGACGGTCCGCGGTGGCGCCGCCGCGGTACTCACCCGCCTGTCGCGGGGGGCCGAGCTGATGGTCGTCGGCTCGCGGGGGCGGGGCGGCTTCACCGGGCTGCTGCTGGGCTCGGTCAGCCAGGCCCTGATCCACCACGCCGGGTGCCCCGTCGCGGTGGTGCGCTGAGGGTCAGCGCTGCGGCGTCAGCACGGCGGCGCCCTGCACCCGGTCCGCGGCGAGGTCCGCCAGCGCGCGGTCCGCCGCGGACAGCGGATACGGCGAGACGGTCACCCGCAGCGGGTGCTCCTGCGCGAAGGCCAGGAAGTCCCGCCCGTCCTCGCGGGTGTTGGCCGTGACGCTGCGCAGGGAACGCTCCTGGAACAGGTGCTCGGCGTACCGCAGCACCGGGATGTCGGTCAGGTGGATGCCGGCGACGGCGAGCGTGCCGCCCCGGTCGAGCGCGGCGAGCGCGACCGGCACCAGCTCGCCCACGGGCGCGAACAGGATCGCCGCGTCCAGCGGCTCCGGCGGCGCGGCCGTCGCGTCACCCGCCGACGCGGCGCCCAGGTCCAGCGCCAGCCGCTGGGCCCGCGCCGAGCGGGTCAGCACGTGCACCGTGGCGCCCTGCGCGATCGCCACCTGGGCCGCCAGGTGCGCGGACGCGCCGAAGCCGTACAGGCCCAGCCGGCCGCCCGGCGGCACGTCCGCGCGGCGCAGCGCCCGGTAGCCGATGATCCCGGCGCACAGCAGCGGGGCGGCGTGCGCGTCGTCGTACCGTGGCGGGAGGCGGTACACGTACGACGCCGGCGCGACGCAGTACCCGGCGAACCCCCCGTCGGCGTGCCACCCGGTGTACTCCGAGAACGGGCAGAGGTTCTCCGCGCCGCGCCGGCAGTAGCGGCAGGTGGCGCAGGTGTGCCGCAGCCACGCCACCCCGACCCGCTCCCCTACCCGCAGGTCCCCGGTGTCCGGCCCCAGCCGCTCGACCTCGCCCACCACCTCGTGCCCGGGCACGACACCCCACCGGCGCGGCGGCAGGTCACCCTCGGCGAGGTGAAGGTCGGTGCGGCAGACCGCGCAGGCGCGCACCTCGAGCAGCACCTCGCCCGGCCCCGGCTCCGGTACCGGCAGCGACGCCATCCGCAGCGGCCCGGTGCCGATCGGGCCCGGCCGCTCGACGCGCCAGGCGTTCATCGCTCGCATCGGGGGGTTCTGCCCGTCACGACCGGCCCTATGCGCCGCCGTGGCACCGGACCGGGGCCGGCCGCGACTCGGGACCTTGGTCCCGGGCGCGGCCGGGCTTGCGGCCTTACCACCGGCACGCCGCGCGGACGAGGGTGGGAACGAAGGCCGCCGGCGCACCGGGCGATGCCGCCGCACCGGCGACGCAGGACCGACCCGAGGAGCCGTCATGACCACGTCATCCATCGCGGCCACCGCCGTCGTCGTCGGTGTCGACGGCTCGGCGGACAGCCTGCGGGCGGTGCGGTGGGCCGCCGCGGACGCCGCGCGGCGGCACCGCCCGCTGCACCTGTTGCACGCGCACGGCTGGCCGGAGTTCGCGTACCCGCCGGTCGGACTCGCGTTGCCGGTCGTCACGCAGACCGATACGCCGCAGACCGCGGCGCGGCTCCTCGCCGACGCCGTGACCCACGCCCGCGACGCCGGCGGCGACCTGGAGATCAGCGCCGGGTCGACGAGCCGGCTCTGCGTCCCGGCGCTGCTGGCCGCCTCCCGGCAGGCCTCGCTGGTCGTGGTCGGCAGCCGCGGTCTCGGCGGGTTCGCCGCGCTGCTGGTCGGCTCGACCGGTGTCGAGCTGGCGGCGCACGCGTCGTGCCCGGTGGTGATCGTCCGCGGCGCGGACCGCTCCGGCGGCGCGAACGCCGGCCGGGTCGTCGTCGGCGTCGACGGCTCCCACGACGCGGACCTCGCCGTCGCCGTCGCGTTCGAGCAGGCCGCGTTCCGCTCGGCCGGGCTCACCGCGGTCAACGCCTGCCAGTGGCAGGTCGCCGGCCAGCGCGACGGCGTCGCCGCGCCCATCTACGGCGAGCAGGACGCGCTCGCCGGCGCCCGGCGGGCCCTCGCCGAGTCGATGGCCGGCTGGCAGGAGAAGTACCCGCAGGTCGACGTCCGGCTCGACGTGGTGGTCGGCCGCGCCGGCGGGGTGCTCGCCGAGGCCTCGACGGGCGCGGAGCTGCTCGTCGTCGGCGCCCGCGGCAACGGCGGCTTCACCGGGCTGCTGCTGGGTTCGGTGAGCCAGGCCGCCGTCCACCACGCCAACTGCCCGGTCATCGTCGCCCGTCCCGGGCCGGGAACACACCCGCGCAAGGAAGGTTCCTCATGAGCGGAGGGTTGACGGACCGGGCGGTCGCCGCCGGTCTGAACGCCGCGGTCGCCGCACCGTCCATCCACAACACGCAGCCGTGGCGGTTCCGGGTCCGGGACGGCGGGTTCGACGTGCTGGCCGACCACGACCGGGGGCTCGACGTGATCGACCCGCACCGGCGGGCGATGTACCTGAGCCTCGGCGCGGCCGTGTTCAACCTGCGGCTGGCGCTCGCGGCCGCCGGGCACACCCCGCTGCTCGTGCCGGTGTCCGGCGACGCCGACCAGGTCGCCCGGGTCGAGCTCGGGCAGCGGCGGATGCCCGCGCCGGGCACGCGGCTGCTGGCCGCGGCGATCACCCGCCGGCGGACGAACCGGCTGCCGTACCACGGTGCGCAGGTCCCGCCCGGCACGGTGCGGGAGCTGCGGGCCGCCGCGGACGGCACCGGGGCCGCGCTCACCGCCCTGGACCCGGTCCGGCGCGCCGCCGTGCTCGGCCTGACCTGGACGGCCGACACGCGGCAACGCGCGGATCCGGCGTACCGGCGGGAGATCATCGCGTGGACCGGGCAGGACGGTGCGCGGCACGACGGGGTGCCCGCCCAGGCCTTCGGTCCGCGGCCGGCGACGTCGGCCGTCGCGGTGCGCGACTTCGGCCTGTCCGTGCCGCATCAGCAGCGGCAGACCGCCCGGTTCGAGGCCGAGCCGCAGCTGCTGATGCTGTACGGCGACGGCGACGACCGCGCCGCGTGGCTGCGCACCGGCCAGGCGCTGCAGCGGGTGCTGCTGACGGCGACCGTCCGCGGGGTCGCGGTCCAGCCGATGACCCAGGCGCTGGAGCTGCCCGACGTGCGCATGCTGCTCGCCGGTACGGGGGCCCACCGGTGGCCGCAGATGATCCTGCGCATCGGTTACGGCCGGGCGGCACCGGGCAGTCCCCGGCGTCCGGCCTCGGCGTGCACGGTGCCCCGGCCGTGGCAGCGGCGGCAGCGGGCGCCGGGCGCGGCCTGACCCGGCGCAGGGTCGAAGGTCCCGCCCGTCCCGATCCACCGTCCCTGGCACGTCGGCGGGGGCCGGTTCCAGGCTGGGCCCGGAGGGTTCGCGAAGGAGGATGTCATGCACACGCAGCGGATCGTCGTGGGGTACGACGGCTCGATCGAGGCCCGTGACGCGGTCGACTGGGCCGCCGCCGCGGCGCAGCGCTCGGGCGCCGGGCTCCACGTCCTCTACGCATACCAGCTGGCCTGGCCCGGCGCCGCGTACGACGGGCCGGTCACGGACCTGGTCGCCGAGGCGCAGCGGCACGCGGACCGGCTCGTCGCCGACGTCGTCGACCACGTGCGGCGGCGCGGCACCGGCGTCGACGTCACCGGCTCGGCGGTCCATGCGGCACCCGCGCCGACGCTGCTCGACGCCGCCGCTGACCTACTCGTCGTCGGCAACCGGGGCGGTGGCGGGCTCACCAACCTGCTGATCGGCTCGGTCAGCCTGCAGGTCGCGACGCACGCCCGCACGCCGGTCGTCGTGGTGCGGGGTCGGCACGACGCCACCGACGGCCCCGTCGTGGTCGGGGTCGACGGCTCCGCCAGCTCGGACGCCGCGCTGGGCGTCGCGCTCGACGAGGCCCGCTCCCGCGGCACGGGGGTGGTCGCCGTGCGCGCCTACGTCCCGCCGGCGGTGACCGCGCTGCCGTACAGCGTGATCGAGACGACGGAACGGCAGGTGCTGGAGGCGTCGATCGCCGGGTGGCAGGAGAAGTACCCGTCCGTCGCGATCGTGCCGCTGCTCGGCAACGGCCGCGCGGCCCAGGTGCTCATCGGCGCCTCCCGCACCGCACAGCTGGTCGTCGTGGGCAGCCGGGGGCACGGCGGCTTCGCGGGGCTGCTGCTCGGCTCCGTCGGGCAGCAGCTCATCCACCACGCGGAGTGCCCGGTGCTGATCGTCCACCCTCCGGCGGCCACCTGACCGGCGGCGGGGCACGGGCTCGGCAGGGCCGTAGGTCCCGGGCGCGGGGTGGCGAGCGGCCCTACCGGCGGGCCCGCCCGCGGGGTTCGCTGGAGTCGGAAGCACCACACCGCTGGCGGAGGTGAGACCAGTGATCACCGCACACGACCTGCTCGTCGCGCACCCGTTCATGGCCGGTGTACCGGACCGGTTCCTGGACCGGATGGCGCACTACTCGCACCGCGCCACGTTCCACGCCGGCACCCGGATCTTCCGCGAGGGCGGGCGGGCCGACCGGTTCTGGCTCATCCGTGACGGGCTGGTCAGCCTCGACACCCACCTGCCCGGCCGCGGCGACGTGGTGCTGGAGACGATCGGCCCCGGGCAGGTGCTCGGCTGGTCGTGGATGTTCCCGCCGTACCGGTGGCACTTCGGCGCCACCGCCGACACCGCCGTCCTGGCGATCGCCTTCGACGGCCCGGGCATCCGCGCCATGTGCGCCGCGGAGCCGGAGCTCGGCTACGAGCTGACCCGGCGGCTCATCGCGGTGGTCGTCGAACGCATGCAGGCGACCCGCATCCGGATGCTCGAACTGTCCGCCGAGCCGGCCGCCGTCGCCGGCGACTAGACCCGCCGCGCGGCGTCGTCCGTACGGCGTCATCGGTGCGGCGTCGTCCGTACGGCGTCATCGGTGCGGCGTCATCGGTGCGGTGCGGCGGGGAGGTCGATGACGAACCGGGCGCCGTGGCCGGGCCTGCCGCTGATCTCCAGGCGGCCGCGGTGCGCCTCGACGACCTCGCTGACGAGGGCGAGCCCGAGACCGAAGCGGCGACCCTCGCGGTCGGCGTGGCCGCTGCCGCGCGCGAAGCGGCGCAGCAGCTCGCGTGCCTCGGCCGGATCCAGGCCGTCGCCGTCGTCGGTGACCGCGATCCGGACCCGGCCGGCGCCGCGGTGCGCGCCGACGGTGACGGTGCCGCCCGCGTCGACGTGGGCGAGGGCGTTGTCGACGAGCGCGGCCAGCGCCCGGCGCAGCGAGGAGCGCACGCCCTCCACCGTGAGCCGCCCGTCGCCGGTGTCGGCGGCGAGGGTGACGCCCCGGCGTTCGGCGACCGGCGCGACGGCCGCGACCAGCTCGGCGACGAGGTCGCCGACGTCGACCGGGACCCCCGCCGCGGGCCGGTGCTGCAGCTCGGCCGACAGCAGGAGGTCCTCCACCACCTCGCCCAGGGCGCGGGTGTCCGCGGTCAGCTGCGCGACGTCGGCCCGGAGCCGGTCCCCGGCGGGCGCCCCGGCCTGGGTGAGCCGGCGCTGGATCAGCTCGGCCCGGGTGTGCAGCACCGCCAGGGGCGTGCGCAGCTCGTGGCTGGCGTCGGCGACGAACCGCCGCTGCAGCTCCAGCGCCCTGGCCAGCGGCCGGACCGCGCGGCGGCCGAGCAGCAGCCCGGCCGCGCCGGCGGCGGCGATGCCGAGGAGGCCGCCGAGGACCAGCGATCCCACGAGCCGCTCTCCCGACTCCTCCCGGACGGTCACGTCGAGCAGCCCGACGGTCCGGCCGCCGTCGGGCCGGTCGACCGCGTACGTCTCGTACTCGCGCCCGGCGACCCTGGCGTTGCCCCGGCCGGCAGGCAGCCGCCCGAGGTCCAGCCGGGTCACCGGGTCCGGCACCGCCGGTCCCGCGCGCACGGTGCCGGACGGGTCGCGGTGCAGCAGCACCACCCCGTCGGCGCCGATCAGCTGCGGTCCGGCGGCCACGGTCACCTCGCGGACCGTCCGCTCCTCGTCGCGGTGCTCGGCGAGCACCGTGAGCGAGAGGGCGAGCACGCTGACGAGCAGCACGGTGGCCGCGACGGCGGCGGCGACCTGGGCGGCGATGCCGACGGCCGCCCGGCGGACCATCCGCGCGTCGGGCGCCGCGCTCACGCCGGCCCCTCCGCCGGGCCGATCTGGTAGCCGAGGCCGTGCACGGTGCGGATCACGTCGCGGCCGAGCTTGCGCCGCAGGTAGTGCACGTAGGTGTCGACGACGCCGGGGTGCTCGGCCGCGTTGAACACCAGCGCGCGCAGGTCGTCGCGGCTGAACACCTGCCGTGGCCGGGTGGCCAGCGTGCGCAGCAGGGCACATTCGCGGTCCGAGAGGGTCACCGCGCGGCCGGCGTCGTCGCGGACCTGCCTGGCGTCGAGATCCAGCCAGCGCCCGCCGACGGCGACCCGGTCGGCGTGCTGCTGGTGGCGGCGCCGCAGCGCCCGCAGCCGGGCCAGCAGCTCCGCCAGGTCGAACGGCTTGACCAGGTAGTCCTCGGCGCCGGCGTCCAGGCCCTCCACCCGGTCGGCGACGGCGCCGCGCGCGGTCAGGAGCAGGGCCGCCGTCGCGACGCCCCGCCCGCGCAGCCTGCGCAGCAGGTCGAGGCCGTCGATCGCGGGCAGGCCCCGGTCGAGCACCATGACGTCGTAGCGCCTGGTGAGCCCGAGATGCAGGCCCTCCTGGCCGTCGCGGGCGCGGTCGACCCGGTACCCCTCGTCGGTGAGCACCTCGACCAGCATGTCGGACAGCTCGCGCTCGTCCTCGACCAGGAGCAGGGCCGGCGCGGCGTCCTCGGCGGTGGGCATGGCGCAAGCCTGGCACGCCGCCGGCTAAGAATCCTCGAAGATCGCGCTGCCAGGGTGGTGCCCATGCCCACCTTCAACGGACTGCCGCTGCACCCGCTCGTCGTGCACGCCGTGGTCGTGCTGCTCCCGCTCGCCGTGCTCGGTGTCACCGCGCTCGCCGTCCGTCCGGCGCTGGCGGACCGGTTCGGGTCCCTCATCGTCGGTGTCGCCGCGCTCGCGACGGTGTCCATCCCGGTCGCCACCAGCACCGGGGAGGACCTGGAGCACCGGGTCGGCGACCCCGGCGCGCACGCCCACCTCGGCGACACCCTCATCTGGTTCGCCATACCGCTGCTCGCCGTCGCCGTGGCGCTGGTCTGGACGCGCCGCCGCGCCCGGACCGGCCCGGCGGGTCGCGGCGCGCTCGGCGTCACGCTGTCGGTGCTCGCCCTGGTCGTGGCCGCGGCCAACCTCGTGCAGGTCTACCGGGTCGGCGACTCGGGCGCCCGGGCGGTGTGGGACCGCACGCCGGCCGTGTCGACCCGCGGGCGCTGACGGGCGGCGCCCGCCCCGGTCACGCGAGGGAGAGGAACAGCTTCTCCAGCTGGGCCACGTCGATGGACGGGTCCTTGCCGTCGCTCTCCGCGGTGACGCACTGCCGCAGACCCGTGGCGATGATCTTGAAACCGGCCCGGTCCAGGGCCTTGGACACCGCGGCGAGCTGGGTGACGACGTCCGCGCAGTCGCGGCCGTCCTCCAGCATCGCGATGATGCCGCGGATCTGCCCTTCGGCGCGCCGCAGGCGTTTGATCACGTCGCCGAGCGCGTCGCCGTCGATCTGCATGCCGTCGTTCCCTTCGTCCCGGCTCCCCAGAATACCCCCGGGGGCATCGGCCGCCGGTGCTCGAACCGGTGACGTCCGGCACCGGTGCCGGACGTCACCACCTGGTTCAGAGGGCCGCTTCCCGGGTCTCCTGGACGGTCCGGCGCCCGGGCACACCCTGGAGTTCCGGCCTGCCGGGCGGGCGGGCCCGGCGCGTCCGGCGGCGCACCACGGACGCCGCCACCACGACGACCGCGGTCGCGCCGCACGCCGCCAGGAACGCCGGGTCGCCGCGCAGACCCCCGGGAAGCTGCTGGGCGAGGACGAAGGTGCCCATGGCGACGACGAACCAGCCGAACGTCTTGCGCAGCACCTCGGCGGGGACGCGTCCGGCGAGCCGGGCACCGATGAGGCTGCCGGCCGCGGCGGCGATCGTGACGGCGGCGGCGAGCGTCCAGTCGACGCTGACGCCGGACAGGTACCCGGCGAACCCGGCGAAGGACTTCATGGCGATGACGACGAGCGACGTGCCGACAGCGACCGGCATCGACAGGCCGCCGAGGAGCGCGAGGGCCGGCACGACGAGGAAGCCTCCGCCGGCGCCGACGAGGCCGGTGACGAGCCCGACCACGACCCCGTCGGCGACGACCCGCGGCAGCGGCAGCTCGCGCGGGGCCGGCTCGCCGCCGGTGCCGCGCCGGCCGCGGATCATCGCGGTCGCCGTGGCCAGCATCATCACCGCGAACCCGGTGAGCAGGACACCGGCGGGGATGTACGCGGCCAGCCGCCCACCGGTGTAGGCACCCGTCATGCCGGCCAGGCCGAAGATGAGGCCGGTGCGCCAGCGGACCCGGCCGGCGCGCAGGTGCGGCACGACGGCGACGGCGCTGGTGGCGCCGACGACGAGCAGCGAGGTGGCGATCGCCTCCTTGGCGGGCAGCCCGGCGACGTACACGAGCAGGGGGACGGCGAGGATGGACCCGCCGCCGCCGAGCAGGCCGAGGCTGACACCGATGGCGCCGGCCAGCACGACGGTCACGATCAGGGCGGTCACGGCCGCCCGCCGGCGGGTGCGGTGCCGCGCAGCTGCCCGACGACGCTGTCCAGATCGCAGGCCGCGCCCCGGTTGTAGGGCAGCCGGGACAGCAGCATGCCCATCGCGCAGGTGTCGGTGAGCGCGGCGGCGGTGAGCCCCGCGCCCATCGCGGCGGCGACCCACTGCGCGCCGGGCACCGCGACGGAGATCAGGACGCTGGCGAGGACGACACCGCCGGCGACGAGGCGGACCTGCCGTTCGAGGTCCCAGCGGGGGCGGCCGTGGCGCATCGGCGCTCCGTCGGCCTGCCAGGCGGCGATCCCGCCGCCGAGGACCTTCAGGTTCGGCAGCCCGGCCTGGCCGAGGACCTGCTGGGCCTGGGTGGCCCGGGCGCCGGAGCGGCAGACGAGCACGACCTCCTCGTCGAGGTGGGCCAGCAGCTCGGTGCGGTGCTCCCGCAGCAGGTCGAGAGGGACGTTGTAGGCGCCCGGGATGTGGCCTGCCTGGAACTCGCCGGGGGTCCGCACGTCGAGCATCCGCGGCGCGTCACCCCCGTCGAGCCGGTGGCGCAGGGTGGGCACGTCGATGACGGCGGGACAGCTGGGGTCGGTGGTGCGCATGGTGCTCCTCGTCGGGCGGTCGGAATCATCGGACGGGGCGGGCGCTGCCGCCCGTGGCGGGTGGGTTGTGGGTTCAGCGCTCGGCCATGGACGGCTCGCGCGTCGCGGTGACGACGGGCAGTCCCGCGTCGGCGGCCCGGTCGAACGCGTCGTCGACGGCGACGACCCGGCGGCCGGCCGCGGCGAGGATCGACGCGCCGATGGAGGCCCGGTAGCCGGCGGCGCAGTGCACCCACACCTCGCCGTCGGGGACCTCGGCGAGACGGCCGGGCAGTTCGTGCAGCGGCACGTGGACGGTGCCGTCGATCCGCGCGGCGGCGACCTCGAGGTCGCGGCGGACGTCGAGCACGTTGACCGGCCGGTGGTGCCGGACCTGGGCGAGGTCGGCGAACGTGGCCCGGGCGAACGAGGCCAGCGGCTCGGTGCTCCAGCCGGCGGGTGCCCCGGTGGCGTGCGCCGCCGGCCGGTCGATGCCGATGCGGACGAGCTCCCGCTGCGCCTCGGCGATCTGCTCGGCGGTCTCGGCCAGCAGGGTGAGCGGGGTGCCCCAGGGGATGAGCCAGCCGAGGTAGGTGGCGAAGCTGCCGTCGAGGCCGAAGTTCAGTGTTCCCGCGACGTGGCCGGCGGCGAACGCGACCCGGTTGCGCAGGTCGACGACCCACTCGCCGGCGGCGAGCCGGGCGCGCAGCTGCTCGGCGTCGGCCCGTGCCGGCGTGGAGAGGTCCGGCGCGCCGGGGCCGGCGGCGTTGGCCGGGCCCATGTGGGCGTAGTACGCGGGCCAGGCGTCCAGTCCCGTCAGGATCTCCTCGACGAAGGCCTGCTCGTCGCTCAGCAGCACCGGGTTGACGCGCTTCTCGTGGCCGATCGTGGACGCGACGGCGTCGCTCTGGCCGGCGGAGCAGAAGCTGCCGAACCCGTGGGTCGGGTACAGCGCCGCGGACTCGGGCACGGCACCGGCGAGGCGCCACGCGGAGGCGTACTGGTGGTGGGCGAGGTCGCGGGCGTGGTCGGGCCCGAGCAGGTCGGGCCGGCCGACCGAGCCGTACAGCAGCGCCCCGCCGGAGAACACCGCCACCGGCTCGTCGTGCTCGCGCAGCGCGTAGGACAGGTGGGTGAAGGTGTGTCCCGGGGTGGCGAGCACCTCCACGGTCATGGACTCGCCGACGGCGACGACGTCCCCGTCGCGGACCGCGACCCGGTCGAACGCGACCGCGTCGTCACCGTTGACGTGGTACGCGGCGCCGGTGCGCTGCGCGAGCGCGAGGCCGCCGGTCACGTAGTCGTTGTGGATGTGGGTCTCGAACACGTGGGTGATCGCCACACCCGCGGCGGCCGCGAGGTCCAGGACCCGGTCGATGTCGCGCTGCGGGTCCACCACGAACGCGACCCGCCCGTCATGGACGAGGTAGCTGCGGTCGCCGAGGGTCGCGGTGTCGATCGGCAAGATGTGCGGCACTGGAATGTTCCTTTCGGACAACGGGCCCGGAAGGTGGCCCGGACCGCGGTGTGCCCGCTGAGGACCGTCGGCCGGTCCGCGCGCACCCGCGCACTGATCCCCTGCCACCGGCCATGGTCCGGAAACTTCCGGTTTAGATACCCCCGGGGGTATGCGGCAACCATAGCTCGACCAGCGGCGGCGTCAACCGGCCCGCAGGGCGGCACATCTCACTCGACCTCGCGGGAATATACCCCCTGGGGTATCTCAGGACCGTACCGACACCGGTGCCCGCCGCCGCGCCGGGATGAGGCTGAACGCGTCCTCTTCCTCCTGGGCGTTGTGCAGCCGCAGGACGGCGTAGAGGCCGTACAGCACCCGCCGGACGTCGACGACGTCCTCGGGCTGGGCGCTGTCCGGCAGGTCCTCCAGGCTCCGGCGGAGCCGGCTGACCTGGTGCTCGATCTCGGCATGCGTGCGGCTGAGCGCACCGGCTGCCCCGGACCCGCCGAGCGCCCGGGCCACGATCGGCAGCAGCTGCGCTTCTTCGGCCCGTTCGTGCGGCAGCAGCTCGGCCTGCAGCCGGGCCAGTAGCACCCGGACGGGGGCCAGGTCGAACGGGGGGTCCAGCAGGTCGTCGGCGACCGTCCGGACCTGCTCCACCAGGGCGCGCACCCCGCGGTGCTCGGTGTACAGGCGCCGCGCGACCGCGACGTCCGCCGGGCGCATCGCGACCGTGTGCAGCCGTACCGGCAGCAGCGCGGTCAGCGCGATGCCGATCGCGGCGAGGTCGATGCCTTCCTGCAGCACCGCACCCACGGCCGGCGGCAGGTGGCCGGCGGCGGCGACGACCATCGCCACGGCGCAGGCACCCATCCCGGCACCGACGGCCGCCGCGGCGATCGTGCGGCACCGGCGGGCGATGAGGACCGCGTCGGCGAGCGCGTCGATCCGGTCCACGGTGAGCACCACATCGGCGGCCTCGGCCGACGCCGTCGCCCCGCGCGCCGCGAGGGCGACGCCGACACCCGCGGCGGCCAGGGCCGGAGCGTCGTTGATGCCGTCGCCGACCATGACCGTCGGCCCGTGCCGCTGCTCGGCACGGACCAGCGCCACCTTGTCCGCCGGGTCGCAGTCCGCGTGCACCGCGTCGACGCCCACCACGCGGCCCACCGCCTCGGCGGTCTCGGCACGGTCGCCGGTGACCAGCACGACCCGGGCGATGCCCGCGGCCCGCAGCGCACGGACCATCCGGGGTGCCTGCGGCCGTACGGGATCCTCCAACAGCAGGACGCCGGCCGGTGCGCCGTCCACCGCCACGAACACCGCCAGCGACCCGTCCAGGGCCGCCCGCCGGCGGGCGTGCCGGACCCACGCCGGCGCCTGGCCGGTCACGATCCAGGCCGCCTTGCCCAGCCGGACCCGCCGGCCGTCGACGACCCCCTCGACGCCGTAGCCGTGCACCTCACGTACCTGGTGCGGACCGCCGGCGGGCAGGCCACGGTCACGGGCCGCGGTCACGATCGCCGCGGCCAGCACGTGGGCGGACACCGTCTCCAGGCCGGCGGCGAGGCGCAGCACCTCGTCGGCGTCCAGCCCGCCGGGTGGGGTGACCACGTCGGTCAGGGCCGGCCGGCCACCGGTCAGGGTGCCGGTCTTGTCGAACAGCAGCACCTTCCCGGTCGCGAGCCGCTCCAGCGCGGCACCACCCTTGACGATCACCCCGCCGCGCGCCGCCCGGGACAACCCCGACATGATCGCGATCGGCGCGGCCAGCAGCAGCGGGCACGGCGTCGCGACCACCAGCACGGCCACCGCCCGCGTGGGGTCCGCGGCCGCCAACCACGCGGCCCCGGCCAGCAGCAGCGTCACCGGCACGAACGCGACGGCGACCCGGTCGGCGACCCGCACGAACGGGGCGCTGCCCGCCTGCGCCTGCTCGACCAGCCGCACGACGCCCGCGTACGTCGAGGCCGCCGCGGTGGTGGTGGCCACCAGCCCGACCGGCGCCTCGGTGTTGACGGTCCCGCTGCGCACGTCGTCGCCGGCCCGGCGGGTCACCGGCAGCGGTTCACCGGTCAACGCGGACTCGTCCAGCACCGCGTCGTCCAGCAGCCGGCCGTCGACCGGGACGATCTCGCCCGCGCCCACCAGCAGCCGGTCACCGACCGCCACCTGGTCGACGGGCACCTCGACCGCCCCGTGCGGAGTCTGCCGCCGCGCCGTGCGGGGTGCCCGCGCCACCAACGCGTGCAGCTCCCGTCGCGCCCGGGCCGCGGCCCGGGCCTCCAGCAGCGCGCCGCTGGCCAGCATCACCGCGACCACCGCGCCGGCGAACACCTCACCGACCGCCAGGGCGCCGGCCAGCGCCAGCCAGGCGATCACGTCGACGCTCGGCTGGCGGCGGCGCACCGCGACCGCCAGCGAGCCGGTCGAGTACAGCAGCCCGACCACCGTCGCGGCCGTCCAGGCCGCCGTCGCGATGCCGGCCCCGCCGGCCACCCAGCCGGCCACGCCGGCCACCGTCAGCACCCCGGTCGCGAGGAACAGGATCTGTTCGCGCCGTCGCCACCACACCGTGCGGCCCTCCGTCCGTCACCGCCGTCCCGGCCGGCCGGGTGCCGTGTGGCAGATCGGGGGCACGAGGCACCGCCGGGGAGGTCAGTTCCAGGCTGCGCCCTCGCGGGCCGCCCGGGCCAGGGCCGGATGACCCGTCCGCGTCCCGGTGGCGGGGTCCGCGGACCCCGCCACCGGGCGGAACGTCACTGGGCCATCACGGAGTACAGGAAACCGATGATGACGAGGATGCCGATGACGCCGAGGAGGATCATCGCCCCTGAGCCCTGCACCCGGGCCCGGTCGTCATCGCCGTCGTTGTCGCCGTCGTTGTCGTGGTCGTCGTGGTCGTCGAGTCGCATGCATGCTCCCGGTGCTGTCGTCGCCGGGCGGCACCGGCCGGGACCGGCTGGCGGCAGCGGCGTACGTGTGCGGCGAAAGGGATCCGGTCGGCGGAGGACCGGCGTTGGCGGCGGTGCTGTGCTCACACGGTGCGGCACGGTGGTGCGCGCCCGGCGATCGGCGACACCCACCACGGCCGGCGTAACCGCTCGGCCCGCCGCGGCCTCCGGGCCGGCCGCGCCACGGCCGGCGGGTCGGGCGGGCCGGCGCTGACCGGTGGCCGGACCCCGTCGAGCCAGCGCCACCAGAGCAGGCCGACACCGGCGCCGACGCACACGTGCACGGCGGTCCCGGTGAGCACCAGCAGCGGAGACGACGGCCGCAGCGCATCGCCGGTGCCGTGCGACAGCCGGTCGATGACGACGAACGCGATGATCGACAGTCCGCTCGCCCACATGACGGCGGCGCGGGTGGCGGCGCGGCGCCCGGCGGCGGCGAGGGCGGCCGCCAGCGACACCGTGACGAGGCACCCGGCGAGCAGCGCGGACGCCGCGAGCCGGTCGTGCACGTGCGGCACACCCGCGGCCATGCCGTGCGCGGCGCCGTGGGTGTGGGCGAGCAGCCGGCCGGTCAGCCCCTGGGCGCCGAGACAGCCGAGCACCCCGGCGAGCAGCGCCGGTGCCGCGTACAGGCACCGGACGACACCGCGGACGTGCCCGCTGGTCACCGTCACACGTCGTCCTTCACCTTGACCCACCCGTCGAGCGCACATCGTAGCCGGTACCTGACGGACCTGCGACGCGCCGGAACCCGGGCGCTCCTGGTGGAGGCCCGGGTCCCGTGGCTGTGTCGTGGTGATGCGGCTCAGGCGTCGACGAGCTCCTTCGCGGTGTCCGGCACGGCGAAGCCCTTGCTGCCCGGGGTCGCCGCGGCGTGCACCA
>NZ_JNYJ01000013.1 GCF_000716715.1 Dactylosporangium aurantiacum | reverse complement strand
ACGGCGGGGAACTATCTGGCCGCCGACGGGGAGAAATTCGTGACCGCCAGCGGGGAGAACTACTGGCCGCCACCGGGGAAGTCCAACTGGCCGTTGACACCACCTCCACGCGATCGCCATCGGCTCGCGATCACCTCCACCACGTGATCACCGCTCGACCGCGATCACCAAGAAAGGCGCGATCATCGACAGGGCGCGATCACCACCAGCGTGCCGTCCCACAGGCGCGGCCAGCGGCAGGCGCACGCCGGCCGGGCTGTCAGCCGGTCCTGATCAGCGCCTGCAGGAAGATGTTGCCGATCTGATCAGGGTCGGTCACCACGAACGAACGGCCACCCGTGGCGGCGGCGATCTCGGCCAGCTCCTGCTGCCGCGCGTCAGGCCCCACCCCGAGCAGCACCACGCGCACCGGGCGGGTCGGGTCCGTGGCCCGTTCGAGCTCCAGTTTCAGCGTCTCCAGGCTCATACCGGGCTTCGAGTTGGCGCCGTCGGTGAAGACGACCACGGTGTTGGAGCGGCCCTCCTTGTAGCCGTCCTTCAGCGCCTTGTACGCGGCGAGCACCGTCTCGTACAACCCGCAGACGTCCGTGCCGACGGCCTTGGCGCCGGAGACGGCCGTGGTCAGCCTGGCCCGCTGGCCCTGGTTGAGCGGGTTGAGGGGGACGACCTCCTGGTAGTCCTTGCCGCCGGGCAGGCCGGACGCGTAGGCCCACAGGCCCAGCTCGCTGTCGTCGGTGAAGAGGCCGAGCCCTTCGGTGGCGGTCTTGCGCAGCACCTGCAGCCGCGACGGAGAGCCGCTGCCGGCCATCGGCCGGTTCACCGAGGACGTCACGTCGACCAGGGTCAGCACCCGCGACGGGGCGGTGGTGGCGTTCCAGTACCCGAGGATGTCGTTGATCTTCTGCGGCTCGGCGAGGGGCTTGACCGGGACCGGGGCGGTGGTGGCGCCGCGGCCGGCGGGGAAGCCGGCGCTGGTGGAGCCGTCGGCGGCGCGGAAGCCGAGCCGGGCGAACAGGTCCCGGTTGCTGTCGGCGGTGAGGGCGGTGCGGAACAGCTCCGCCGCCTCCAGGTTGGCCCTGGGCTTGCCGGTGATCGAGGCGTACGGGTAATCGAGCGCGACCGGAGGGTCGACCGGCATCGCGGTGAGCGCGACGGCCGGGTTGGCGGAGTTGTAGGCGATGACGGCCTGCTCGCTCATCGGGGCGACCTGGGCCGGGCCGGTGCTCTTGGAAAGCGCGGCCTGATCCGGGGCGACGGTGATCGACCGGTACGCCTTGACCACGTCGACCAGCTTCTTGGGGTCGGTGACGATCGAGTCGTAGAGCAGGCCGGCCCCGGCGAGCCCGGCGGTGCTGCGGCGGGGGTCGACCGCGGCGAGCTGGACCTGCTTGCCGGCGACCTTCGGCAGCAGCGCCGCGACCTGCGCCGCGCCGGCCGTGCCGGTCCCGCCGGTATTGAGAGCGCCGGCGAGCTGGTCGGGCACGGCGAGCGTGACAGGGCTGGTGGCGACGGACGTGGCGTCGGGCTCGAACGCCTCGCGGCTGACCGCCCGCATGCGCACGAGCCACGCGGTCGAGTCGGGGATCCACACGGTCGGCACGTCGGCGTCGGCCGGGGAGGGCAGCGCGGTGGCGGCCACGTTGATCGCGCCGCCGGCGCGGGCGGCGAGCTGGTTGGCGACGTCGGCCGGCTCGGCGGCGCGCACCTGCACTTGTACGCAGTCGCCGCTGACCTCCGGCTTGGTGGCGCTCCAGCGGGCGGCGGCGTCGCGCACGGCCGGCGCGATGTCCGGCGCGGCCGCCACAACCAGCTTGACGCCGCTGTCGCAGTTGCCGTCGCCGCCGGCGACCGCGCGGACGGCGACGACGGTGCCGCCGATCAGACCCAGCACTCCGACGATCGCCAACGGTGCCCGCAGCGACCGCCTCCGGCGTTGCTCCACGTGCTCACCCTGCCCTTCGTCCGTGCAATCGGACGAGTGTAGGCGCAGGTCAAACGGTTGCGGAGGGACGGTCGAGCCAGCCGGTGGGCACCGGTTCCGGCGTGCGACCGAGGGTTAACGCTCGGTAAGTCAGCTGCGCCGCCTCCTCGAGATAGAGGGCGCGCTTGTGCGCGAGCTCGACCGAGTCGGCGATCACGGAGCAGCCGTGGTGGGAGAGGACCACGCAGTTGACCCCGTCGGCGCACGCGGCCGCGGCGAGCTCGCCGACCAGGGGGTCGCCGGGCGGGCAGAACGGGGTGGTCACGACCTGCCGCAGGTAGAAGGCGTGGTCGGTGGTGACGAGCCGGATCGGTTCCCCGATCGCGTCCAGCAGCAGCACCGTCTGGGGGTGCAGGTGGACGATCGCGTTGGCGTCGGGGCGCGCGCGGTACGTCGCCAGGTGCAGGCCGAGCTCAGAAGTCGGCGCACCGGTTGTGTCAAGAGGCGTGCCGTCGCTGATTCGTACCCGTACGAAGCAGCCGTCGGACAGCCGATCGAGCCAGGTGCCGGCAGCCGTCACCCAGCACTCGTCGGAGCCGGGCGCGCGGGCGGACAGGTTGCCGCCCGAGCCCACGACCAGGCCAGCCTGCACGACCGCCTGCCCGAGGCGGGCAAGCTGGTCGCGCAGGTGGTCGGCCTGGTCGAACAAATGCCTTACCGAGGAGCCTTCTTGGTCGCCCGCTTGCGGGGCGGCGTCAGAAGGTCGGCGATGGTGCCGATGGCGGAGGGCACCAGGCGGTAGAACGCCCAGACACCCCGCTTCTCGCGCTCCAGCAGCCCGGCCTCGGTCAGGATCCGCAGGTGGTGGCTCACCGTGGGCTGCGAGAGCCCGAGGGGGGCCGTCAGGTCACACACACACGCCTCGCCGTCCGGAGCCGACTGGATGAGGCTCAGGAGCCGCAGTCGGGCAGGGTCGGCAAGTGCCTTCAGGACGCCGGCAAGACGCTCGGCATCGGCGCGGTCAATCGGCTCGCCGGCAAGCGGCGAGATCTGGGGCAGGGTCATCTCAGCCAGCGCAGTTCCCACGTATTCCATCCTTCCACCAACACCATCGACCCGCCTGCATATACGCAGGTCCGAATCGACAATTTTTCAGCCCTATTGGCCGAGGTCGGCCAACGAAAACGCTGAGCGATAGCTCAGCCCCGCGGCGCGGACCGCCTTTTCCGCCCCACGGTCGACGATAACCGCGACACCGACCACTTCCGCGCCGGCCTCGCGCAACGCCTCTACGGCAGTCAGAACGCTTCCTCCTGTCGTGGAGGTGTCTTCAACCGCCAGCACCCGGCGGCCCGCAACGTCGGGTCCCTCGATCCTCCGCTGCAGACCGTGAGCCTTGTCACTCTTCCGGACGACGAACGCGTCGAGCTTGCGTCCCGTCCCCCGCGCGGCAGCTGCGTGCAGCATCGCGCTGGCCACCGGATCGGCGCCGAGGGTCAGCCCTCCCACGGCGTCGAAGTCCCAGTCGGCGACCAGATCGAGCAGCACCCGGCCGACGAGCGGCGCACCGGCATGGTGCAGCGTCAAGCGACGTAGGTCCACGTACCAGTCGGCTACTTGTCCGGACGACAGCGTCACACGACCTCGGACCACAGCCAGGTCGAGCACGAGTTTCAGCAGGTCGTCACGGTCGGTCATGACCGAAGCGTACGCGCTAAATCTCCCGAGCGAATCGATGACCCGCACTCTCGCAGAAATATAGGGCCGTCAAGTGGACAAGGAGGAATACGAAGGTGATCGCAGCGATCACCACGAGTGACGCGAGGGGTGACGGTGACAGGGGCCAACGAAGCACACGTGAGGGAGATTCGCCTTGGTTTCGGTGCTTCCGCACCCTTCATCGGAGCCCGTCACATCGGCTCTGACCTGCACAAACACCCCGTACAAGGGGCGCGGCGAGGGCGGACTCAGCCCTTCGCCGCCGAAGTCGGACCGTTCGGCGGCACCGTGACCACAATCATGTTCGATGTTGTCCCACTCAATGATCATCGCGGCCGATGCGGCGCCTGGTGCCGCCCGCGACGCGCCGCACCAGCCCACGGGGCGCGTGCCGCACCCCGAAGACGACCATCTTGTACTTCCAGTCGGGCACGCTGACCAGCTTGCCCTTGCGGAGGTCGCGCAGTCCGTCGCGGACCACCCGCCCGGCGTCCAGCCACAGCCACGGCGGCGTCTTGGACATGTCGATGCCGGCCCGCTGGTGGAACTCGGTGCGGACGTAGCCGGGGCACAGCGCCATGACGCGCACCCCCTTGGCGCGCACCAGCTGACCGGTGGACTCGCTGAAGTTGGTGACCCAGGCCTTGCTCGCCGGGTACGTGGAGCCGGGCATCATCGCGGAGAACCCGGCCACCGACGAGACGTTGACGATGTCGCCCCGCCCGCGGGCGGTCATGGCGGGCAGCGCGGCGAGCGTGAGCCGCATGACCGCGTGGACGTTGAGCCGCAGCAGCAGCTCCTCCCGCTCCACGCTCGAGCGCGGGAACGGCGTGTTGAGGCTCATCCCGGCGTTGTTGACCAGCACGTCCACGGGCCGCTCAGGGTCGGCGAGACGCGCCGCGACCAGATCGCAGCCATCCGGCGTCGACAGGTCCGCGGGCAGCACCTCGGCGCCGCCCAGCTCGGCCGCCATCGCGTCGAGGCGGGCCCGGTCACGGGCGACCAGCACCAGGTCGTGCCCCTCTGCGGCGAGCTCGCGCGCGAACGCGGCGCCGATGCCCGAAGTGGCGCCGGTGACCAGTGCGACCTGACGTTGGCTCATGCCGGGCACGATACGTGGAAGGGCCCCGGTCTCCCGGGGCCCTTCCTGGTTCACGCGGTCGGCGGGCCACTCGCGGGCGGCGGCGGTGGCGGGTAGCCGGGGTCGCCCGTGCCGGGCACCGGCGGCTCCCACTGCTGCTCGACCTTGCGGAAGTACGGGTGCGACGCCGGCAGCGCCAGCAGCACCATGGCGGCCAGGATGGCCAGGATCAGCAGCACGCTCAGCAGCGTGGTGACCGGCTGGTACCAGCCCGGCACCTCGGAGTAGAGCAGCTCGTTGTACCGGTCCCAGGTCGGCAGGGCCGGGTCGTCCTTGCGGGCCTGCTCCCAGAGGCTCTCGCCGGCCAGGCTGAAGCCGAACGCGCCGAGCGTGCAGCACGCGGCGATGCCGCCGAGGACCCACGTGAGGATCCGGGCGACCTGCTTGCCCTTGCCGACGTACACCGCCAGCAGGCCCAGCAGCACGATGATGAGCACCCCGATCACCACGGTGATGGTGCCGGTGGCGCCCTGCCCCAGACCGGCGTTCTCCTGCGAGGTGCCCGCCACGGCCTTCTTCGCGCCGTCGGCGAGCGCGCCGGCGTAGGCCAAGGACAGGATGATGTTGATCAGTTCGATCCCGGCCGCCGCGTACAGCAGGTAGACGGCCAGGTTGACGGTGGACGGTCGGGCACGCGGCCCAGACGCTGGGTCGGCGAATGCCATCGGATCTCCTCCCAGGAAACCTTGAGGATCAACCGTATCGATGCCGGGCCGTTTGCGCAGGCGGAGGCCTCAGTTGTTGAGACGATCTTGTGCATACCGGGCGAGCGTGGTGGTGCCCATCATGCAGCCGCTGAACGTGGTGACCTCGGCATCCTGGCGGGCGAGATGCTGCCAGGCCGCCCGACCCGCCGCGGCGTCGATGTGGGTGAGCAGCTCCGCCGCGTAGAGCCGGCCGGCCGGCTTGGCCCGGTCGAGGAGCGCCTCCAGCTTGGGCCGCAGCTCGGCGCCGTGCCGGCGGAGACCCTCCTCGACCGCGAAATACGCCTTGGTGGCGGGCAACAGCGTGCCGGCGAAGCCGACCCCGCCGAACGCCAGCGTGTCGGCGTCGGCGAGTTGGCGCAGTTCCTCAGCGAACGCACCGCTCTTCTTCCACAGCATCGCCCTCGTCCTTATCCGGCGCTGACGGTGAGCGCCTTCTTGTCGTCCGCCAGGTCCACGACGACCTTGTCGCCGTCGCGGATCGAGCCGGCCAGCAGCGCCTTGGCGAGCTGGTCACCGATGGAGGTCTGGACCAGGCGCCGCAGGGGTCGGGCGCCGTACACGGAGTCATACCCAAGACTGGCGAGCCAGTCACGTGCCGAGTCGGTGACCTCCAGCGCCAGCCGTCGATCCGACAGCCGCCGGGCCAGCGACTGCAGCTGGATGTCGACGATCGCACGCAGGTCGGCGGTCGACAGCGGGTCGAACACGACCATGTCGTCGAGCCGGTTGACGAACTCCGGCTTGAAGTGCTGCCGCACCGCGGCGATCACGGCGTCGCGCCGCTGCTCCGACGTCAGCGTCGGGTCGTCGGCGAGCACCTCGGAGCCCAGGTTGGAGGTGAGGATGAGGATGGCGTTGCGGAAGTCGACAGTGCGGCCCTGGCCGTCGGTGAGCCGGCCGTCGTCGAGGACCGCCAGCAGCACGTCGAACACGTCGGGGTGCGCCTTCTCGACCTCGTCGAGCAGCACCACGGAGTAGGGCCGGCGGCGGACCGCCTCGGTGAGCTGACCGCCCTCCTCGTAGCCCACGTACCCGGGCGGCGCGCCGACGAGCCGGGCGACGGTGTGCTTCTCGCCGTACTCGCTCATGTCGATACGCACCATGGCGCGCTCGTCGTCGAAGAGGAACTCCGCCAGGGCCTTTGCCAGCTCGGTCTTGCCGACGCCGGTCGGGCCGAGGAACAGGAAGCTGCCGGTCGGACGGTCGGGGTCGGCGATGCCGGCCCGGGCGCGGCGCACCGCGTCGGAGACGGCCTGCACCGCGGCCTCCTGCCCGACGACCCGGCTGCGCAGCGACTCCTCCATGCGCAGCAGCTTCGCCGTCTCGCCCTCCATCAGGCGGCCGGCGGGGATGCCGGTCCACGAGGCGACCACCGCGGCGATGTCGTCGGCGGAGACCTCCTCCTTCAGCATCGACCCGGCGGACTGCAGCTCCTGCAGCTCCGCCTCGGCGGTGCGCAGCTCCTGTTCAAGGTCGCGGATGCGCCCGTAGCGCAGCTCGGAGGCCTTGGCCAGGTCCAGGTCACGCTCGGCCCGGTCGGCCTCGCCGCGCAGCTGCTCCAGCTGCTCCTTGATCGAGGAGACGGCGGAGATGTGCTGCTTCTCGTTCTGCCAGCGCTCGGTGAGGGAGGTCAGGTGCTCGCGGCGGTCGGCCAGCTCGGCCCGCAGCCGCTGCAGCCGCTCCGCGGAGGCCGGATCGGGCTCCTTGGCCAGCGCCATCTCCTCGATCTCCAGCCGGCGCACGGTCCGCTCGACCTCGTCGACCTCGACGGGGCGCGAGTCGATCTCCATCCGCAGCCGGGACGCCGACTCGTCGACCAGGTCGATCGCCTTGTCCGGCAGGAACCGGTCAGCGATGTACCGGTCGGACAGCGTGGCGGCCGCGACCAGGGCGGCGTCGGTGATCCGGACGCCGTGGTGCACCTCGTAGCGCTCCTTGAGCCCGCGCAGGATGCCGATGGTGTCCTCGATCGTCGGCTCGCCCACCACGACCGGCTGGAAGCGCCGCTCCAGCGCCGGGTCCTTCTCGATGTGCTCGCGATACTCGTCCAGCGTGGTCGCGCCGACCATCCGCAGCTCGCCGCGGGCCAGCATCGGCTTGAGCATGTTGCCGGCGTCCATGGAGCCTTCGCCCTTGCCGGCGCCGACGATGGTGTGCAGCTCGTCGAGGAACGTGATGACCTGCCCCTCGGAGCCCTTGATCTCCTCCAGGACGGACTTGAGCCGCTCCTCGAACTGCCCCCGGTACTGCGCGCCGGCGACCATGGCCGCCAGGTCCAGGCTGACCAGGCGCTTGTCGCGCAGCGACTCGGGCACGTCGCCGGCCACGATGCGCTGGGCGAGGCCCTCGACGATCGCGGTCTTGCCGACGCCGGGCTCACCGATGAGCACCGGGTTGTTCTTCGTGCGGCGCGAGAGCACCTGGATCACCCGGCGGATCTCCGAGTCCCGGCCGATGACCGGGTCGATCTTGCCGTCGCGGGCGGCCTGGGTCAGGTCGACGCCATACTTCTCCAGCGCCTGGAAGGTCTGCTCGGGGTCGGCCGTGGTGACCCGGCGGTCGCCGCCGCGCACCTGCGGGAAGGCGGCGACGAGGGTCTGCTCGGTGGCCCCGGAGTCCTTGAGCCGGGTCGACACCGCCCCGCCGACCCGGGCGAGGCCGGCCAGCAGGTGCTCGGTGGAGGTGTACTCGTCGCCGAGCGGGCGGGCGATCTGCTCCGCCGCCGCGATCGCGTTGGCGAACTCGCGGGCCACGTTGGGCTCGACGACACTGGATCCCTTTGCGCTGGGCAGCCGGTCGACGGCGTGCAGCGCGGCGCGGCGGATGTCGGCGGGGTTGGCCCCGACTGCCCGCAGCAGCGCGGCGGCGGTCGACCCGCCGGTGTCCAGCAGCGACAGCAGCAGGTGCCAAGGTTCGACGGTCGCGTGTCCGCGCTGGCTCGCCGCGTCAACGGCGGCCTTGATGACCTCGCGACTCTTGGTGGTCAGGCGTTCGGCGTTCATCGGCTCCTCGTTCCGGTTCGTACCTGTGCACCAGGTACGACGTCTCCGAGGTTGAGTCTATTCCACTCAAGTCTTATCGTGCAGCGACAGCGACCCTCGACCACTCACAATTCTTGCCTTTCACCTCGCACAGCCACACCTCACCCGACTGCTGACCCGGATAGCCGAGGATCACCGTGTCGGACAGCCGGCGGAGGCGGAAGACCAGCCGTCCGCCCTGGTCACGGCTGCGCCGGTCGCTGTCGACCGTCCAGACGCCCTGCCCGCTGGCGACCAGGAGCAGCCCACCGGGCAGCACCTCGGCGCTGTACACCTCGGCGACCTCACGCATCGCGCTGGCCTCCACCCAGGTGCCCGCGGCGGTGCGGCGGGCCGCGAACTGGTTGCCCGCGAGCCACACGTCAGACCCGTCGGGCGCCACCACCACGTGCGGCTCCACGCCGCTCTGCTGCGGCAGCCGGGCCGAGCCCTCGTCGTGCCAGGTGCGGCCGTGGTCGGCGCTGCTCCAGACGGTGACCGTGAGCATCGGTGGCGTGGTGGCCGAGGTCTCCACCGCTTGGGCCGTCAGCCAGAGCTTGCCGTCGGCCTGCGCGATCAGGCTGGTGAAGCGGTGGTTGCCGGCCGGGCGGCCGGGCAGCCCGACCCGCTTGCCGTCGTCGGTGACCTCCATCGGCTGGCGCGCCGGGCAGTCGACCGTGCCGTCCAGGCAGCCGACGCTGAAGCGCGGCTCGGTGAGGTTGAGCTCGGCCGGCGGCGGGAGCAGCGGGTGCTGCTGGAAGGTGAGGCCGGTGTCGCGGGAGACGTACCAGCCGCCGGGGACCGCGCGCAGCAGCAGCACGTTGCCCCGGCCGAGCCGCATCTCGACCTCGGTGGCGTCGTCGAAGGGCACCTTGCGGGCCACCCACGACTGCCCGCCGTCGAGCGTGATGACCAGGCCGACCTGGCAGGCCAGCCCGCTGACGCACGAGCTGAACAGGGCGTAGCCGGTGTCGGCGTCGGCGAACTCGACGCCGCGCGGCGAGGTGCCCTTCGGCACCTGCACGACCGACTGGCGGTTGCGCGGGTCTTCCGAGCCGGCCGGGGCGGGTTGCTGCGGGTCCTCCTGGTAGGAGATGTCCGGCGCCGGCTCCTCGGCCGGCTCCTTGCCGGGCGTACACGAGCCGGCGGTCAAGGTCAGGGTGAGCGCGGCGGCCAGGACGGCGACGAGCGGGCGGCGCCTCACCAACGCCACCGCCAGAACCTGCGCTGGTAACGCACCTTGACGCTGCTGCTGGAGACCTCGCCGCTGATGCGGAAGTGGACGCCCCCGCCCGACGGCTCGATCCGCGACCGCACGGTGCTGGCGTGCGTGTCGATGCTGTCCACGTCGGCGACGGCGCCGGCGGGCAGGACCAGCTCGACCGAGCTGGACGTCGCGTCGAGCTCGATGTCCACGACCGGGGTGCCGAAGATCGCCTCGGTGAAGTCGAGCTTCACCGAGCCTGACTGGGTGGTGATGGTCAGCCGGCGCGGGACCGTCCAGCGGCCCTGCCGCTTGAGCGACGAGGACCGGTTGCGGATCTCGACGGCCTCGGGCGCTTTGACCTGCTCCACGGGCAGGTCCATCACATACGGCTCGATGTCGCCGTAGGTGCGGGAGCGCAGCACGCCGTCGACCCGCTCCTCGAACTCGGCGAGGGTGAGCCGGCCCTCGGACACGGCCGTGTTCAGCTGGGCGACCACACGCTCGCGCTCTGCGTCGGAGATCCGCATGCCGCGATGGTCCGTGCTCACGACGACACTGTAGACCCCGCCGGAACCCATTGATATAGCCCATATCGCGGGGGACTTATCGGTCTAAAGCCGCCCTTATGGCGGTATCCGGAGAGTAACCGATCCCTTCGGCTCTTCCGCAGTTGCCAGGTGGCGGGCTAAGTTGTCGCCGACTCCAGGACCTCTGGCGATCACATACCCGCTGGCCACGGGAGCTGACGGTGAGCGTGCAACAAGCGGGATTCCGGGGCTTTGCCAACCCGGTCGACCCTACTCCAGCAGAGCTGCGCGCGTGGGCCTACCACCCCGACGCGTCGGTGCTGCAGACCATGCCGCCGGACTGGGACCTCCTGGTCGCCGGCGATCGGCTGATCGGCACGCTGTTCGACCTGGCGATGGACTCGGCCTGCCCGGCCCGCCGGTTCGCGCTGCACTGCCTGTACATCTACGCCGCCGACGGCATCCGCACGCACTTCCGTGCCCACCCGAAGCGGCGCCTGCGCAAGTTCGTCGAGCAGGCCGAGGAGCACGGTGACGAGCAGCTGAAGACCTGGGCGCACAACGCCCGGATGCTGCTGGCCCGGCCCGAGCTGTTCGAGTATCACGACTGGTGCGAAGGCGGCCTGGTCCGCGCGCCGCGCCGGATCAGCTGAAAGGGCGCCGTCGTCGACGGCGCCCTCTCGGTTTGACCACACCCTGCGAGCATCCGGTCAGCCCTCCGGATGACCACACCATTCCCTGCGCACCTGATGCCCGGTGGCGCGGGAAGGCAAACACGCTATTTCTGGCTCGGCCGCCACACCACCAGCGCGGTCTGGTGCTGGTGGGTCGGCACCAGATCGCGCCGGGGGAAGCCGGTCGCCTCCATCTGCGCGAGCCGGGTCCGGGTCCGGATCAGCTCGTCCTCCAGATCAGCGACCCGCTGGCGCAGGTCGCTGACCATCCCTTCGAGCTCGATGATGCGTTTGATGCCGGCGAGGTTGACGCCCTCTTCCTGGCTGAGCCGCTGCACCTCGCGCAGCAGCGCCACGTCGCGCTCGCTGTAGCGGCGACCGCCGCCGGAGGTGCGGCCGGGCTGCACCAGCCCCATGCGGTCGTACTGCCGCAGGGTCTGCGGATGCATCCCGGCCAGCCGGGCCGCGATCGAGATGATCAGCACCTTGGCGTCGGAGACCGCCTCGTAGCTGATGAAGACCTCGCGCTCGTCATCGTTGTTCATAGCTGCTGCGCTCCCGTGCGATCGCGTCGAGCCGCTCCCTCGGAGCCGGCGGCGCCGCTGCCGCGTAGTCGGACAGTGCCTGCCGGGCAGCCGCGGAGAGCTCCGCCGGCACGTGGACGTCGATGGTGACGAGCAGGTCACCGACCTTCCCGTCGCGCCGGGCGACCCCCTTGCCGCGCACCCGCAGCGTCCGGCCGCTGGGCGTGCCCGGGGGCACCCGCAGCGTCACGGCCGCATCGAGCGTCGGCACCCGCAGGTCGGCGCCGAGCGCCGCCTCCGCGAAGGTCACCGGCACCGTCAGGGTCAGATCGTCGCCGCTGCGGCCGAAGACCGCGTCGGGACGCACCCTGATCAGCACGAACAGGTCGCCGGCCGCACCGCCCCGGGTGCCCGGCTCACCGCGGCCGCTCAACCGGATCCGCTGACCCTCGGCGACCCCAGGGGGGATGCGCACGTTGATCGTGCGGGTCTTCGTCACGCCGCCGCTGCCGACGCACTCCGGGCACTTCTCGTCGACGATGGTGCCGACACCCTGGCACTCGCGGCACGGCTCGGTGAAGCTGAACGAGCCCTGGTTGCTGCTGACCACGCCCTGGCCCCGGCAGTTGGGGCAGGTCCGCGGCGTGGAGCCGGGGGCGGCGCCGTTGCCGTGGCAGGTCTCGCACGTGCCGGGCGTGCGCAGCGTGATCGGCAGCGTGGCGCCCTGCACCGCGTCGGCGAAGTTGAGCACCACCTCGGTCTCGACGTCGCGGCCGCGGCCGCGGCGCCCCGGCGGCGCACCGGTGGGCCCACCGCCGCCGCCGGAGAAGATCGAGCTGAACAGGTCCGAGAAACCCGCGCCGCCGAAGCGGCGGTCACCACCGACACCGGCGCCCGGGCCGGCGGAGCCGCCGCCCTGCGCGCCGTTGGCGAACAGATCGGAGAAGTCGAAGCCGGGCCCACCCGCACCGTGGTTGCCCGCCCTCGCGTTGCGCCGGAACGCGCCCGCGCCGAAGAGCGACCGCATCTCGTCGTACTCCTTGCGGCGGCCGGGATCGGAGAGCACGTCATACGCCTCCGACACCGCCTTGAACCGCTCCTCGGCCGCCGCGTTGTTCGGGTTGCGGTCGGGGTGCAGCTCCCGCGCGAGCTTGCGGTACGCCTTCTTGATCTCATCGGTGGAAGCGGATTTGGTGACGCCCAGAACCGCGTAGAAGTCCTTTTCCAACCAGTCCTTCGAACTCACTGCGCCACCTCCTCCAGCCGTCTCTTACTCCGGGTCGGCAACGGCGACCAGGGCCGGTCGCAGCAGCCGCTCGCCCAGGAGATAGCCACGCCGCATCACGTCGATGCAGGTCGGCTCGGTCACCTCGGCCGAGGTCAGGTGGGCCACCGCCTCGTGGCGGGTCGGGTCGAACGGGTCGCCCTTGGCCCCGAACACGGTCAGCCCGAACTTGGTCAGCGCCCCGGTCAGCTGCTCCGCGACCGCGCCGAACGGCCCGACCAGGTCCCCGTGGTCCCGGGCCCGGTCGAGGTCGTCGAGCACGGGCAGCAGTGCGCCGAGCACGTTGGCGCTGGCCTGCTCCACCACCAGCGCGCGGTCACGGTCGACCCGCTTGCGGTAGTTGGCGTATTCGGCGGTGACCCGCTGCAGGTCCCGGGTGCGCTCCTCGAGATCGGTGCGCAACGCCGCCAGCTCGGCGCCGAGGCCGTGCTGGTGCGCGTCGTCGGTGGTGCCCTGTGCGGCCGCCTCACCCGGCGCGGCGGGCGGCGGCGCGTGGATCGTGAACGTCTCGTCCACGACCTCGCCCTCGACCGTCGCCTCCTGCGTGTCCTGCTCCGGCGCCTCGGCCTTTTCGGCTACGGTCTCGGTCTCCTCGACCTCCACGTCGGCCTCCTCCGCGGTGTGTCCGGCGTCGGGTGTCCCGGCCGGCTTCGCATTGGCCGACACCTTCCGCTTGTCCTTGATCACAACGCGCTCCGCCGGCCCTTCCGGGCCGGCGGCGCGGGCTTCGTCGGTCACTTCTTGTTGTCCTCGTCGATGATCTCGGCGTCGACGACGTCATCCGGGCCGTTGCCCTGGGCCTGCGCGCCGGCCGAGTCGCCGCCGCCGAACCCGGCGCCGGGCGCCTCACCCGCGGCGCTCTGCTGACGCTGCTGCTCGTAGAGCGCGCTGCCGGCCTGCTGCGAGACCTGCGCCAGCTTCTCGTGGGCAGCCTTGATCCGCTCGGTGTCGTTGCCACCGAGCGCGCTGCGCAGGTCGCCCAGCGCCTCGTTCATCTGGTCGCGGGCGTCGGCAGGGATCTTGTCGCCGCTCTCGGCCAGGAACTTCTCGGTCTGCCACTGCAGGGCCTCGGCCAGGTTGCGGGTCTCGGCCTCCTCACGGCGACGCTTGTCGTCGTCGGCGTGCTCCTGCGCGTCGCGCATCATCCGCTCGATGTCGTCCTTCGGCAGCGCCGAGCCGCCGGTGATCGTCATCGACTGCTCCTTGCCCGTGCCGAGGTCCTTGGCGGACACGTGCACGATGCCGTTGGCGTCGATGTCGAAGGTGACCTCGATCTGCGGCACGCCACGCGGCGCCGGCGGCAGGCCGGTCAGCTCGAAGGTGCCGAGGCGCTTGTTGTAGGCCGCCATCTCCCGCTCACCCTGGAAGACCTGGATGAGCACCGACGGCTGGTTGTCGTCGGCGGTGGTGTAGACCTCGGAGCGCTTGGTCGGGATGGTCGTGTTGCGCTCGACCAGCTTGTGCATGATGCCGCCCTTGGTCTCGATGCCCAGCGACAGCGGGGTGACATCGAGCAGCAGGACGTCCTTGACCTCGCCCTTGAGGACACCGGCCTGCAGGGCGGCGCCGACGGCGACGACCTCGTCCGGGTTGACGCCCTTGTTGGGGTCCTTGCCGGTGAGCTGCTTGACCAGCTCGGTCACGGCGGGCATACGGGTCGAGCCACCGACGAGGATCACGTGGTCGAGCTGGCCGACC
This sequence comes from Dactylosporangium aurantiacum, assembly GCF_000716715.1. Classification (GTDB taxonomy): domain Bacteria; phylum Actinomycetota; class Actinomycetes; order Mycobacteriales; family Micromonosporaceae; genus Dactylosporangium; species Dactylosporangium aurantiacum. The sequence goes on along the minus strand of NZ_JNYJ01000013.1, from coordinate 242,547 downwards.
TTGATGCCGGCGTCGCGGATCGCGTTCTCGAACGGGACCTTGGTGCGGTCGAGTAGGTCCTGCGTCATCCGCTGGAACTCGGCGCGCGACAGCTGGGTGTCCAGGTGCAGCGGGCCGTCGGGGCCGGCGGTGATGTAGGGCAGGTTGATCGAGGTGGTGGTCGCCGCCGACAGCTCGATCTTGGCCTTCTCGGAGGCCTCACGGAGCCGCTGCATGGCCATCTTGTCGGCGGACAGGTCGATGCCGTGCTGGCCGCGGAAGGTCTTGACCAGGTGGTCGATGACCCGCTCGTCCCAGTCGTCGCCACCGAGGTGGTTGTCACCGGAGGTCGACTTGACCTCGACGACGCCCTCGGCGAGCTCCAGGACCGACACGTCGAAGGTGCCGCCGCCGAGGTCGAAGACCAGGACGGTCTGCTCCTTCGGGCCCTTGTCCAGGCCGTAGGCCAGGGCGGCCGCGGTCGGCTCGTTGACGATGCGCAGCACGTTGAACCCGGCGATCTCGCCGGCCTCCTTCGTGGCGGTGCGCTGCGAGTCGTTGAAGTATGCCGGCACGGTGATGACCGCGTCGGTGATCTGCTCGCCGAGGTAGGCCTCGGCGTCGCGCTTGAGCTTCATGAGCACCCGCGCGGAGATCTCCTGCGGGGTGTACTTCTTGCCGTCGATGTCGATGGCCCAGTTGGTGCCCATCTCACGCTTGACGGAACGGATGGTCCGGTCCGGGTTGGTGACGGCCTGGCGCTTCGCGACCTCACCGACCAACACCTCGCCGTTACGGGCGAACGCGACGATGGACGGCGTCGTGCGCGCACCTTCGGCGTTGGCGATGACGCTGGGCTCGCCGCCCTCCAGGACACTGACCACCGAGTTGGTGGTTCCGAGGTCGATGCCGACCGCACGTGCCATAGCTGCTTGACCTCCAGGTGGCAGTCGGCCGAACGCGCCGGCTGCGAAGTTGAGTGACTTGCACTCAATAGTGCCACGCAAGTCTCGATCGTCAAGTCGAACCTTGAGTGAGACCGACGCAACTTGTCACACCCCGACCGCGCTGTGGGAGGTCATGGGTGAAGTTGCGCTCGGTGATATCGATGCTTACGGCCATTGCATGGCGCTCGACAGCGTCATCGTGCACGCTTTAGCAGTGACCACACAGGGCGAGTCGGTGTCCGCCCGGTCGGCGGCCACCAGCCCTTCAGCTGATGGCCCGTCCACCGGTCGGCCCCCACGCGCCCGCGAGCCGGAGCGCTCGCCCGTCGCCGACCTCGTGAGCGCCCTCACCGACCTCCGTGACCTGGGCCGGCAGACCCGCTTCGCCCTGCCGCTGCCCAGCGCCGAGCGGGCCACGACGGTCGCCGCCGCCATGGTCGCCCAGCTCGACGACTACCTGCTGCCGAGGCTCGACCGGCTCGACGCGCCGCTGCTGGTCGTCGTCGGCGGCTCGACCGGCGCCGGCAAGTCGACGCTGGTCAACAGCCTGATCCGCACCCCGGTCAGCCCCGCGGGCGTGCTGCGCCCCACGACCCGGGCGCCGGTCCTGGTCTGCCACCCGGCGGACATGGCGTGGTTCGCCAAGGCCAACGTGCTGCCTTCGCTGGCCCGCACGACCGGCGCCAGCAGCGACGCCCGCACCCTGCAGGTGGTGTCGGCGCAGGCTCTCACGCCCGGCCTGGCCCTGCTCGACGCGCCCGACATCGACTCCGTCGTCGACGCCAACCGGCAGCTCGCCTCGCAGCTGCTCGCCGCCGCCGACCTCTGGCTCTTCGTCACCACCGCCGCCCGCTACGCCGACGCGGTGCCGTGGGGGATGCTGCGCACCGCCCGCAGCCGGGGCACCGCCATCGCGCTGGTGCTCGACCGGGTGCCCGGTGGCGGCGCGGCCGACGAGATCGCCCCGCACCTGAGCGCGATGCTGCAGGAGCAGGACCTCGGCGGGGTGCCGCTGTTCGTGCTGCCCGAGGCCCGCCTGGACAGCCAGGGCCTGCTCAACGAGGCCCAGGTCGCGCCCCTGCGGGACTGGTTCGGCCAGCTGGCCCGCTCGGCGGAGGCCCGCGCCGCGGTGGTCCGCCAGACCGTCGGCGGGGCCGTCGACGCGCTCACCATGGACGTCGGGGTCCTGGCCGCGGCCGCCGAGGACCAGGTCGCCGCCGCGAAGTCGCTGGACGACGCCGTGCGCGGGTCCTACCGGGCCGCCACCTCCTCGGTCGAGCAGGGCATCCACGACGGTGCGCTGCTGCGCGGCGAGGTGCTCGCCCGCTGGCAGGAGCTCGTCGGCACCGGCGACATCATGCGTGCGCTGCAGGCCCGCGTCGGGCGGGCCCGTGACCGGATCGTCGCCGCCCTCACCGGCCGGCCGGCGCCCGGCGAGCGCTTCCAGGAGGCGATCGGCTCGGGCCTGGCGACGCTGCTCAAGGGCGCCGCGACCGACGCCGCCGAGCGGGCCGGGGTCGCCTGGAAGGCCCACCCGGCGGGGGCCGCGCTGCTGGCCGCCGCGCCCAACCTGGCGCGGCCCTCCGACGACCTGGACGAGCGCGTCGCCCGGCTCACCCGCGACTGGCAGCGCTCGGTCCTCGACCTGGTGCGCGCCGAGGCGGGCGACAAACGGGTGCTCGCCCGGGCCAGCGCCTACGCGGTCAACGCCACCGGCCTGCTGGTGATGGTCTCCGTCTTCGCCGCCACCGCGTTCATCCCCACCGGTCTGGAGATCGTGGTCGCCGGCGGCACCACCGTCACCGCGCAGAAGGTGCTCGAGGCGATCTTCGGCGATCAGGCGGTACGGTCGCTCGCCGAGCGGGCCCGGCAGGACCTGCTGGAGCGGGTCGGGATCCTCTTCGACGAGGAGGCCGGCCGCTTCCGCAGCGCCCTGGCCGGCGCCGGGGTCGACGACGACTTCGCCGGCCGGCTGCGCGCCGCCAGCACCGCCGTCCAGCTCGCCCGCGCCGACGTCCGGCTGGAGCCCCAGTGAGCCTGGTAGACAAGATCAAGCAGGCGATCCCGCGGCAGGGCGGCGCCCCCGTGGACGCCGACCGGCTCCTCGAGCGGGTCGAAGGGCTGCGCCGGTTCGTGCGGGCCGCCGAGGACCACGTGCCCGACGCCCAGCTGGTCACCGCCCGCACCGTGATCGACCGGGCCGGCGAGCGGCTCGCGCTGTCCCGGGCGCACACCGTCGTCGCGCTGGCCGGCGCCACCGGCAGCGGCAAGTCCAGCCTGTTCAACGCGCTGTGCCGCTTCCAGCTGTCCCGGGTGGGGGTGCGCCGCCCGACGACCGGGGTCGCGCACGCCTGCGTGTGGGGGCCGCAGGGCGCCGGTCCGCTGCTCGACTGGCTCGGCGTGCCGCCCAACCGGCGGTTCACCCGGGAGAGCGCGCTGGACGGCGACGACGAGGCCGGCCTGCGCGGCCTGGTCCTGCTCGATCTACCCGACTTCGACTCGATCGAGGCCCGGCACCGGCTCGAGGTCGACCGGCTGCTGCGCCTGGTCGACCTCGTCGTGTGGGTGCTCGACCCGCAGAAGTACGCCGACCGCGTGGTGCACCAGCAGTACCTGTCGCAGTTCCAGCGGCACCGGGACGTGACCGTCGTGGTGCTCAACCAGGCCGACCGGCTCAACCGGGCCGACAGCGAGCGGCTCGTCGCCGACCTGCGCCGGCTGCTGGAGGCCGACGGTCTCGGCGGGGTGCCGGCGTTCCCGACCTCCGCGAAGGGCCAGCCCGGGCTGGACGTCCTGCGGGCCACGCTGGAGCGCACCGTCGCGCAGCGCCAGGCCTCCCTGCAGCGGCTCGCCGGTGACGTGGCCGGCGCGGTCGGCGAGCTGGAGCCGCTGGTGACGGCCGAGGTCCGCGGCGAGAAGATCCAACCGGCGGCCGTCGACCGGCTCGCCGACTCCCTCGCGGTCGCGGCCGGGGTGCCGATCGTGGTCACCGCGACCGAGCGGACCTACCGGCACCGCGCCACGGGCGTGCTCGGCTGGCCGGTCGCCCGCTGGGCCCGCAAGCTGCGCCCGGATCCGTTGCGCCGGCTGCACCTGGACCAGCCTGCTGGCAGTACACCTGCCGCATCCTCGCTGCCGGAGTCCACGATGGCGCAGAAGGCGGCCGTCGCGCTCGCCTCACGCGAGGTCGCCGAGCAGGCCGGCGCGGGGCTGCCCGAGCCGTGGCCGGCGGCCGTCACCGCGGCGTCGCGCTCCCGCCTGGACGACGTGCCCGACGCGCTCGACGTCGCGGTCGCCTCCGCCGATCTCGGCATGGCGCGCAGACCCTTCTGGTGGCGGCTGGTCGGTGCCCTGCAGTGGCTCGGCGCCGTCGTCGCCCTCGCCGGGCTGCTGTGGCTGGCGGTGCGGGCGGTCTTCGCCTTCCTCGGCCTGCCCGACATCGACACGCCGCAGGTCGGGCGGGTGCCGCTGCCGACGGCGATGTTCTTCGGCGGGCTGCTCTTCGGGCTGCTGCTGTCGATCGTCGTGCGCCCGATCGTAGGGCTGGCCGCCCGCCGGGCCAAGGCGCGCGCCGAGCGCCGGCTGCGGGCCGCGATCGCCGAGGTGGCCGACGCGCACATCATCGCTCCCGTGCGTGGAGTCCTGCGCTCGTACGATGACGCGCGTGACGCATTGCGAACCGCCGCTCGCTGACCGGCGGCGCTGATGGATCTGCAGTACCTGAAGGAGCACCCGGCGCAGCTGCCGGTGTTCATCAAGCACCAGCGGATCCGCGAGACGCCGGTGCCGGGCGGGTCGATCTGCGCCGCCCAGCGCCTCACGTTCGACGACGGCGGTTCGGTCTTCTGCAAGTCCCTGCCCGACCCGCCGGACGGGTTCTTCGCCGCCGAGGCCGCCGGGCTGCGCTGGCTGCGGGAGGCCGGTGCGGTGCCGGTGCCCGAGCTCATCGTCGAGCTGCCGGACCTGCTCGCGCTGGAGTGGATCGAGCACGGCGAGGCGACCCCGGAGGGCGCGGAGCGGTTCGGGCGCCGGCTCGCCGCGCTGCACCGGGCGGGCGCGCCGGCGTTCGGGGCGCCCTGGCCAGGGTTCATCGGCACGGCGCCGCTGCCCAACGACCCCTCCGACGGCGCCTGGGGCCCTTGGTTCGCGCAGCGGCGGCTGCTGCCCTTCCTGCGCACGTCCATCGACAACGGCGCCCTGACCAGCGCGGACGTCACCGGCGTGGAGCGCGTGATCGCCGGCATCGAGGAGTACGGCGGCGCCGAGCCCCCCAGCCGCATCCACGGCGACCTGTGGCCGGGCAACCTGTTGTGGGACCGCGCCGGCGACGGCTGGCTCGTCGACCCGGCCGCTCACGGCGGGCACCGCGAGACCGACCTGGCGCTGCTCGGGCTGTGGGGTGGCGCACCCCACTACGACCGGATCCTGGCCGCGTACCGCGAGGCGGCGCCACTGTCGGACGGCTGGCGGGAGCGTGTGCCGCTGCACCGGCTCTACCTGCTGCTGGTGCACACGGCGCTGTTCGGTGCCTCGTTCCAGGAGTCGGTCCGCTCCACGCTGCGAGCGCTCTGAACTGTCATACCGCTGGGGTACCGTTTCGGGCATGACGCTTTCGGAGCCGCTCGGTGCCGGTCTCGCCGACCGCCATGGCCGCGTGGCGACCGACCTGCGGGTTTCCCTGACCGACCGGTGCAACCTGCGCTGCACGTATTGCATGCCCGCCGAAGGGCTCGACTGGCTGCCCAGCCCGACGCTGCTCACCGACGACGAGGTCGTGCGGCTGATCGGGGTCGCGGTCACGCTCCTCGGCGTGACCGAGGTCAGGTTCACCGGCGGTGAGCCGCTCCTGCGCCGCGGGCTGCCGGGCATCGTGCGGGCCGTCGCCGCGCTGGAGCCGCGCCCGAGCACCATGCTGACGACCAACGGCATCGGCCTGGCCCGCCTCGCGGGGCCCCTGGCCGAGGCCGGGCTCGACCGGGTCAACATCTCGCTGGACACCGTCGACCCCGCCCGGTTCCAGGCGCTGACCCGCCGTGACCGGCACGCCGACGTGATCGCCGGGCTCGCCGCGGCGGCGCAGGCCGGCCTGGTGCCGGTGAAGATGAATGCGGTGCTGCTGCGCGGTGTCAACGACGACGAGGCCGTCCCGCTGCTGCGCTTCGCCCTTGAGCACGGCTATGAGCTGCGGTTCATCGAGCAGATGCCGCTGGACGCCGGGCACACCTGGCGGCGCGAGGAGATGGTGACCGGCGCGGAGATCCTCGAGCGGTTGCGGGAGGCGTTCGACCTGCGGCCCGATCCGGGGGTGCGCGGTGGCGCGCCCGCGGAGACCTGGCTGGTCGAGGGGCATTCCGGCATCGGCGGCAGGCCGGCGAAGGTCGGCGTGATCGCGAGCGTGTCCCGGCCGTTCTGCGGCGCGTGCGACCGCACCCGGCTGACGGCCGACGGTGCGGTGCGCTCGTGCCTGTTCAGCCAGGAGGAGACCGACCTGCGGGGGGCGATGCGGGCCGGGGCCACCGACGGCGAGCTGGCCGATCTGTGGCGCAAGGCGATGTGGGCGAAGCCGGCCGGGCACGGCATCGACGACCCGAAGTTCCTGCAGCCTGCCCGGCCCATGTCGGCGATCGGGGGATGACCGCGGTGCTGCTCGTGCGCTATTTCGCCGGGGCCCGCGCGGCCGCCGGCGTGCCCGAGGAGAAGATCGAGGCGGCGACGCTCGGCGAGCTCGAGGCCGCCGTGACGGCCGGGCGGCCGAAGCTCGCCGCGGTGCTCACGGCATGTTCGTTCCTGGTCGACGGCACCTCGTGGCGCGATCGCGACGCGGCCCTGCCGGCGACGGCGACCGTCGACGTCCTTCCCCCGTTCGCGGGCGGCTGAGCACGTGTTCATCGCGCTGTTCCTGGTCGTCGTGCTGCTACTCGTCGGCGGCATCCACTGGTATCTGTGGAAGCGGCTCGTCAAGGACGTGGTCACCACACGGCGCGGCCGGCGGGTCGGGGCGCTGGTCGTCACGCTGCTCGGGGTGCTGATCCCGGTGACGATGGTCGGTTCGCGGGTGCTGCCGCTGGAGCAGCAGCCGGTGCTGGCGTGGCCCGGGTTCCTGTGGCTGGCGTTGATGTTCTACCTGCTGGTGACGCTGGCGCTGCTGGAGCTGCCGCGGCTGGCGCTGCGGTTCTGGGCCGGGCGACGCGAGCCACAGCCTGTGGATAACTCTGTGGACAGCAGCGTGATCCCTGTGGACAGTGCGGGCCGAGCTGTGCAGGGCACTGTGGACGGGCAGGTCACGGCTGTGGACAGCCCGGCGGCCGGGGTGTCCGGCGGCGCCGTGGGCAGCGCCGCTGCGGAGGGTGCGCCTGTGGACGACGCCCCTGTGGACGGCGGCCCTGTCGATGAGCGGTTCGACCCGGCGCGGCGGCTGCTGCTGGGGCGGTCGCTGGCGGCGACGGCCGGGGTGCTGTCGGTCGCGGCCGTGGGCATCGGCACCTGGCAGGCGAAGAGCGCCCCGGTGCTCAAGCGCGTGCCGATCCGGCTGGCGAAGCTCCCGGCCAGCATGAGCGGCTTCAAGATCGCGCTGGTCTCCGACATCCACCTCGGGCCACTGCTGGGCAAGGCGCACACCGAGCGGATCGTGCGCATCATCAACTCGGTCGACGCCGACGTGGTCGCGGTCGTGGGCGACCTGGTCGACGGCTCGGTCGCCGAGCTGGGCCCGGCCGCCGAGCCGCTGCAGGACCTGCGGGCCCGGCACGGCAGCTTCTTCGTGACCGGCAACCACGAGTATTTCTCCGGCTACCAGGAGTGGATCGACGAGGTCAACTCGCTGGGCGTCCGGGTCCTGCGCAACGAGCGCCTCGACGTCCAGGGCCTCGACCTGGCCGGCGTCAACGACGTCACCGGCGAGGACGTGGGCGACGGCCCCGACTTCGCCAAGGCCCTGTCCGGCCGCGACGCTTCCCGCCCCGTCGTGCTGCTCGCCCACCAGCCGGTCCAGGCGCACGAAGCGGCCAGGCACGGCGTCGACCTGCAGCTGTCCGGCCACACCCACGGCGGGCAGATGGTGCCGTTCAACCTGCTGGTGGGTCTGGAGGCCCCGGTCGTGTCCGGGCTCGGCACCGTCGACGGCACCCAGGTCTACGTGACCCGCGGCGCCGGCTTCTGGGGGCCACCGGTCCGCTTCGGCGCCCCACCGGACATCTCGGTCATCGAGCTCCACCGCGCTTAGGTTCTCTGACGCGCCGCCCGGGTCTCAGGCACCTGCGTGCCGCTGGGGTCTCAGGCAGCTGCGTGCAGTTCGGGTCTTGGGCACCTACGTGCCGCTCGGGCCAGGGCGCGCTGCCGGTGGGCTTTGGCGGGCCGGTCTGCGACGGCTCGCCGACCTCCCGATGCCTGCCGACCGGCCGACTACGGGCGAGGAGTCGGGTCTGAGGCACGTGCGTGCCGCTCGGGCAAGGCGGGCTTTGGGGGCCGGTCTGCGACGGTTCGCCGACCGGCCCCCCGCCCGCCGGCCAGCCCGATTATGGGCGAGGGAGTCGTCTGAGCCGTCAGTTCGACAGTGGCGGGCCCTGCTCCGCCACGCTCAGGCACCTGCGCGCCGCTCGGGCGAAGCGCGTGCCGGCTGGCTGGATCAGGGACAAGGGAAGTCGCCTGAGCCATCAGTTCGACGGCTGCGGGTCCTGCTCGACCGCACTCAGGTATCTGTGTGCTGCTCAGGTGCAGTGGGCTGCCGGCCGTCGCCGTGGTGAGCCCGTCTGCACCGGCCCGTGGGAAGCACGCCGCCTGGACGGTCGTTCGACGGCGGAGGCCCATGCTCCACCGCGCTCGAACACCTGCCTGCTGGTCGGGTGCAGCGCGGTGCGGTGCCAAGCAGACGACCCGCGCTCGACCCGCACTTTGAGTCGCGCCACCGGGCCGCCGGCCCACGAGCACCGTGGTGCCGTCGTCGCGGAGCTCACCGCGGCACCATCCATGCCGACCACCATGGGACCTCCGGGGCCACGGCCTGCAGACGGTCGCGCCAATCGCCGCCGGACAAGGTCGAGGCCGCCTCCGGGTTGCCGCCGGCATAGGCTTTGGCTGGTGGTGGGTTGTACGGCGCGTAACGGGCAACGGTTGGGGCTGGTGTGACAGGATGCGGCGTGTCTTCGAACGTCTCTGACCACTCGTTCGTCGCCGACCTGCACATTCACTCGAAGTACTCGCGGGCGTGCAGTCGTGACCTCAGCATCGAGACGCTCACGTGGTGGGCCCGGCGCAAGGGCATCACGCTGCTCGGCACGGGAGACTTCACGCATCCGGCCTGGCACGACCACCTGCGTGAGGCGCTCGTGCCGGCGGAGCCGGGGCTGTTCCGGCTGCAGCCGGAGCGTGAGGCGGAGATCCTGCGGCGGCTGCCGGGGCGGCTGTCCAAAGGCGCGGACGGGGCGCCGGTCAGGTTCATGTTGTCGGTCGAGATCTCGACGATCTACAAGCGGGGCGACCGGACGCGGAAGGTGCACCACCTGGTGTACCAGCCGGACTTCGAGGCGGTCGGGCGGTTCAACACGGCGCTGGGGCGGATCGGCAACCTCGGGTCCGACGGGCGGCCGATTCTGGGGCTGGACTCGCGTGACCTGCTGGAGATCACGCTGGAGGCGAGTCCCGACGGGTACCTGGTGCCGGCGCACATCTGGACGCCGTGGTTCTCGGCGCTGGGGTCGAAGTCGGGGTTCGACGCGATCGCCGACTGCTACGCCGACCTGGCCGATCACATCTTCGCGGTCGAGACGGGGCTGTCGTCGGACCCGGCGATGAACTGGCGGGTCTCGTCGCTGGACCGGTACCGGCTGGTGTCCAACTCCGACGCGCACTCGCCGCAGGCACTGGCGCGCGAGGCGACGCTGTTGACCAGCGAGCTGGACTACTTCAAGGTGCGCGACGCGCTGCGCAGCGGGGACGGGCTGGCCGGGACGATCGAGTTCTTCCCCGAGGAGGGCAAGTATCACGGCGACGGGCACCGGGCCTGCGACGTGAACTGGCTGCCGGCGCAGACGCGCGAGGCCGAAGGGCTGTGCCCGGTGTGTGGCAAGCCGCTCACCGTGGGTGTGCTGCACCGGGTGGAGGAGTTGGCGGACCGGCCCGACGGGTACGTGCCGCCGGGTGCGCCGCAGGTCACCCACCTGATCCAGCTGCACGAGATCCTCGGCGAGATCCACGGGGTCGGCGCGAAGTCGAAGACCGTCGACACGCAGCTGGCGTCGCTGGTGGCGGAGCTGGGCTCGGAGCTGGCGATCCTGCGCCAGGTGCCGATCGACGAGATCACCCGGGTCGGCGGGGAGCTGCTCGGCGAGGGCATCACCCGGCTCCGGCGCGGCGAGGTCAGCCGCACGCCCGGCTACGACGGCGAGTACGGCGTGATCAAGCTGTTCCGCCCCGATGAGCTGCGGGTGCAGGAAGACGTGCTGTTCGACGTACCGATGCCGCAGCTGCCGAAACAGCGCAAGGCCGAGGCGGCTCCGAAGGCCGCGCCGAAGCGCCGCCGGCCCGCGCCGGTCGAGGCGCCGCCGCCCCCGCCGCCGATCTCTTCCCCGGCGTCGCCGCATGAGCCGCTCGAGCCGATGCTGGCGGGGATGGAGGAGGTCGGCACGGGGCTGCTCGACCGGCTCGACGCGCTGCAGCGGGTCGCGGCGTCGGCGCCCGGCGGTCCGTTGCTGATCGTGGCCGGGCCGGGCACGGGCAAGACGCGGACGTTGACGCACCGGATCGCGTACCTGTGTGCCGAGCTGGACGTGTACCCGGAGGAGTGCCTGGCGATCACGTTCACCCGGCGGGCCGCGGAAGAGCTGCGGGAGCGGCTGGAGGGCCTGCTCGGACCGGTGACCGAGGCGGTGACGGTGTCGACGTTCCACGCGCTGGGACTGTCGATCCTGCGGGAGAACGCCACGGCGGTGGGGTTGACGCCGAAGTTCCGGATCGCGGAGGAGGCGGACCTGCTGGCGGCGCTGGACCCGCTGTCGGAGCGGGAGGCACGCCGGGCGCTCGCCGCGATGGAGCCGTCGACCAGGGAGGCCCTGGCCAAGGCGTTGCGGGCGAAGGACATGGTGTCGCTCGACGAACTGCTGACGCTCAGTGTGCAGCTGCTCACCGAGTCGCCGGCGCTGGTCGACCGGTACCGGGACCGCTGGCAGTGGATCTTCGTGGATGAGTACCAGGACGTCGACCCGGTGCAGTACGACCTGCTGCGGCTGCTGTGCCCGCCCGGCGGCAACCTCTGCGCGATCGGCGACCCTGACCAGGCGATCTATTCGTTCCGGGGGGCCGAGGTCTCGTTCTTCCTGCGGTTCTCCACGGACTTCTCCACGCCGGACATCGACGCCCGCGTCGTGCGGCTCACCCGCAACTACCGCTCGTCCGCGCCGATTCTGGCGGCCGCGGTACAGGCGATCGCGCCGACGACGTTGGTGCCGGGGCGGCGGCTGGACCCGGCCCGGCTGGATCTGGAAGCGCCGATGGTCGGGCTGTACCCGGCGGCGTCGGTGGCCGACGAGGCCGATTTCGTGGTGCGCACGGTCGACGAGCTGGTGGGCGGCCTGTCGCACCGCTCGCACGACAACCGGGTGGACTCGCGGGCGGCGGTCGGCGCCATGTCGTTCTCCGACATCGCCGTGCTGTACCGGACCGATTCGCAGGCCGCGCCGATCGTCGATGCCCTGTCGCGGGCGGGTGTGCCGGTGCAGAAACGCTCGCACGACCGGTTGCTGGACCGGCCCGGGGTGGCGGCGATCGCCCGTGAGCTGCGGTTCGCCACAGGTCTCGGCGGTTCGATCGCGGCTCGTGTACGACTGGCGGGCCAGGTCGTCGCGGGGCGCTGCGGGCAGCTCGACACCGACGTGATCGGGCTGACGGAGGCCGACGTGTGGACGGCGGTCGAGCTGATGACGCCGCCGGCGTTGCGGGCCGGCAGCGACCTGGACGAGTTCCTGGGTGCGCTGGCCACCGGCGCGGAGGTCGACGGCTGGGATCCGCGCGCCGACCGGGTGACGCTGCTGACGCTGCACGCGTCGAAAGGGCTCGAGTTCCCCGTCGTGTTCATGGTCGGCTGCGAGGACGGGCTGCTGCCGCTGCGCATGCCCGGCGCGCAGGGCCGCTCCGAGGACGAGGTCGCCGAGGAGCGCCGGCTGTTCTTCGTGGGCCTGACCAGGGCACAGGATCGGCTCTTCCTGTCGCACAGCCGGACCCGTTTCCGGCACGGGTCCGAGCGGGAGATGGCGCCGACGCCGTTCCTGTCGTCCATCGACCCCGGGCTGTTGGAGCGGCGGGGTCCCGCAGCGCCCCGCAAACCCAAGGATCGGCAGCTCCGCCTCATCTGAACCCCGACCTGTCGTCAATCCGTGAGGTGGAAGTGTCGGGGGGTGGCGCTACCGTAGCTGCATCGACGCAACTACGCTGCCGGGAGCTTCGCGGAGCAGGAGGATCACATGTCGGGTTACGGACCGCCGGGCCCGTACCAGGGCCAACCCCAGGACCCCTGGCAGGGCGGCCAGCAGGATCCCTATGGGCCGCCGGACCCGTATGGTCCGCCTCCGGGATATGGGCAGCAGCCCGATCCCTACGGCCCGCCGGACCCTTACGGTCAGCCGCCGCAGTGGGGGCAGCAGCCGCAGTCGGGTGGCCCGTATGGGAACAACTACCCGCCGACCGGCACCTACCAGCAGCCGGCCTACGGTCAGCCGCCCGGCCCGGGCATCGGTGCACCGCCGCCGGTGCCGCCGCGCCGGAGGGGTTCCGGTGGCACGGTCGCGCTCGTCGTCGTCCTGGTGCTGCTGCTGTGTGGCGGTGGCGCCGCCGGTATCTGGTATGTCCTGAAGAACGAGAAGACCACGCCCACGACGGGTTCGCCGACGCCGAAGGCGAGCACCTCGGGCAAGGCGTCCACGAGCGCCGCACCCAGTGGCGGCGCGTCGTCGCCGACCGGTGTGTCGCCCGGCGACGCCAAGACGGTCAAGGTCGGCGAGTGCCTGGTCAACCAGGGCACCGCCACCCAGCCGAAGATGGTGAAGACGGCGTGCGCGCCGGCGACGTTCGAGGTGCTCAAGCGCATCCCCAACACCACGGACAAGTCGAAGTGCAACGGCGTCTCGGGCTACTCGCACGACTACTTCTACGACAGCACGGTCGACAGCGAGGACTTCGTGCTGTGCCTCAAGCTCAGGAGCTGAGCTTCTGAGGGACGACATCGGCGGGCCGCGGAGCGAGCAACTTCCGCGGCCCGCTATCGTTTGGCAGTCGAGGCGACTCGAACGTTTGTTTGACCCCCTTGCACGATGCCCCCTGGGGCGTGTAGTACATTAGTTCGAGCGCGGCAGGCGGGCACTTCGATGCACCGGTCTAAGCCATTCTTGCGTGTGCCCTAGACTGCCCTAGAGAAGGCACGACACGCCACAAGGATGTTCTATGCGGTTCTAGCGTTTTGGCTAGAGACGCCGATACGGTGCGATCGTGGATCCCGTTCGCAACCCGTATGCGCCCGGAGCAGGTCAGCGACCTCCGGAGCTCGCCGGCCGTGACCGTGAGCTGCAGGCCTTCGAGATCGTCCTCGAGCGGGTCTCCCGCGGGCGGCCCGAGCGCTCGTTGATGCTGACGGGCCTGCGCGGCGTCGGCAAGACCGTCCTGCTCAACACGCTGCGCTCGCAGGCGATCTCGCGGCTGTGGGGCACCGGCAAGATCGAGGCACGGCCCGACCAGTCGTTGCGCCGGCCGCTGTCGGCGGCGCTGCACATGGCGATCCGCGAGCTGGCCCCGCACCATCGGGCGCCCGACCGGATCGACGAGTTCCTCGGGGTGCTGAAGGCGTTCGCGGTCCGTGAGGATCCGAACAAGCCGCCGGCGAAGCTGCGCGACCGGTGGCAGCCGGGAATCGACGTCCCGGCGAGCACGGGCCGCGCCGACTCCGGCGACATCGAGATCGACCTGGTCGAGCTGTTCACCGACGCGGCGAGCGTCGCCACCGACGTCGGCACCGGCGTGGCGATCTTCATCGACGAGATGCAGGACCTGTCGGCCGACGACATCTCGGCGATGTGCGCGGCGTGCCACGAGCTGTCGCAGACCGGCGCGCCGCTGATCGTCGTCGGCGCCGGGCTGCCGCACCTGCCGGCCCTGCTCACCGCGTCGAAGTCCTACTCCGAGCGGCTCTTCCGCTACCAGCGCATCGACCGGCTCGACCGCATCGCCGCCGACCTTGCCCTCACCGCGCCCGCGCTGCGCGAGGAGGTCGAGTACGAGCCCAAGGCGCTCGACGAGCTGTACGAGGCGTCGGGCGGCTACCCGTACTTCGTGCAGGCCTACGGCAAGGCGACCTGGGACCACGCGCCGCGCTCGCCGATCACCGCCGCGGACGTGCGGGTGGCGGCGCCCGAGGCCGAGGCGGAGCTGGCCGTCGGCTTCTTCGGCTCCCGGTACGAGCGGGCCACCCCCGCCGAACGCGAGTACATGCGCTGCATGGCCACGCTCCTGCCGGCCGTCGACGTGTCCGAGGCGGTGCCGACCGCCGAGATCGCGCGCAGCCTGGGCCGCCGCCCGGCGAGCCTCTCCCCGGCCCGCGACGCCCTGATCAAAAAGGGGCTCATCTACTCCGGCGAGCGCGGCACGGTCGCGTTCACCGTGCCGCACTTCGCCCGCTACATCCGCTCCCAGCCCGCCGACTAGGTCTTCGCCTTCTCGATCACGGCCCGCAGATCCCTGCGCTCGATCGCGGCGGCCATCAGGTCCGGGAAGACGTCGGGGGTACAGGCGAACGCCGGCACCCCGAGCGCCGCCAGCGCCGCCGCGTTCTCGTGGTCGTAGTCCGGTGCCCCCTCGTCGGACAGGGCCAGCAGCGTGATCACCTGCACCCCGGCGGCGGTCATCGCGGCGACCCGCCGGAGCATCTCCTCGCGCACGCCGCCCTCGTACAGGTCGCTGATCAGCACGAAGATCGTGTCGCGCGGGCGGGTGATGAGCTGCTGGCCGTACGCGATGGCCCGGTTGATGTCCGTGCCGCCGCCGAGCTGGGTGCCGAACAGGACGTCGACCGGGTCCGCGAGCTGGTCGGTCAGGTCGACCACTGCGGTGTCGAACACGATGAGGGACGTCTTGAGCGACCGCATCGAGGCGAGCACCGCGGCGAACACCCCCGAGTAGACGACGGACGCGGCCATCGAGCCCGACTGGTCGACGCACAGCACGACGTCGCGCTGCACCGACTGGGCCCGGCGCCCGTACCCCACCAGCCGCTCGGGCACGACCGTGCCGTACTCGGCCTGGTAGTGCTTGAGGTTCGCCCGGATGGTGCGGTTCCAGTCGATGTCGTGATGCCGGGGGCGGTTGACCCGCGCGGCCCGGTTGAGGGCGCCGGCCAGCGCGGTCCTGGTCGGCTGCGCGATCCGCCGCTCCAGCTCGGCGACCACCTTGGCCACGACCTTCCGCGCGGCCCGCTTGCTCTTGTCGGGCATGACCCGGTTGAGCGACAGCAGCGTGCCGACCAGGTGCACGTCGGGCTCGACGGCGTCGAGCATCTCCGGCTCCAACAGCAGCCGGGTCAGGTCGAGCCGCTCGATCGCGTCGGCCTGCATCACCTGCACCACGGTCGACGGGAAGTACTGGCGGATGTCGCCGAGCCACCGGGCGACCCGCGGCGCCGACGCGCCGAGGCCGGCGCCGCGCTGGCTGCCGGTGCCGTCGCCGCTGTCGTACAGGGCGCCGAGGGCCGCGTCGATGGACACGTCGGTGCCAGTGAGGCCGTAGCCGGTGCCCTCGCCGCCGGACGCGCCGCCGAGCGCCAGACGCCAGCGGCGGAGGCGCTCGTCGTGCTGGTCGCCGTGCTCATCAGGCATGGTGCACCTCCTTGCCCAGCAGGTCCTTGCCCAACAGGTCCCCGCCGACCAGGTCCTCGCCGACCAGGTCCTTGCCCAGCAGGTCCTTGCCGAGCAGGCGGGCCACGACCGGCAGCAGCAGCGCGCCGCGGTCGGGGTCGACCTGGTCGTCGTGCTCGCCGGCGCGGGGCCGCCCGCCGGTGCCGATGTGCGCGGCCCGCTCGCCGATCATGCGACGCTGCGGCGCCGGGTATCCGCTGAACGTGCGGCGCAGCAGCGGCAGCACCTCGACGAACGCGTCCGCGGGGATCCCCGTGAGCCAC
This sequence comes from Dactylosporangium aurantiacum, assembly GCF_000716715.1. GTDB lineage: Bacteria > Actinomycetota > Actinomycetes > Mycobacteriales > Micromonosporaceae > Dactylosporangium > Dactylosporangium aurantiacum. Next base: position 226,470 of record NZ_JNYJ01000013.1, on the reverse strand, counting down.
GCGTCGACCAGCGCCAGCAGCCGCTCGTCGTGGACCAGCAGCAGCCCGTCGCCGGCGAGGAACCCCTCGATCCAGGCCGCGGCCTTCGCCACCGGTACGCCCACCGTCAGCACCAGCGCCATCCGCACGCCGATCTCGTCGGCGTCGACGGTGCCGGCGTCCAGCAGCAGCCGGCTCATCCGCCCGCTGAGCAGGCCGTGCAGGTCGTCGCGGGTGGACAGGCCGCCGAGCAGCGCCTGCCACCGCTGGCTGGCGTCGGCGTCGTCGATCAGCGCCAGCGCGCCCTGCACCCCGTCGATGCGGTCGCGCATGACCGCGGCCGCCGCGTCGTCGAGCCCGCCGACCGCCGCGGGCAGGCCGACGCAGACCCGGGTGATCATGCCGTGGGTCACCGAGCGCAGCGCCGACAGGTCGGTGCCGCGCACGTCGCCGTACCGCAGCGTGCGGGCGAGCGCCGGCAGCGCGTCCATCAGGTGCGCCACGTCGGCGTCGAGGGCCATCCGCTCGTCGAGCGCGTCGAGCACCCCGGGCAGCGCGTCCGGCAGGTCGGCCAGCAGGCACCGCTCGACCAGGGCCGTCACGTCGGCGAGGGTCTCGGCCTCGGCGGCCTGCTCCGCCACCCGGGCGGTCGCCGCCTCGCGGACCGTGGTCCCGTACGCCCCCGCCTCGACCAGATCGACGGCGAACTCCGGCTGCCACGCGATCTGCCACGACTCCCAGAACGTGCCGCGGCCCTTCCGGTTGGCGATCACCTGACCCCACTCCACGCCCAGCAGCCGCAGCCGGTGCAGCAGCTGGCTGCGCTGCAGGTCGAGGTCGCGGCGCAGGTCGAGGTCGATCTCGCGGCTGCTGACCGCGGGCTGGAGCCGCAGCCGGCGCTGGCTGCTGGCCACGTCCCGCGCGATCGGCACCCCGGGCGTCTGGTCCGGCACCCGCCCGAGCCGGTCGCCGACCACCAGCCGCCGGTTGATCAGGCTCAGCCGCAGGTCGTCGCCGTCGCAGAGCACCGCGTGCGCCGCGTCGGTCACCTCGGCGAGTCCGGCCAGCGGCCGGCCGCGCATCGTCGCGAGCGCCTCGGCGAGCCGGGTCGCCTCGATGATGTGCGCGCTGGACACCGGCACGCCGTCCTTGCGCAGCACGCCCGCGGCCCGCACCAGCCAGCGCGCCACCACGTGCTCGTCGACCGCGGTGAAGAGGTGGTGGTACCAGCCGGGCGAGCGCACCCCCGCGCCGTACCCCTGCCAGGACGCCAGCCGAGCGTGCGTCCACGGCACCCAGGTCATGGCGACCTTGACCTTCGGCAGTCCTTTGAGGACCGCGGCGTCGGAGGACGCGCTGGGCAGCGGCGCCGTCAGCGCGGGCACGTGCCAGGCCCCGCACACCACCGCGACCCGGTCGAACTCCTTCATCGCCGCCCGCATCGCCTGGCGCATGTGCGCCTCGCGCCGCTCCTCGTCGATCCGCTCGGCCTCCGGTGGCGCGGGTGCGTGCGCCCTGACCACGGTCATCGCCTCGGCGATCGCCGCGAAGGGCGCCACCGCCGCGGCGAGGCGCTCCTCGTCGATGTCGCGCTCGGTGGCGAACAACGACCCGACCCCACCCAGCGCGTTGTCGTATCCGGCTCCGTCCGTCCGGGCGCCGGCGTCTCCGGCTGCGCCCGGCTGGGCGCCGGCGTCTCCGGCTGCGCCCGGCTGGGCGCCGGCGTCTCCGGCTCCGTCCGGCTGGGCGCCGTCGTGCCCGGCTCCCTGCGGCTGGGCGCTGTCAGGTCGGACCTCCGAAGGTGCCTGGGCGGGCGGCGGCGGGATCAAGTGCGGCTCCCGCCGGTGCTCGACGACGTCCTCCCACCACCGTTCGGGGTCGTCGTACCCCGCCGCCTCGGCCAGCGCGCCGATCGGGTCGATGCGCACCGTGTCGTCGGCCGGGGTCGGTGCGGACGGGGTGCCCGAGGCGAGCCGCACCGCCGCGGGCAGGTCGATGAACCGGACCGGGATCTCGCACGCGACCGCCCACCGGATCGCCTGCCACTCCGGGGAGAACTCGGCGAACGGCCAGAACGACGCGCGCAGCTTCGGGTCGGGGTTGTCCGCCGGATACGCCAGCAGCGCCACCGGGGCGCGCATGTCCTCGTCGCCGGCGAACGGCACCAGCGGGTCTGCCTCCGGCGGGCCCTCGATGAGGATCACGTCGGGCTGGAACGCGGCGAGGGCGCGGCGCACCGCCCGCGCCGACCCCGGTCCGTGGTGGCGCACCCCGAGCAGCAGCGGCTCACTCACCGCGACGGGCCGCCCGGTAGAAGTCGCGCCAGCCTTCGCGCTCCCGGATCACCGTTTCCAGGTACTCCTGCCAGACGACCTGGTCGGAGACCGGGTCCTTGACGACCGCGCCGACGATGCCGGCGGCGACGTCGCTCGGCCGCAGCAGGCCGTCGCCGAAGTGCGCGGCGAGGGCGAGCCCGTTGGTGACCACCGAGATCGCCTCCGCCGTCGACAGGGTGCCGCTGGGCGACTTCAGCTTGGTGCGCCCGTCTTCGGTGGCGCCGTTGCGCAGCTCCCGGAACACGGTCACGACCCGGCGGATCTCGTCGACGGCCGGCGGCAGCTCGGGCAGCTCCAGCGCCTTGCCGAGCGCGGCGACCCGGCGCGACACGATGTCGACCTCCTCCTCGACCCCGGCGGGCACCGGGAGCACCACGGTGTTGAACCGGCGCCGCAGCGCGGAGGACAGCTCGTTGACGCCCCGGTCGCGGTCGTTGGCCGTGGCGATGACGTTGAAGCCCTTGCGCGCCTGCACCTCCTCGCCCAGCTCCGGCACCGGCAGCGTCTTCTCCGACAGCACGGTGATCAGGCTGTCCTGCACGTCGGACGGGACGCGGGTCAACTCCTCGATCCGCGCGATCCGGCCGTCGGCCATGGCCCGCAGCACGGGGCTCGGCACGAGCGCGGCCCGGCTGGGGCCTTCGGAGAGGAGGCGGGCGTAGTTCCAGCCATACCGGATGGCTTCCTCGGGAGTGCCGGCGGTGCCCTGGACGAGCAGGGTCGAGTCGCCGCTGACGGCCGCCGCGAGGTGCTCCGACACCCAGGTCTTGGCGGTGCCGGGCACGCCGAGCAGCAGCAGCGCCCGGTCGGTGGCGAGCGTCGCGACGGCGACCTCCATGAGCCGGCGGGAACCGACGTACTTGGGGATGATCACGGTGCCGTCAGCGGCGGTCCCGCCGAGCAGATACGTCACCACGGCCGCGGGCGACAGCAGCCACCCGGGCGGTCGCGGGCGGTCGTCGCCGGCGGCCAGTGCTGCCAGCTCGGCGGCGAACTCGTCCTCGGCGTGCCGCCGCTGGACTGCCTGCGCTTCGACTGTGCTGGTCACGCGAGCTCCTCGAGCATGTCTTGTCGGAACCGGAGGGTGTCGGCGAAACGGCCGACGATGGAGGACATCGGGTCGTCGGAGGCCAACCCGGCGGCGAGCTTCACGGCCCGGTCCGCGGCTTCCGCGGGCAGGCGCAGCGCGGCCAGCTCGCACAGCCCGGCGAGCCGCCACCCCGCCGACCGCCGGCCGCCGAGGTCGTCGAGCGCCGCGAACACCGCCTCGACCAAGGCCGGCGGCCACGGTCGCGGGCACAGCTCCAGCACGTGCTCGACCCCGACCGCGGCGGCGCCGGCGAGGCCGCGGCGCAGGACCTCGACCGCGATCGCGGACAGCGCGTCGGACGGCAGCGCGTCATACAACGCCTCGAGCAGCAGCCGGTCGTCGGGGCGCCCGCCGGCCGCGACCTCCTCGGTCAGCTGGCCGGTCAGCGCGGTCGCCCACCGCGCGTCGCGCTGCCCGGCCGCGGCCCTGGCCAGTCCGCGGCGCAGCACCGCGGCCCATTCGTCGGTCACGGGCAGGCGCAGGAACTCCTCGGGCTCCCCCCACACCCGCAGCGGGGTCCGGGTGAGCAGCTCCTCCAGCCACCAGGCCCGCTCGCCGACGCCGACCGGCGGCCGGGGCGTGATGCCGTCGCGCCGCATCGCCTTGTCACACGCGGCCGGCGGCACGATCATGATCCGCCCTCCGCTGACCTTGACCGAGGCCGTCGAACGCTCGGCCATCCGCCGCGCATACGCGCTGTCGGGCAGCAGCGCGAGCAGCTCGACCGCGGCGGCCCGCACCTCCTTGCGCCGATCGTCGAGCGCGGTCTCCAGGATCGCCTCGTCGGCGTTGGACAAGCCGGTCGCCAGGGCGCCCAGCAGCGCCGCCCGGTCGTCGGGTGTCTCCGTGGGCCATGCGGTGCGCAGCAGCTCACGCGCCGCGTCCGGGTCGCGGCGGCGCAGCGCGGTCAGGAACCCCACCCGCCGGCCGATCGACCCCAGCTCCCAGGCGCTGCCGTCGTCGGCGGGCCCGTCGACGGTCGTGGTGACGAGATAGCCCCAGTCGGGTCGCTGGGCCGCGAGCCACTCGGCGCGGGGCCCGCCGACCGCGGCGATCAGGGGCCGCAGGATCCGGTGCCGGCGCCCCACCTCCAGCAGCGCGGGCAGCAGCTCGCCGGGCACCCGCCGCGCCCCGACCGCGCCCAGCCACTCCGCGAGCAGCTCCAGCCGCCCGTCGGCGTCGCGCACCGGGGTGGCGTTGCTGGAGCCATACCCCGCGGCGTCGACCGCGAGCAGGTCCGCCGCGCGGGCCGACGCAGCCCACGGCACCAGCGTGATCCCGGAGTCGTCGGGCGCGGGGGCCGGCACCGGGACCCCGACGCGCGGTGCCACCCCGGCGCGCCGATACATCGTCAGCGTGGCCGCCGCGTCCAGCAGCACCTCGGCGGGGTCGCCGTCACCGTCCGCGAGATGCCGCCGCTGCGTCCCGACCAGCGCCGTCGCCAGGACGTCGCCCCACTCCGGCAGCGCGTTCACACCCTCACCTCCGCCGCACTCCCCTGCCCGCCCGCGCCCCGCCGCCGCCCGACCACGGCGGACGGACCGCAGGACCTTGCCGCCGCGACACCGTCCGGGCACCCGGGCACCGCGACATCTCGCCGGCGCTCGTGCCCGAGGCCACCCACGCGAACCAGAAGCCGACCCACCCCACCGTCGCGCCCCCAGTGGCCCACCGCCACCCGAGGCCGTCCCCCGCGCCCCCAGTGACCCACCGCCACCCGAGGCCGTCCCCCATCGCCAGCGTCGGCGCGGGGCACAGCACCGACCGGCACGGCGTCGAAGCCGGCACCACACGCGCCCACGAGCACCACAGTGGTCACAGCCGCACCAGCCGGCCTTCGGACCAGGCGCCGAGCGGCCGCAGCCCACCCGCCGACCACTCGCCGGTCACCGTCGTCGGGCGTCCGCCGGTGATCGCCAGCAGCCGCCACGGATCACCCGAGGCCGGGTCGAGGGGAAGGGCGGTGCCCTCGGGGTCGACCAGCACCCAGGCGCCGCCGTCACGGGTGGGGCAGACCGCGTCGATGGTCATCGGCCAGTAGTCCAGCCACGGGTCCTCGGCGAGAGCGGCCGCGTGGGCGCGCAGGTTGGCCTCGATGCCCGCGGCGCCCGCGACGGAGTGCATCCGTGCGGGTGGACCGTGCCGCTTGGCGATCAGGGCGCGGGCCGGCTGCCCGCCGGGATACAGGCACACGTCGGCGTCGATCTGCGTGCCGGGCAGCAGGTCGATCGGCAGGGACTGCCCGGCGACGGCGAACGACAGCACGAGCAGGGGCCGCAGCGTGGAGGCGCCGCGCAGCCAGGCGCGACGGACGGTCAGCTGGTCCTCGATCTCGTCGCGGACGCCGTGGACCTGCCAGCGGTCGCGCACGGCGGGCCCGGCCAGGACGGTCTCCGTGGCGATCGGCAGGCCGACCCGCATGCGGACGCTGGCGGCGAGCTCCTCGGGCAGCTCGGCCATCCGCCGATAGCCGCCGACGAGCAGGTGGAGCCGGGCCAGCTCGCCGAGGAGCCGCTCGGGGGAGCTGGTGACGGCCGAAGTGCGGCGCAGGATGCCGGCCGCACCGGCGGCCTGGGCGTCGACGAGCCGGGCCGCCATCGTGTCCCAGTGCGCATAGCCGCTCTTGGCGACGCTCGCCAGCCCGGCCCGGGCCTGGTCGGCGAGCCAGCGGTCGAGCTCGTCGAGGCCGGCGGAGATCCGGTCGGCGCGGCGGGCCTGCGCCTTCTCGCCCGGGGCGGCCCGGCCGCCGCCACCGGTGCTGCCGCTGCCGGGTGCGGCGGGTGAGGTCGGGGTGGGTCCGGTGCGCCGGGCAGCGCGGGACGACTGCCACTCCTGGACCCAGCCGGGTGCGGTGGCGTCGGTGACGCTCCCCGCTGACCAGCGCAGGAGCAGGGCCAGGGCGTGCTTGCAGGGGAACTTGCGGCTCGGGCAGGTGCACTTGAACGCGGGCTCGGTGAGATCGACGGCGGTCTGATAGGGCGTGCTGCCGCTGCCCTGGCAGAGCCCCCAGACCGTCGGTGGCACGTCGTCGGTGGAGCTCAGCCCGGACTCCAGCCACGCTCGGTCACCGGCCATGCCCCGAGCCGCCCGCTGCGCGGACGCGTCGGGGGCGAGCGCCATCACCTGGTCGGTGGTCCAGACCGTCGTCTCCGTCGAAGTTTCGGCCATGCTGCGAAGCGTAGTGAGGGGGTACGACATTCCGTGGTTGGGTATGAGCCCGGTATGAGACCCGTGCGCACAGCGGCCCGCTCGATGCTCGCCGCCATTTTCGTCATTCAGGGGTGGGCGGCGTTCCGTGACCCCGCGAAACTCGCCGGCAAGGCCCGCCCGGTCACGGACCGGCTGGAGCCGACGCTGCACGCGGTCCACCCGCGCCTGCCCACCGACGCCGAGACGCTGGTACGGGTCAACGGCGCGGCACAGGTCGCCGGCGGGCTCCTGCTGGCCACCGGCAAGGCGACGACCCCGGCGGCGCTGGTGCTGGCCGGCTCGCTGGTGCCGACGACCCTCGCCGGGCACGCGTACTGGGAGGTCGAGGACCCGGCGCAGCGCAACCAGCAGCGGATCAACTTCCTCAAGAACCTCGGGCTGTTCGGCGGGCTGCTGTTCGCGGCGCTGGACAACGAGGGCCGGCCCAGCCTGGCGTGGCGGACTCGCAACACGGCCCGCAACGCGCGCCGCGGCGCCGGTTACACGGCCCGGACCGCGCGCCGGGAGGCCCAGCACGCGGTGCACACGGCGCAGCGGGAAGCCCGGCACGTCGTGCGGGACGCCCGCATCGCCCGCCTGGCAGCCCAGGCCGGACGCCGCCTGGGGTAGGCCGGGAGAACGCGCCACCCAGAACGAACCCGGGCAGAGCGCCGGCTACGGGCAGTTGACCCATTCCTCTTCGCCGTCGGTGAAGACCTGCCGCTTCCACACCGGCAGCCTGGCCTTCACCTCGTCGACGAGCCGCGCGCACAGCTGGAACGCGTCCGCCCGATGCGAGGTGGAGATCGCCGCCGCCAGCGCCACGTCGCCGATCTCCAGCCGGCCGACGCGGTGCGACACGGCGAGCGCGTGCACGGCCGGCTCGGCCGCGATCTCCGCGGCGATCTCGGCGAGGATGTCGCCGGCGCTGGGGTGGCCCTCGTACTCGAGCTCCACCACGCCGCGCCCGCCGTCGTGGTCGCGCACCACGCCGGCGAAGGACACGACGGCGCCCGCGGCGCGGTCGGCGACCGCCTGCTCGTGGGAGGTCACGTCGATCGGCTCGCTGGTCACCAGGACCGTGATGCGGTCGGTCACACCCGCTCCCCATCCAGAATCGGCAGCGGTACGAGCTGCGCCGGCGTCCCCGCGAGGCCCCGCCCGCCGGGCGGGATGATCGCGAATCCGATCGAGTTGGCCAGCCCTCTCAGCATCGAGGACCCGGCGTGGGCCACGGGATACGCCAGGCCGTCCTGCGGATCCCGGCGCACCAGCGCCAGGTGGGTGTAGTCGCCCCGCCCGGGGATGTCGGCGCCCAGCTTGACGGTGGCGTGTGCCGGTCGGGGCCGGCCGGTCAGTCCGGCGAGCAGTGGCAGTACCAGCGAAACCAACGCGACGAACGTGGACTGCGGGTTGCCGGGCAGGCCCGCGACGAACTGGCCACCGGGCAGTTGCGCGACGAGCATCGGGAAGCCGGGGCGCACGGCCACCGTGTTGACGACGTAGGTGGCGCCCAGCTCGGCCAGGGCGGGGTGCAGGTGGTCGACGGGGCCGTGCATGGTGCCGCCGGTGGTGCAGATGACCTGGGCGCCGGCGTCGACGGCGGCCCGCAGCGCGGCGACGTGGTCCTCGAGGGTGTCCGCGACCGGGGCGCGGTGGTGCACGACGTCGGTGCCGGCCCGGCGCAGCCACGAGGGCAGGGACGGGCCGAGCGCGTCGCGGACCCGCCCGCCGCCGGGGACGCCCTCGGTGAGCAGCTCGTCGCCGAAGACCAGCAGCGCGCTGCGCGGCCTGGGCCGGCACGACAGCGTGTCGTAGCCGCAGGCGGCGGCGAGGCCGATGACGCCCGGGGTGATCGGCGTGCCGGCGGGCAGGAGCTCCTCGCCGAGGTCGGCCTCCTCGCCGGTCAGCCGCCAGTCGGGCATCTTGCGGGGCTCGCCGGCGACGACGTGCTCGCCTTCGACCTTGGAGTCCTCGATGCGCACGACATAGGCGGTGCCCTCCGGGACCATGCCGCCGGTGGCGATCTCCACGCAGGTGCCGTCGGTGGTCAGCGGCTCGGCCTGGTCACCGGCGAGCACCCGGCCGATGATCCGCCAGGGCGCCGGGCCGCGCACGGCCCAGCCGTCGACGCTCGAGGTGGGAAACGCCGGCAGCGCGGTGAGCGTGGTCAGCGGCTCGGCGAGGGTCAGGCCGTCGGACTCGACGAGGGGGACGGGCACGGGGCTCGACGCGGCCGCCGAACCCGCCTCGAACACCGCCTCGCGGGCATCGGTCCACGCGATCGGTAACGTCACGCGTCGAGCCTAGTCCGTGGCGCTGCCGGCATCGCGGTCAGTGGTCGCCGCCGCGGAGCTGGTCGACGGCGTGCGCGAGGACCGGGCCGAGCACGGCCAGGCCGTCCTTCGCGCCGCCCTTCGAGCCGGGCAGGTTGACGATGAGGGTGCGCCCGGCGACGCCGCTGAGCCCGCGGGACAGGATGGCCGTCGGCACCTTCGCCGCGCCCGCGGCGCGGATCGCCTCGGCGATGCCGGGCACCTCGTAGTCCAGCACGCGGCGGGTCATCTCCGGGGTGGCGTCGGTGGGGGTGACGCCGGTGCCGCCGCTGGTCACGATCACGTCGGCGCCGCCGGCGACCGCGGCTCTCAGCGCCTCCTCGACCGGCGGCCCGTCGGGCACGACGACGGGGTCGCCGACGTCGCAGCCCAGCTCGCGCAGGCCGGCGACGAGCAGCGGGCCGCTGGTGTCGGCGTAGATCCCGGCCGCGGCGCGGTTGGAGGCCACGATCACGACGGCCTTCACGAGGCCCGCTCCCAGAGGCCGGTCTTGCCGCCTTCCTTGCGCAGCACCCGTACTCCTTCCAGCGAGGCGGCCGGGTCGACCGCCTTGATCATGTCAATGAGGGCCAGGCCGGCGGCGGCGACGGCGGTCAGCGCCTCCATTTCCACGCCGGTGCGGTCGGCGGTCCGGGCGGCCACCACAATGTCAACCGAGTCGTCACCCAACGTAAGGTCCACGGTCACTCCGTGAAGGGCAATCGGATGACATAACGGGATGAGATCGGGCGTGCGTTTGGCACCCATGATTCCGGCGATCCGCGCGACGGCCAATGCGTCACCCTTGGGTAACGCACCGTCGTGCAACAACGCTATTACGTCGGCCGTTGTACGGACGGAACCAGCCGCAACCGCGCGCCGGGCGGTGATTTCCTTGCCCGCGACGTCCACCATCCGTGCCGCGCCAGTCCGGTCGACATGCGTCAGTTCATGTGCCACGACAACACCCTATCGGCGTTGCGCTGAACTGCGGTTTGATCATGCACGCTGGTGGGAACAAGGGCCGGCCAAGCTCCACGGAGCGTAACTTTCGGGTCACCAAAATATGACAAGTCATGCCCTTCTTCGCAAACTGTGAGTCGACGGACAAAAGGGTATGGGCAACTTGCGAAATGCACCCTAGGCTTCGTTCAACGCCGAAGAGTTCGATGATTATCGATATCTTCGGTAACGGGGGTCGTAACCGCGATACGACTTAGGGGGCAGCAATGCGCAACCACGACTGGCTCTGAAATTTCCGGCCTTGACAGGAACACACGCCCATCGGTCACGATGAGCGAACCGCGATGCAAAGACCAATGGGTACCGACGACGCGACCAACCGGCGCCTCTGGCGTCTCGTTGGTCCCGTCGTCGTCGGTGCGGGCGTCGCCGTCGCCGCCGCATTGTGGCTGATCAAGGACTACGGCAGCCTGGCCCTTTTCCTGCCGCTGCCGACGGTGCTCGTCACCGTCTGCGGGTACATGCGGATCCAGATCCGGATCCGTTCCGCCATCCACGGCTCGTCGCCGGTATCGGCGGTCATCGTCGTGGCTGCGGTGTTCCTGCCGGCGCCGTTCGTGATCCTTTCCGTCGCCGTCGGCAAGCTCGCCGACCAGTTGCTCAACGTGGCCCACGTGCCAGTGAAGATCAGTTTCAATGTCGGCAAGGAAGTGCTCAACGGCACCGCCGCGGCGCTCGCCGTCGCCGCCCTCGGCTTCCAGCCGATCCTCGTCACCGCCGACCGCACCGGACCCATCAGCGACGCCCTCGCCGCGACCGTGCTCGCCTCAGTCGGCTACTTCATCGTCGATGAGCTCGTGTCCAAGGGCCTGTTCGCGATGCTCACCCGGACGTCGTACCGGCAGCGGCTCTTCGCCGACTGGGGCCTCCTCGCCGTCGTGCAGGCCGGCGCGTTCATCATCGCCGTCGCCACCGTCGTGGTGTACCACGTCAACCACTGGCTCGTGCTGATCCTTCCGCTGCTGCTGTGGTGCATCCACCTCGCCTCCGGCAACCGGGTCCGCGCCCGCCAGGGCAACGAGGCGTGGCAGCGGCTCGCCGAGGCCACCGACGAGTTCAACTCCGTCGACCAGACCGCGGTGCTGCACGCCGCCGTGCGCAAGGCCGCCGACCTGTTCTCCACCGACGAGGTCGAGGTCCAGATCCGCCCGCAGGCCGGCGAGGCCCGGCTGGTCCGCAGCAACGGCCGGGACATCCTGTACGACGGCCACCCCGACGACGCACCACCCGCCGCCGGCTTCGTCATCCCCATCGGCCTGGAGAGCTACCGCGGCGACGCCGACCTCGGCGAGCTGCGGCTGCGGTTCCGCGCACCGGTCAAGCTCACCGAGCGCGAGGGTTACACGCTGCACACGTTCGCCGCCGCGCTGTGCACCGCCATCCGCAACGCGTCCACCTTCGCCGAGACCCAACGCCTCGCCGACAGCCACGCCCGGGCCGCCGCCCAGGACCCCCTGACCCACCTCGCCAACCGGCGCAAGCTGCAGCAGTACGGCGACGAAGCGCTCGCCACCGGCATCGTCGGCGTCCTGCTCATCGACCTCAACCACTTCAAAGAGGTCAACGACACCCTCGGCCACTCCGCCGGCGACCGGGTCCTGATCACCGTGGGCGAACGCCTCACCGCCGCCGTCCGCGAAGACGACCTGGTCGCCCGGTTCGGCGGCGACGAGTTCGCCGTCATCCTCGCCAACCTCAGCGCCCCCGCCCTCGCCGAGATGCGCGCCCACACCATCCTCGACGCCCTCGCCCCGCCCATCCAGCTCGACGACATGCGCATCAGCGTCGAGGCCAGCTGCGGCGTCACGACCGCCAGCGGCGGCACCGTCGGCGAGCTGCTCCGGCGCGCCGACGTCGCCCTGTACCAGGCGAAACAGGACGGCCAGCGGGTCGTCGTGTACGCGCACGCCCGCGACACCGCCGACATCGGCACCCTCACCCTCGGCGGCGACCTCGCCCGCGCCGTCGCCGAGGGCCAGTTCGTCGTCAACTTCCAGCCGATCGTCGACCTCGCCACCGGCCAGGTCATCGCCGCCGAGGCACTCACCCGCTGGCACCACCCCGACCGCGGCGACCTGGCACCGGACCGGTTCCTGCCCGCCATCGAACGCTCCGGCCAGCTCTCCGCGTTCGCCGACGCCGTCCTCGACCAGGCACTGATCGCCGTCTCGCAGTGGGCCGACGCCGGCCACGACATCCCCGTCGCCGTCAACGTCTCCCCCCGCAGCCTGCTCGACCCGTCGTTCCCCGACGCCGTCGCCCGCCGCCTCGCCGCCCGCGGCGTGCCGTCCTCCTCGCTCGTCATCGAGCTCACCGAATCCATCACCCTCAGCAAGCTCGAGGTCGTCGACGACGTCCTCGCCGCCCTGCGCGACCAGGGCATCCGCCTCGCCCTCGACGACTTCGGCACCGGCTTCTCCTCCCTGGCCACCCTCGCCCGCGTCGCCGTCGACGAACTCAAGATCGACCGCAGCTTCGTCGCCGCCATGAACACCTCCGCCCCCGGCGCCGTCGTCCGCTCCACCGTCGACCTCGGCCGCAGCCTCGGCCTGGTCGTCGTCGCCGAAGGCATCGAACGCGAAGACCAACGCCAGCAGCTGTGGGAGCTCGGCTGCCCGGCCGGCCAGGGCCACCTCTTCGCCCGCGCCATGCCCGCCGACCGGCTGCTCGCCGCCCTGCGCCGCGGCCACGACGGCCAGCCCGGCTGCCTCGCGCCGCCCCTGCACGACACCGACACCGTGATCCGCCTGCCACGCAACCGCAGGTCCCGCCGCGCCGGCGCCGCCGAGCCCGGGCAAGAATGGGTGCCATAGCCACGTTCTGGTCCCGCCCCCGCGTCAGCGACGCCGTCCTCTACGGCCTGTCCGCTGCCTTCGCCGCACTCACCGCCGTCACGTCGACCCTGCTGCCGCACCGGGCCTGGGGCGCCGTCGCCTGGTGGGGGTACGCCGCCGCGTTCCTGGTCACGTTCGTCGTGCTCCGCCGCCTCGCGCTGACCTTCGCCGTCTTCGTCGCGGTCACGCTCGTGCCCCTGGTCATCCAGGCCGTGCAGCGCGCCGGCGGCCGCACCGACCGGGCGCAGGAAGAGGTCCTCGTCGTCGAGCACATGGGCCGGCGCCTGCTCGACACCGGCACCCCCTACCTCGACCGCCCCGCCATCGCCGCCCTCCCCGCGCCGGACCGGTTGCTCGGGTACTCGCCGTACCAGCCCGGCATGGCGATCTTCGGGATCCCCCGGGCGGTCCTCGGCGAGCACTGGTGGACCGACGCGCGGATCTGGTTCGCGGCCGCCACGATCGCCGCCCTCCTGTGGACGCTGCGACTGCTCACCGACCTCGTCGCTCCGCCCGGGCTGGTCATCGTCGCCCAGTCCATCGCCGTCCTGCCGATCTGCACCCTCACCCTGACCACCGGCGGCGACGACCTGCCGGTGGTCAGCCTGGCCCTGCTGGCCATGGCCTTCACCGCCAGACACCGTTGGGTCGCGGCGGGCGTGACGATCGGTCTGGCCGGCGCGTTGAAGCTGTTCGCTCTCCCTGTCGCTCTTGTACTGCTGGTGCTCGCGCTGCGGTGTGCCGGCGGGACGGCCCGGTCGAGCGCCGCGTCGGACGGCGTCGTTGCGGCGGGTGCCGTCCGGCGCGCCGCGGTGTTCGCCCTCGGCGCGTTCGGCCTGCCGCTGCTGGTGATGCTGCCCGTCCTCGCCGTCGCGCCGTCCGCGTTCGTCGAGAACGTCCTGCGCTTCCCCTCCGGCCACGGCCTCGTCACCAGCCCGGCGCAGTCTCCCCTGCCCGGCCAGCTCATCGCCTCGTCGACCGGCGCGGGCCGCATCATCGCCCTGTCGCTCCTGGTCGCCGTCGGCCTCGCCATCGGCGTCTGGCTCCTGCGCCGCCCACCACAGGACACCCGTGCCGCCGCCCTCGTCACCGCGATCGGCCTCACCGCCGCGATCATGCTCATCCCGTCGACCCGCTTCGGCTACCTGCTCTACCCCGCCGCCTTCGCCGCCCTCTGGTGGGCACTGCGCCAACCCACCACCAGACCCCCCGATCAGCCCACCGATATCTGGCCGGCGACCTCAGAAGCGGCGTAAACAGGAAGCATGGCCTTCCGGGACCGCCAAGAAGCCGGCGCCGCACTCGCCGAGCTCCTCACCGGCTATGCCGACCGGCCCGACGTCATCGCCCTCGGCCTGGTCCGCGGTGGCATGCCCGTCGCCGCTGAGGTCGCCACCCGGCTGCACGTCCCGCTCGACGCCCTGGTCGTGCGCAAGCTCGGCGTACCGTGGGCCCCCGAGGTCGCCTTCGGCGCCATCGGCCCCGGCGGCGTCCAGGTCCTCAACCCCGAGATCCGCCTCGAACCCCACGAGATGGACCCCGTCATCCGCCACGAGACCACCGAGCTCCGCCGCCGCGACCGCCTCTTCCGCATCGGCCGCGACCCGCTCGACCTCACCGGCCGGGTCGCCCTCATCGTCGACGACGGCCTGGCCACCGGCGCCACGGCCGGCGCCGCGATCGCCGTCGCCAGAGCCCTCCGCGCCGCCCGTGTCGTCCTGGCCGCCCCCGTCGGCGCCACCCAGGCCGTCGACCGCCTCTCCTTGACCGCCGACGAGGTCGTCTGCCCCGTGACCTCCGACTACTTCGGCGCCGTCAGCCGCTACTACGACGACTTCCGCCAGATCCCGGACGCCGAGGTCACCCGCCTCCTGAGCCGCTGCCGCAGGTAGCAGCCGCTCGCCCGCGCCCTGCTCGCAGACGTCCGTGCCCTGCTCGCAGACATCGCGACACACCCGGTCGCCGCTGCTCGGACTGGCAATCACCATGATCGGCAGCTCTGACCGACAAACCCCGCGGAACAGGCGAACGGCCACAACCACAGGCACAGCACCAACCCAGCCGCCCGCCCGCCAGCGCACGGCCGCCAGGCAGCGTCCAAATGCCGACCAACGCGGACGGACACAACACTTGAGCCCGGTCGCACCTCTGCCTTCGCGACGCGAGCCCGCGCGACGCGAGCCTGCGCCACCCGAGCCCGCGCCACCCGGAGCCTTCGCTGCCCGGAGCCTTCGCTGCCGCATGCCTTCCGCCGCCACCTGGGCCAACGGCGGTCGCTGGTCCTGACTCGCAGGGAGCGTCGCGCGAAGCGCGGGCAGTCGGCTGCGCCCGGACCACCGGACTCGCGACCTACGGCACGCCCTGGCCGCCCGGCGTGGCTAGATCGCCATGTCGACGAAGCGGGACAGGTGCAGCTGCGCCGCGACCGTGATCGTGTCGGTCGGACCGTTACGATGCTTGGCCACGATGAAGTCCGCCTCCCCCGCCCGCGGAGACTCCTTGTCGTAGTAGTCGTCGCGGTGCAGCAGGATGACCACGTCGGCGTCCTGCTCGATCGAGTTGTGCGTGGCTATGCCGTTGGCCACGAAGTTGTGGGTGCCGACGACGGTCGCGTCATACACCTCCTGCTCCCCGATGCTCTCGATCGACACGATCTCGTCCCAGAAGACGTCGTTGATCGCATGCAGCTCCAGCTCAGCGCTGTCCAGTACAGCGGCGATCCTGGCCAGCCGAGGCCTGCTCGGCGCACGCTTCCACATGGCACTGCCGTTGAACTGCGTGCCCAGAGTCGCCGCGAACTGCCGGTGCGAGATGTTCTCGTCGAGCAGGACCCGTCGGACCGAATCCCAGATCTCCTTCGGGACGGTGTCCACGTTGGTGTTACTGGTGACCGCCTCCAGCCTGCTCAACAACAGCTCGCCCGAGCGAGACCGCTCGCCGTGGACACCGATCTCCCGCAGGAAGCGAAGCTGGTCGTCCTTGCCGGAGATGTCCAGCGTGTACTGCGCCCGATGCGCTCCAGGGGTCACCGTCCTGATCCGCGACGTGATCCCGAACCGGAGCAGCAACCGCGCGATGCCCTGCAGCATCGCCTCGCTCGTCGAGGCGTAGTAGACCCGGCCGCCGCCGCCTCTCAGCCGGACGGTCACCGAGCCGTCGGTCGCCCACAAGTGCCGCAGGAACAGCCTGACCTGCTCCTTCGGTAGGCTGAACAGCGATTCGGGGACGAACTTCTCGTGCGAGCGCAGACCGAACAGCCCGAGACTGTCGAGCCACTCGGCGATCGGATTGCGCCGGCCGCGAGCAAGCCGCGCCGGTGCCGGCAGGCGCAGCGTCGTGACCTGCGCCGCAGGGGAGTCGTCCCTGACCGCGGTGACCCCGAAGTGCGTCGCCGCCTCGGTGACCGCGGCCAGGTTCGCCTCGTCGACGCTGGCATAACGGATCGGCTGGCGCCTGACGAACGATCCGTCGCCGAGCATGTGCGCCAGGAGCACCACCTTGGCCTCTGGCCATGGCTGCAGTTGCTGCGGCGGCGGCACATGCCTCGGCACTGCTAGGCGGTCGCCGACACGCAGGTCCTCCAGGGCCGTCCAGCCCGTGAACGCCAGAAACGGGTGATTGCCGGTGGCCTCGATCGACTTGCCGGAGGCGAGACGCATCCGGAAGACCTCTCTGCGGCCACTCGAGAAGGCGTGCGTCATCGTCTGAACCGTGAGCTGCAGCTTCTCGTTCAATGCCCAGACGGGGATGTCACGGGCACCGGACTCCAGCAGGGAGCCGATGGTGACCTCGGCGTTGGTGTCGGCACGCATGATGCGCGTGCCCGCCGTAAGGCACCCCGACTCACGCAGGTCAGACAGCTGCGGGCGCTTGTCGGTGCGCTGCTCGGGGCCACGGTTCAGCTGGCTGACCGCCACCACCGGGCACTCGACCTCTTTCGCGAGCAGCTTCAGACCACGCGACAGGTCGGCGACCTCCTGCTGCCGGCTCTCGGTCCGCTTCGGGCTGGTCATCAGCTGGAGATAGTCCACGATGATCAGCTTCAGATCGTGCCGCTGCTTGAGCCGGCGCGCCTTGGCCCGGATCTCCATGAGGTTCATGTTCGGCGTGTCGTCGACGAAGAGCGGCGCCTCGCTGATCTCGCCCATCCGTCGGGCCAGCTTGGTCCAGTCGTCGTCGGACAGCTGCCCTGACCGCAGCACGTGCAGCGGCACCCTGGCCTCGGCCGAGAGCAGTCGCATGACGATCTCGACCTTGGACATCTCCAGGCTGAAGATGGCGCTCGCCATGTTGTGCTTCACCGACGCCGCGCGGCTGAAGTCCATCGCTGCGGTGGAGTTGTGGGTCGGGATCATCGAGCGACCGGCCAGGTAGAGATGGTCGTCGTTGTCGACCTGCACGCACCGCACCGGCACGCTCGCAACGGCCCTGACGTCGACGATGTACCGGGCGCTGGTCCGCGACGTGCTGGTGGCCCTCCGTCGCTCGCGGTGCGCGACCCGCTTGCGCTCCAGACGGAACACGTCGTCCACCGTGGTGAAGTTCAACGTGTAGCTGATGGAACTCGCCGGGGCGCGACCTTTGACGTGCCTCGTCGTCACCGTGCACCGGTAGCCGAGGCTGACGATGAGCTCGCGTACGTCGCTCGCGAGCCGCGCCGAGGTGGACGTGAACTGCACGTTGCCGGTGGCGGTCACGGTGCCGTCGGTGTCCAGCAGCCCGGCGAGCAGCGCCCGTCGCTGCCGCTCCGAGCCACGAAGGTAAGCGGCTGGGATGTGCTTGTCGTTGAAGACGCCGAGCACTCGCAGGCTGGTCACCAGCGGCTGACCGTGGTTGGCCGCTCTGCCGATGCCGTACAGCATCGGATGCGCCGTGCTGGGCCTGATCTCGAACCCGTCGTCGGCGATGCCAGCGACGATCTGCGGGTCGGCGGTGGTGATTCGACCACCCGCGGAGTGACCGTCTCCGAGCCAGGCGCCGAGCGTGTACGGCGGCACCACCAGGTCTCGCTCCGGCAATCGCAGCGGCCGGCAGTTGTCGACGGCGTGGTTCAGCCGGCCGTCCATCGGATGCCGGAGCGTGTCCGCTATGTCCTGAGTCGTGACGACTCCGTCGTGGCGGACGGTCGTCTCAGCGTTCATGACCCTGTTGTTCCGGCGGTGCAGTGTCGTCAGCAGCGCGTGCTTGGAGTAGGCCTGCATCGAACGGCGCCACGGCTTGCCCGCCCGCCGGTATTCGCGGACGACGTCGCCCGAGGTGCCGACCTCGCTGCCCACGACGTGCAACACATGGCGGAAGGACGGTCCAACCAGCTCGACCGCATCACCGAACGTCACCAGCGAGTCCGGCTGCGTGATTACCCTCGCGAGGACCGACCCGGTCTGGAGGCGCGCCACTTCGGGCCATTGCGATGTCGGCGCTCCCTCGTAGCGCTGCCTGCGGGCGGCCCTCGTGGTGGTCTTCCAGAGATGCTCGGCGTCGGCGACGATGACGCTGCCGTCGGAGAACTCCACCTCGAAGCACGGACGGTCGTGCAGGACCTCGAAGGCGTTGACGACCGTGGTCGGTCGGCCGTCGGCGCCGAGCAGTTGGTCGCCCGCCTTGACCTCCCCCATCGTCGTCCAGCCGTCGGGCGTCGGCAGCGGCGTGTCGAGGGCCAGCGCCTTGCCGAGGCCGGGACGGCCGGCAACGATCACGAGCTGGCCGGGGTGCAGGCCGTTGAGCAGGCGGTCCAGGTCGCTGAAGCCGGTCGGGACGCCCGTCATGACGCCGCCCTGGGCGCCGACCGCTTCGATCTCGTCGAGGGTCGGCTGGAGCATCTCGGCGAGGACGGCGAAGTCCTCGCTGACGCGCTTCTCGGTGACGTCGTAAATGGCCTGCTGGGCGAGGTCGACGACGTCGTCGACGTCGCGGCCGCCCGGGCCGGCGGAGCCGTAGCCGAGCTGGACGATGCGGGTGCCGGCCTCGATGACGCGGCGCAGGACGGCGCGCTCGGCGACGATGCGGGCGTAATAGGACGCGTTGGCGGCGGTGGGGACGGCGGCCATGAGGGTGTGCAGGTACGCGGCGCCACCCACCTTGGCGATCTCGCCGGCGTCGGTCAGGGCGGCGGCGACGGTGACGGCGTCGGCCGGCTCACCGCGGCCGTAGAGGTCGAGGATCGCGTCGAAGACGATGGTGTGGTTGGGCCGGTAGAAGTCGTGAGATTTGAGGATCTCGACGACGTCGGCGATGGCGTCCTTGGACAGCAGCATGCCGCCGAGGACGCTCTGCTCCGCGGCGACGTCCTGCGGTGGGGTGCGTTCGAAGGTCTCGGCGCCGCCGGCTGGGCGGTCGTTGTCCTTCGAGGGCTGCTGCCGGCGCGGCTCGGCCGGGGTCGCGTCCTCCCAGGGATCGCCACCCTGCCTGTCTTCGGTGATCGACACTCGCCCCTCCAACGTCGTTCCCGCACCGCCTAGTAGACCTCGCGGGTACGACAAAAACTCTGCGGGGCGCATGGAGCGCCCCGCGCAACCGTAAGGAGCGCGCGGCGTTCGGCAAAACCGACCGGTGGACAACCCTTGGGACAACCTGTGGACCACTGTCCACAAACCGGGGGATCAACTGTGCACAGGCCTGTGGATAACTTGGGCGCCGGGATCCGCAAAGCCATGCTGAGCTGGGGTTTCTCCGTCCACAGCCTGTGTGCGGAAAATAGTCGCCCAATCGAGTGATGTGACATGCGGCTAGATGGAGGATGGCGGGCATCTCACGGACGGGTGACGCTGCGCCCGTGGGCTACCGGGAGTGGGACAGGTCACCTGACCCGCAGGACGAGGACGAGGACGAGCCCACCGACTACGTGGGCGCGTTCATCGCCACCGCCTGCTGGTACGTGATCCCCACCATCGGTTACGTGATCTGGGCGGCGACCCTGTCGTCGGTTCCGCGGCCGGGTTGTGTGAACGCGTTCGGGGTGCCGTGCCGAGCGCCGCGGGCGGAGGCCTTCACCAAGCTGCTGGACGGTGTGCCGCAGCTGGCGGTGGCGCTGGCGCTGGGGATCTCCGTGGCGATGTTCCTGGGCTGGGCGACGACCGGTTGGCGGGCGTGGACCATCGGGTTCGCCTCGGCCGTACTGAGTGCGGGCATCGCCACGGTGCTCTTCGCGGTGCTCGCGACGCAGTTCTGAGCCGATCGGTTCCCTTCGACGGGTCACAGCATCCTTGCGGGACGATCACCGATGCTCACGCTTGGGTCTCCGTCCGGTTACGCTCGGAGCCGCTCACGGGCTGGTGGCCGTCTGACTGGCCAAACACCTTTCAGGGAGGCTTCCATGGTCAGCCAGTTCCGCGTCGCCGCCGTGGCCGTGATCGCCGCGATGTGCCTGACGGCGTGTGGCGCGTCCGACAAGGACGACGGCAGCGCCAGCTATGAACACGCACCGACGATGAACCCGCAGGGCGGTCAGCCGGGTCCGCCGGCGACCGGTGAGGTGGCAGACGGCGCCGCGGGGGAGCAGTCGGCGTCCAGCCAGCCCGTCTCCACGTTCGCCGTCGACGTCGACACCGCTTCCTACGGTTACGCGAAGCGGCAGCTGCTGTCGGGGCAGCGGCCCGCGGCGAGCACGATCCGGCCGGAGGAGTTCGTCAATTCGTTCCGGCAGGGCTACCGGCAGCCCTCAGGCGACGGTTTTGCCGTGTCCGCCGACGGTACGCGGTTGCCGACGACCCATCGCAACGCCAACGACACCGCCAGGCTGCTCCGGGTGGGGCTGCAGACCCGCGCCGAGCCGGAAGGGCAGCGGTTGGACGCGTCGCTGACGTTCGTGGTGGACGTGTCGGGTTCGATGGCCGAGCCCGGCAAGCTCGACCTGGTCAAGAGCGGTCTGCACACGCTGGTGGACCAGTTGCGGACCACGGACTCGGTGGCGCTGATCGCCTACTCCGACGAGGCCGAGGTGTTGCGGCAGATGACGGCGGTCCGGGACCGTTCGGCGTTGCACGGCGCGATCGACCGGTTGCGCGTGTCGGGCAGCACGAACCTCGAGGCCGGGCTGCGGCTGGGGTACGAGACGGCGCGCAAGAGCTTCCGTTCGGGTTCCACCAACCGCGTCATCCTGCTCTCCGACGGCCTGCCGAACGTCGGCTCGACGAACGCGACGTCCCTGGTCCGTGAGGTCCAGGAGGCCGCGGCGAAGCAGATCACGATGATGGGTGTCGGGGTCGGCAGCGACTACGGCGACAAGTTCATGGAGCAGCTGGCCGACAAGGGCGACGGTTACGTCGTGTACGTCAGCGACGCCGCGGAGGCGAACAAGGTCTTCGTGGAGCAGCTGCCGGCGACGCTGGCGGTGCGGGCGTTGGACGCGAAAGCGCAGGTGGAGTTCGATCCGGCGGCCGTGGCGTCGTACCGGTTGATCGGTTACGAGAACCGGGCGCTGTCGGCGTCGGCGTTCCGCAACGACCGGGTCGACGGTGGCGAGGTCGGTCCGGGGCATGCGGTGACGGCGCTCTACGCGCTGCACCTGCGGCCCGGCGCGGAGGGTCATCTGGCGGATGTACGGGTGCGCTGGCAGGACCCGCAGTCGCGGGAGCCGAGCGAGCAGAACCTGTCGGTGACGGTGGCGTCGCTGGATCGTGAGTTCTCGTCGGCGGCGCCGCAGCTGCAGGTCTGCTACGCGGCCGCGTACTTCGCCGAGGTGCTGCGGGCCAGCCAGTACGCCGAGGAGGTCCAGCTCGACGACCTGTTCCGGCTCGCGTTCCGGCTGGGGGAGGGCGACCAGCAGGTCGCGGAGCTGTCGGACGTGATCCGGGCGGCGACGAAGCTCTACAAGTAGGGGACAGCGAAAAGGGGCCCGCTCCACCAAGCGGGCCCCTTTTCGTTTGCAGCGGTGTTACTTGGCGGCCGTGACCTTCAGCGTGAAGCTGGCAGCGACCTCGGGGTGCAGCTTGATCTGCACCTTGTAGTCGCCGACCGACTTCACGTGGCCGGGCAGCTCGAGGCGGCGCTTGTCCAGGGACGGACCGCCGGCCTTCTGCACGGCGTCGACGACCTCGGCCGGGGTGACCGAGCCGTAGAGCCGGCCACCTTCGCCGGCGCGGACGGCCAGCTTGACGGTGAGGCTCTCCAGCTGGGCCTTGACCTCGTTGGCGTGGCCCAGGTCGCGGATCTCGCGGGCCCCACGGGCACGCTTGATGGTCGCGATCTGCTTCTCGCCGCCCTTGGTCCACGGGATGGCGTAGCCCTGCGGGAGCAGGTAGTTACGCCCGTAGCCGTCCTTGACCTCGACCACGTCGCCGGGGGTCCCGAGGCCGGTGACCTCCTGCTTCAGGATGATCTTCATGTCAGCCTCCCCTTATCGCGCAGTCGCGGTGTAGGGGAGCAGGGCCATCTCGCGCGCGTTCTTGACGGCGCGCGCGATCTGCCGCTGCTGCTGAGCGGTCACGCCGGTCACCCGCCGAGCGCGGATCTTGCCGCGGTCGGAGATGAACTTGCGCAGCAGCGCGGTGTCCTTGTAGTCGATGTAGGCGATGCCCTCCTTGTCGAGAGGGTTCACCTTCTTCTTCGGTTTGCGCAGGGCCGCAGCCTTCGCCATTGCTCTTGCTCCTGATGCCATTAGAACGGGGGCTCGTCGTCGAAGGATGAGCTCGACCTGCCGCCACCACTTCCGGCGTTCGCCGGCTGCGCGCTGGCCCACGGGTCATCGAACCCGCCGCCACCGCCGCCGCCACCGGACGAAGCGCCGAAGCCGCCACCGCCACCGGAGCGCTGCATCTTCTGCACCTTGGCAGTCGCGTAGCGCAGCGAGGGGCCGATCTCGTCGACCTCAAGCTCGATGACAGTGCGCTTCTCGCCCTCGCGCGTCTCGTAGGTCCGCTGCTTCAGGCGGCCGGAGACGATCACGCGGGCACCACGCTGCAGCGACTCGGCGACGTTCTCCGCCGCCTGGCGCCACACCGTGCAGGACAGGAACAGCGGCTCGCCGTCCTTCCACTCGTTGGAGCTCTTGTCCATGTACCGGGGGGTGGATGCCACCCGGAACTTGGCCACGGCCGCTCCAGACGGAGTGAAGCGCAACTCGGGGTCGTCGGTCAGGTTGCCGATGACCGTGATCGTGGTGTCTCCTGCTGCCATATTGAGTCAACTCCTCGCGCACTTGGGTATGGGCCACCTTGTCACAGGGGTATGACAATTCCCGGTGACGCGTGGCCGGCGACGCAGGTCGATCTCGCCCGGATCCGCTTAGCGGACCTCGGGCCGGATGACCTTGGTGCGCAGCACGGACTCGTTGAGCCGCAGCTGACGGTCCAGCTCGGCCACCGACTCCGGCGATGCCTGGAGGTCGATGACGGCGTAGATGCCCTCGGTCTTCTTGTTGATCTCGTACGAGAGGCGCCGGCGGCCCCACACGTCGAGCTTCTCCACCGAGCCACCCGACGTCCGGATCACGTTCAGGTACGTGTCGAGCGACGGTGCGACGGTGCGCTCCTCGAGACTGCCATCGAGGATCACCATGATTTCGTAATGACGCAAGACGTTCTCACCTCCTACGGGCTAAGCGGCCGCGGTCCATCCGCGGCAGGAGGTCGTGCGTCGTCGACCGCCCGATGGACGGTCGACCGAGCAAGAGTACACGCTACGTGTACACGCAAAGACCGCGGGGCGCGTCATCCGCTTCTCTGGGTGGGACCTGGGGAGGAACGACCACACCGGTGCGTTGGATGACGGCGCCCCGCGGAGCTACCTAATTGTACCTTACGCGTAGCTAGCGCGGGATGACCGCTGCGCAATAATAGCCCGAATTGCGGCGATTCCCACACCCACCACACAGACCGTCGCGACCAGCGCCAGCAGCCCCGTCGGGGCGTTGGTGGCCGGGCCGCTCGCGGCGACGGGCTCCTCGACATATACCCGCTCGTCGGCCGAAGCACTCGGGTTCGCGGCCGGCGACGCGGTGGCGTCCGGGCCGAGCAGCGCCGGGTCGACCGGCTCGGTGCCGGCGTCGTCGGCCTCGCCGGTGGTGGCCGACGTGGTCGTCGACGGCTTGCGGGTCGAGCGCCCGTTCGAGTTCATGGCCTGGTTCGCGGCAGCTGCGGCGGCGCCTGCCGGCCCCGTGGTGCTCGCCGGCTGACCGGCCTGTCCGGGCTGGCCCGCACCCTGTCCGGCGGCGGGCGCGGGGGGCGGCGCGGTGACCCCGACGGAGACCGGCTTGAACTGCTCGACCACGCCGACGCCACAGTTGAACGTCATCGCGACGTTGACCGGGCCCTTCTTGAACACGACCGGCACCGCCTGGTTGGGCTGCACCGAGGAGACGGGCTTGCCGTCGACCTTGAGGGTCGCCCCCTGGCCGAGCCGGTTGACGAAGTTGACCCGCGACTCGGCCGGCACCGAGACGCTGCCCGTGCTGGGCTCCGACTTGCACACCAGCAGGCTCAACACGCTCCCGCCGCTGAACTCGACGGTCGGGGTGGACGGTGCGGCGTGCACGGGGCTGGCGCCCACGGTCAGGGCCGCGGCGAACAACGCGGCGGCGGCAGCCGCCACGCGGAGTGCCGGTCGGTGTCCAGACAAGGTAGCCATCCAAGGTTGAGGATTGAGCAAATGTCGTTCCATCGAGGCCGCGCGATCACGGCGACCCGATTGCGTAACGACGCGGCCGACTGGACGGTGACGGAAGCCCGGCATTCCGGACCCTTCGGTCGGTGTTGGTGGCAGCCCGCAGGCCCGGGTAGCGCAAACTGTCGGTCCCACGTCGTAGGCTCTGCGGCATGCGAATCGGTGCTCACGTCGACCCCGCTGAGCCACTGGCCGAGGCAGCAGCGCGCGGTGCTGACCTGGTCCAGTTCTTCCTGACCGACCCGCAGGGCTGGGCCGATCCCAAAGACCGTCCCGATGCCGAGGCGCTCATCGCCTCCGACGTCGACGTCTACATCCACGCGCCATATCGGATCAACGTCGCGTCGTCCAACAACAGAATCCGCATCCCCAGCCGCAAGCTGCTGTTCCGGCACGCGTCGGGGGCCGCCAAGGTCGGCGCCAAGGGCCTGATCGTGCACGGTGGCCACGTCGAGAGCGCCGACGGGCTGGAGGCGGGCTTCGACAACTGGCGCAAGACCTTCAAGTTCGCCGCCGACGAGGGCGGTTTCGCCACGCCGGTGCTGATCGAGAACACGGCCGGCGGTGACAATGCCTGCGCCCGGCGCTTCGACGCGCTGGCCCGGCTGTGGGACGCGGTCGGCGAGTATGAGGTCGGGTTCTGCCTGGACACCTGCCACGCCCACGCCGGCGGCGAGGACCTCCTCGACATCGTCGAGCGGGTCAAGGCGATCACCGGCCGGATCGACCTCATCCACGCGAATAACTCCCGCGACGGGTTCGACTCGGGCCGGGACCGGCACGACAACCTCACCGCCGGCGAGATCGACCCGGAGCTCATCGTCGCGGTGATCCGGGCCGCCGGCGCACCGGCGCTGGTCGAGACGCCCGGCGGCGCCGACGGGCAGACCGCCGACATCACCTACCTGCGGGAGCGGCTGGCGTGAGCAACGTGTCCGAGACCGAGCAGGGCCCGGAGGCGGAGCCAGCCGCCGCTCAGCCCGAGGAGCCGGAGCCGGCCGCCACCGCCGGCGAGCCGGCCCGCGGCAAGCGCGCGGCCAAGAGCACGCGGGGTGCGGCAGCAGCCGGCGGGAAGACCGGGGCAAGCAGCACGAAACCCGTGAAAGACGCGAAAGCCGACGCCACCGACGACGCGGAGACCGACCAGCAGGCCGACGCAAAGGCCGACACACAGGGCGACGCAAAGGCCGACGCACAGGCTGACCCGAAGGCCGACGGGAAAGCCGACGTCACGGCCGGCTCGGAGAGCGGCCCGGCGGCCGGGAAAGACGCCGAGCAGCAGGACGGCGCCAAGAGCGACGCCCAGCGGGTGAGCCTCGTCAAGGCCGGCAAGGGCAAGGACGAGCCGCTGTGGTCGTTCGCGCCCGAGCCGGGTCCGACGCCCGGGCGGGCCCGCAGGGTGGCGACCCGCGTCGGAACCGCGGTCGCGGAGTTCCTCGGGCACGAGTGGACGATGGCGGCGGTCGGGTCGGTGCTGCTCGCCGCGCTCATGACCTGGCCGACCCTGCGGGACCCGGCGACCACGATCCCGCAGGACACCGCGGACCCGACGCTGCAGGCGTGGCAGATGTCGTGGGGCGGGCACATCCTCACGACCAACCCGTCACAGCTGTGGAATGCCAACGCGTTCTTCCCCGACAAGTACAGCTACGCGTTCTCGGACACGCTGCTCGGTTACGCGCCCGCCGGCATGCTCGGCAGCGGGCCGGTGGCGGCGCTCGTGCGGTACAACATCATGTACGTCCTGATCTTCGCGCTCGCGTTCTTCGGGGCGTATGTGCTGGCCCGGCAGCTCGGCGCCCGGCCGACGGGGGCGGTCGTGGCCGGTGCCGCGTTCGCCTACTCGCCGTGGCGGCTCGGCCAGGCGGGGCACCTGCACGTGCTGTCGATCGGCGGGATCGCGCTCGCGCTGGCGATGCTCGCCCGCGGGCACGGCTTCTCGCTGCGTGACGGCTACCGGCCCGACCGGCGGCGGTGGGGCTGGGTGCTCGCCGGCTGGCTGGTCGCGGCGTGGCAGATCAGTCTCGGCTTCGGCATCGGCATCCCGTTCGTGTATGCGCTGCTGCTGGCGGTGCTGGCCACGGCGGTGTCGTGGGGTTACCGGCACGTGCGGGTGTGGGGGGTCACGCGCCCGTTCGGATGGAAGCTGTTCTTCGCCAATCTCGGCGGCGGCGCGATCTTCGCCGCGGTCGGCGCGCTGATGGCGTATCCCTACCTGCAGGTGCTGAAGGACCACCCGTATGCGCGACGCAGCGAGGAGCTCGTCGGGCTGTTCTCTCCGCCGCTCAAGGGGTTCTTCATCGCGCCGCCCGAGTCGTGGCTGTGGGGCGACGCGTATGCCGACGCCCGCGCCACGTTGACCTGGGCGCCGGAGATGGCGCTGCTGCCCGGCTTCTTCCTGTACGGCCTCGCCTTCGCCGGACTGTTCGTGTCCGCGTGGCGGCTCAAGCACCGGATCTGGATGCTGGTCGGGGTCCTGGGCACGGTCGCGCTCGCGATGGGGACGCACGGCCCCGGCAAGGGCGAGTTCGGCTACCTGGCGCTCTACCGGGCCCTGCCGGGCTTCGACGGCATCCGCACCTCGGGCCGCCTGGTGGTGTGGACGACGCTGTTCATGGCGCTGCTCGCGGCGGGAGCGGTGAGCGCGTTCGCGGAGCGGGCCGTGGAGCTGTTCGCCGACCGGACGCAGACCGACCGCACCGACCGGGCCGGGTTCCTGCCCCGCCTGGCGACGCTGATCCCGGTGATGCTGGTGCTGTTCGAGGGGGCGCACAAGACGCCGCACCCGGTGGTGCCGCCGACACCCGTCGCGATGAGCACCCTGCAGGGGCCGCTGATGGTGCTGCCGAGCCACGAGCTGTTCGACATGAACGTCATGCTGTGGAGCACCGACGGGTTCCCGAAGATCGTCAACGGGGGCAGCGGGTTCACGCCGATGGACCAGCAGCAGCTGCGCCTGACGATGGAGCAGTTCCCCGACGTGTCGACCGTGGCGCTGCTGCGCGAGCGTGGCATCCGCACCGTCGTGGTGGTGCGCAGCCAGGCGCTCGGCAGCGCGTACGAGCGGGCGATCGACGCGCCCATCGACGGGCTCGGCCTGACCCGCACGGAGCAGGGCGACGTCGTTCTCTACAAGGTCGAAGACAGCTGACCAAAGGCCGAAGCGAGCGAACGAGAAAAGCGTGAAGGGCCGGCGAGCTTGCTCGCCGGCCCTTCGTCGTAGCGCGCTACAGCGTCTTGACCAGCGGTGGCGGGTCGAGCGGTGCCGGCTCGACCTCGTCGCGGTTGAAGACGCCGCCGTCGGGGTCCTCGCCTTCGTACGTGTCGCGGACGACGTCCAGCTCAGGGTGCCGGATGTCGCGGATCACGTAGCCGACCAGCACCGCGAGCGTGACCAGTCGCAGGATCGAGGCGAGCACGAACACGCCCTCGGGGAACACCTGCCGGCCCGAGGCGCCCATGAGCTCACCGTAGAACGACACGAAGTAGAGCACCTCGGCCGCCTGCCAGGCGAGGAACGCACCCCAGCGGGGACGGGCGAGCACGGCGAGGGGGATCAGCCACAGCACGTACTGCTGCGACCACACCTTGCCGGTGATCAGGAAGGCGGCCACGATCAGGAACGCCAGCTGGGCCAGGCGCGGTGGGGTCGGCGCGGTGAGGCCGATGACCAGGATGCCGACGCAGCAGACCAGGAAGAGGCTGAGGTACAGCATGTTCAGGGTGCTGTGCGTCGGGTCGGTGTCGAGGTTCTGGAAGAACGGGAACCCGTACTGCCCGGAGCCGCGCGGGAAGTGCGCCCCGATGTACCACAGCGTGCCCCAGTCGATGCCGCGCTGGGAGTTGAAGTCCCAGAACTTGGCCCACGAGTCCCAGTAGAGGACGGCCACCGGCACGTTGACCGCCAGCCAGGTGCCGGCGCCGACGCCGAACGTGGCTAGGGCCTCCTTCCACTTGCCAGTGCGCAGGCACAGCACCAGCAGCGCGCCGAGGATCAGCACCGGGTAGAACTTCGCGGCCGTGGCCAGGCCGAGGAAGAGACCGGCGAGCAGCGGTCTTCGGCGCGCCCAGAACACGATCGCGATGGAGGCGAGACCGACGCAGAAGAGGTCCCAGTTGACGGTCGCGGAGACGAAGAGCGCGGGTGCCGCGGCGAACATCGCCGCGTCCCAGGGCCTTCGCCGGCGCACGGCGAGCGTTGCGGCGACCGCGGCGATGCCGAACGCGCTGAGCACGACCGCGTTGAGGTCGTAGAACGTCTGGCCCGGGTTGTCGATCGCCTGCTGCTGGCCGAGGGAGTGCACGGGCAGGCCGAGCACGCCCATGAACGCGCCGGTCAGGACCGGGTACTCGACCTGGTGGTCGGCGTAGGGGACCTGGCCCTCGTTCAGCCCTTCGGCGTAGTACAGAGCCAGCACGTCGGTGTAGCAGAAGTACTTGTACTGCTTCATGTCCGCCCAGGCGCCGTCGCGACAGGGGGACTTCTGCATCCAGGAGAAGCTGAGCATGGCGCAGATCAGCAGCAGGACCACTCTCGAGGGGGTCCAGAAACGGCTCGATGTCCGCACGGCGTGACTGCCCAGGGGCCCACCGATCGACTCGGAGAGGCCACCGACGAAGCGGTCGGAGTTGGCGGGCTCGTCACTCAGGCGGTGCTCGGGTCGCACAGTCGGCGGCATCGCATCACCGTACCGTCGCCACCTCCGCGGCGGGTGCACCACCCGACCTGGATTCCTCGTCGACCCGGCGGATCGGCAGCACGAACAGCAGCGCCAGGGCCAGCAGCGTGTACCAGTTCTCGATGAAGAAGCCGAGGATGCCCTCGCCCCACGGGTCGACGGGCAGGCCCTGGTCGTACAGCGACACCATGCCCACGCCGACGGTGACAGCGATCAATGCGGCGAGCCATCGCCGGCCCACGTCGACGAGGACGACGATCGCGGGGACGAACCAGTAGAAATGGTGGATCCAGCTGATCGGGCTGGCCAGGCAGCCGACGAAGCCGGCGATCGTGAGCCCGACGAGCTCGTCGCCGGCGAGCGCGGCCCGGCGGGCCCGCCACAGCCCGGCGGCGACGACGGCCAGCACGAGCAGCACCCACAGCCAGCCGGGGGCGTCGTAGCGGGCGAGCAGGCCGCGCAGCGACTGGTTGGGGATGTAGGCCTTGTTGCCGATCCCGTCGCCCTTCCACAGCGTGTCGCTCCAGAAGTCCCACGAGGCCCGGGGTGCGACGGCGGCGGCGAGCAGGGTCGCGGCGGCGGCGCTCACGATTGCCGTGATGCCCGCCCGGTACCGGCGGCTGACCAGCAGATACACGATGAAGATCGCCGGGGTCAGCTTGATGGCGGCGGCCAGGCCGATCAGCACGCCGGCCCACCGGCTCCCCCGCGGCAGGAGGATCAGCAGATCCGCCAGGATCAGCACGATCAGCAGCACGTTGATCTGGCCGAAGCTGAACGTTTCACGGACGGGCTCGAGGGTGCTGAACACGACGGTCGACAGGATCAGCACGAACGGCAGCGACCAGCCGTGCCGGCGCGCCACCGGGGCGACCAGCCAGTAGGTGGTGACGAGCAGCCCGGCGATGGCGATGACGGCGTAGACGGTCACGGCCGCGTTCTTGGCCAGCAGCGCGAACGGGACCAGCACCATCGCGCCGAACGGCGGGTACGTGAAGCCGAGCGCGCCCTGCGTGTCGTCCGGCTTGGTGAACGTGTAGAGGTCGTGCCCGTCGAGCCACCAGTCGATGGCCTGCCGGTAGATCTTGAGGTCGTAGAAGTGGTGCCGGATGCCATACCACCAGTGCGCGTAGGCAACCAGCGCCACGAACAGCGCGAGCAGCCCCCACCGGACGGCCTTCAGCCTGCCCGCTTCCAACGCAAACCCCCAACGACAGCGGCCACGGTCCCGGCGAACATACCGCCGTTACCGTGGCCGCACATCTTCGGCCTACCCCGATCAGCGCCTTCGTGTCGGCGAGATGGTCGGGATGATGCCGCCGCCACCGCCGCCGGGACCGGGGCTCTGGCTGTTGCCGTTGCCGCCGGGGCCGCCGCCACCCGGGTTGCCGGGGCCGCCGCTGGGGATGTTCGGGTCGGCCGGGAGGCTCGGCTGCGGCGAGACACCGGTGCCGACCTCGAGGTTGCCGACGTTCTTCGGCCCCGGGAAGTTGATCTTCGGCTGCTTCATGATGGCTTCGGCCTTGTCCATGAAGTCCTGCCAGATCGGGCCGGGCAGGTTACCGCCGATGACACCCTTGCCGTTGCTGTCGACGATCTTCTGCTCCTCGGCCTTGTTGCCGACCCACACCGCGGTCGCCAGGCCCGGCGACTTCTTGCCCGGGTCGTAGGCGGTGTAGCCGACGAACCACGCGTGCGCGTTGGAGGTGGTCTGACCGAGCTGCCAGGTGCCGGTCTTGCCGGCGATCTGGCGGCCGTCCTTGAGCTTCAACCCGTAGTGCTTCGGCACGCCCTGCAGGACGGTGTTGAGGTCATCGGCCATCTGGTCGGTGAAGCCCGGGATGCGCTTCGGGTTGATCACCTCGCCATAGGTCTTCCGGCCGCCTTCCCAGATCTCCTTCAGGAAGTGCGTCTTGGCCGCGACGCCGCGGGCGGCGAACGTGGCGATGCCGCCGGCGTGCTCGAGGACCGTCACCGGGTACTGACCGAAGGCGACCTCGGTGTTGAAGTACTTCGGGAACACGTCGGAGCCCTTGTTGGCCACGAGGTCGATCTTCTTGCTCTTGTTGTCGACGTTGGCCCACATGTCGGTGATGCCGGCGGCGCGGGCGGTGTCGATCACCTTGGCCGGGCCGACCTTCTCGGCGAGCGCGAAGAACGGCACGTTGAGCGACATGACGGTGACCTCTTCCAAGGTGCACCACTTGCCGTCGCCCGACTTGCACTTCGGCGACGAGACCGCGCCCTCACCGGCGTTCTTGACCGGGTTCTTCGCCGTTCGCCCACTGGCCGGGAACTGCTGCGGCGAGTCACCGTTCCAGTAGGAGTCGATCCGGTACCCGGCCATGAGACCCGTCGCCAGCGTGTAGACCTTGAACGTCGAGCCCGGCGGGTGGCCGCCGCAGCAACTGTCCTGGCCGTCGCTGAGCACCGGGTCGTTGTAGTAGCCGGCGAAGTCGCCGCCGTTGCCGCTGTCGCCGCCGTAATAGGCCTTGACCGCGCCGGTGCCCGGCTCGACCGCCACGAGGGCGGCCTGCAGGTTGCCCGGATACTTGTTGATCCGCGAGTCGGGGTTGCGGCTGGCCTCCTGGACCGCGGCCTGCTGGAGCTTCGCGTCGACCGTGGTGACGATCTTCAGACCGCCATTGGCGATCTTGTCGAAGTTCTTGCTGCCGTCGGCGTCGACGCCCTCGTACAGCAGCGCGCCGGTCTTCGGGTCGGTCAGCGCGGCGACCTCGTCGAGGACGTGGTGCACGATCAGGCCCTCGGGCTTGTCCATGCTGCCCTGCGTCTTGATCGCGTTGGCCCGGGCCTCGGCCGGCGTGATGACCTTCGCCGGGTAGGCCATCTTCGTCTCGGCCTCTTCGGACTTCACGAAGCCCAGCTTGATCATCTGGTTCTTGATGTAGTTGAAGCGGTCCGTGGCCTGCTGCTTGTCGATGTTGGGGTCGAACGGGCTGCCCTTGCCGCCGGCGCTGTCGGGGCTCTTGATGATGCCGGCGAGCACCATGCCCTCGCGCGATGACGGCCTCGCGGACCTTCCGGCCGTAGGTGACGCCCTCCAGCTCGGCCCACTTGCGCGCGTACTGCTGGCTGATCGTCGAGGCGCCCTGCCGCTCACCGCCCGTGACGTTGTTCCACGCCGCCCGGACGACACCTTTGTAGTCGACGCCGTCGTTCGTGTAGAACGTGTTGTCCTCGGCGGCGACGACGGCGTGCTGCACGTCCATGGGGATCTGGTCGAACGGGATGACCGTGCGGTTCTTGTCGCCGATGCGCCCCATGGGGGTGACGCCGTCGGCGTAGTAGATCGTGGTCGACTGCTCCATGGCCAGGTTCTCCGGCAGGGCGACCTGGTCGAAGTAGTACGTGCCGCTGACCATGCCGATGCCGGCGAGCATGATGAACGCCGCGATCGAGGCGATGATGATGTTGCGGCGACGCCGGCGCTTGGCCTTGGCGCTGCTGCCGCCCTTGCCCTTGCCGGAGCCTGAGCCGCCACCGGGACCGTCGGGGCCGCCGGGACCACCCGGGCCACCGGGGCCGTCGAGACCTTCGGCACCGGACAACATCGAGACAGAGGCGCGGCCGACCGTGGCCCGGCCGACCGTGGCCCGGCCGGCGGACGCGCCGCCGGGCACCGACGCGGAGCCGGACACGGACGCGGCACCGGACGCGGACGGCACCGACGCGGAGCCGGACGCACCCGGCACGGGCACGGAGGCACGGCCGGTGCGCGGCTCGTCGCCGCCGGGACGTCCTACGCTCGCCCGGCCGACCGTCGCGCGACCTGCCGCACCGGCGCTGGCGCTGGGCGGCGGGGGCGGCAGCGGAGGCGGTGGTGGTAGCGGGGGACCACCGAAGGGGTCATCGCCGTCTGGCCCCGGAAAGGATCCAGGAACCTGCGCCCGGCCCGAGGGGGAGTTGGTCGGGTCACCGTAGTTCATTCGTCCCACCTTGCCGGTTGCGTCGTTGTCGCATGCTCCGTCGCCACCATGTCTGTGAGCTGAGGCACTCGTCGGTCAGGTCTCAAGTCTGCGGTCTGCACGGCCGGCGGGCGCTGCGCCCCGCGGCCGTGCGGGCGGCGGTCGCCGCCCGTCAGGGCATCGATGCAAATCGGCCCGCCGCAGTGACCACGGATGGTCATGCGGGCCAGGTTCACTCGGCCGCCCCTCCTCGGATCCGCGTCGACGACCGACCGCCGGCTCCATCGTCCGATCCGGCCGCAAGGCCGTCCCGACCCAGCAGATACTGCTCCACGAGATGGTTCCAGCCGCAGGCGCGGCAGACCTCCACCACGTAGACGTGAAACTCACTCAGCGTCATCGCCAGGATCGGCAGCTCGGTCAGGCGGCGGGCCTGACCTGACGACTGCCGCAGCTCATCCCCATAGATGTAGTGCACATGGGTGAGGTTCTCCCGGCGGCACACCGGGCACAGCTCCTCCGTCGGCTCCCCGTGGAATTTCGCTGCGCTCTTCAGGTATGGCGACGCGTCGCAGACCTCATAGGTGCCGACGCGCCCGGAATGCACCTCACGCAGCAGGGCGCGTCTCCGCAAGGAGAAGTCGACCACCTGACGCTGGGTACGCATGCGCCCGAGGGTACGCGGTCCCGCGCGACTCGGCGACATCGGTCACGATCGGTAACCGTCGGATAGACGATCAGCGCTGTGGTCCAGGCCACTCGGTCAGCATCGTTGCATCCGTTCGGACATCGGCCTACCGTTGCGATGTATCGGACCGATACATCGGCCGGGTTAACGGGGGGAGGCTGGGAATGCTCGAACTGGCGATCCTGGGCCTGCTCCACGAATCCCCGATGCATGGCTATGAGCTGCGCAAACAACTCACGACCAAGCTGGGCGCGTTTCGGGCCGCGATCAGCTACGGCTCCCTCTACCCCACTCTTCGTCGACTTCAATCGGACGGCTGGATTTCCGAGGGTGCGCCGCCGGACGGCATGCCGACGTCACCCGATGAGGTCCCCCTGCTGACCGGCAAGCGCGGCCGCGTGGTCTACACGATCACCGCGGAAGGCAAGGAGCGCTTCCAGGAGCTGCTCACCGCCGCCGGCCCCGAGACCTACGACAGCGAGGCCGGCTTCGGAGTGCATTTCGCGTTCTTCGCCCGCACCGACCCGGCGACCAGACTGCGGATCCTCGAGGGCCGCCGCCGCCGGGTGGAGGAGCGCCGCGAGGGCATGCGCGACGTGTTGAGCCGGGCCGCGGAGCGGCTCGACGCCTACACCCTGGAGCTGCAACGCCACGGCCTGGACGCGTGCGAGCGCGAGGTCCGCTGGCTCGAAGAGCTCATTGCGAACGAACGCAATGGCACCACCCCTCAGCCGCCTTCGGCAGATCCGGAGCGGTCATCGTGAACAACAAGAAGGAGGCATCCGCGATGGGCTCCGTCCGCGTTGCCATCGTCGGTGTCGGCAACTGCGCCTCGTCCCTGGTTCAGGGCGTGGAGTATTACCGCACCGCCGACCCGAATGACCGGGTTCCGGGTCTCATGCACGTCAAGTTCGGCGACTACCACGTCGGTGACGTGCAGTTCGTCGCCGCCTTCGACGTCGACGCGAAGAAGGTCGGTCAGGACCTCGCCGCCGCGATCAGCGCCAGCGAGAACAACACCATCCAGTTCTGCGACGTGCCGCCCACCGGCGTCACCGTCCAGCGTGGCCCGACCCTCGACGGCCTGGGCCAGTACTACCGCGAGATGATCGACGAGTCCGACGAGCAGCCGGTCGACGTCGTCGCGGCGCTGCGCGACGCCCAGGTCGACGTGCTGGTCTGCTACCTGCCGGTCGGCTCGGAGCAGGCGGCCAAGTTCTACGCCCAGGCCGCGATCGACGCGGGCTGCGCCTTCGTCAACGCGCTGCCGGTGTTCATCGCCTCCGACCCGGCGTGGGCGCAGAAGTTCACCGACGCCGGGCTGCCGATCGTCGGTGACGACATCAAGAGCCAGGTCGGCGCCACGATCGTGCACCGCGCCCTCGCGAAGCTGTTCGAGGACCGCGGCGTCGAGCTGCTGCGCACGTACCAGCTGAACTTCGGCGGCAACATGGACTTCATGAACATGCTGGAGCGCACCCGCCTGGTCTCGAAGAAGATCTCGAAGACCCAGTCGGTGACCTCGCAGATCCCGCACGAGATGGTGAAGTCCGACGTTCACATCGGCCCGTCGGACCACGTGCCGTGGCTCGACGACCGCAAGTGGGCCTACATCCGCCTCGAGGGCAAGTCCTTCGGCGACACCCCGCTCAACGCGGAGCTGAAGCTCGAGGTCTGGGACTCGCCCAACTCGGCGGGCGTCATCATCGACGCGCTGCGCGCCGCGAAGATCGCCAAGGACCGGGGCATCGGCGGTCCGATCCTGTCCGCGTCGAGCTACTTCATGAAGTCGCCGCCGGTGCAGTACAACGACCACGACGCGCACCAGTCGGTCGAGCAGTTCATCGCCGGCGAGATCGAGCGCTGACCTTTCTCCTTCATGGCGTTCAGGGCCCCTTCCTCCGGGAGGGGCCCTGAACTTTGTCAGAACAGGCCGAACTCGCGCTCGATGCGCACCTTGGCCTCCAGCTCCAGCAGCAGCTTCTTGCGCCAGATGCCGCCGCCGAAGCCGACCATCTTGCCGTCGGCGCCCACGACCCGGTGGCAGGGCACGATGATCGGCAGCGGGTTGCGGTTGCAGGCGACCCCGACCGCCCTGGCGCCGTCCGGCTCGCCGACCGCGGCGGCGATCTGCCCGTAGGTGCGCATCTCCGCGTACGGGATGGCCCACAACGCCCGCCAGACGGCCCGCTCGAACTGCGAGCCACCCCGCACCGACAGCGGGACCGTGAACGGCGCGGACTCGCCGGCGAAATAGCGGGTCAGCTCCTTGACCGCCTGGTCGAGCACCGGATCACCACCGGTCAGCGGGCCGGCCGCGCCGCCGAACCGGACCGCGCACACGCCGGTGTCGTCCACCGCGATCCCGACCGCATCGATCGGCGCCTGCATCTCCGCCCAACGCACGCGACCAATTGTGCCCGAACACGCGAGTGTCAGATTTGCGTCCGATAGCTACCCTCCAGGTCTAGCGGGAGGGGGACCGGCGATGGATGTGGCATTTCTGATCCTCGGCGGTCTGGGCGTGCTCGTGCTGGCCGTGTCCTTGCTGGTCGGCGACCTGCTGCATTTCGACGTGGACCATCCCGACGCCGGCGGCGTGTTCTCCCTGCCGGCGATCGCCGGTTTCGTCGGCGCGTTCGGATTCGGCGGCGCGATCGTGGCGGCCCTCCACCTCCCCGGCGGGCCGGCCGTCGCGCTGCTCGGCGGTCTCGCCGCCGCCGTGCCGACCGCGTGGCTGGCGACCCGGCTCGCCCGGATGGCGATGAACATGCGCACGGACGCCACACCCACCCAACGCGACATGGTCGGCACCACCGGGGTGGTCGTCACCCCGATCACCACGAACGGCTTCGGCGAGGTGCGTATCTCCCTCGGCGGCCAGCCACTGAAGGTCAGCGCCCGGGCCGACCACCCGATCGCGCTCGGCACCCGGGTGCTCGTGGTGGAGGCGACCAGTTCCACCAGCGTGATCGTCGAAGAAACCCCTTTCTAGAAGGGATGGACATATGAATACGGTCCTGCTCATCGCCATCGGCGGCGCGGTCCTGCTGATCCTGTTCCTGATGCTGTTCGTGGTGTCGCGGATCAAGGTGGCCGGCTCCAACGAGGCGTTCATCATCACCGGCCGCAAGGGCAAGTCGGTGCAGGCCCTGGACGGGTCCCGCTCGACCGACCTGTCCGGCCAGAAGGTCGTCATGGGCGCCTCGGTGTTCGTGGTGCCGATCGTGCAGAAGCTGCAGGTCCTCGACCTGTCCAGCCGCCGCATCCACGTGGAGATCACCGGCGCGGTCAGCAAACAGGGCATCCGGGCCAACCTGCAGGGCGTCGCGATCGTGAAGGTCGGCGGCACCGAGGACGCGATCCGGGCCGCCGCCCAGCGGTTCCTCAACCAGCAGCAGGGCATCGACCTGTTCACCAGCGAGGTCCTCGCCGGTGCGCTGCGCTCGATCGTCGGCCGGCTGACCATCGAGGAGATCATCCGGGATCGGACCGCGTTCGCCAGCGCGGTGGC
Source organism: Dactylosporangium aurantiacum (assembly GCF_000716715.1). Classification (GTDB taxonomy): domain Bacteria; phylum Actinomycetota; class Actinomycetes; order Mycobacteriales; family Micromonosporaceae; genus Dactylosporangium; species Dactylosporangium aurantiacum. Next base: position 189,299 of record NZ_JNYJ01000013.1, on the reverse strand, counting down.
CGAGGAGGCCGAGCACTCGCTGACCAACCAGGGCCTGGTCCTGGACACGTTCCAGCTGCAGGACATCTTCGCCGAAGGCTCCTACCTGCAGGACCTCGGCCGTCCGGAGGCGGCCCGGGTGCTGCGCGACGCGGCGATCGCCGAGGCGCACGCCCGCCAGGCCGCCGAGTCCGAGCGGCTCAAGGCGGAGGAGGCGATCGCCGAGGCGAACCGGAACCTGTCGCTCAAGCAGGCCGCCATCCAGGCCGAGATCGACGCCGCGAAGGCCCGCTCCGCCGCGGCCGGTCCCCTCGCGCAGGCCGAGCGGGAGCAGGTCATCCTGGCCGAGCAGCAGAAGGTGGCCGAGCGCAACGCCGAGCTCAAGCAGCGCCAGCTGGACACCGAGGTGCGCAAGCCGGCCGACGCCGAGCGCTACCGGGTCGAGCAGGAGGCCGAGGCGGCGAAGAACGCCGCGATCTTCAAGGCGGAGGCGCAGCGGCAGGCCGTCATTGCCGCCGCACAGGGCTCGGCCGAGCAGGCCCGCCTGACCGGTGAGGGCGAGCGGTCCCGGCGGGCCGCGCTCGCGGAGGCCAACGCGATCGAGGGCGCCAAGGAAGGTGAGGCCGAGCAGCGGCGGCGGGTGGCGATCGCGGAGGCCCTGGAGCGCGAGGGTGTCGCCGAGGCGTCGGCGATCCTGGCCCGCGGCCAGGCGGAGGCCGAGGCGATGAAGCTCAAGGCCGACGCGTTCGCCACCTACGGGGAGGCGGCGATCCTGGACCTGCTGGTGCGGGTGATGCCCGACGTGGTCAAGGCCGCGAGCGAGCCGATGAGCAACATCGACAAGATGACCGTCATCTCCACCGACGGCGCGTCGTCGCTCACCAGGTCGGTCGCCGGCACCGTGGCGCAGGGCCTGCAGCTCAGCACCGACCTGACCGGCATCGACCTGGCGAAACTCCTCGGCAGGCTCAGCGGCGCCGCGGTGGAGGAGCCGGTCAACGGCCGCATCGCGGTCGAGCCGCCGAAGGCCTGACAGCTGGCACATCGCTCGGTGGAGGTCGGGGAACCGGCCTTCACCGAGCTTTGGCAGGTGCGTCCGCCTGAACGGGCCGTAGGCTTTTGCCGTGTCCTCCGTCACCGCAGCACTCCATCCGCAGTCCCATTTCGTGCGGGCGGTCCTGCGGCAACGCGGCTTCCGGCGGCTGCTCGGCGTCCGGATGGTGGCGCAGATCGGCGACGGCCTCTTCCAGGGCGCGCTGGCCGGCACCGTGCTGTTCAACCCGGAGCAGCGCGCCGGCGCAATGGCGATCGCGGCCGGCTTCGCCGTGCTGCTGCTGCCGTATTCGCTGATCGGGCCATATGTCGGGGTGTTCCTGGACCGGTGGCGGCGGCGCACGATCATCTCCCGGGCCAACCTGCTGCGCACGGTCCTGGTGCTGCCGATCGCCCTGTACATCTGGCAGGGCCACGAGTCGCCGGTGCCGTTCCTGCTGGCGCTCGTGGTGACGGGGTTGAACCGGTTCTTCCTGGCCGGGCTGTCCGCCGCGACCCCCCACGTGGTCGACGACCACATGCTGGTGACCGCCAACTCGTTCTCCGCGACGCTCGGCTCACTGAGCTTCTCCGTCGGGATCGGCGCCGGCGCGGCGATGATCAAGACGGTGCTGGCGACCTCGTTCCACGGCTATGCCCTGGTCGCCGCCATGGCGGCCGGCTTCTACCTGGTCTCCGCCCTGATCGGCCGGTCCTCCTTCACCGCCGACGAACTCGGCCCGGACGCCGCGCAGCAGGCCAAGCACTCGATCCGGGAGGCGGTCGGCGACGTCAACCGCGGCACGATCGCCGGGGTCCGGCACCTCGCGGCGAAGCGCGGCGCCGCCTACCTGGTCCTGGTGCAGGCGGCGTTCCGGCTGCTCTACGGCGTCGTGCTGCTGGCCTGCCTGCTGCTGTTCCGCACCGTGTTCAACACCGGTGACGAGGTCAGCGACTCCTTCGGCACCATCGCCAAGGCGTTCGTCGCCGGCGGCGTCGGGATGCTGCTGGCGTCCTTCGTGACGCCGCCGGTGGCCCGCCGGATCGGCGGCTGGCGCTGGGTGACCGCGGTGCTGGCGGCCACGGGCGCGGCGATCCTCGGCTTCGGGCTGCCCTTCGACCCGGTGCTGCTGCTCGGGGCGGTGTTCGTGACCAGCCTGGCGGCTCAGGCGATCAAGATCGTCGCGGACACGTCACTGCAGCACGAGTGCGCGGACGAGTTCCGGGGGCGGGTCTTCAGCATCAACGACACCGCGTTCAACATCATGCTGGTCGCCGGCATGTACATCGGCGCGCTCACCCTGCCGTACAACGGCCGCTCGGCACTCGTGCTGAGCCTGGTCGCGGTGGGCTACGTGCTGGCCGCCGCCGCCTACGGGCTGCTGGGCGGCCGGTGGGCCCGCCGGGTGGGCGACGACATCGCGCAACCCGACGGGACCTCGGAGGTGCTGGTCAGCCGCTAGGACGCCGTGCGCTTCGCGGTGGCCTGGAGCTGGGGGTTGCTGAAGCTCAGGTTGTCACCGCTGCACGTGTACTTGGCCGGGCTGTCGTCCGCGTCGTAGGTGTCGGTCTCGCTCTTGCCCAGCGACGGCACGGTCGTCACCATGTTGCCGCTCGTCTTGATGTTGGAGTAGATGATGCTGCCACTGGTGGTCTGGACGTCCGCGTTCATGGTCGCGTTGACGGTGACCGTGAGCGGCACCTTCTGACCCGCGATCATCGGGCTCGCGTTGAACACCGTGTCCACGAACGTCTCGGTGAGCTTCCCGTCCGACGTGAACTTGAGCGTCGAGCCGTTCTTCGTCAGGCTGAGCGACAGGCCACCCTCGACACCGTCCACCGCGGCGGTCTGGGTGTAGGTCGTGGTCTGCCAGGTGCCGACGAGGCACTTGTCGATCTTGGAATCGGCCGCGGCGCTGCCGCTGGCGGTCGCGTTGGCGCTCTTGCCCGGGTCGGCGACGTTCTTCGGGTCGTCGTCCTTGCGCAGGGCGACCACGGCGACGATCGCGATCACGAGCACCACGACCACGCCGGACAGCGCGATCAGCGGCATCATGAACTTGTTGCGGCGCGGAGGCGTCGGCGACGAGCCGTACTGCCCGCCGTAGGTGGCCGGCGGGAACGCCGGCGGGCCGCTGACCTGGCCAGGGTAGGCCGGACCGCTGGCCTGACCCGGGTAGCCGCCGCCGGGGTAGCCGGAGCCACTCACCTGCTGGTCGGGGAACGAGGGTCCACTGCTTTGGTAGCCGGCATAGGGCGCGCCGCTGTACGGGTCGCCGCTGTAGGGCGTCCCGCTCACCGGCGGTTGCGGCGCCTGCGGGACGCCTCGATAGGTGCGGCACTGCGTGCAGTAGCCGTTCGTATCAATGCCCATGCCGCCGCAGTTGGGACACGGCTGCATGTCTGCCTCCAGGGTTCAGGGGTGGCCAGCCCACATGCTCAATGCGGCCGAAGGGGGATCGTGTAGCGACGGTAGCTGACCTCGTCTACGTGCAGAACCGACCGAATCGCCACATGCACGACGCGTTGGTGGTCAGAGTTCCGACAGCGTTGAACCGGCTCCTCGTCCTCCAGGAGAATGTGGGCCGTGTCTCAGCCGCTGGTTGTCGTCTTCGCTGGAACGTCGTGGGACGGGGTGACCGGCTCTGACCGGCTGCTCGCCACCGCACTCACCCCTCATGCTGACATTCTCTGGGTCGATCCGCCGATCTCCGCGGCAACCCCGGACCGCTACCGCTACGGCGCTTCCCGCCTGGGGGTTGCCCCGCAGATCCGTCAGGTGTCCGACGGTGTGACGCGGCTGACGCCGCGCGTGCTGCCGCTGCACACCCGCCCGTACATCAAGGTCAGCACCGCGGCGCTCATCCGCTCGCAGTCCCGCTGGGCGCTGCGCAAGCTCGACCGGCGGCCGGTCGCCGTGATGGCCTGCAACCTCGTCGACGTGCTGCGCAGCTGGGGACCCGGAGTGACCAAGGTGCTCTACGGCACCGACGACTATGTCGCCGGCGCGGAACTCATGGGGCAGGACGCGGCGCGGGTCGCCGAGGACGAACGCCGCCAGCTCGACAACGCCGACCTGGTGGTGGCGGTTTCGACGGTACTGGCGGAGCGCTGGACGGGTCTCGGCGCCAAACGGGTCGTGCTGATCCCCAACGGGGTGCAGACGGCGGCGTACCGGACCCCGGGCGAGCCGGCGGAGCTGCCCAAGCCGCTGGCCGGCCCGGTGGCGGGTGTGATCGGCCAGTTCTCCGACCGCACCGACTTCGAGCTGCTCGCCGCACTGGCCGACGACGGCGTGTCGCTGCTGCTGGTCGGGCCGCACGACGCCCGCTGGGAGCCGGTCCGGTTCCCGGCGCTGACCGAGCGGCCCAACGTGGTGTGGGTCGGCCGCCAGCCGTTCGAGTCCCTGCCGACGTTCCTGCGGCACATCGACATGGGGGTCACGCCGTACCGCGACACGCCGTTCAACCGCGCGTCGTTCCCGCTCAAGACGCTGGAGTACCTGGCCGCCGGCAAGCCGCCGGTGAGCACCGATCTGCCGGCGGTGCACTGGCTCGACTCCCCGCTCGTGCGGATCGCCGGCACGCCGAAGGCGATGGTGGCCGCGGTCCGCGAGGCGGCCGCCGAGGCGCACGACCCGGCATTGACGGCGGCCCGGCAGGCGTTCGCGGAGCAGCACTCGTGGGCGGAACGGGCGAAGGCATTGGCGGCAGCACTACCACTTTGAGCTGAATGTAATCGTATGATCACGTAATGTCATCTCCTCCACCGCCTTTGCCTGCTTCGTCCCCGGAGCCCGATTCCAGCGGCCGAGCCCGGTTCGAGCTGGAATCGGGGCCGCCGGCGCGGCCTTCGCTGCCGTCCCGGGCGTACGAGCCGCCCGCCTCGGACCCGGACGCCTATGACGACTACCGCGACGCCGGCTACGGGCTGGCATCGCCCGGCTATGACCAGCCCGGGTCCTTTGACCAGTCCGCCTTCGGCGACGCTTCCGCCGGCTCTTCCGACGAAGGTTTCGCCGGCTACGGCGAGGCGCATCCCTCGTACGGTGAGGCGCAGGCGTCCTACAGCGACGTGCCGGACTACGAGCCGCCGCGCCCCGGTGCGCCGAAGCCGCCGGAGCTGGCGGAGCCGCTGCCGCCGTCGGCGCCCGACCCGACCCTGCCCGCCTGGCTGCGGCCGGCCGTGCCGGCGGCCGACGTGCCGGACATCCATCCGCCGGGGGAGCAGCCGGCCGCGGCCGGACCGATCGGCGACGGCCCCGCCCCGGGCGGCCCCGCGGTCCCGCCCGGTCCGGCGGCTCCGCCCGGATCAGCCGGTCCGCCAGGGTCGGCCGCTCCGCCCGGCCCGGTGCCGGTCCAGCGCCGGCGGCGGTGGCTGCTGCCCGTCGCCGGCGGGATCGCCGCGCTGCTCATCCTCAGCGGCGCCGGCACCGTCCTGCTCTACCTGCGGGCCGACAACGACCCGGTCGACACCGCCGCCGGGCCGGTGGTGTCCGTGGCGGCGTCGACCGCCGAGACCACGTCGCAGGCCTCGCCGAGCGGCGGCGCCGGCACCAGTCGCGGCCCCGCGGCCGGTCCGACCGGTGCGATGCCGCCGGCCGGGACGGGCGTGCCGTGCAGGTACACGCCGGCGGACCGCGGCGGCGGCGAGACCCGTCTGGTGGCGACGCCCGCACCCCGCTCGACGCTGACCGGCAAGCCCACCGCCACGCTGGAGACGAACCTCGGCGCGATCGGCGTCCAGCTGTACGCGGACCGCGCGCCCTGCACGGTCAACTCGTTCGTGCACCTGGCGCGGGACGACTTCTACAGCGACACGCCCTGCCACCGGCTCACCACCGAGGGCCTGTGGGTGCTGCAGTGCGGCGACCCGGGCGGCACCGGGACCGGGACGCCCGGCTACCAGTTCGGCGAGGAGAACCTGCCGACGACGCTGCCGCCGTACCCGCGGGGCACGCTCGCCATGGCCAACGCCGGCCCGGGTACCAACGGCTCGCAGTTCTTCATCGTCTACAAGGACAGCGACATCCCGCCGGACTACTCCGTCTTCGGGCAGGTGACCAGCGGCCTGGACCTGCTGGACCGGATCGCCGCCGCCGGCACCACCACGGGGGGTGCCGACGGTCCGCCGAAGCTGGCCGTGCAGATCACGGAGATCAGGGTTTCGTGAGGCCCTCGGCGGCAGCCCAGCGCAGCAGCTCCGCCTCGGCCTCGTCCCGGTCGAGCGGGCCGCGCTCCAGCCGCAGCTCCTTGAGGTGCCGCCAGGCCCGGCCCACGACCGGACCGGGCGGCACTCCGAGCAGTTCCATGATCGCGTTGCCGTCGAGGTCGGGCCGGACGCGGGCCAGGTCCTCCTCGGCGGCGATGCGCGCGATCCGGGCCTCCAGCGCGTCGTAGTCGGCCGCGAGCTGCGCCGCCTTGCGCCGGTTGCGGGTCGTCACGTCGGAGCGGGTCAGGCTGTGCAGGCGCGGCAGCAGCGGCCCGGCGTCCGTCACGTACCGGCGCACCGCCGAGTCGGTCCACTCGCCCCGGCCGTACCCGTAGAAGCGCAGGTGCAGCATGACCAGCTCGGAGACGTCGGAGATCACGTCCTTGGGGAACTTGAGCGCCTTCATCCGCTGCTTGGTCAGCCGGGCGCCGACGACCTCGTGGTGGTGGAAGCTCACCCCGCCGTCGGGGCCGACCGCCTTGGTGGCCGGCTTGCCGACGTCGTGCATCAGCGCGGCCATGCGCAGCGTGAAGTCCGGCCCGTCGGTCTCGTGGCCCATCGCGTTGCGGACCACGATCAGGGTGTGCTCGTAGACGTCCTTGTGCTGGGCGTGCTCGTCGATCTCCAGCTTGAGGCCGGTCAGCTCGGGCAGGAACGTCTCCGCCAGCCCGGTGTCGACCAGCAGCCGCAGTCCCGTGATCGGGTCGGCGCCGCACATGAGCTTGACGAACTCGTCGCGGATCCGCTCGGCGGTGATCCGGGAGAGGTCACCGGCCATGGCGACCATCGCGGCCCGCACCTCCGGCGCGACACTGAACCGGAGCTGCGCGGCGAACCGGGCGGCCCGCAGCATGCGCAGCGGATCGTCGGCGAAGGAGTCCTCGGGCGCGCCCGGCGTGCGCAGGACGCGCTCGGCGAGGTCGGTGAGGCCACCGTACGGGTCGGTGAACTCGTGCCCGGGCACCGACACCGCCATGGCGTTGACCGCGAAGTCGCGCCGGCGCAGATCGTCGACCAGGCTGTCGCCGTACTGCACGATCGGGTTACGGCTCACCCGGTCGTACGCGTCGGCGCGGAACGTGGTGACCTCGATGCGCAGCCCGCGGCGGGCGAGCCCGATCGTGCCGAACTCCTGGCCGGTCGTCCACACCGCCTCGGCCCAGCCGTCGATGATGCGCAGCGTCTGCTCCGGCCGCGCGTCCGTGGTGAAGTCCAGGTCGTCGCCGAGACGCCCGAGCAGCGCGTCGCGCACCGAGCCGCCGACGAGGTGCAGCTCGTGCCCGGCCGCTGCGAACCGGCGGCCGAGCTCGTCGGCGACGGGAGAGACGCGCATCAGCTCGTGCACGGCACGGCGCTGGGCGTCGGTGAGGGCGCGTGTGGTTTCGGACATCGGTCGGTGAGCCTATCGCGACGGCATGAGCGGTGAGCAAGGAGCGGACACCGAGGGTAGTTGTCGTGTCGGTGCCAGGTCGCGCGATTTGTCGGCTCAACGGTGGGACGAAGGAAATGTCGGGGGGTGCCACTATGGTCTGTGCTGCGAGCGGAAGCACGGCCGAGTTGGGGTGTGGCGGATGGACCCGGCAGACGACGGGCGCTGGAGCAACGAGCCGACGGCTGTGCTGCGTCCGGTCGGTGAGGGCGCGCACAGGGCGCCGGATCCGCACGGTGAGCTGCCGACCCAGCCGCTCGACCCGCGCCTGGGCGACCCCGCCAACGCGCCGACGGTCCCCCTGCCGTTCGTGACCGCCAGGCCCGAGGTCGTCAACGACGCACCGGTCGTCGAGGAGACCGCGCCGCCGCCCGGGCCGGGCGACGACGAGAGCACCGGCACAGTCGTGCGCAACAGCAGCACCATGGCGATCCTGAGCCTGGTGAGCCGGGCGACCGGCTTCCTGCGCGCGGCCGCGATCGCGGCCGCGATCGGCGGGTTCGCCGTCGGCGACGACTACACGCTCGCCAACAACCTGCCCAACCAGATCTATGAGCTGCTGCTCGGCGGCGTGCTCGCCAGCGTGCTGATCCCGACGCTGGTGCGGGCCCGCAAGGAGGAGCCCGACCGTGGCGAGGCCTATGCGCAGCGCCTGCTGACCCTGGCGGTGGTCGCGATCGGCGCGGCCACGCTGGTGGTGGTCCTCGCCGCTCCGCTGCTCACGGCGGTCTACACGCTCGGCAACGACCGGGTCACCGAGACCGACCGCGACCTGATCACGCTGCTGGCGTACCTGCTGCTGCCGGAGATCTTCTTCTACGGGCTGGCCGGCATCTTCGCCGCGATCCTCAACGTTCGGGGCCACTTCGCCGCGCCGATGTGGACACCGATCCTCAACAATGTCGTGATCATCGCCACGGCCGGCGTCTTCGTCCTGGTGCCGGGGCCCGCCCTGCCGAAGCCCGACACGATCACGCTGGCGCAGGTCCTCGTGCTGGGCATCGGCACCACGCTCGGCATCGTCGTGCAGTCCCTGGGGCTGTGGCCGGCGCTGCGCAAGTCCGGGTTCCGCTGGAAGTGGCGCTTCGACTTCCGCAAGCTCAACCTGCGCGAGCTGGGCAAGCTCGGCTCCTGGATGCTGCTGTACGTCGCGGTCAACCAGATCGGCATCACGGTCGTGATGGTGCTGGCGAAGAACAACGCGCTGCGCGGCGGCGACGGCCCGGCCGTCTTCAACAACGCCTTCCTGATCTTCATGATGGCCCACGGCATCGTGGCCGTCTCCGTGATCACCGCCCTGATGCCGCGGATCTCCTCCGCGGCCGCGGACGGCCGCTTCGGCGACGTGACCGACCAGCTGTCGCAGGGCACCCGGCTCGCCTCGGTGATCCTGATCCCGGCCGCCGCGGTCTATGTGGTGCTGGGCCAGCCGCTCGCGGTCACGCTGTTCGACTGGGGGCAGTATGACTACGACACGGCCCTGGCGACCGGCTGGGTGGTCAGCGCCGCGGGGCTGGGCCTGCTGCCCTTCGCGCTGAGCCAGATGCAGACCAGCGTGTTCTACGCGCTGCGCGACACCCGCACGCCCGCACTGGTCAACATCGGCGGCGTCGCGGTCCGGCTGGCGCTGGACGTGGCCTTCTACTTCATCCTGCCGATCGCGGCCGTCACGGCGTCGCTGATGGTCGGCACCGCGCTGTCGTTCGTGGCGGCGCTGCTGATGGGCTACTGGCTGCTGCGGGCGCGCCTGGGCCGGCTGGGCATGGCCAAGGTCGCCGACACCCTGACGCGGCTGGCGGGGGCGGCGGTGGCCGGCGGGATCGTGGCGTTCGCCGTGTCCTGGTTGGTCGGGAAGGTGCTCGACCCCGGCAAGATCCTGGGCGTGGTGCAACTCGTCACAGGCGGCACGGCCCTGTTGGTGACCTACGCGGTCGTGGCGATGGCGCTGCGGGTGCCGGAGGTCCGGCAGTTCGCCGGCCTGATCAAGGGCAAGCTCGGTCGATGACCCGCGCGGCGGAGCGGCACACGCGACGTGCGGCGGCACACCGGTCCACCGGCCGCGGCGCGAGCGTCCGGCCAAGGCGTATCGAAGGCTTCCCGGTCGCCGTCGGGACGGTCGAGGGTGGCACCGAAGCGGTCACGTTCACCCCGACGGACGGCCCGTCCGAGACTGGTCAATCCGATGAAATATGGGTGAAAGGTATATGACCGCTATGTCCTGGCATGGGTGATCAATTGGCATCGCCCCGGGTGGTCCGGAGAAGATGACGTGTCGGAACCCGGAGAGCTGACCGGTAAGGTCAACCTCGACGCCCCGCCGGAGCGCTTAGGCTTAGTGACTGCGACTCGCGTTACGACGCACACCCCAGGTGAGCACACGGATCGGAAGGGAGGACGGGTGGCTGAGCTCGACGAAGGGCTGGAGACCTCCGGAGGCATTCCGCAGGTCCTGACCTTCGGCACCCCATCCGTCGGTGAAATCCTTGCCGAGCGATACCAGCTCGAAGAGCACATCGGCAACGACTCGTTGGGTCGCCAGCTGTATCGCGGGATCGACGTGATCCTGCGGCGGCCGGTGGCGGTCGTCCTGCGCTACCCCGGTGGGGAGAGCGCCAAGGAGATGCTCGGCGCGGCCGTGGCCGCCAGCCGGATCGTGCACCCTCACCTGGTCGGCGTCTACGACGCGATCGACGAGGGCGACCGGGCCTACGTGGTCCGGGAGTGGGTCGACGGGATCGCGCTGCGCGACATCGTGGCGTCGGGTCCGCTGGACCCGGCACGGTCGGTGGCGATCGCCTGGGCCGTCACGGACGCCGTGGCGTCGCTGCACGGCACGGGGATGGCGCACGGCAACGTGCACCCGGGCACCGTGCTCGTCGCGCACGACGGGCGGGTCGTGCTGACCGACGCCCGTGCCGACGACCTGGCGACGCCGGAGACCGACATCCGTGCCATCGGCGCCGTGCTGTATTGCGCGCTGACGGGCTACTGGCCGCACCGCGAGGCCGGCACCTACTCGGTGCCGGACGGCGTGCGTGACAACAACGGCGCGCTCGCCGCACCGCGCCAGGTGCGCGCCGGCGTGCCGACGCCGCTGGACTCGCTCGTGACCGACCTGCTCAACCCCGACCTGCCGCTGCCGTCGGCGGAGTCGCTCGCCGGCGAGCTGGCGTCGTTCGGGCAGTTCGAGGAGAGCGACCTCGCCGAGAACGGCAACAACGCGCTCGACTTCGAGGCGTTCGACGCCGCGTCGCAGTCCACCGTGCCGCCGAAGCCCGCCGGGCGGAAGCTGGCCGTGGGCGTCGTCGGCCTGCTGGTGCTGGCCCTGGCCGGCACCCTCGCCGCCGCGAAGGTGCTCGGCGACCCGGCCGTGCCGGGCGAGACCCCGCCGTCGGTGACGTCCAGCGGCGCGCCGCAGCAGGCGAAGCCGGCCAACCAGCCGACGGTGCTGAAGCTCGACGGTTCCAAGGTCCGGATCGTCAGCCCGAAGGGCAGCAAGGACAACGCCAAGGACGCCGAGAAGATGGTCGACGGCAACCAGGCGACCGCCTGGAACACCGATCGATACAACAACAAGGCCAACTTCGGCGGTCTCAAGGACGGCATGGGCGTCTGGATCGACCTCGGCGAGGCGAAGCAGATCGTCTCCGTGCAGGTCGACCTGGCCACTCCCGGCGCCAGCGGTGAGCTGCGCTCCGGCACCGTCGATCTCGGCAGCGGCCAGGCGCAGGACCAGCAGACGGTCGATCAGTACAAGCTGATCGAGGGCACGGCCAAGGACGAGATGGGCCCGACCAACCTGTACCCGGGGCCCCAGGAACCGACCCGCTACCTGCTCGTCTGGATCACCAAGCTGCCGAAGGAAAGCAGCAGCGGCCGATACCGGGTTTCCATCGCGGAGATAACCGTTCGAGTCCAGTAGTCCCCACAGGTCGCTCGCGGTCGATAAGGTGCCAGCCGTGGAGGCGGAGCCGGGCGTGCGTGAAACGCCGGATGACACCGCCCTGCTGCATGCGCACGCCGCGGGCGACCCTGATGCCTTCGCCGAGATCGTCCGCCGGCACCGCGACCGGCTGTGGGCGGTCGCGCTGCGGACCCTCGGCGACCGTGAAGAGGCCGCTGACGCCCTGCAGGACGCGTTGCTGTCAGCGTTCCGTGCCGCCGGCAACTTCCGGGGCGAGTCGGCCGTCACGACGTGGCTGCACCGCATCGTGGTCAACGCGTGCCTCGACCGGATCCGGCGGCGGCAGTCCAGGCCGACCGTGCCGCTGCCCGAGACCGACGTCACACCCGCACCGGTCAGCGACCGCGACACCGCCATGGACGTCCAGCAGGCGCTGCAGCAGCTCCCCGCTGAGCAGCGCTCGGCGCTCGTGCTCGTGGACGTCCAGGGGTATTCCGTGGCGGAGGCCGCGGTGATCCTGGACGTCGCGGAAGGCACCATCAAAAGCAGGTGTGCGCGCGGGCGCGCCCGCCTCGCTGTGATGCTCGGCCACCTGCGGAACCCGGTCGGCAGCGGCGGCGTCCCATCACCGAACGGCCCTGAGACCGCAGCGAGCAGGAAGGAGGGCGGCGCGTGACGACCTTCTCCGACGCCGACTTCGACCTGCTCGCCGACTTCGTCGGCGGGGCGCTGGACGGCACGCCCGCGGCGGACGACGTGCGCCGCCTGATCAGCACCGACCAGGGGTGGGCGGAGGCCTACGGCGCTCTGGTCACCGCCGAGGTCGCCGTCCGCGACCAGCTGACCGAGCTGGGTGCCGCGCCGGTGCCCGTACCGGCGGATGTGGAGCAGCGGCTGAACGCCGCGCTGCAGGCCGCCGTGCTCGCCCCGGCCTCCGGGGCCCCGGTGCTGGACCTGGCCCGGGCCCGCGAGGCGCGCCGGCGCCGCACACAGCGGTGGGTCATCGGCCTGGCCACCGCCGCGGCCGTGCTGGTCTGCGGCGGCCTCGGCATCAGGGTGGCCATCGACCAGCAGTCCGCGAACCTGGACACCGCGACCTCGGCGTCCGACGGCGGCAAGGGAGAGGCGGCGCCGCAGCAACTGCCCCCGACGTCGGGCGGCACCAGGACCTCCACGCGATCGGACGCCGCCCTGGTCGCATCGGGACAGGATTATGGACCCGGCACGGTCGGCCAGCTCGCGCAGGCGTCCCCGCCCGCGCCGGCGATCGCCGGGGAGGGCAGCGGCAGCGCCGACCTGAGCAAGTCCTCGAAGCCCAACGCTGTTCCGGAGCAGCTGCGCCGGCTGCAGGACCCGGTGGCCAGGGCCGCCTGCCTCAACGCGGTGGTCGGGGAATACGGTGGTCAGGTGGCACTGGTCGACTACGCCCGATTCGAGGGTCGTCCCGCGCTGGTCGTCATCGTCGACGGCACGCGGCTGGGCGCCGGCAAACGCCTGGTTCTCGCGGTCGGACCGGACTGCGGTATCGGTGGGGCGATCGCTGACGAGCTCTACCGCGGCATTGCCTGACCGTAGTGGTGATGTGGCACACGCGTCACCCCACAACGGGAATCATCGGTTCGTAGGATGACGTTTTGCTGGCACAGGCTTAACTCGAGGAGTCGACCGTGGACGAGGTCCGCAACCTGATCATCGTGGGGTCCGGCCCCGCCGGGTATACGGCAGCCGTCTATGCGGCCCGGGCCAACCTCAAGCCGCTGGTGATCGAAGGCGTCACCTCCGGTGGCGCGCTAATGACGACCACCGAGGTGGAGAACTACCCGGGCTTCCCGGACGGCATCCTCGGCCCGGAGCTCATGGACAACATGCGCAAGCAGGCCGAGCACTTCGGCGCGGAGTTCGTCACCGACGACGCGACGCGCGTGGCGCTGGAAGGCCCCGTGAAGAGCGTCTGGGTCGGTGAGGCCGAGTATCGTGCCCGCGCCATCATCCTGGCCACCGGCTCCGCCTGGCGCCCGCTCTCCGTTCCCGGGGAGCAGGAGCTGCTCGGTCGGGGCGTGTCGTCCTGTGCGACCTGTGACGGCTTCTTCTTCCGCAACGAGGACATCGTGGTCGTCGGCGGCGGTGACTCGGCGATGGAGGAGGCGACGTTCCTCACCCGGTTCGCCAAGTCGGTGACCATCGTGCACCGGCGCGATTCGTTCCGGGCCAGCAAGATCATGGCCGAGCGGGCACTGTCCAACGAGAAGATCAACGTCCGGTGGAACAGCGTGGTGACCGAGGTCCTCGACCGCGGTGGCCGCGTCGGCGGCCTGCGGGTCCAGGACGTCAACACCGGCGAGGAGACCGACCTCGAGGTCGCCGGCGTGTTTGTGGCGATCGGTCACGACCCTCGCAGCGAGCTGTTCCGCGGCCAGGTGGAGCTGGACGACGCCGGCTACGTGAAGGTGGCCGCGCCGAGCACCCGCACCAACGTCGAGGGCGTGTTCGCCGCCGGCGACCTGGTCGACCACACCTACCGGCAGGCGATCACGGCCTCCGGGACCGGTTGCGCGGCGGCGCTGGACGCCGAGCGCTACATCGCGACGCTGTAGTTCAAGACGAGCTTGAGTAGTAGAGGGAGTGCGTATGGGAGCCATCCAGCCGGTCAGCGACAAGACCTTCGAGGCTGACGTCCTCAAATCCGATATTCCGGTCTTGGTGGACTTCTGGGCTGAGTGGTGCCAGCCGTGCCGGAAGATCGAGACCATGCTCAACGAGATCGCCGTCGGTGACCTCGCTGACAAGGTGAAGATCGTCAAGGTCGACATCGACAGCAACCCGGAGACGGCCCGCGCCTACCAGGTGCTCTCCGTCCCGACGCTCACCGTCTTCAAGGACGGCGAGCCGTTCCGCTCGGTCGTCGGCGCCAGCCCGAAGAGCGCCCTGGTCCGGCTCATCGAATCCGCGCTCGAGCCCGCCTGAGCACAGCCCTGAGCACTGACGCGCCCCGCCTGAGCCAAGGCGGGGCGCGTTTTTGACAAAGGCCGCGTGATGACGCGTCCCTGAGCCGTGAGCGGTACGCTGCGGTGCAATCGCAGGCATTCTCAGGAGGACCTTATGCGGGCAATCCGGCGCGGGGCGCGGGGAGCGGCAGTCGCCGAGATCCGCAGCATTCTTGTCGTGCTGGACCTGCTGGCCGATTCCCCGCACGCCGATCCCGAGTACGACGCCGACACGGAGCGTGCGGTCCGCGCGTTCCAGCAGAGCCACGGCCTGACCGTCGACGGCGAGGTGGGCGACGAGACCTGGCGGTCGCTGGACGCGGCGCGCTGGCGGCTCGGGCAGCGGGCACTGTTCCACACGGTCGGCGACCCGTACATCGGCGACGACGTCCGGCAGCTGCAGGAGCGCCTGCTGGAGATGGGGTACAACCCGGGCCGCGCCGACGGGATCTACGGCAGCCGCACGGCGCACGCCGTCGCCCAGTTCCAGCGCGAGGTCGGGCTGCGTCCCGACGGTGAGTGCGGGCCGGCGACCGTCGGCGCGCTGCGCCGCCTGGGTCGCAAGGTCATCGGCGGCCGGCCGCAGCTGCTGCGCGAGGCGGAGACCTTCCGCGACTCCGGCCCGACGCTCCTGGGCAAGCGCATCGTCATCGACCCCGGGCACGGCGGACCCGACGCCGGGCACGTCGTCCCCGACGGGCCGCTCCGGTGGGCGGAGGCGGACCTCGTATATGACCTCGCAGCCCGTCTGGAAGGCCGTCTGGCGGCCGCGGGGATGCGGGTGAACCTCACCAGGGGTCCGCAGCCCACAGCGGCTCTCAGCGACCGTGACCGGGTGCACCTGGCCAACGAGCTCGGTGCGGACCTGCTGATCTCGATCCACCTCGACGGGTACCGCAACCCGGAGGCCGAGGGCGTCGCCACGTACCACTACGGCACCGTCTCCGGGCCGACGTCGATCGTCGGCGAACGGCTCGCGAAGCTCGTCCAGCGCGAGATCGTGGTGCGCACCGGCCTGCGCGACTGCCAGACGCACGCCAAGACGTGGGAGCTGCTGCGGCTGAGCCGGATGCCCGCGGTCCGGGTGGACGTGGGCTACCTGACCTCGCCGACCGACCGGGAGCGGCTCATCGACCCCGCGTTCCGCGAGCGGGTCGTCGAGGCGATGATGGCGGCGGTGCAGCGGATGTACCTGCCCGTCGAGGCCGACGTGCCGACCGGCTCGATCGACGTCAGCCTGCTGCGTGCGCTGACCAACTCCAACGCCGTCTGAGCGTCCCCGGTCGGTCGCCGCCGGCTCGGGCGCCTCAGGACTGCATGGTCCGGGTGGCTGGACGCACCGGCAGGACCGGCCGCAGCAGCGACTCGGGGCTCATCGAGCCGAGCAGCTTTTCCAGCGCGTATTCCACGTCGGACTTCCACGACAGCGCCGTGCGCAGCTCCAGGCGCAGCCGCGGATAGCGCGGGTGCGGGCGGACCGTCTTGAACCCGATCGAGGTGAAGAAGTCCGCCGGCGCCAGGCAGCCGCGCTCGTTGCGACCGGCCTCGTCGACCTCGCCGAACTTCGCGTCGCCGAACGCCTCGATCGCCTTCACGCCGCGCTTCGTCAGGTCCCGCGCGACGCCCTGGACCAGCATCCGCCCGAGGCCACCGTCGGCGAACGGCTGCACCACGTGCGCCGTCATCAGCAGCACCGCGTCGGGGGAGACCGGCGAGGTCGGGAACGCCATCGACCTCGGCACGTACGCCGGCGGCGCGAACATCACGAACCCGGCCGGCATGCCGTCGACGTAGACCAGCTTGCCGCACGATCCCCATTCGAGCAGCGTCTGCGATACCCAGGCCTCCTTCTCGAGGCCCGGGTCGCCGTTGGCGCACGCCCGGTCGGCGGCGACCGGATCGAGCTCCCAGAACACGCAGGCGCGGCACGACCGAGGCAGATCCTCGAGAGTGTCTAGCGTCAGACTTACGAGACGTCGCGACATTGGCCCATCTCCGCGCGCTGCTTACGTTCGGTCAACCGTCATGATGGTACGCACCCATCACGGGCCGTGGGAGTCATCCGGACAGAGTTCCTCACCCGGCCTCACCCGATCCGCCTGCGACGCACCGTCTGACGTTTTCACATCACGGTGTGTCAGGCCGCTCGTTGATGGCCGGCGTCGTCCGCGCCGTCTGGGTGTGTTCGGCGGCGTTCTGCACTGCCGGCGTCGTGGCCGTCCCGTCCGCCTGCTGCGCCGTGCCGTCTGTCTCGTGCGCTGCGGCGGGAGGTTCGGTCTGCGGCGTGTTCGAGGCTGCTGGCTCCGGCGGCTCCACGTGAATCCCCGCGTCGCCGAGTGGGGCGTCCGGGTCGACGGTCCGAGCCTCCTCGCGAAACTGTGCGGGCGCCGTCCAGTTGATCCGCGGCGGTTCGGCGAGCGGCCGGCCGCCGAACTCCGCCAGCCAGGCGGCGACCAGCGCCAAGTTCTCCCGCCACTGGTCCTCGGGGATCGGCGGCAGGATGTCGTCCCACAGCGCGAGGAAGGTGCCCTGGAGCTGCAGTCGCCCGTACGGGCGCGCCAGGAACCACAGATGCAGGTGGGCCGCGCCGTCGCCCCACCGGTTCACGTGGACCCGCGCCACGCCGTCGAGCGACCGGATCGCCCGCTCCAGCCGCACGGTCATCACGCCGAGCTCGGCGGCGAGCATGTTCGGCAGGTCGCCGAGGTCGAGATGCGACCGCGACTCCAGGATCAGCACCGCCGGCAGCCCGGTCGGACGGTCGAGGCTGCGCACGCGCCACCGGTCGCTCACCCAGATGTACGCCTCGTCCGGCGCCCCGCACGCCCGGCACTCGGCCGGATTGTCACCGTGCCGCGGCGGCTCGATCGGTACGGGGTCGAGCAGGCGCTTCACCCTGAGGTCACCCTCGAACGGGAACGTCGGCCAGTAGGTAAACGAGGGCAGCTGCGATGGCGTCTCGGACACGAGCCGACCCTAGCCGAACCGCGGCCTGGTGTCCGCACCCTGTGGACAGTACACCCGCCGGAACCTCTATCCACAGGTACCCAAGACGTCTACCACGTGGTTTCACGTGAAACGGCGAGCCTGTGGATAACCCCTGTGGATAAAGTGCGCCCAGAGCCATCCTCTGAGGAAAACCAAACGGCCGGACTTTGCCGTCCGGCCGTTTCGTTTCGCCTATTCGGGGCTTCTCCAGCCCCTTCCGGCTCGCTACTGCTCTCGCTGGCCTCGCTGGTCGACCCCGATGATCCCGACGATCCGCTCGAGGTCGTCGACGGTGGCGAACTCGATCGTGATCCGGCCCTTGCGCTGACCGATGTCGACCTTGACCCGAGTGTCGAACCGATCCGAGAGCCGATCCGCCAGATCCGACAGCGCAGGCGCGTGGGGCTTGGCCCGGCGCTGCGGTGCGGCCTTCTTCGCCGTGCCGCCCTCCGACACCGCGAGCGAGACCATCTCCTCGGTGGCCCGGACCGACAGCCCTTCGGCGACGATGCGGTGGGCGAGCGTCTCCTGCTCCTCCGAGCTGTCGAGCCCGAGGAGCGCACGGGCGTGCCCGGCGGACAGCACGCCGGCCGCG
This sequence comes from Dactylosporangium aurantiacum, assembly GCF_000716715.1. Lineage (GTDB taxonomy): Bacteria > Actinomycetota > Actinomycetes > Mycobacteriales > Micromonosporaceae > Dactylosporangium > Dactylosporangium aurantiacum. The sequence goes on along the minus strand of NZ_JNYJ01000013.1, from coordinate 171,177 downwards.
ACGCGGCGCTGCACCTGTGCGGGCAGGTTCAGCAGACGGATCGTGTTGGAGATCTGCGGCCGGCTCCGGCCGATGCGCCGGGCGAGTTCCTCGTGGGTCGCCCCGAACTCCTCGAGAAGCTGCTGATACGCGGCGGCCTCTTCCAGCGGGTTGAGGTTCGCACGGTGGATGTTCTCGAGGAGGGCGTCGCGGAGCATCGCGTCGTCGCGGGTCTCCCGGACGATCGCCGGAATGACCTCCTTGCCGAGCGCTTGGGCGGCGCGCCACCGGCGCTCGCCCATGACGAGTTCGTACTTCTTCTGCGTCCCCTCGTCGCCTTCGGCCTCGACCGGCGTGGGGAGCTCGCGGACGACGATCGGCTGGAGAAAGCCGACCTCCTGGATCGAGGTCTTCAGCTCCTCGATCGCCTCCTCGTCGAACACCTGCCGCGGCTGCTTCGGGTTCGGCACGATCGAGGTCACGGAGATCTCGGCGAAACGCGCACCGGGAACCGGGGCGAGCTGCTCCACCGGCTCGGCGGTCGCGCCGTTCGTGGGAGCGTCCGTCGTGGCCGGGGGAGTCGCCAGCGCGGTGGCGGTGCCGCCGGCCACGCTCTCGGCCGGCGCGGCGGTGGGGATGAGAGCACCGAGCCCCCGTCCGAGACCTCCACGTCGGTTCGACTTCATGCCACTCCTCCAACCTGTGCGTCATGCGCACCGCGCAGCGCGATCTCTTGCGCCGCCTCGAAGTAGCTCACCGCACCGCGGGAGCCCGGGTCGTACGTCATCACCGACTGGCTGTAGCTCGGCGCCTCGGACACGCGCACGTTGCGGGGGATGACCGCGTTCAGGCACTTGTCCCCGAAGTGGTTCCGCACGTCCTGCTCGACGAGGTCGGCGAGGCGGGTGCGCCGGTCGTACATGGTGAGCAGCACCGTCGAGATGTCGAGCTTCGGGTTCAGGTGCGACCGCACGAGCTCGATGTTGTTCGTGAGCGCCTGCACACCTTCGAGGGCGTAGTACTCGCACTGGATCGGGATCAGCACCTCTTCGGCGGCGACGAGCGCGTTCACCGTGAGGAGCCCGAGCGAGGGCGGGCAGTCGATGAAGATGTAGTCGTAGTTGCTGCCGCCGGCCTCGATGGCCCGCTTGAGGCGCGACTCTCGGGCGACGACGGAGACCAGTTCGATCTCGGCGCCGGCGAGGTCGATCGTGGCGGGCACGGCCCACAGGTTCGGGATGCCCTCGACCTGTTGGGTCACCGCGTCGAGCGGGGCGCCGTCGATCAGGCAGTCGTAGACGTCCGGCACACCGGAGTGGTGGGGAACGTTGAGGCCGGTGGAGGCGTTGCCCTGCGGGTCGAGGTCGATCACCAGGACGCGGTTGCCGTGCAGCGCCAGGGCGACGGCGATGTTGACCGCTGTGGTGGTCTTTCCCACCCCGCCCTTCTGGTTCGCTACGCACATCGTGCGTCGCCGTGGTGGGCGGGGCATGGTGATCTCCCCGCTCGGGTTGAGGATCTCCACGGCGCGCTTTGCCTCCTGTGCGAGCGGGGGGTCTTCGGTTTCACGTGAAACGTACGCGTCTGTCATTGCGCCCTCGGTATCCGCGGTGACGACGGACGGGTGTGGTCGGGGGGACGGAGTGCTCCGTCGCTCGGACCTCATATCTGCTCTCGTCTCGGCTTTCGCTTCGTCTGCAGCGGACTGTGGATCGGCTTTGGACACGACCGGTTTTCCGCCCCGGCCGTAAACAGTACCGGTATTTGCACGATCGACTTGCCCGCTGACGTGAAACTCCACCGTGGCGCCGCGTGTCGTACCGACCGGCTGCTCCAGACGCGGTTGGGGCACCGGCCGCACGCCCCATCCCTCGATTCCATCGGCGCTCCGCGCCCCTGCATCCGTCCTGTATTCGGTCCCGGCGTTCGCCCCTGTTTCACGTGAAACATGCGAACTGGCATCGCCATAGTCGGGGTTGTCACCGCTGTCGCGCACCATGTCAGTCCCGTCCCGCTCGGAAAGATGTGCACTGCCGGCCGTCAGCGACGCGGTGCCCACCTCCGGAACACCGCCCGACACGAAGTCTCGACTGACCGCGGTGACCGGCGCCGGGAACGCAAGAACGGCGCGCGGCCAGCCTACGGCGCACAGGCGGCCTGAGCTATGGCTCATCGGCGCGTCGTCGCCCTTGTCACTCTCTCCCGGCCGCAAGAAGACCAAAAAGCCGTCGACTCGGCGGAGGAGACCGCCGAGTCGCTTCATCGGCGCGGCCGGCCAGCCGCTGCCACAGTTCCTGATGTCCATTGTCGAACCCCCGCGTTCCCCCGTGTCCGGGGGACGCTCTTGGCCCGCCCCCCGGTTTACCGGCCGCGCTTGCCCTTCCGGCGTTGCGCGACTTCCCGCTCCCGCACGATCTCGACGACCGTGGTCGGCTCCGCGAGGACGGCGTCCCCGCAGAGGCGTACCGACGGCGTGCCCGCTCCGAGCCGGCTCAAGGTCTCCGCGTGCTCGGCGATCTCGGCCGCTGCGGAGGCTCCCTTGAGCGCAAGCAGTCGCCCGCCGACGGCGGTGAGGGGAAGACACCAACCGGCAAGCCGGTCCAGCGGTGCGACTGCTCGGGCGGTGACGACATCGGCGAGCGGGAGCTTCCCGACGCACTCCTCGGCCCGCGCCCGGACCACGGTGGTCCGCTCGAGACCGAGCGCCGTCACCGCTTCGGAAAGGAACGCGGTACGTCGTGCGAGCGGCTCGACCAACGTGACGTGCAGGTCGGGACGAGCCACTGCGAGCACCATACCGGGCAGGCCGGCGCCGGAGCCGACGTCGACGACCGTGGCGCCCGACTGAATCAGATCGCCGAGGACGGCGCAGTTGAGCAGGTGCCGCTCCCAGATGCGCGGCGCCTCGCGGGGGCCGATCAGCCCTCGGACCACCCCGTCGGTGACGAGCAACTGAGCGAACCGCTCAGCCAACGGAAGCCGATCGCCGAAGACCTTCTCGGCGGCCGGCAACACCTCATGCGGAACAGCACCATCCATACGGTCAAGCAAATCATGCGGGCCAGACCGGTCGGGCCGGTGGGCGCACGCGCCACTCGTCGGGTGCGCTGATCCGGGGGCCGTTGTTTCACGTGAAACAACGCTCGGTGGAGCGGAAGGCCGGCGATGCATCGTCGCCACGGGCCTGCCCCGGTTTGACGGACATCCGCGGTTGCGGCGGGAGAACTGCCGCCTGCAGGACGACGTCGACATCCTGAAGTGGGCCACGGCCTTCTTCGTCCTATTGCCATGATGATCGATGTCTCGGCGAGGTTCGCTCACTTCTTCGCTACCCGGGCCAGCGGCTGGTGGCTTGTCCCTGATGTGCGGCCCTGCCGGACGCCCGCGCCCGAACCGGGAGTGCCTTGATAGGAGCCTGCTCACGCTCGAATAGGGCATGCCCCTGGGTCGGGTCGCGGGTCGATGACCTCGGCCGCAAGCTGGGCGAAAAAGACTGTGGCGGCAACCAGCGAAGCCATCTCAGCGCGGTGCAATGGGCCGGGCAGTGGCCCGACGTGCGGTTCGCGGTTGAGGACTGTCGACACCTGACCCGCCGCTTCGAAGGTGACCTGCTGCGTGCCGGGTACTCAGTCATGCGCGTGCATACCCGGTTGATGGCGGCGGCGCGACGCACCGGACAGCAGCGTGGCAAGTCCCACCCAATCGACGCCGAAGCCGTTGCCCTGGCCGCGCTGCGCGACCCCGATCTGCCCGTCGCCCGCCTCGACGGCCCGACTCGCCAGATGAAGCTGCTGTCTGATCACCGGCACGACCCCGTCGTGGACCGCAAAGCTGTGCGGCCGGCTGCGCTGGCACCTGCACGAACCCGACCCGGAACTCCGCGTTCCCTCCCGCGGCCTGCGCCGCTTCCACGTGCTCGACGAGCTGGCGGCTGAGATCGACCGCTTCGACGGCACCGTCGCTCGGATCGCCCGTGAGCTGGTGGCGCGGTGCCGCGAACTCACGACACAGATCAACGCCCTGGAACGTGAGCTTGAATGCCTGTGGACCGCCAACTCGGCCCTGCATATGGCCGCGGTCACCCAGACCCGCGGGATCGGAACGGGCAAGGCTTACGTCGATAAGTTGCTCTACGAGGACAAGACCGGCACCGAAGCCCTACGGCTGCGGCGGCGACAGCCTTTCCGACCGGGTGTTCTCTGCACTGCTCACCGACGAACGCGCCCAGCAGCAACTCGCTGCTGCCGCCCCGATCAGCCGATCGAGCCCAGCGCTGGGGGCGGCTTGACATAGGAGCATCAGGCAGACCTGGTGAATATGTACCCGTTCATCGAGGCGGAGCAGACCGGCCGGCGCAACGTGAAGCGTGCGTGCGACTGCTTTCGGTTCCCCGGTCCGTCCTCTGCCGCTGCCACCACGAGTCGACCGAGCAGACACAGACCGGGACCTGATCGCGCGGATCATCGCGATCCACGATGTCTCAAGAGCACCTACGGCGCGCCGCGCACCCCATGCCGAGTTCACCGAGACCGGCACATCGGCACGGCCGCGAACGCATCGCCCGGCTGCTGGCCGGCACGGGCCACCACGGCAGGACCTCACGCCGCTGGCGGATCACCACGGCCTGACCACCACAACACCCCTGTCCGACAGAGACGGGTCGACGCCACCATGGCGTGGTCGAAGCGGTCGACTTGCCGTTGGTCCGAGGCCCGTAGCGGCGGGTGTCGCGGGCTTGTCCGCCAAGCTTGGTCAGCGTGCGCCGCCAGGCCCGGCCGCGGCGATAGGCCCGGACGTGTCAGTCATGACCCGTTCGATGCGGGGTAACGCCACGAGCAGCGAAGTGAGCCGCGACGCGGCGCGGCTGCCGGCGTCCTCGTCCGGCTGCGTCTCGACGTAGGCCAGGCGGCGAAGAGCGTGGCGGGTCAGCACGGTGCGGTTGCGGGCACGGTCCTGCAGGGAGAGCGCCACGCACGCGGGCCCAAGTAGACGGGCCTCGCCGGAGCGGGTTCCGAAACGGCGGGGGAGCGGCCCCGGGTCGTTGGGCCTGAGCGACCCGGGGCCGATGTTTCACGTGAAACGGCGCTCCGCGGCGGTGACCGCGTTGCGGAAGAGCATGGCGACGGTGGTGGGGCCCACGCCGCCGACTCGGGGAGTGATGGCGCCGGCGACGGCCGCGCACGACTCGTCGACGTCGGGCAGGAGACGGCGGCCGGAGTAGCGGACGCCGCCGCCGATGACCACGGCGCCCGGCTTCACGTGCTCGGGCTGGATGATGCCCGGGACTCCCGCGGCGGCGATGAGGATGTCGGCGCGTTGGGTGTACCGCGGCCAATCGGCAACGCCGGTGTGCACCACGGTCACCGCGGCGTTGGCAGTCGGGCGCTTCTGCGAGAGCAGCATCGCGAGCGGACGGCCCAGCGTCGCACCGCGACCCAGGATGACGACCTCGCGGCCGCTGACCGGAATCTCGTAGTGCGCGAGCAGCGCCTCGATGCCGGCCGGCGTGCAGGGGAGCGGCCCGGGCATCCCAGCGGCCAGGCGGCCCAGGTTCAGCGGGTGCATGCCGTCGACGTCCATATCGGGGTCGACCCGCTGCAGGGCGGTGTCATAGTCGATGTGCCGCGGCGTCGGGTACTGGATGAGCAAGCCGTGCACATCGGGGTCGGCGTTGAACCGGTCAATGACCGCGTGCAGGTCCTCCTGTGTCGCGTCGGCGGGCAGGTGCTCATGCGGCGACGCGAACCCGAGCTCGGCGGCCTGGCGCTGCTTGATGCGGATGTATCCGGCGCTGGCATCGTCGTCGCCGACGAGAATCGTCGCGAGCGACGGCACGACACCACGAGCCCGCAGCGCGGCGACCCGGTCGGCGACGTCGGCGAGGATTTGCTCGGCGACGGGAGCGCCGGGCAGGAGTACGGCAGTGGTCGTGGACATACGACTCCTCGACGTGAGGACCCAGGCGGTCGACCCTCACAACTCGAGCTCCCCGATGGTCCGTCCCATCCCGGTGCCGCCAGTCGCGTCTGCCCCCATTGTCGCCGATCCCGGAGCCACCCGGCCAGGCGGGGACATCGCCCGGCCGGATGAGCCGGAACGGCGGGAGATCAAACAGCGGAGCCAGACCGTGGAGCGGACGGTCGGCGCAGGCTCCTCGATCGTGCGGACGGACACCGCGCGGCCGGCAAGGTGATGACCGGCAACGCCGGTGGAAGATGAGCAGCCGGCTCGGGCGATGCCGACGTGCGCTGCGGCGCGGCGTCGTCGTAGACACGCCGCTGAGCAAGGCTGCAAGCGGTGGGGACCAAGCAGACCCACCAGGCCCGAGACACGGAAGCGGGGCGCCCCCATCAAGGGACGCCCCGCCAAAGACAGAGCAGCAGCGGCGGCAGAACCGTCAGGCGACGGGCCGCACCACGATCCGCCGGGCCGGCTCGACGCCTTCCGACTCGCTCTCCACGCCGGGGAGTGCGTTGATCACGTCGTGGACGCACTTGCGCTCGAACGCGCTCATCGGCTCGAGCCGGACGGCCTCGCCGTACTCCTTCACCTTCTCGGCGGCGTTCTTGGCGATCGCGCCCAGCTCCTTGCGGCGCAGCGCCCGGTAGCCGCCGACGTCGAGGAGCAGCCGGCTGGGGGAGCCCGTCTGCCGGAAGACCGCGAGACGGCTCAGCTCCTGCAGCGCCTCAAGGGTGGCGCCGCGCTGGCCGACGAGCGCCTGGAGCCGGCGGCCGGAGCCGTCGCCCCCCTCGACGACCTCGACGACGGGACGGCCGCTGACCACGAGCTCGTCGATGTCGCCGTCGTAGTCGAGGATGTCGAGGAGGCCCTCGACATAGTCGGCCGCGATCTCGCTCTCCCGGAACAGGTCGGCCGCGGCGCGGCCGTTGCCGCCGGTGGACGCCGGCGCGGCGTCGCTATCGCCCTCGCCGTCGCCGGCTTCGGCGTCGCCGTCCTCGACCTGGTCGAGGTTGGCGTCCTGATCCAGAGCGTCGCCCTCGGTGCCGCGCGCGTCGAGATCACTGGTGGTGTCGGTCACGAAACTCATCTCCGCTTGTTTGGGGCGCCGAGGCGCCGTCACAGGTCGTCGGTGAGGGGTGGTGGTGCACAGGGAGCGCCACTCGCCGGTCCGGGATGAGGGGTGGACCGGCGGGGTCGCGTCAACCCGACTGCCGCTTCGCGGCGCCACCCTTCTTCGGGTTGATCGGCTTGGCACCGGGCTTCGGGGCGAGCGCCTTGCCGTTCGCCTTGGCCGCGGCCGCCTCAGCCGCCGCCGCCTGCTGCGCCGCGGCCTCGTCCTTGGCCTTGGTCAGCATCGCCCGGAAGCCACCGACCGGCTTCGCCTCGCCGGTCTTCTTCGGGCCCCCCTTGTACGGGGTGGTGTTCGCGGTGGCGCTGGCCGGCGGCGGGTACTTGTGCAGGACCCAATACTGCTGGCCGAGGGTGATCGCATTGTTGGTGACCCAGTAGATGATGACGCCGATGGGGAAGTACCAGCCAGAGGTCAGGGTGAAGAACGGGATGCCGTAGAGCATGAACTTCTGGATCATGCGCTGCTGCGGGTCGGAGTTCCAGCCCGTCTTCATAATCATCTGACGCTGGGTCAGGTAGGTCGTCGTGATCATCAGGGCGACCAGGAGCGCGGCGACAATCTTGACGGTGGTCGAGTTGGCCTCGATCTTCGCCAGGTCGGCGGCGCTGCTGCTGAACTTCGCGACGATCGGGGCGTCGAAGAGCCGGGCGTCGACGGCACCCATGAACTCAGGGATGCTCCAGCCGTACAGCTGCATCTGGTGGTCGGAGGTGCCGGGCTTCAGGTGGCGCAGCACGTGCAGGAGGCCGATGAAGACCGGGATCTGCAGGAACATCGGAAGGCAGCCCATGAGCGGGTTGACCTTCTCCTCCTGGTAGAGCTTCATGACCTCCTTCTGGAGGGTCTCCCGGTCGCCCTTGTGCTTCTCCTGCAGCTCCTTCATCTTCGGCTGGATCGCCTGCATCGCGCGCTGCGACTTGATCTGCTTCACGAAGATGGGGAACAGCACCACGCGGACCGTGATCACCAGGAACACGATCGCGAGAACCCACTGCCAGTTGGTGCCGAGCGTGCGGTGGTCGGGCACGACCTTGTCCCACACGGTGTGCCAGAACAGCATCACCTGCGAGATCAGCCAGTAGATCCCGCCCATCAGCTTGCTAATCACGACACTGCTCCAGTCACGTCGACTCGGGCTCGGGCGAGGCTCCCCGGCGCGGAGGCACCGGATCGAACCCACCGGGGTGGAATGGGTGGCAGCGCAGCAGCCGCCAGATCGCGAGACCGATTCCCCGGACCGCGCCGTGAGTGCCGACCGCCTCCAGGGCATAAGCGCTGCACGACGGGTAGAACCGACAACGCGCCGGCAACGCCGGGCTTATCCAACGACGGTACGCGACGATGGGAGCGGCAACGACCCGGGCTCCGACGTTCATCGACGCCCCTCCCGGCTTCTGGGCCGCTGGGCGGCCGTCAACGCTGCCTCGAGATCACGGCCGAGATCGTCATACCGCGCGTTGGCCGACGCCGGCAGTGCCCGGACGACGATCGTCGACGCCGGGGGGAGAGCTGCCAGGTGCGGCCGGATCAGGTGCCGGAGCCGGCGCTTCACCAGGTTGCGGACCACGGCGTTGCCGACGGCCTTGGACACGACGAACCCAGCACGCGCCGGGACGGCACCGGCCTCACCAGCAACGTCAGAAACCGGGGCAGCCACGTCAGATGAGGCAGCCACGTCAGACGGCGAGCCGGACGCCGACACGACGAAGCCGGCGCGGGCAGATGGTTGATCTGCTGGCGCCGGCTCGACAGTCGACTGCAGGAAATGCACCACGAGGGCTCCGCGACCGGCGCGGCGACCGTTGCGAATGGTGGCGGCGAAGTCTTCCCGCCGCCGCAGACGCTGAGCGGCCGCCAGCACACTGCCTCCCGGAGGGCCCGGCGTCGGATCAGGCCGACAGGCGGTCGCGCCCCTTGGCGCGGCGCGCCGACAGGATCGCACGACCGGCACGGGTGCGCATGCGCAGCCGGAAACCGTGGGTCTTCGCACGCCGGCGGTTGTTCGGCTGGAAGGTGCGCTTGCTCACGTCGGGCTCCGTCTTCGTAGCGGCGTAGGGCTGGTTCACTGGAGTTTATCAGGGAAAGCTTCCCCAGCCGAACCAGGGTACGCGCGGCCCTACAGACCGTCAACGATGGCGGGGAACGCCCCGAAATCCACAGGTTACTTGTGGACAACGGTTGAGTGGTTGTGGACAACGCTGTTAACGTGCCCGGTTGCCGGTAGACACCGCGACGACCGGCGACAGGACACAACGGACTTTCCGCAACCAAACGGATGCGCCACAGGGGGCACGGCACCGCATCCGACCTGCAGAACCTTCCGCACACGGGTCGAACACCGCCAGGTCGACACCGAGCGAGAGGGAATCAGGACGATCCGTCCACGGCACATGCCTCGTTGATACACAGGTTGTGGAAAACCTGTGGACAATGGGGGCCGGGACGGGCGGAACTTCCGGCGCACGGTCCACTCGCGGTGGGGGGCGACGATGGGGGTGCGCGAACGGTGACTGACACCGACCTCGCAGCGGTGTGGCATGCGGCGACGGACGAGATCGCAGACGAGATCGTCTCGGCGCAGCAGCGTGCCTATCTGCGGCTGACGAGGCTACGGGCCATCGTCGAGGACACCGCGCTGCTCTCCGTGCCTGACGCCTTCACCCGCGACGTCATCGAGTCGCGCCTGCGCCCGGTCATCACCGAGGCGCTGTCCCGGCTGCTCGGCCGGGCCATCCAGGTCGCCGTCACGGTCCGCCCGCCCGAGGACGCGCCGCCGCTGCCCGCGCCGTCCGCGTCGCACTGGTCCAACGGCACCGCCGGCCAGCTGACCGAGCCGACCTCAGGGCCTCCGTTCCAGCGGCAGGCGCAATACCCGCCGCCGCAATATCAACAGCCGCAGTACCAGCAGCCGCCGTTCCACCCCGCGTCGCCGGGCCAGCAGGAGCAACTCGATCTCGACCAGGGCCGGCCGCTCGACCAGGGCCGGCCGGAGCAGCCGCTGCCGACGGCCCGGGAGGGCAGCGACCGCCTCTTCGACCTGCCGACCGAGACGGGCTGGACGCCCGCGGAGCGGACCGAGCACTCGGGCACCGCGTTCGAGGCCGCCCGTGACGAGCGGCTGCGCCGCTCTCCGCTGCAGGACGAGGACCCGCTGCCGCCGCGGCCGCCGTCGAACCCGGGCACCGGCCGCGAGGACCGCCGCGCCGCGCAGACCCCCGCCGGCGACTCTGCCGGCAACCGGCTCAACCCGAAGTACACCTTTGAGACGTTCGTCATCGGATCCTCGAACCGTTTCGCGCACGCCGCGTCGGTCGCGGTGGCCGAGTCGCCGGCCAAGGCGTACAACCCGCTGTTCATCTACGGCGGCTCCGGGCTGGGCAAGACGCACCTGCTGCATGCCATCGGCCAGTACGCCACGATGCTCGGCAACGCCCGCTTCGTGCGCTACGTGTCGACGGAGGAGTTCACCAACGACTTCATCAACTCGCTGCGCGACGACAAGACGCAGGCGTTCCAGCGCCGGTACCGCGACGTCGACATCCTGCTGATCGACGACATCCAGTTCCTGGAGACGCGGGAGCGCACGCAGGAGGAGTTCTTCCACACGTTCAACACCCTCCACAACGCCAACAAGCAGATCGTGATCAGCTCGGACCGCTCCCCGCGGCAGCTGGCGACGCTGGAGGACCGGCTGCGGACCCGGTTCGAGTGGGGACTGCTCGCCGACATCCAGCCGCCGGACCTGGAGACGCGTATCGCGATCCTGCAGAAGAAGGCGGCGCAGGAGCGGCTGTTCGCGCCGCCGGACGTGCTGGAGTTCATCGCGTCGCGGGTGTCGTCGTCGATCCGTGAGCTGGAGGGCGCGCTCATCCGCGTCACCGCGTTCGCCAACCTGACCCGCGCCCCCGTCGAGCTCGGCCTGGCCGAAGAGGTGCTGCGCGACTTCATCCCGGACGGCTCCGGGCCGGAGATCACCGCCGACCAGATCATGGCGTCGACCGCGGACTACTTCGGCGTCAGCCTGGAGGACCTGCGCGGGCACAGCCGGTCGCGGGTGCTCGTCAACGCGCGCCAGGTCGCCATGTACCTGTGCCGCGAGCTGACCGACCTCTCCCTGCCCCGGATCGGCCAGGCGTTCGGCGGCCGCGACCACACCACGGTCATGCACGCCGACCGCAAGATCCGCCAGCAGATGGCCGAGCGCCGCTCGCTCTACAACCAGATCGCCGAGCTGACGAACCGCATCAAGCAGACGACATAGCGGAGTCGGGTCCCGCCCTTGGAGGCCGTGTCAGGCGTGGTCGCGCCTGCCGCGGCCTTCTTCGCGTGTACGCCCAGACGGCTGTGCACAACTGAGAACGCGAACGATTCTCACGATGCGCCTGTGGACAACGCTGTGGGTCGCGCGACGAGCGGCGGTCGATATGTCAGGAATGCACTTTCCACCGAGGTTGGCCACAGCCTGTGGACAACGTGCGTTATCCACCGTGTCCACAGGCCGCCGAGCTGGGATCCAGGCGCTTATGCCCATAAGTTTTCCACAGCTCGTCCCCAAGTCGTCCACAGGTTGTGCGCATATACCCCCAAGGGGTTTGTCCGAGTTATACACAGCTTTCATCCACAGAGCCTGTGGATAACTCCGTTTGTGCCAACTCTTGACCACGAAGAGCGACGCACCGGTCACAAGTGATGGGATGACTACGCATTGCACACAGCCGTCATCCACAGTCTGTGGATAACTCCTGGGGAGATCGTGTGGACGGGGTGTGGACACATCCGAAGAGTGACCGAGGTGTCAACAGAACGTGAGGCACTCTCTGATCGAGTTATCCCCAGATGGTGGACGAACCCTGTGGATTGCCGGTGGATAGCCGGTGGACAACGCCTGTGGACGATCGTTTATCCACAATCCACAACCTTGTACACAGGGGGTTATGCACAGTCCATACCCAGAGACCTAAGTCCTCTGAGCTGCGGAAACGCGGGTTATCCACAGAATCCACACCACCTATGACTACGAAGTAAATCTCTTTAAAAGAGAGAAAAAAGCAATCATCAGCAAGTGGAAAAGTTCTGGGCTCGAAATTTGGTGGGGTCGGTGCACGGCACCGCCGTGCAAGCCCTAAGGTTCGATGCAGCACCACGCTTGAGACGAGACGACGCGGGAGGACCGCGATGAAGTTCCGAGTCGAGCGCGACGCGCTCGCCGATGCCGTCGCCTGGACAGCCAAGAGCCTGCCCAGCCGCCCTTCTGTGCCGGTGCTTGCCGGTGTACTGCTCAGAGTCGCTGACGGTCGCCTGCAGGTGTCCGGCTTCGACTACGAGGTGTCCAGCCAGGTGACCGTCGAGGTCCAGGCCGACGCCGACGGCGCGACGCTCGTCTCCGGGCGGCTGCTCGCCGAGATCACCAAGTCGCTGCCGGCCAAGCCGGTCGACGTCGCCGCGGTGGGGTCGCACGTCGAGATCACCTGCGGCAGCGCCCGGTTCACTCTGCCGACGATGCCCGTCGAGGACTATCCGACGCTGCCGGAGATGCCCGAGCTGGCCGGCACGGTCGACGCGGCCACGTTCGCCGGTGCCGTCTCGCAGGTGGCGATCGCCGCCGGCCGGGACGACACGCTGCCGATGCTCACCGGCGTGCGGATCGAGCTGGAGGGCAGCAAGCTGACGCTGCTCGCCACCGACCGCTACCGGCTCGCCGTGCGCGAGCTCGAGTGGCGCCCCGACGAGGATGACGTGAGCCTCGCCGCGCTGGTGCCTGCCCGGACGCTCGACGACACCGCGAAGACGCTGGGCCCGGTGGGTGGTCACGTCTCCGTCGCCCTGTCCCGGGGCAAGATCGGCGAAGGCATGATCGGTTTCGCCGGTGGCACCCGCCGCACCACGTCACGCCTGCTCGACGGCGACTTCCCGAAGGTCCGGGCGCTGCTGCCCGACACGCACAACGCGCAGGCCCGCATCCGGGTCTCCGCGCTCAACGAGGTCGTGCGGCGCGTCGGCCTGGTGGCCGAGCGGTCCACCCCGGTGCGGCTGTCGTTCAGCGGCGACGGTCTCGTGGTGGAGGCCAGCGGCAGCGAGGACGCGCGGGCCAGCGAGGCGATGGACTGCACCTACGAGGGCGAGCCGATGACGATCGCCTTCAACCACCAATATCTGCTCGACGGGCTCAAGGCGCTCGACGCGCCGATCGCCGTGCTGTCGTTCACTGACCCGAAGAAGCCTGCAGTCATGTCCCCGGCCAAGGATGATGGAGAAATCATCCCTGGGTACTGGTACTTGATCATGCCGGTTCGCATCGGCAGCTGAGGTTCGGAGGCACCAGAAATGCAGCTCGGTCTCATCGGCCTGGGCCGGATGGGCTTCAACATGCGCGAGCGGCTCCGGGCCGCCGGGCACGAAGTCATCGGCTACGACCACCATCCGGACGTCACCGACGTGTCGTCCCTCAGCGAGCTGGTGGAGAAGCTCGCCGCGCCCCGCGTGGTGTGGATCATGGTTCCGGTGCAGTACACGGAGCCGACGATCGACGAGCTCGCCAATCTGCTGTCGCCCGGCGACATCGTCATCGACGGTGGCAACTCGCGCTTCAGCAACGACCGCCCGCGCGCCGAGCGGCTGGCCACGAAGGGCCTCGGCTACCTCGACGTCGGCGTGTCCGGCGGGGTCTGGGGCCGGACCAACGGCTATGCGCTCATGGTGGGCGGCGACAAGAAGCACGTCGAGCACTGCATGCCGATCTTCCAGGGCCTCAAGCCCGAGGGCGAGTTCGGCTTCGCGCACGCCGGCCCGGTCGGTGCCGGCCACTACGCCAAGATGGTCCACAACGGCATCGAGTACGGCATGATGCACGCCTATGCCGAGGGCTACGAGCTGCTCGAGGCCTCCGAATACGTCGAGAACATCCCCGAGGTGTTCAAGTCGTGGCGGGCCGGCTCCGTCGTGCAGTCGTGGCTGCTGGACCTGATGGACCGGGCGCTGGACGAGGACCCCAACCTCGACGGCCTGCGCGGCTACGCCGACGACACCGGCGAGGGCCGCTGGACGGTCGAGGAGGCCATCCGCCTGGCCGTGCCGATGAACGTCATCGCGGCGTCGCTGTTCGCCCGGTTCGCGTCCCGCCAGGACGACTCGCCGGCGATGAAGGCCGTGGCCGCCCTGCGCAACCAGTTCGGCGGCCACGCGGTCAAGAAGGGCTGAGTTTGTACGTCCGGGGTCTCGAGCTCGTCGACTTCCGCAGCTACGAGCGGGTCGTCGTCGAGTTCGGGCCCGGGGCGTGCGTGCTGGTCGGCCCCAACGGCGTCGGCAAGACCAACCTGGTCGAGGCCCTCGCGTATGTCGCCAGCCTCGAGTCGCACCGGGTCGCCACGGACGCGCCGCTGGTCCGGTTCGGCACCGCCCGCGCGGTGGTGCGCTGCGCCATCGTCCACGAGGAGCGCGAGCTGCTCGTCGAGCTGTCGATCGAGCCGGGCAAGGCGAACAAGGCGCGACTGGGCCGCTCGCCGGTGAGCCGTACCCGCGACATCCTGGGCGCACTGAAGCTCGTGTTGTTCGCGCCGGAGGACCTGTCACTGATCCGCGGCGACCCGGGCGAGCGCCGGCGCTTCCTGGACGAGCTGCTGGTCACCAGGCAGCCCCGCTTCGCCGGGGTGCGCTCGGACTACGACCGGGTGCTCAAGCAGCGCAACGCCCTGCTGCGCAGTGCGTATCTGGCCCGCAAGACCGGCGGCAGCCGCGGCGGGGACCTGTCGACGCTCGACGTGTGGGACACCCATCTCGCGCAGCACGGCGCCCAGCTGGTGCGCGCCCGGCTCGACCTGGTCGCCGCGCTCGCACCGCACGTGGCGAAGGCGTATGCGGCGGTCAGCGCCAGCCGGTCCGAAGCCCGCATCGCCTACAGCCCGTCGTTCCCGGTGCCGGCGGAGCTGCCCGCGGGGGGCGACGGTCAGGCCGCCATCGAGCAGGCCCTGCTCGCCGCGCTCGGGGAGGCCCGCAAGCAGGAGGTCGAGCGCGGCGTGACCCTGGTCGGGCCGCACCGCGACGAGCTGACGCTGACGCTGGGCGACCTGCCCGCCAAGGGGTATGCCAGCCACGGCGAGTCCTGGTCGTATGCGCTGGCCCTCCGCCTGGCCGCCTACGATCTGCTGCGGGACGACGGCGTGGAGCCGGTGCTGGTGCTGGACGACGTGTTCGCCGAGCTCGACGTGGGCCGCCGGGAGCGGCTCGCCGAGCTCGTCAGCGGCGCGAGCCAGGTCATCGTGACGTGCGCCGTCGACGACGACGTGCCGCGCTCGCTGCGCGGTGCACGGTACGAGGTGGGCGGAGGCGACGTGCGACGTGGCTGACGACAGCACGCCGGGCGCCGGCGCACCGGGCGCCCCCGGGCGCGGCGGCGTCGAGGGCACCGGGCAGAGCGGGCCGGAGCTGGCCCGGGCCGCGGTCGAGGCGGCCCTCGCCAAGCGGCGGGCCCAGCCGCGCCGCAAGGCCGTCGGCGACCCGGCGACGGGGGAACCGCGCCGGCGGCGTGGCTATACCGGACCCGGACCCGACCCGCGCGACCCGCAGCTGTTCGGCACGCTGCTCGAGCGGATGATGAAGGCGCGCGGCTGGCAGAAGCCCAAGGCGGAGGCGACCGTCTTCGGCGAGTGGGAGCGGGTCGTCGGCGCCGACGTGGCGGCGCACTGCCGGCCGATCAAGCTCGAGGACGGCGAGCTGACCGTCGAGGCGGAGTCGACGGCGTGGGCCACGCAGCTGCGGATGCTGTCGGGCCGGCTGATCGCCCGCATCGCGGGTGAGGTCGGTCACAACGTCGTCAAGAAGCTGCACATCCAGGGGCCGAGCACGCCGTCGTGGAGCCGCGGGCCGAGGCGGGTGCGCGGGCGGGGTCCGCGCGACACCTACGGCTGAGGCGCCGCGCCCGCCAGAACGTCGGCGTCAGAAGTCGGCGTAGACGGCGAACCCGCGGTTGGCGCAGCGACGGTAGAACTTCGCGAGCACGTCGAGCTCGGCGATCGTGTAGCTCCACTGCGGAGCGTTGCCGGTGTCGTCACGCAGCGCGTCGAGGCGGCTCTGCAGCCACCGCAGCTGCTGCTCGGCCAGGCGGGAGCCCTCGAGGGCGCGCCGCAGCACCGTGCTCACGGTCTCGAACGTGATCTCGTCGCCGAACTCCTGGTGGCCGTTGACGAAGCGCTCCAGCCCGCCGGCGATCCAGGCGCAGTCGTCGGGGCTGATCACCGGATCCTCGTCCTCGGCCGCGGCGTCGGTGGCGAACAGCACACCATTGAGACCGAAGAGCAGATCGACCAGCTCCGTGTAACCGGTCACCCGCACCGTGCCGGTCTTCGCCACGTGGTCCGCCAGCGCCGCCGCCGGCCCCGCGTGCAGCGGCAGCTTCTCGGCCAGCTCCGCGAAGTCGACGAACTCGGCCGGGGCCACCGGGTCATAGAACCTGCCGGTGCGCGGCCACTGCACGGCGACGTTGTCCAAGCCCATCGCGGACCCCTCGCTCTCACACTTTCCCCGCCCCCGCGGCGGGGAACATACGGCACGAACGGCCGCTCGCGCGACCCCCGCAGGTGCCGAACCCGGAGCCGGCCTCCCGGCGCTCGCCGTGCCGCCCATCATCGCCCGCCGGAACCCCTCCCGCGTAGGGGGACCTTCGCCCCGTACCGTTCGGGCCGCTACGGGGACTACAGGCGCCGTCCCGATGCGAAAATGTCGCACGGGCACAGTAGGATTGCGGCAGGAGCGAAGGCTCTGAGAACCAGCCGACACAACCCGCGTGCACGCGTCCGCGGTGTCGGCCCGCCGGTGGTCGCGGCGCCCGCTCTGGGTGGGGCGCAGGCCCTCGGCGTGCCTGCGCCGTGACCGTAGTGCCCGCACGACTCCGCACGAGACCCGGGGCGCCCTGCGGCGCGGCCGGCCGGTGCGAGAAAGCGACCGAGGGTGGTAGCAAACAAGCCCGAACAGTCCTACGACTCCTCATCGATCACCGTCCTCGAAGGGCTCGAGGCGGTTCGCAAGCGCCCAGGCATGTATATCGGCTCGACCGGCGAGCGCGGCCTGCACCACCTGGTGTGGGAGGTCGTGGACAATGCCGTCGACGAGGCCCTGGCGGGCTTCTGCGACACCATCGAGGTCACGCTCCTCGAAGGTGGCGGTGTGCGGGTCGTGGACAACGGTCGTGGCATTCCGGTCGACATCCACCCCAAGGAGAAGCGGCCCACGGTCGAGGTCGTCCTGACGGTGCTGCACGCCGGCGGCAAGTTCGACGGCAAGGCCTATGCCGTCTCCGGCGGTCTGCACGGCGTCGGCATCTCGGTCGTCAACGCGCTGTCCACGCGCATCGACCTGGAGATCCACAAGGACGGGTATGTCTGGCGGCAGACCTACCGCAACTCGGTGCCCGAGCCGCTGCAGAAGGGCGAGGCCACCGACCGCACCGGCACCAGCGTGACCTTCTGGCCCGACGGCGTGATCTTCGAGACCCTCGAGTTCAACTACGAGACGGTCTACCGGCGCATCCAGGAATATGCCTTCCTCAACCGCGGGCTCAAGATCGCCCTGCGCGACGAGCGCGCCGAGGCGCCGGAGGAGAAGCGGGAGGTCGTCTTCTGCTACGAGAACGGCATCGCCGACTTCGTCCGCCACCTCAACGCGACGAAGACGCCGATCCACCGCTCGGTCGTGGAGTTCGGCTCCGACGGCGACGGCATCTCCGTCGAGATCGCCATGCAGTGGAATGAGTCGTATGGCGAGAGCGTCTACACGTTCGCCAACACGATCAACACGCACGAGGGCGGCACCCACGAGGAGGGCTTCCGCAGCGCGCTGACCTCCGTGGTGAACAAGTACGGCGCGGACAAGAAGCTCCTCAAGGGCGACGAGAAGCTCACCGGTGAGGACATCCGCGAGGGCCTGGCCGCGATCATCTCGATCAAGCTGACCAACCCGCAGTTCGAGGGCCAGACGAAGACCAAGCTCGGCAACACCGAGGCACGTAGCTTCGTGCAGAAGGTGTGCAACGAGTGGCTGGTCGACTGGTTCGACCGCAACCCGGCCGAGGTCAAGACCATCATCACGAAGGCGTCGCAGGCCGCCCGGGCGCGGCTGGCCGCCTCCCAGGCCCGCAAGCTGGCCCGGCGCAAGTCGCTGCTGGAGTCGGGCTCGATGCCCGGCAAGCTGGCCGACTGCCAGTCCAACGACCCGCGGGTCTCCGAGCTGTTCATCGTCGAGGGCGACTCCGCCGGCGGCTCCGCCAAGCAGGGCCGCGACCCGCGGGTGCAGGCGATCCTGCCGATCCGCGGCAAGATCCTCAACGTGGAGAAGGCGCGCATCGACCGCGTCCTCAAGAACAACGAGGTCCAGGCGCTGATCACCGCGCTCGGCACCGGCATCCACGACGAGTTCGACATCGAGAAGCTGCGCTACCACAAGCTGATCCTCATGGCCGACGCCGACGTCGACGGCCAGCACATCCAGACGCTGCTGCTGACGCTGGTGTTCCGGTTCATGCGGCCGCTGATCGAGCTCGGCCACGTGTATCTGGCGGCGCCCCCGCTGTACAAGATCAAGTGGAACAAGAAGGGCGACGACGCGCAGTACGCGTACACCGACCGCGAGCGTGACGGTCTGATCGCGCTGCGCCAGCAGAGCAAGCCCAACGCGAAGCCCGACGACATCCAGCGGTTCAAGGGCCTCGGCGAGATGAACTACCCCGAGCTGTGGGAAACGACGATGAACCCGGCGACCCGCATGCTCCGTCAGGTGACCTTGGACGACGCTGCAACCGCGGACGAGCTCTTCAGCGTCCTGATGGGCGAAGACGTGGAAGCACGCCGCTCGTTCATCCAGCGCAACGCCAAAGACGTCCGGTTCCTCGACATCTGATCGCCGACACTGAGAAAAGGGATAAAGAGTGACGGAACCGACTTCCACTCCGGAGACCCCCGACGAGAGTGGTTCAGCGGTCGCGAGCCGGATCGAGCCGATCGGCATCGAAGTCGAGATGCAGCGGTCCTACCTCGACTATGCGATGAGCGTCATCGTCGGGCGCGCCCTGCCCGACGTGCGTGACGGCCTCAAGCCGGTGCACCGCAAGATCCTGTATGCGATGTTCGACGGCGGCTACCGCCCCGACCGCGGCTACGTGAAGTGTGCCCGCGTCGTCGGTGACGTGATGGGTAACTACCACCCGCACGGCGACGCCTCGATCTACGACGCCATGGTCCGCATGGCGCAGAACTGGTCGCTGCGCTACCCCCTCATCGACGGCAACGGCAACTTCGGCTCACCGGGCAACGACCCCGCCGCCGCCATGCGGTACACGGAGGCCCGGCTCGACCCGCTCGCCATGGAGATGCTGCGGGACATCGACGAGGACACCGTCGACTTCGTCCCCAACTACGACGGCCGGGCCCAGGAGCCCACGATCCTGCCGTCGCGCATCCCCAACCTGCTCGTCAACGGCAGCACCGGCATCGCCGTCGGCATGGCGACGAACATCCCGCCGCACAACCTGCGGGAGATCGCCCAGGCCGTCCAGTGGTGCCTGGACAACCCCGAAGCCGACGAGGCCGAGACGCTCGACGAGCTGATCAAGATCGTCAAGGGGCCCGACTTCCCGACCAAGGGCCTCATCGTCGGCACGTCCGGCATCGTCGACGCGTACCGCACGGGCCGCGGCTCGATCCGCATGCGCGCCGTCGTGGAGGTCGAGGAGGACACCCGCGGGCGGACCATCCTCGTCGTCACCGAGCTGCCGTACGCGGTCAACCCGGACAACCTCGCCGAGCGCATCGCCGACCTCGTCAAGGAGGGCAAGCTCGCCGGCATCGCCGACATCCGCGAGGAGTCCTCCGGCCGCACCGGCATGCGCCTGGTGATCGTGCTCAAGCGCGACGCCGTCGCCAAGGTGGTGCTCAACAACCTCTACAAGCACACCCAGCTGCAGGAGACGTTCGGCGCCAACATGCTGGCGCTGGTCGACGGCGTGCCCCGCACGCTCAACCTCGCGCAGTTCGTGCGGCACTACGTCACGCACCAGATCGAGGTCATCGTCCGGCGCACCCGGTATCGGCTGCGCAAGGCCGAGGAGCGCGCCCACATCCTGCGCGGCCTGGTCAAGGCCCTCGACATGCTCGACGAGGTCATCGCACTCATCAGGCGCTCGCCGAGCGCCGAGGAGTCGAAGAACGGCCTCATGAACCTGCTCGACATCGACGACATCCAGGCCACGGCGATCCTCGACATGCAGCTGCGCCGGCTCGCCGCCCTGGAGCGCCAGCGCATCTTCGACGAGCTGGCAAAGATCGAGATCGAGATCGCGGACTACAAGGACATCCTGGCGACGCCGGCCCGGCAGCGGCAGATCATCTCCGAGGAGCTCGCCGAGATCGTGTCCCGCCGCGGCGACGACCGGCGGACGCAGATCATCCCGTTCGACGGCGAGGTCTCCATGGAGGACCTCATCGCGCGCGAGGACGTCGTGGTCACGATCACTCGCACCGGCTACGCGAAGCGCACCAAGGTCGACCTGTACCGCTCGCAGAAGCGCGGCGGGAAGGGCGTCTCCGGCGCGACGCTGCGGCAGGACGACATCGTCAGCCACTTCTTCGTCTGCTCCACGCACGACTGGATGCTGTTCTTCACCAACAAGGGACGCGTCTACCGGGCCAAGGCCTACGAGCTGCCCGAGGCGAGCAGGGTCGCGAAGGGCCAGCACGTCGCCAACCTGCTGGCGTTCCAGCCCGACGAGCACATCGCCCAGGTCATCGAGATCCCGAACTACCAGGTGTCGCCCTACCTGGTCCTGGCCACCAAGGACGGCCTGGTCAAGAAGACCAAGCTGGAGGAGTTCGACTCCAACCGGTCCGGCGGGATCATCGGCATCAACCTGCGCGACGAGGACGAACTCGTCGGCGCCGCGCTCCTCGGCCCGGAGGACGACCTGCTGCTGGTGAGCAAGCAGGCGCAGGCGATCCGCTTCACCGCCAACGACGACACCCTGCGCCCCATGGGCCGGGCGACGTCGGGGGTGATCGGGATGCGCTTCGCCGAGGGTGATGAACTGCTGGCGATGGAAGTAGTGCGCGAGGGAATGGACCTGGACGTCTTGGTGGCCACCGACGGTGGTTTTGCCAAGCGGACTCCCATCGAGGAGTATCCGGTACAAGGACGCGGCGGCAAGGGCGTCCTCACCGCTAAAATCACGTCTCGTCGTGGTGGCCTCGTTGGCGCCGCGGTGATCAGTCCGGATGACGAGCTTTTCGCCATCACCTCAAATGGTGGCGTGATCCGGACTCCTGTGAAGCCTGTACGACGTACGCGGGATCGGAACACAATGGGGGTCAAGCTCATGGACCTGCCGGAGGGTGTGACCATCGTCGCGATCGCCCGTAACGCCGATGAGCCCGACGAACAGGACTAGTTGATGACAGACACACAGGCGAAGTCGGGGACCGCCTCGGCAGCAACCGAAGAGGCCAAGCCGGCCGGAGAGGCTGCCATGACGGGATCTGACTCGGGGGCGCCTGCCGCCGGCGGCGACGCCGGCGCGTTCAACGGCTCCAGCACGCCCGGTGAGACGACGATCGGCGGCACGCCGAAGTTCCAGCGTGCCCCGGGCATGGCGCCGCCACCGGACTCGCTGACGGTGCCGATCCAGGCGCCGACGTCGGTCGCGAAGGGCAAGGCCGGGGTCGTCACGCCCCCGCCCGTGACGCTCGGCTCGGCCGCGCCCACCAGCGGCGCGGCGACGGGCACGGCGAGCGTCGCGGTCGCCCGCGCCTCGGTGCGCCCGACCAACGCGGGCGCCACCCAGGCGCTGAACACGCCCGCGGCGCCGGCGGTGAGCGGCTCCGCCCGCGTCACCGAGGCCGTCCGCGCCGCACGCAAGACGGTCAGCTCGGCCGTCGGGCGCGGCCCGCGCCGGGCCCGGCTGCACCTGAAGCGCATCGACCCGTGGTCTGTGATGAAGTTCGCGTTCGCGGTCTCGTTCGTGCTGTTCGTGGTCGTCATCGTGGCCACGTCGGTGCTCTACCTGGCCCTCGACGCGATGGACGTCTTCAACAGCGTCAACAAGGCACTCTCCGACATCGTCAGCTCCACCGGTGGAGAGGCCGACAGCACCTTCCGCATCACCGCGAAGGGTGTCATCGGCGGCGCCGCCCTGCTCGGCGTGGTCAACGTGGTGCTCTTCACCGCGCTCGCCACCCTGGGCTCCTTCATCTACAACGTCTGCGCCGACCTGGTGGGCGGCATCGAGCTGACGCTGGCGGAGAAGGACTGACCTGCGGTTTTCCCCACGGCGGGCCGCCCGGCTCGCCGTGGGGGGAACCGGTTTGAGGCTTCGGTGCCGGGTGCGGTAACCTTGGCCGTCGCGCTGATACGCCGCATTTCGCGGGGATCGGTGTAACGGGGCTATAGCTCAGTCGGTTAGAGCGCAGAGCTGATAACTCTGAGGTCGCTGGTTCGATTCCAGCTAGCCCCACATGTGGAAAAAGGTGCTCGTGGTCGTCGCAGTCGTCGGTGCCGCCGCCTATGTCGCCAAGCGCGTGAAGACGGCGAATGAAGAGCGCGCGCTCTGGCACGAGGCGACCACCGCCCCGGACCTGCGCTAGTCAGACCCGAGGGTTTCCCTCGCCTGGGGGCGTAGCTCAACTGGCAGAGCACCGCCTTTGCAAGGCGGGGGTTAGGGGTTCGAGTCCCCTCGCTTCCACTCCATCCGGTGTGTGACCTGCGCGTTCCTCTTGCTCATGATCGCCGGGACCAAATCGGGACCAAGATCTTCCTTACCGGCGTGCTGCCGCGCTCATCAGCGCCGCGCCGATGACGCCCTTCTGCCGGGTGCGCTTCGGCCACCAGTGAACGTAGGTCTCCAGCGTGATGGTCAACGTATTGTGACGCAGTGCCCGCTGAACCTCTTGCGGCTCGACATGCTGCGAAGCCACGCTGCACATCGCCGCGATCAACGAATGGCTATGACTTCAACACACGACCTAGCCGCGAAGCCGCCCATACTTGCCACGTACCTCCGGCAGACCCATCCGGAAAGCAATCACAGCGTCGATCTGTTCGGCGTGTAGCGGCGCGAGGGCGAGGATGAGTTCGCCTCGGGTCCAGAGGCTGGCGAAGTCGCTGGGCGGGTCGTTTTGCCCTGGCGAACCCAAGGGATGGGGGGCCGGCATGGATGCCGCCATCGCTAAGAAGTCATCGGAGCGAAGGCAGAGCATCGCAGCCATGCGTCGCAGATATCTCGGTTCCGGCATGCGGTAGTCGTTGATCACGACGCCGACCGTGGGCTCCGAGAGGAACGTCGCATGGGCCATCGCCCTCCGCCTCAAGTTCCGGACCTGCATCAGTCTTCTGAACGCGTCGCCGAACGTCATCGCCTCCATTGCGGGTAGGCCCGTCGTGCCAGTCGTGCGAGGCGGGATGGGCAGAGACCGTGCGTAATCGAGGACCACTGGGTCGCTACCCCATGCGTAGTCGGCCACCGTCATGACCTGGCTGATGCCGTCAGGGTTGGCCGGCAGCAACTCGGTCGGGATCTCGCAGCCGGCGATGGCGAGGAGGTCGGCGGGCCGGATGTCGAGCATTGGAGCAAGATCCAGCAGCAGTCCCTCTGTCGGCACCGCGACACCGCGGTGGGCACAGAGCCGCTCCAACGGAGTCGCTGTCACATCCACGAACCTAGTTGGTAGTCGTAGATCGCTCCACATCTGCGAGCCGAGCTGACTCGGGACCAACACCTGCCGGGAGCAAGATCATCGGGACCAAATCCGGACCAACTGAGGTTGAGAAGTGCTGTCAAAGGTCCACAAGTGCTGGCAAGGTTCGCGCAGCTCAGGCGCATGATCCGCCCGGTTTGGGTGATCTCCGAGCACGCCTGCGGCTTAGGGGTTCGAGTCCCCTCGCTTCCACTCCCTCACCGGGCGTGGTCGGTGCCATTGCCAGCCCTTCTGAATATGACCAACTCATCGGCGTGCCGCTGCTCAGACCAGCGCCACGCCGATGCTGCTTTTCGGCCGACGCCGCTTGTCGGTGGGCTGCCGCTTGTGGGCGGGGTGCTGCTTGGTCGCGGTAGGAGCGACGGTGCGGCGGGTGGTGCTGATCCGCGGTCCGGGCATCGATCTGTCGCCGGCCGAGATGCTTGGTGACGCCGCCGGGTTGGACGTCGTCAGCGCTGGGAACCTGTTCCGCGAGCATGTCGAGCGGGGCACGCCGATCGGCGCGCGGGCGAGCGATCTCATGCGGGCCGGGGAGCTGGTCCCCGATGCGCTGGCGGTGGACGCGGTCGCCGGTGCGCTGGCCGGTGTGGCGCACGGCTGGGTGTTGAGTGGCTTCCCGACCACCGTCGACCAGGCCGCGCTGCTGACCGCGCGTGGGCACCTGCCCGACACCGTGATCGAGCTGGCCCTGGTCGAGGCCGAGCTCGACCAGAATCCTCGGCTGGCCGCACAGCGCGAGCACATCGACCTCGTCCTGCCGCACTACCACGAGCGCGTCGAGCCGTTGCGCCGCTACTACGCGGCCCGCAGCGCGTTCCACGTCGTCAGCGGCACCGGCCACCGCGAAGCCGTCGGCGCCGCACTGGTGGCGATCGTCGCCCGCGGCCCGGAAGGCCGCTGAGGCGGAAGGCCGCTGAGGCGGCGGGGCTCAGCGGGCCAGGTCGGTGATGACCTCGGCGGTGGCGAGGCGGGTCAGGGCGGCGCCCGGCAGCACGATCTTGCTGCGGCGCAGGCCGCTGCCCACGATGACCAGCGGCACGTCGACGACCCGGGAGTCGATGAGGACGGGCCAGTCCGGCGGGAGGCCGATAGGGGTGATGCCGCCGTACTCCATGCCGGTCAGCGACACGGCGTCGTCCATCGGGGCGAAGCTGGCCTTGCGCACGTCGAGCCGCTTGCGCACGACGCCGTTGACGTCGGCGCGAGTGGTCGCGAGGATCACGCAGGCCGCGTAGCGGATCTCGCCTTCGCGCTTGCCGGCGACGACGACGCAGTTGGCCGACTGGTCGAGGCCGACGTCGTACGCGGCGCAGAACTCAGCGGTGTCGGCGAGCGTGGGGTCGATGGGCGCGACCAGGATGTCCGGGTCGTGCACCGCGGCGGCGACGGGGGCGGCCAGCAGGTCGGTGGCCGACAGGGCCGGCACCGTTTCGAGCTTCCCGATCAACGACCGTCGTCCAGTGCGAGTGCCTTCATGAAGATGTCTCCGATCTTCGACGGGTCCTGGGCGATGAAGACGGCGCCGCCGGTGGCGTCCACGATCTTCTGCATCTCGCCCTGGTTCACCTCGGAGCCGACGCCGATGATGATGATCTGCACCGGCTGGTCCTTGTTCTCCGCCTTCTTCAACGAGCTGACGAGCGTGTCGAGCGACATGCCGCTCGGATCATTGTTCCGCCCGCCGGTGATCACCACGACCGAGTTGCCGCGAGTGGAGTCCCAGCCCTGCTGCACGGTCTGGTACGCGGCGAACACCGTGTCGTACAGTCCGCTGCCGCCCTTGGGGTTGGGCTTCAGGCCGCCCAGGGCGCCGCGCAGCTGGTCGCGTTGCGCGTTCAGCGGGCCGATCGGCACCAGCTGCTGGTGCCCGGTCGAGAACGACCAGAGCCCGACGGCCCAGCTCTCCGGGAACATGTCCAGGCCGCCCAACGCGGCCTGGACAGCGATCTGTTGCTTGCTCAGCCCACCGGCGGACGCGACGGTCTGCTTCATCGCCGCGGAGACGTCGACGACCGCCAGCATCCGTGACGGCTGAGTGATTTCGATCCACATCTGCAGTGCCGTGTTGATGACCTTGGGGTCCGGCACCGGGGTGACGGCGCTGCTGCTGGCGGCGCTGGGCGACAGCGTCATGCCGGTGCCGACGGTGCCGTCGTTGGCGCGCAACTGGTGCGTGGAGAGCAGGTTGCGGAACTCGGGACCGGACAGCACCGCCCGGAACTGCTCCGCGGCCGCGGCCCGGTTGGGCGACAGCCGCGGCATCGCGGCGAACGGGTAGTCCAGCGCGATCGGCGCCGGGTCGGGATAGACGGCGACGAGTGGCACCGCCGGCCCGGTCGCGTTGTACGCGTGCAGCGCCTGCTCCGACAGCGGCGCCAGGGTGACCGCCGTCGACAGCGTCCGCGGGTCGGCGTCGCGGGGGAACCTGGCCATCAGCCCGGCCTGCTGCTCCGACTTGCCCGACGTCAACGCCTTGATCGCGCCCACGGTCAGCGCGTCGCCCTCGGGGCCGAACTGGTCGCGTACCGACGCCATCGCCACCATCGTGGAGATGCCGACGGCATCACGGTTGGGGTCGACGATGCCGGCCGTGATCCGGGTGTCGCCGACGATCTGCTGCAGCACCTGCTTCCAGGTGAGCTTGTTCTCCAGCCAGCCGAGCGACTTGGCCGTCGGCTCGGGCACCGCCAGCACGATCGGGCTGCGCGCCAGCGACGGCGCGGCCAGCGGCACCAGATCCTCGCGGGCGGCACGCATACGCTGCAGCCAGATCGAGGAGTCCGGAACCCATACGTGCGGCACCTGCGTCTTGCCGTCGGCCTGCCCGAGCGTGTTGATGTTGACGCCGTGCTCGCCGGCGATCGCCGCGGCGACCTCGGACGCGCCCACGGCGACCACATCGACCGCGACACACTCATTGTCGACCCGCGGCTCGGTCTTGATCCACCGGGCCGCGGCGTCCTTGATGGCCGGCGCGATCTCCGGGCTCGCCGCGACAGACAGCCGCACCGTGCCCGAGCACCCCGTGGTCGACATCACCTGGTAGCCGCCGTAGACGGCACCGATGACGACGAGGGGAAGGATCATGCCGGCGGCGAGTGCGACGAACCCGTTACTTCTCAGGTCCGCCGCTGCGTGCCGTCCTCTCACGGGTACCAATATTCCCTAGATACGAGGTAAATGGGTCCCGCGTTCGGGTATTCGTCACACAAGTTCGCGCGACACGAGTACACTCCGC
Source organism: Dactylosporangium aurantiacum (assembly GCF_000716715.1). Classification (GTDB taxonomy): domain Bacteria; phylum Actinomycetota; class Actinomycetes; order Mycobacteriales; family Micromonosporaceae; genus Dactylosporangium; species Dactylosporangium aurantiacum. The sequence goes on along the minus strand of NZ_JNYJ01000013.1, from coordinate 144,140 downwards.
ATTTCAATGATCACGTTCGGTCCGAAACTTGTTCGGATCCTTTCGGAAGCCTTTGCAGACCGTTTGGATGAACGCGCGGGCCTCGGCGCCGTTCCCCGGCCGCCACGTGCACGCGAGGTCCACCGCGACGACCCGGCCGGTGGCGATGATCTCCCGCACCTTCGCCAGGACGGCGCCCAGCGAAGGGCCGCCCGGCACCGGGAAGAGCAGCCCGGGCAGCTCGGCGGCGTCCACCACGTCGAGGTCCACGTGGACGACCAGCGGCCCGTCGGGCAGCTCCAGGTCCTGCAGCCGGTACTGCCGGATCCCTGATCCCCGCAGGTAGTCCGCCTCGGCCGGGTCGAGGTCGCGGGCGTCGACCAGCACCGCGCGCCGCTCGTCCAGCGCCCGGAGCCCGAGCCGGTCCGCGATGAGCTCCGGCCGGTACCCCACCAGGATCCGCAACGGCATCCCGCCGATGTATCCCGAGGTGGTGGTCTCCAGCGTCTGCACGTCGCCGTGCGCGTCGAACCACACGATCGCCGGGTCCACGCCGCGGCGCTGCAGGCCGGCGACCGTGCCGAGGGCGGTGGTGCAGTCCCCGGAGATCACCACCGGCGCGTCGGCCTTGCTGACCTCGTCGGCGAGCACGTCGTACAGGACCGCCAGACGCCCCCAGATGTCGGTGTCGGCCGGCAGGTCGGCGGTGACCGTGGTGTCCGCCGGCTCGTCGACCAGGCCGTCGAGCCGCTCGTCGAGGTGGTATGGCACGTAAATGGTGGTCATGACCCAGTTTCCCTTGCGCTGATCGTGGAGACCAGGTCGGCGTCCCCGGCCGGTGCGGGCGGGGTGCCGGCGGCCCGGACCGCCGCCGCGCCGGCGAGCAGGCCGAGCATCAGCGCGGTGATCAGCCGGACCCCGACGATGTGCGGTCCGTGGTACCCGAGCGACCACGTCACCAGCGCGCCGGCGCCGAAGACCACGGCGGTCGTGAGCCAGAACAGCGCCGGCCGCCGCTCGACGGCCGGCGGTGCACCGTGCCAGCGGCGCAGGAGGCGGCGGCTGCCCGCGTACCAGATGAACAACGGCGTCAGGAACAAGGACGCAACGTCGCTGGTCCGGCAGATCACGAACCACGCGTCCAGCGGGCCGGGGTGGGTGACGAAGTCCCACAGCAGGTGGCTGGCGATGCCGATCGCCGCGGACCAACCGGTGATCCACCACCGGTGCGGATTGCGCCCGAGGACGCCGTAGTCCGCCGCCCAGCCGCCGGGGCGGCCGAGGTGCGCGGCGACGGTCGGCGCGCCGAGCCTGATCAGCCACGCGATCAGCAGCGCCACCGGCACGCTCCACCACAGCGCGCCGAAGAGGTGTTCGGGCGTGTACCCCCACGCGTGGACGCCGTGCCGCGGCGGCCAGCCGAGGAGCCGGTCGAACGCGTACGCGGTGTCCGGCGCCGCCGCCCCCGCCACCATCGCCACCCCGTCGAACCGGCGTGGCCGCCAGAGCTTCAGCGGCAGCACGGCCAGCGGATGCGTGGGCAGCGTCGACGGCATGCTGATGATCGTGCCCCGCCGGTCGTCCCGCTGTCGAAACCGGAGGCGGGTGATACGTTCGGATTATGATCGGTGTCGATCGATGGCTGAAGGCCGTGGTGGACCTGTCACACCCGCTGTCGCCGGGCTTTCCCGGGCACCCGTCGACCCGGCCGCCGCGGGCCGGCACGGTCGCCGACCTCGCCCACGAGGGCTGCTTCAAGCAGCGGTGGGACCTGGACGAGCACTCCGGCACGCACCTGGACGCGCCGGCGCACTTCCTCGAGGGCGGCCGCACCGTCGACCTGCTGCCGGCCGAGGACCTGGTGCTCTGCGCCGCCGTGGTCGACCTCCGTCCCCGGGCCGCGGCGGACCCGGACGCGCTGGTCGAGGTCGAGGACGTCCTCGCATGGGAGCGCGAGCACGGTGAGCTGCCGCGGCGGTGCGCGGTGCTCGCACAGACCGGCTGGTCGTCCCGGGTCGGGGACCGGCTGGCGTACCACGGGATCGACGGCGACGGCCTGCCGCACTGGCCCGGGTTCGCCCCCGCGACGGCCGCTTTCCTGGTCCGTGAGCGCCCGCAGGTCACGGCGCTGGGCGTGGACACCCCGAGCCTGGACTCGGCCGGCAACGAGCGAGCCGGCTGCCCGGTGCACAGGACATGGCTGCACGGGCGGCGGTTCGGCCTGGAGCACCTGACCAACCTGGCCGCGCTGCCGGCCGCCGGCGCCGCGATCGTGGTCGGTGCGGTGAGCCTGGCGGGCGGCAGCGGCGCGCCCGCCCGGGTGCTGGGCCTCGTCCCCACCGCCGGGTGAGTCGGAGACGATCATCTTGTTGCACGTGAAACGGTGAGTTCCCGACCGAGCGCGGCGGGATCGCGTGGGAGGCTGGCGGGACCGTTTCGCGGGGGAGTCGCCGTGACGCAGCTCGGGAAGGGCGGGAACACCGCCGTTCAGGCCAGCACCGTCCGTGTGGTCGTCGGGTGGCAGCCCGGGCCGGGGATGCCGGACGTGGACTGCACGGCGCTGCTGGTCGACGCCGGCGGCAAGGTGCGTGGCGACGCCGACATGGTGTTCTACAACCAGCCGAAGCACCCGAGCGGCGCCGTCGTCCACGAGGGGAAGCAGCGGGCGGGTGGCTGGGCGTACGACGCGGTGACCGTCAGCCTCGGCGCCGTCGAACCGGCGGTCGACCGGGTCGTGGTGGCCGCGTCCGCGGACGGTGGCTCGTTCGGCCGGGTTCCGGGGCTGCACGCCACGGTCTACGACGCGATCAGCGGGGCCGAGCTGGTCCGGTTCACCGACATGCGCGCCACGTCGGAGACCGCGTTCGTGGTCGGTGAGCTGTACCGCCGGCAGGGCGCCTGGAAGTTCCGCGCGGTCGGGCAGGGCTGGGACACCGGCCTGGCCGGGCTGGCGACGGCCTTCGGCATCACGGTCGAGGACACCCCGGCGACACCACCGACACCACCCGCCGCACCCCCGACGGCACCGATGACGCTGCCACTCGCGCCCCCAGCCGCACCCCCAGCCGCGCCCCCAGCCGCGCCGCCGGCGCCGGCGGTGCGGTTCACCAAGGGCGAGGAGCGCCTGCCCGCCGCCGACCGGCAACGGCTCAACCTGCGCAAACAGCAGGTCCTCGTATCGCTGGCCAAGCGCGGCGCCGCCGGCATCCAGGCCAGGGTCCTGGTGGTGCTCGACGCGTCAGGCTCCATGCTCGGCCTGTACAAGCGCGGCGTGGTCATGCAGGCGGTGGAGCGGATGGCCGCCGTCGCGGCCCAGCTCGACGACGACGGCACGATGCAGGTGTGGGCGTTCGCGGACAAAGCCAGGCAGCTGCCGGACCTGGTCATCGCCGACCTGCCGCGGTGGCTCCCGACGCACCTCAAGGCGCGCCCCGAGAAGGTCGGGGTGGGCAACAACGAGCCCGCCGTCATCGCCCAGATCCGCGGCTGGATCGCGGCCAACCCCGCCCCGGACCCGACGCTGGTGCTGTTCTTCTCCGACGGTGGGGTGCACCGCAACGACGAGATCGAGCGCCAGCTGCGTGCCGCCGCCCAGGAGCCGATCTTCTGGCAGTTCATCGGGCTCGGGCGCAGCAACTACGGCGTCCTGGAGCGCTTCGACCGGATGGAGGGCCGGGTCGTGGACAACGTCGGTTTCTTCGCCGTCGACGACATCTCCACGGTCAGCGACGCCGAGCTGTACGACCGGCTGCTGCAGGAGTTCCCGACGTGGATCCCGGAGGTGCGCAGGCTGGGCATCCTGCGCTGACCGGATCCCTGGGGTCAGGCCTCGCGGACCTGGCGCTGCAGGCGGTTGAGGATCGCGGTGCCGCCCCGCACGCGCAGCGGGCTGATCGCCGCCGCGAGGCCCATGCGCTGGTACAGGTCGGACGGCACGGAGAGGACCTCGGCGGTGGTCGCCCCGTCGAGCCCTTCGCTGAGAATGCCCGCGAAGGCGCGCGTGGTCGGCGCCTCCGGCGGGCAGTCGAAATACAGCTCAACCTGGTCCTGCGGGGTGACGACCGCCTTGAGGAAGAACGGCGTCTGGCACTCGGGCACCTGCTCCATACCCGCATGGCCGTCGAACGAGGCCGGCAGCGGCTTCACCGCGTCGGCGTACTCGAGCATCATCTCCAGCACCACGTCACGCGGTGCGGAGGCGAACTCCTCGACGATGGCGGCAAGCTTGGCAGGCATCTCCACGACTACAAATTTAGTTGTTCGGGGCGGCCTTGCTGATGCCGCCGAGGACGGAGTCGGGGTCGATCTCCTCGGCCAGGTCGCCGATCGACACGATGCCGACCAGCCCCTGCACGTCGTCGCAGACCAGGACGCGGCGCACGGCCTGATCCCGCATCAGCAGGGCCGCGGTGTGGATGGAGTCCTCAGGGCGGACGGTGACCAGGTCGCGCGTGACGATCTCACCCAGGGTGGTGGCGGCCGGGTCGCAGCGCTCCGCGACGGCCCGCACGACGATGTCCCGGTCGGTGACGACGCCGGTGAGACCCGGGCCGTCGGCCACGACGACGTCGCCGATGTCCTGCTCGCGCATGGTGCGGGCGGCCTCGGCGAGGGTCGTCTCGCTGGGGAGATACACCACGTTGGTGGTCATCACGTCGCGAACGGTCTGCATCGTCATGGTTGTCCTCCCTGCGGTTCGATATCGCTTTGTTACCCCCGGGCCGAAGGGCTGAACCCCGGTGTGGCGTGCGGCAAAGTCGCTTCCAACGCTCCGGGCGCCCTGAAAGGATGCGAGGCAGGCAACGGCAGACCACGGGGAGGTTGTGCGGTGGCGGGGTGGACCAGCTATGTAGCGGTCGGTGACAGCTTCACCGAAGGCATGGACGATCCAAGACCCGACGGCAAGGGCTACCGCGGCTGGGCCGACCTGGTCGCCGGTTGCCTCGCGGCGGACCAGCCCGACTTCCGTTACGCCAACCTCGCCGTGCGCGGCCGCCTGTTCGACAACATCGTGGCCGAGCAGGTGCCGCTCGCCACGGCCATGAAGCCCGACCTGATCAGCTTCGCCGGCGGCGGCAACGACGCGCTGCGCCGCGGGTTCGATCCCGAGCCGCTGGTCGCGCGGTTCGACAAGACGATCGAGCGGCTCCGGGCGACCGGCGCGGACGTGATCCTGTTCCGCTGGGCGGACCTGACGGGACGCATGCCGGGCGGCAAGATCCTGCGCCCGCGGGTGGACGCGCTCAACACCGCGATCGACAGCATCGGGGCGAAGCACGGCGCCCACGTGGTGAATCTGTGGGATGACACGGAGTTCGCCAACCCGCGGCTGTGGGGGATCGACCGGTTGCACCTGTCGCCGGCCGGCCACCGCCGCGTCGCCGGGCACGTGCTGACCGCGCTCGGAGTGACCTGCGACGCGGCGTGGCTGGCCGCGCCGCCGCCGCCGGAGGACCTGTCGTGGATGTCGCGGAAGGCGGCCGACGCCCGCTGGGCGACACAGCACCTGGCGCCGTGGGTGAAGCGGCGGCTGACCGGAAAGTCGTCCGGAGACATGGTGACGGCCAAGCGGCCGGAGCTCGCGCCGCTAGATTGAAAATATGGCTGCGACAAAGCTCGTCACCACGCAATGGCTGGCCGAGCGCCTGGAGACCGGAGACACGGACAACCTCGTCGTCGTCGAGTCCGACGAGGACGTGCTGCTGTACGGCACCGGCCACATTCCCGGTGCGGTGAAGGTCGACTGGCACACGGAGCTCAACGACCAGGTCACCCGCGACTATCTCGACGCGGCGGGGTTCGCCGCGCTGTGCGAGGCCAAAGGCATCAAACCCGACGACACCATCGTGTTCTACGGCGACAACTTCAACTGGTGGGCGACCTACGCGCTGTGGGTGTTCTCCCTATTCGGCCACCGCGACCTGCGCATCCTCGACGGTGGCCGGGCGAAGTGGATCGCCGAGGGCCGGCCCCTCACCAAGGATGTGCCGGACCGGCCGAAGACCACCTATCCGCTGCCGACCAGGGACGACACCGGGATCCGGGCCTTCCGCGAGGACGTGCTGGCGCACATCGCCGCGGACCGGCCGCTGGTGGACGTGCGTTCACCCGGCGAATACACCGGCGAGCTGCTGCACATGCCCGACTACCCGCAGGAGGGCGCGCTGCGCGGCGGGCACATCCCGGGCGCCGTGAGCAAGCCGTGGAAGCAGGCCACGCAGGAGGACGGCACGTTCAAGCCGGTGGAGGAGCTGCGCAGGATCTACGCCGACGAGCTGGGCCTGGCGCCGGACGACGACATCATCGCCTACTGCCGCATCGGCGAGCGCTCCTCGCACACCTGGTTCGTGCTGACACACCTGCTCGGATACCGGCACGTGCGCAACTACGACGGCTCGTGGACCGAGTGGGGCAACCTCGTGCGGGTGCCGGTCGTTAAAGGCAACAGCCCGAAGTAGCGACAAACGGACGGCGGCCCACTGCAGGGGGCCGCCGTCCACCGCGCTCGTCAGCAGGTCACTCGTTCTCGGGTGGCAGACTGACCAGGTAGTCGACCACCTCGGAGAAGCGGGCGCTCGCCATCGCGACGCACAGGTCGGCGGCGCCGTAGTACAGCCGCAGCTCGTCGCGCGCCTCGTCGTGGACGAGGCCGGTCGGGAAGACGACGTTGGGCACGTCGCCGACCCGCTCGTACTCGGCGTCGGGGCCCAGCACCCAGCTCGGCGTCCGACGGATGATCTTCGTGGGATCGTCCAGGTCGAGCATGATCAGGCCGACGCGGTACAGCGACGTCGCCACCATCTGCTTGACGCCGTGGTACACGCACAGCCAGCCGTGCGGCGTCTCGACCGGCGGCGGCCCCATGCCGATCCTGGTGGCGTCCCACCAGGGCCCGGAGCGGGACTGCATGACCGGCTCGGGCGTCGTCCACGCCTGCAGGTCGGTCGACTTCGACAGCCACACGTCGGCGCGCGCCGACAGCACCGACACGGGCCGGTGGAAGAGCACGTAGTGACCGTCGACCTTGCGCGGCAGCAGCGAGGCGTTCTTGTCCTCGGGCGGCATGACGATCCCGAGCGGCTCCACCGACTCGAAATCCTCGGTGCGGGCGAGCGCCACGCAGGGGCCGCCCGGCCCGTACGCGGTGTAGGCGATCACGTAGCCGGCCAACTCGTCCACGTACGTGATCCGCGGATCCTCGACACCCCAGCAGCTGTGCTGGTCGGTCGGGTCGTCGGCGATGAGCGGCTTGGCGTCGACGACCCAGTTGGTGCGGCCGTCCTTGCTGCGGGCGACGGTCAGGTGGGAGATGCCGCGCCTGTCCTCGATCCTGCACAACAGGATGGTGTCCCCGTTGTGCAGGCAGGCGCCCGGGTTGAACACGCTGTTGATCGGATAGGGCCAGTCCCCGGCGGTCAGCAGGGGGTTCGTCGGTTCCCGGTGAAACAGCTCCGCGTCAAAGTGCATCGGGGCCCTCCGTGGTGCGGGAGCGGGGCGGCTGAGCGGTCGCGCTGAAGCCGGCCGACGCCCGCCCGACGGCCCGGGTGCCCGTCGGTGCCTTGTTCGGTGTCGGCCGGGACGGACCGGTGACCGGCAACGACGTCGGCACCGGTGTCGTCGCGACCACCGGATGGGGCAGAGCGGCCAAACCGGCCTTGAGCAGGCTGAGCAGCGCTTGGTAATAGGCTAGCGTGGACTCGGCGCCCTGGTTCCCATTTGGCTCAGTAGCAGACAAACCGTCATGGCAGGCACCCGACGCGTCGACGTAGAGCCGCGCGCCGGCCCTGTTCCGGCCGAGGAACCAGGAGTAGCCCCAGCCCGCCAGCCGTGCCGTCGTCGGGTCCGCCGTGTAGTGCCAGGCGTCGACCATCGCCTCGGTGATCGCGGCCGCGTCCAGCGGCTGCTCGTCGCCGTCGTCGGCGAGCCAGGCCGCCGGCGACTCACCCCGCCGGTGCCAGCGGTTGCCGACGCAGCGCAGGGTGCCGTCCGCGAGGCCGACGTGCTGGGCGTACCAGTCGAGCGCCGCGATCGCGCGGGCCGCCGCGGCGTCGTCCTCCAGCAGCGCGGCGCCGAGCAGCATCGCCTGCGGCAGCCGGGCGTTGTCGTAGGTCAGCTCCGGCTCGAACCAGCGCCAGGACGGGTCCACCACCGACGTCGTCACCAGCGCCTCGTCCAGCGCGCGCAGCAGCGGCGCCGCCTGGTCGCTGCGACCCGCGCGGGCCAGGCCGATCAGCGCGTACGCGGCGGTGCGCAGGCCCAGCTCGGGCAGCTGGCCGGTGCGCGGGCCCAGCTCGTCGAGCAGCGCCGAGGCCGGCCGCCGGATGTCGTCGGGCACCGCCGGCGTGCCGACCAGCACGCCGAGGGCCCACACCGCGCGGCCCACGTGGTCGCCGAGGTGCGGCCAGTCCTGCCAGGTCCCGCCGTAGCTCAGCACGTTGTGCATCGCGCCGGACGGGTCGTAGGCGGCGGTCAGGAACCGCACCGACTGGCGCAGCCAGCGCGTCGCCAGCGCGGTCTGCTTGCTGTCGATACCGACCGCCAGCAGGTCCGCCGCGACGATCGCGAGCCGGGCGACGTCGTCGACGCAGTACCCCGACGCCAGCTCCGGATTCGAGCCGCGGGAGAACTGGATGATGCCGATCTCGTCCGTGAGACGGTCCAGGTGGGTGAGGTTGAGCACCGGCGCGGCCGCGGTCGAGTGACCGGGGCGGGCCGTGGCCGCCTGCGACTGGCGCACCACGTCGGCGACCAGCTCGGCCTCCCGGGCGGCGACCGCCGGCCAGGGCAGCCACGCCGCGCACGCCTCCGCCACCGACTTCGCCGCGGCGAGCGCCCGCGTGTCGGTGAGCAGGTCGGTGATCTCGGCCGCGAGCGCCGCGTCGTCGCCGCACGGCACCACCCGGCCGGCGCCGCCGGCGAGCATGTCCTCGGCGTAGCTGTACGAGGTCGACACCGCCGGCAGCCCGGCGCCGAGCGCGAACGTCAGCGCACCCGAGCAGATCTGCTCCGGCGACCGGTACGGCGTGACGAACAGCGTGCTGGCGTGCAGGATCGCCGACAGCTCGTCGAGCTTCAGGAAGGCGTCGACGAAGTGCACGTTGTCGGTGAGCCCGAGCATCTGGACCCGCCCCTGCAGGCTCTCCCGGTAGACCTCGCCGTCGCGGCGCTTGATCTCCGGGTGGGTCGCGCCCGCCACGATGTACTGCGTGTCGGGGTGCTCCTTCACCACGGCGGCCAGCGCGTCGATCGCGATGTCGATGCCCTTGCCCTCGCTGAGCAGGCCGAAGGTGGTGAGCGTCGGCTTGCCGTCGACCTTCGCGAGCAGCTCGCGCAGCTCGGTGCGCAGCGTCGCCGGGTCCGGCGGCTGGCGCATCGCCTCGGGCGCGCCGTGCGGGACCACGATCAGCTGGTGACCGGCGGCGACGCCGGTGCGGATCGCGACCCGGCGGGCGGTTTCGGTGAAGACCGTGACCCTCGCCGCCCTGGCGCACAACGCGCGCAGCGTCGCCGCCTGACCGGGCGAGGGCCGCGACAGCACGGTGTGCAGCGTCAGCAGGTAAGGAATGCCGCACGCGTTGAGCGCGCGGGTCAACTCGAGCAGGTGTGAGCCGTCGGTGCCGCCGAAGATCCCGTACTCGTGCTGGATCAGCACGACCTGGACGCCGGCCTCGCGCAGCGCGCGGGCAGCGGCGGAGTAGTCCTCGATGCGGTCGTGGTTGATGGTGACGACGACCTCGTCACCGTAGCTGTGCCCGTCACGGTCGATGGCCACGACGACTGTTTCCAGATCGTCGGTGGCGACACCAAGTGCCTCCCGCAGGTCCGCGGTGTACGTCGCGAGACCGCAGCGGCGAGGCAGATAGGTCGACACGATACCGAGGCGATAGGTCGCGGCAGGGTGTGACATGAGCACATTGTTACCCCGGGGCCCGCCAAAAAACCTTGATACGCCCGGATGGGGGTCTGCGGTGAATGTGCTGGTCAGTACCTCTTTCGAGAAACCCTTCCGGGCATGATCGTTTGGGTGAAATATCGTTCAGTTGTCACGTAGAGTATTTAGCTCCAAGTGGGGAGCGGCTCACGGTGGTCGATCCACTGCGGCGGCACCCCGATCGTCCCCCGCCCCGGGTCGTCGCCGATCCCGGTGTGTGCCGCGATGATCCCGCCCGCGATCGCGCACATCGAATCGGTGTCGCCCCCTGCCTGTACACACGCCTCCATCGCCCGCGGGTAATCGTCGAGATGCGTGGCGGCCACCCAAAGCGCGAACGGCACAGTGTCCTGCGCCAATGCGTGTGAACCGTTGCCGAGGTCGGCGGCGACGTCCCGGGGATCGGCCTTCTCCGACATCCGCACCGCCCGGCCGATGCCGTCGCGGACGTCGGACGGCGGCAACTGGTTGAGCACCATGCGCAGCAGCGACTCGCGCGGGGTGTGCCGGGCGGTCAGCGACGAGGCGAGCGCCACCGCCACGGCGCCCGAGATCCCCTCCGGGTGCCGGTGGGTGACCTCCGCCGACAGTGCCGCCTGCCGGACCGCGACATCCGGGTCGTCGGCGAAGAACGCCCCGAGCGGTGCCACCCGCATCGCCGCGCCGTTGCCGGACGAGCCCCGGCCGGAGAAGAGGGCGGCGGACGCGGTCTGCCACGGCACCCCGTCGCGGATGCTGGACAGCAGCGAGACCGAGCCGCGACCGTAGCCCCGGTCGGCGCTCCACCGCTGTGCGAACGCGGCCGCCAGCCAGTGCTGGTCGACCCGGCCGTCCCGGCGCACCCCCTCCAGCAGGGTGCAGGCCATCTCGGTGTCGTCGGTCCAGCGCCACGGCGGCGGTGGCGGTGCGAACACCGCGCCGTCCTCGAACGGCGGGTGCATCTCGAAGGGCGCGCCCAGCGCGTCACCAACGGAGAGTCCGGTCAGGCTGTCGACTGCGGCGCGGAGATCCACCTGCCGAAAATAGTCGATGATCGCCGGGAACGACGCTCGCGTACGGGGGCTCGTGCTGGACATGAAGCGTCGTGAACTGCTCGGCCTGGGCGGCATCGTCCTTGTGGCGTCCTGCGGGTCGGACGGACGGCCCAGCCGGGTCGAGCCCGGTGAACTGCTCGCCGTCGGCGTCACCGACGGCCTGACCGTGGTGGAGTCCGGCACGGGGCGCAGGGTCGTGGCGCCGGCCGCCGCGCTCGCCACCGCCGACGGCCGCCGGCTGCTCAGCACCGTGGCGGAGGCCGGCACGTCGAAGGTCGTCACCCGCGACGCGGCCACCGGCGACGTGGTCGCCCAGACCACCGTGCGGGGCGCGGGGCGGCTGGCGGCCGTCGCGCCGGACGCGGGTCTCGTCGCCCTCGTCGACGGCGACCCTGCCGGGCGGCAGGAGACCACGATCGTCGTCGCCGGGCCGGCGGGCGAGCGGCACCGGCTCACGCTGCCGGGCTTCGTCCAGCCGGAAGCCTTCTCCTCCGGCGGTACCAGCCTGTTCGTGCTCGACATGCTGCCGCCCGAGCACCCCGACCACTACCGGGTGCGGGTCCTCGACCTGGCCGCCGGCCAGCTCAACGCCCTGAACCTGCCCAACCAGAACGCGGGTGTGAAGGTGCTGGTGCCCGAGGGCGCCGAGGAAGAGATGCGCGGCGAGGGGCGCCAGGCCGTCTTCGACCCGAAGCGGGAGCGGCTCTTCACGCTGTACAGCCACCAGCCGGACCACCAGCACGTGCGGGACCTGCTGCACCCCGGCGCGCGCGACGGCAGGCCCGACGTCCACGCGTTCGTGCACACGCTCAGCGTGGCCGACGCGTGGGCGGTCTGCGTCGACCTGCCCACGTCGTTCGGCACCGGGGCGGTCGAGGGCCTGACGATCGCGCAGCACGCGGGCGAGGTCTGGGTCGCCGACGCCGGCAAGGGCGTGCTCGCGGTCATCGACGCCGACGCGCTGGTGGTCGCGCACGAGCAGGCGTTCCCGCCCGTGGCCGGCCGGGCCCGGCTGGCGGTGTCCGGTTCGGCGGCGTACCTCGCGGCGGGCCGGCAGATGCACGTCTTCGATGCCGGTACCAAGGAGGTGCGGGCGACCTGGCCCCTGCCCGGCGAGGCGAAGGGCGTCGCCGTGTCGGGCACGCACCTGTACGTGGGGCAGCCGGACGGCGTGCACCGGCTGGATCCGTCGACCGGCGCGAGGACCGCGACCGTCGCGGTGCCCGGCCTGACCGCCGTGGAGCGCGTCATCGGTTGAGAACGGGGCGGAGAATGTCGGTGGGGCGCGGTAGCGTGCGCCCGTGGATCGGACGTTCCAGGTGGACCTGCGCGGGGTCGTGGACCTGCTCAGTCATCACCTCTATGCGAGCCCTCGTGTCTACGTGCGCGAGCTGCTGCAGAATGCCGTCGACGCGATCTCCGCGCGGCGCGCCGCCGCCGGTCCCGGGGACCCGCCGGTGCCCGCCCGGGTGCGCATCGACCCGCCGGACGTGACGGGCGACGGCACGCTTCGCGTGTCCGACACCGGCATCGGGCTCACCGAGGACCAGGTCCACCAGTTCCTGGCCACGATCGGGCGCAGCTCCAAGCGCGACGACTTCGGCTTCGCCAGGCACGACTTCCTCGGGCAGTTCGGCATCGGCCTGCTCTCCTGTTTCCTGGTCGCCGACGAGATCCGCGTCCTGACCAGGGCGGAGGGCAGCCCGACGGTGCTGTGGCGCGGCTTCGCCGACGGTCGCTACAGCGTCGCGGTCGCCGGCGAGGACCGGCTGCAGGTCGGCACCACCGTGACGCTGGTGCCGCGGCGCGACGCCGACCAGTGGCTGCTGCGGCGCACCGTCGTCGAGCTTGCCACGCTGTATGGCTCGCTGCTGCCGGTGACCGTCGAGGTCGGCGACACCACGATCACCGGCGACGGCCTGCCCTGGCGGCCGGGCGGCGACGACCGCCGGCAGCGGCTCGTTGCGTACTGCCAGGAGGTCTTCGGGTTCACCCCGTTCGACGTCGTCGACCTGGCGGTGCCCGAGGCCGGGCTGACCGGGGTCGCGTTCGTGCTGCCCACGCCGGCCAACCCCGCGGCCCGCGCCGGGCACCGGGTCTACCTGAAGCGGATGCTGCTCGCCGAGGGCGCCGAGGGCGTGCTGCCCGAGTGGGCGTTCTTCGCCCGTTGCGTGTTCGACGCCGGCGAGCTGCGGCCGACCGCGAGCCGCGAGGCGCTCTACGAGGACCAGCTGCTCGAGTCGACCCGCGAGGCGCTCGGCGACCAGCTGCGCGGCTGGCTGGTCCGGCTCTCCACCCGCGACCCGCGCCGGCTGACGGAGTTCCTCGAGATCCACCACCTCGGCGTGAAGGCGCTCGCCGTCCACGACGACGAGATGCTGCGCCTGGTCGAGCGCTGGTGGCCGATGGAGACCAACACCGGCCGGATGACCCTCGCCGACTTCCGGGCCCAGCACGGCCTGGTGCGATACACCGTCCAGGTCGACGAGTTCCGCCAGATCGGCGCGGTCGCCGCGGCGCAGGGCATGCCCGTGGTCAACGCCGGCTACGTGTATGACGCGCAGCTCATCGAGCGGCTGCCGCTGGTCGAGCCGGGCGCGCTCATCGAGCGGGTCGAGCCCAGCGACCTGACCACCCACTTCGACGCGCTGGAGCCGGGGCTGGAGCTGGCGAAGCGACCGTTCCTGGCGCGGGCCCAGCGGGCCATGGACCGGCTCGGCTGCGAGGTGGTCCTGCGGGCGTTCGACCCGGCCGGTCTGCCGGCGATGTATCTGGTCAACCGCTCGGCCGCGTTCGCCGCGGAGCTGCGGGCGACCCGCGAGCGGGTCGACGAGGTATGGGCCGACGTGCTCGACGCGCTCGCCCGCACCGACGACGAGGACCGGCCGCAACTGGTGCTCAACCATCGCAATCCGCTGGTGCGGCGGGTCAGCGAGCTGGCCGACGAGGACCTGGTGCGGCTCGCCGTCGAGGGCCTGTATGGCCAGGCCCTGCTGCTCGGCCACCACCCGCTGCGGCCGGCCGACGCCGCGCTGCTCAACAGCTCATTTTTGGGTCTGCTCAACAAGGCGGTCGCACATGAAGACTGAAGACGAGCTGTGGGGCCTGCTGCGCGAGGCCGACCGCATGCCCTACGGCAGCGGGCAGATCGCCCTGGTCGAGCAGATCGTGCAGCACGCCGACGCCGGCGGCTTCGACGAGCTGCGCTTCGCCGCCAGGATGCAGGCGACCACGGCGTATGTGCACGGCGGGGAGACGGCGAAGTCGTTCGTGACGTTCTCCTGGTGCCGGGCGGAGTATGACGCTCACCCGGACCGCTTCGACCGCCACGCCGAGAGCCTGCTGCTGTGGCAGTTCAAGTACATGGTGTCGGGGCTGCTGAAGTTCCCCGAGGTGCCGCTCGGGCGCACCTATGACGTGCTCGACGACATGGAGCGCCGCTTCCGCGCCGGTGGGCACAGCCTGCAGGCCGTCTACTCCTACCGGCACGCCGTGGCCGCGCACGTCGGCGACCCGGCCGCCGAGGAGTGGTACGAGAAGTGGTGCGCGACGCCCCGCGACGAGAACTCCGACTGCGTCGGCTGCGACCCCACGTCGAAGGTCTACCACCTGGTCTCCGTCGGCGACGACGAGGCGGCGGTCGCGCTCGCCCAGCCGGTGCTGGCCGGTCACCTGACCTGCGCCGAGCAGCCCCAGTCCATCCTGACGTCGCTGCTGCTGCCGTACCTGCGCACCGGCCGGCTGAGCGAGGCGGCCGACGCGCACCGGCGGGCCTACCGCAGCCTGCGCGGCAACCTCGCGGACCTGCAGCGCATCGGCGAGCACGTGGTCTTCTGCGCCCGGACCGGCAACGAGACGCGGGGCCTGGAGATCGTCGAGCGGCACCTGAGCTGGCTGGACAAGGCGCCGCACCCGCAGGCGGACATGTGGTTCTCCGCCGCGGCGGCGCTGCTGCTCGGCCGGCTCGGCGGCGACGTGCTGGTCGGTGACGAGCCGGCGCCGCGGCTCGGCGAGCGGCTCGCCGAGCGGGCCCGGGCGCTGGCGGCCCGGTTCGACGCGCGCAACGGCACGCCCAACATCGGCCGGCTCATCGACGCGCGGCTGCACGCGGAGCCGATCGTGGAGCACCTGCCGCTCAGCGCCGTCGCCCGCACGCTGCGGGCCGGCGCGACCGTCACGGCGGCCGCGCCGGCGCGGGCGCCGCGCCCGTTGCCGACCGACGCGGCGCAGCTGCTCGACCGCGCCGAGGAGCTGTTCGACGAGTACCGCTTCACCGAGGCACGTGCCGCGTGGCAGCGCTTCGACGAGCTGCACCCCGAGCCGCCGTTCCCGCTCGCGGTGCGGCGCGTGGAGGGCCGCGGCCGGATGGCGGGCGTCGACCAGGAGCCGGAGCAGGCCGAGGCCGCCTTCCGGGAGGCGGTCGCCGGATACCGCGCGCTGGGTGACGAGCTGTCCGCGCTGGTCGCCGAGGCCCGTGCGGTCCTCGCCCCGGACGCCGAGGACCGGCAGGAAGAGGTCCTGGCCCAGCTCACCGGGGTCACCGAGCGGATCCTGGCGGTCGGCGACGCCGACGTGCGGGCCGAGGCGCGGCTGCGCCTGGAGTATCCGCTGCTGGCGCTCGACCGGCTCGACGAGGCGCTCGCCGCGGTCGACGCCGCCCTCGCCGAGGAGCCGGCCCGGCCGGCGCTGCGGGCCGAGCTGGCCGGCCGGCGGGCCCGGTGCCTGCTGGTGCTCGAGCGGTTCGAAGAAGCCGCGGCGGCCGCCGCCGACTGCCGCGAGCAGTACGCCCGGCTCGGCGACCCGCCACCGGTCGCCCTGGCAGCGCTGATCCACGGCCACGCGCTGGCGAACCTGGAGCGGTTCGACGCCGCGGTGGAGGCGTTCGACGCCGCGCTCGGCGCCGCCGTCGAGCGCGACCCGCGGCTGTCGGCGCTGGTCGGCCGGGCCCGGGCCCGGCTCGCCGCGGACCGGCCGGGCGAGGCGGTCGACGACCTGGTCGAGGCGATCGCCGACCACGTGGCGCACGGCGAGGACGCCCCGGCGGCGGTCCTGCGCTTCGACCTGGCCAGCGCGTATGAGCAGGCCGGCCAGCCGCTCGACGCGGCGGAGGCGGCGGAGAGCGCCATCGACGTGCTGGACCGCATCGGCGCCCAGGACCACGCCGACCGGACCCGGTATCTGCTGTCGCGGGTCTACCGCGAGCTCGACGAGCCCGACCAGGCGCTGGCGCTGCTGGAGACGCTCGCCGGCAACCTCGACGGGTTCGACAACCTGCCGGCCCGGGGCCGGATGCTGCAGGAGGCGGCCCAGCTGCTCTACCGGGCCGACCGCGACGCCCAGGCGGCCGAGCGGTTCGCCGCGGCGGCGGCCGCGTTCGAGGCGGCCGGAGTGGTCCAGGCCGAGCTGTACAACCGCCGGATGCGGGCGCTCGCGCTGCGTTGGGCGGGTAGCGTCGAGGAGTCGCTCGTGGCGCTGGCCGAGGCCGACGCGCTCGTCCAGTCGTTGACGTCGACGGTGGACGGGTCCGAGGCGTGGCTCGTGTGGCACCGGGCGATGCTCGACTGCGACGCGGCGCGCGTGCACCTCGGCGCGGGTCAAGGCACTGAGGCCCTGGCCCGGGTCACCGGCGCGGCGGGCACGCTGCGGGACATCGGCGCGTTCGGCGAGGCCCTGGAGGCCGACCTGCTGCACGCCGAGCTGCTCATGCGCGCCGGCGAGCCGGCACCGGCCGAGCCGCTGCTGCGCTCGGTGCTCGGCGCGGCACCCACCGGCTCCCAGGCCGGGCAGAATGCGGCCTGGATGCTGGCCGAGGCCCTGGAGGCGCTGGACCGCCCGGCGGAGGCCGCGGAGATCCGCCGGCGCCATCTCGAGCAGTGATGAACTTAACGACCGTTCAGCAACTGTCTTGACACGAGGTTAGGCTTTGCCCATGACGCTGGAACAATCGGCCGTCCGCCCACCTGCACAGACCCGCGGCGCCGGCCCCGCCGGACAACGCCGCCGCTCACGGCGCGAGGAGATCCTCGAGATCGCCGTGGGGCTGTTCGCGACCCGTGGCTACCACGGCGTCTCGATGGACGACATCGGTGCGGCGGCCGGCGTGACCGGCCCGGCGCTCTACCACCACTTCGCCGGCAAGGAGGCGATGCTGGCGGCCGCCCTCATCCCGGTCAGCGAGCAGCTGCTCGCCGGCGGCAAGGCGCGCATCGCCGAGGCGTCGGACGACCCGGCCGCGGCGCTGGCCGCCCTGGTCGACTTCCACGTCGAGTTCGCCCTGGCCAATCCGGCGGTCATCGCCCTGCACCTGCACGAGCTCGACCGGCTGCCCGAGGAGCCGCGGCGGCAGATCCGCCGCCTCCAGCGCCTCTACGTCGAGGAGTGGGTCAACACGCTCACCGTGCTGCGCGGCGAGCTGGACGCCGGCGAGGCCCGGGTCCTCGCGCACGCCGCCTTCGGTCTCATGAACTCCACGCCGTTCCTCGGCGGCGAGGTCGACCGGGTCCGGCGCGCGGAGCTGCTGCGCGCGGCGACCCTCTCCGCGCTGCAGGGATGACCTCGACCGGGTGACGTCCCGGCGTTATCCACAACCTGGTTACGTTCAAACCCACAGAGTTATCCACAGGAGACGCTCCGCATGTTGAGTGCTCTGCTCGTCGCCAACCGCGGGGAGATCGCCAGGCGGATCATCCGCACCGCACGCCGGCTGGGGATCCGCACCATCGCGGTGTATTCCGAGGCCGACGCCGCGCTGCCCTTCGTCGGTGAGGCCGACGAAGCGGTGCTGATCGGCCCGGCCAACCCGGCCCAGTCGTACCGCAACACCGAAGCCATCCTGGCCGCGGCCAAGTCGACCGGCGCGGAGGCGATCCACCCCGGCTACGGCTTCCTGTCGGAGAACGCGGCCTTCGCCGCCGCCGTCGTGGAGCACGGGCTCATCTGGGTCGGGCCCGGTCCGGAGGCGATCGCCGCGATGGGCGACAAGATCAACGCGCGGAACCTGATGGCCGCCGCCGGGGTGCCGGTGGCGCCGGGCACCACCGACCCCGCCACCACGGCCGACGACGCGGCCGCCGCCGCGGCCGGGATCGGCTACCCGGTGATGGTGAAGGCCGCCGCCGGCGGTGGGGGCATGGGCATGGCCGTCGCCGCCGACGAGGCCGCCCTGCGCACGGAGTACGAGAAGGTCCGCGCCTTCGCCGAGCGGATGTTCGGCGACGGCTCGGTGCTCATCGAGCGGTACTTCCCCCGGGTCCGCCACATCGAGGTGCAGATCCTCGGCCTCGCCGACGGTCGGGTCGTCGCCCTCGGTGAGCGCGAGTGCTCGGTGCAGCGGCGCAACCAGAAGCTCGTCGAGGAGACGCCGTCGCCGGCTCTGGACCCGCGGCAGCGCGCCGACCTGCTCGCCGCCGCCGTGCGCGCCGGTCAGGCCGTCGACTACCGCAATGCCGGCACCGTCGAGTGCCTGTTCGATCCGACGTCCGGGCAGTTCTTCTTCCTGGAGATGAACACCCGGCTGCAGGTCGAGCACCCGATCACCGAGGCCGTGTTCGGCATCGACCTGGTCGAGCAGCAGCTGCGGGTCGCGTCCGGCCTCGCGCCGACCTTCGACCCCGACGCGCTGACGGTGACCGGGCACGCCATCGAGGTGCGGGTCAACGCCGAGGACCCGAAGCGCTTCCTGCCCGGCCCCGGGGCGATCACGTCCTGGGTCGAGCCGACCGGCGACGGCGTGCGCGTCGACGCGGGGTACGGGCCGGGCACCGTCGTCACGCCCAGCTACGACTCGCTGATGGCGAAGCTCGTCGTGCACGGCACCGACCGCGCCGACGCGCTGGCGAGGCTGCGGACCGCGGTCGCCGGGTTCGAGGTCGTCGGGCCGAAGGTCAACCTGCCGTTCTTCGCCGAGCTGCTCGACAACGCCGAGTTCGTCTCCGGCGACTACGACACCGGCATCGTGGGCCGCATGCGCCAGGGAGGTGCGCGTTGAGCTTCATTTCCATCCGTGAGGTCGGGCCCCGCGACGGCCTGCAGAACGAGGACCCGGTCCCGGCCGGGGCCAAGGTCCGGCTGCTCGACGCGCTGTCGGCGACCGGGGTCGGCCGGATCGAGGCGGTCTCGTTCGTCCACCCGAAGGCGATCCCGCAGATGGCCGACGCCGACGAGGTGTGGGCGGCCGCGCACAAGAACCCCGCGGTCCGCTACTCCGCGCTGGTGCCCAACTCCCGCGGTGCGGAGCGGGCGCTCAAGGCCGGCTTCGGGGAGATCGAGGTCGTCGTCTCGGCGTCCGAGACGCACAACCAGCGCAACGTCAACCGGTCGACCGGCGAGTCGCTCGACGACATCGCCGAGCTGATCGCGTTGCTGCACGCCGCCGGTGCCACCGCCGAGGTGATCATCTCGACGAGCTTCGGGTGCCCGTTCGAGGGTGACATCGACCCCCAACGGGTGGCCGGCATCGTGGACCGGGTGATCGCCGACGGCGCCGACCGGATCGCGTTCGGCGACACGACCGGCATGGCGACGCCGCGCCGGGTGCAGGACGTGGTCGGCCTCGTGCGTGACCGGCACCCCGACGTGCCGCTGCTGCTGCACTTCCACAACACCCGGGGCGCGGCGCTGGCCAACATCCTCACCGCGATGCGGCTGGGGATCACCGAGTTCGACGCGAGCGTCGGCGGGCTCGGCGGCTGCCCGTACGCGCCGGGCGCCACCGGCAACGTCGCCACCGAGGAGGTCGTGCACATGCTGCACGACATGGGCTACGAGACCGGCATCGACCTCAAGGCGCTGATCGAGGCGGCCGCGACGGCCCAGGAGATCGTCGGGCGGGAGCTGCCGTCGGGGGTGCTCAAGGCCGGTCCGCGAATCCCTTTCTGACGCCCGTCGCCCCACTTGTGTCCGATTCGCCGGGATAGTGGCGTGTCCCCGGCCGGGGCGGTTCGTTGCTCAGTACGGAAACAGTCACATGTCGGGCGACAAGCCCGGCATTGAGCCCGTACTGAGAGGCAGACATGGCCCAGTCGAGGAGCGAGCGCAACCCGCGCACGGCCCGCTGTGCCCGTTCTGCTGCCCGCCTCGCCGTCAAGGGTCTGGTCGTCGCCGGCTTCGCCGGCGTGGCCTGGCTGCTGTCGGCGTCGGCGGCGCAGGCCTCCGAGTCGGCGGGCGCCGACGGTTTCGGGTCCGTGACGTCCCTGCTCGGCCCGGTGACCAACCTGGTCACCGGCGGCGGCGGTGCAGGACTCGACCTGCTCGACCTCGGTGCCGGTGGCAACCGTCACGGCGCCTCCGGCGGTCACATCGGGTCCACCGGTGTGCCCTCCGGCGGGGCGACGCACGAGTCGAAGCGTGACCTGCTCACCGGGACGGTGCTGACCGTCCTGCGACCGGTGACGGGCACCGTCCTGACCACCACCGGCGGGGTCACGGACAAGGCGGCCGACCAAGCCGCCACTCCGGCATCCGGCAGGATGCCCCGCTTGACGACGGTGAACGCGTCGAGCGCCACGAACTCACGCACCAAGAGGCCGGCAAAAGCCGGCATCACGAACGCCCGCAGGACGCAGACGCAGGAGCCGGCCGTCCAGGCCGTGCCGGTCGGCGTCGGGTCAACAGACGACGTCGTGGCCGCGGCGACCGGCACCTCCGGTGCCGGCGTCGACTCGACGCGCGTCGTCGTGTCACGTGCCTCGGACCAGCTCGACCGGCTCGACGCCGGTGACGCCACGCACGTGAAGCCGGTCGCGGACCGGACCGATGCGCAGGGCACGCGCCACGTGCCGCTGCTGCCCCGCCCGGCGCCCGTCCCGGCGCCGGCGGTCGGTGTCACCTCGGGAGCCCCGGGCACCGTCCCAGGCCTCAACCACGACGGTGGCGCCACCGCCACGCTGCCCGCCGCACCGGCCGGCACGAAGGTGCTCACCTTCCGGCTGGACGCGGTCGACGACGCCGAGCTGCGGCTGCTCGCAGCCGAGAAGCCGACAGTCTCACCTGACTGAGGCCGGCCGGCCAGCCGACGCGACGCGAAGCGGGCCGAGCCGGAGCCAGCCAGGGTCCGTAGACCCGCCTCGACCACATCGCGGCATCTCGCACCACCGAACACGCACCATCCGGGCGCACGTCGACAGGGCGGAGCCGGGCAGAGCCTGCCCGCACGCAGGTTTCGCGGCTCCGATCCGCGCCCACGCAAGCAGCACTGAACAGAAACACCTACCGAAGGGTCTCACTTTCACCATGAAGACGTGGGTTCGTAAGTCGCTCAACGTGGGCGTGCTTTCCGCGGGCTTCCTGCTCATCTCGGGCGGGGCCGCGCACGCCGACTGGACGACTGGCTACAACGCCGGCCTGCTGAACGGCAATCAGTTCGACACCACCCTCCAGCTGCCGGTCAACGTCTGCGGCAACTCGATCGCGGTGCTCGGCTTCGCCGACGCGTCCTGCGGCGGCGGCGCCATGGCGGTCGACACCGAGAGCGCGACGACCGAGGACTGGACCACCGGGTACAACGCCGGTGTCGCCAACGGCAACCAGTTCGACACCACCCTCCAGGTGCCGGTCAACGTCAGTGGCAACGCGATCGGCGTCCTGGGCTTCGCCAGCGCGTCGAGCCAGGGCGGCGCGGCCGCCGTCGACGGTGACGGCTGGGGCGGCGGCAACGGCGGCGGCAACGGCCACGGCCACGGCCGCGGTCACGGGCACGGTGGCGGCAACGGCAACAGCAACGGTGGCTACAACGCGGGCAGCAACGGTGGCTACGACGCCGACGCCGCGGGCGACTACACCGAGAGCACCGGCAACCGTACCGAGGACTGGACCTCGGGCTACAACGCCGGCCTGCTCAACGGCAACCAGCTCGACACCACCCTGCAGGTGCCGGTCAACCTGAGCGGCAACGCGATCAGCCTGTTCGGCTTCTCCAGCGCCCAGAGCGCCGGCGGTGCCTGGGCGGTCAAGGGCGAGAGCGCCTCCACCGAGAGCGCCACCACCGAGGACTGGACCACCGGCTACAACGCGGGCCTGCTCAACGGCAACCAGTTCGACACCACGATCCAGGCGCCGATCAACGTCTGCGGCAACGCCATCGCGGTGCTCGGCTTCTCCAGCGCCTCCTGCGGCGGCGGCGCGGTCGCCGTCGACGGCGACGGCGACGGCTGGGGCGGCGGCAACGGCCAGGGCAACGGCAACGGTCACGGCCACGGCCACCACGGCAACGGCGGCGGCAACGGCGACTGGGACGACGACTGGGACAACAACGGCGGCGGCAACGGCGGCTACGGCGACGACGACGCTGACAGCAACGGCGGCTACGGCGACGACGACGCCGACAGCAACGGCGGCTACGGCGACGGCACCAGCCACGCCAACCCGAACGCGTACGGCAACGCCGCGGGCAACGCCAGCAACATGAGCTCGCACGGCGCCTCGGCGTCGCACGGCGCCTCGGCGTCGCACGGCAAGGCCAAGACCAAGAAGGAGCACGGCCGCGGCAACGGCGCCGGCACCGGCACCGCCAACAACGGCGGCTACGGCAACGGCGCCGGCAACAACAACGGCGGCTACGGCAACGGCCAGAACAACGGCGGTTACGGCAACGGCCAGAACAACGGTGGCTACGACGGCAACGGCAACGGCAACGGTGACGACAACGGCGGTTGGGGCCACGGCCACCACGGCAACGGCAACGGCCAGGGCAACGGCAACGGCGGCGGCGCCACCGCGGTCAAGAACTCCTGCAGCGACTGGACCACGGGCTACAACGCGGGCCTGCTGAACGGCAACCAGTTCGACACCACCCTGCAGGTGCCGATCAACATCAGCGGCAACGCGATCAGCCTGTTCGGCTTCTCGCAGGCGTCCAGCCAGGGCGGCGCGGTCGCGTACTCCTGCTGACAGCGGGTACCGGGGTCCCTCTGATCCGCAGGGGGACCCGGGCCACGCCGGGTACACACCGACCCGTGCCCGACGAGCCATTGGTACTTGACCTCTGCTTCGGCTAACCTGAACGATCGTTAGGCATAACGATCGTTCAGGTAGCCGTTGCGGAGGTCGCACCATGCTGGAGGGTCTTCGGAAGCGCGTCGAGGCCGGCGGTGCCGAGAAGTACCACAAGGCCAACGCCGACCGGGGGAAGCTCTTCGCCCGGGAGCGGGTCGCGCTGCTCGTCGACGAGGGCACCTTCGTCGAGGACGGCCTGTTCGCCAACGTCATGGCCGAAGGCCTCCCGGCGGACGGCGTCATCACCGGCACCGCGACCGTCGACGGCCGGCCCGTCTGCCTGATGGCCAACGACTCGACGGTCAAGGCCGGCTCCTGGGGGGCCAGGACCGTCGAAAAGATCATCCGGATCATCGAGCAGGCCTACGACACCGGCGTCCCCATGGTGTACCTGGTGGACTCCGCCGGCGCCCGCATCACCGACCAGGTCGAGCTCTTCCCCGGCCGGCGCGGCGCCGGGCGCATCTTCCACACCCAGGTCCGCGCCAGCGGCAGCATCCCGCAGGCCTGCGCCCTGTTCGGCCCGTCCGCCGCCGGCGGCGCCTACATCCCCGCCTTCTGCGACGTCGTCGCGATGGTCGAGGGCAACGCCTCGATGTACCTCGGCTCCGACCGCATGGTCGAGATGGTCACCGGCGAGAAGACCACCCTGGAGGCCATGGGCGGCGCGCGGGTGCACTGCGCGGAGTCCGGCGTCGGGCACTTCCTGTGCAAGACCGAGGCCGACGCGATCGAGACGGTCCGGCGGTACCTGTCGTACCTGCCGTCCAACTGGACGATGCCCGCTCCGGTCGCCGCCGCGGCCGACGCCACGGGCCTGCCCGAGATCCCCGCCAGCGAGCGCCAGGCATTCGATATGCGCCGGTTCGTCAAGGGTCTCGTCGACGAGGGCTCGTTCTTCGAGATCCAGGCGCTGTGGGCGCGCGAGCTCACCACCGGGTTCGCCCGCATCGACGGCAAGCCGGTGGGCGTGGTGGCCAACAACTCGATGTTCAAGGGCGGGGTGCTCTTCGTCGACTCCGCCGACAAGGCGACCCGGTTCGTGCAGCTCTGCGACGCGTTCAACGTGCCCCTGCTGTTCCTCGCCGACGTGCCCGGCTTCATGGTCGGCTCGGCGGTGGAGAAGCAGGGCATCATCCGGCATGGCGCCAAGATGATCACCGCGATCTCCGAGGCGACCGTGCCCAAGATCTGTGTCGTGGTCCGCAAGGCGTACGGCGCCGGCCTGTACGCGATGGCCGGCCCGGGCTTCGAGCCCGACGCCACGATCGCGCTGCCCACCGCCAAGATCGCCGTCATGGGCGCCGAAGCCGCGGTCAACGCGGTGTACGCGAACAAGATCGCCGCCCTGCCCGACGACGAGACCCGCGCCGCGTTCGTCGCGGACAGGCGCGCCGAGTACGAGCGCGACATCGACATCATGCGCCTGGCCAGTGAGCTGGTGGTCGACACGGTCGTCGAGCCGGGCGCGCTGCGCCACGAGCTGACCCGCCGCTTCGCCGCCGCTGCCGGCAAGAACCGTCAATTCTCGCGCCGTCGCCACGGCGTGACGCCCGTCTGAGAGGCACCTGTCATGGTCGACTTCACCCTCGGCGAGGATCTCGAAGCCCTCCGCCTCAGCGTCCGCGAGTTCGCCAACGACGTCGTCGCACCCGTCATCGGCGACTACTACGAGCGGCACGCGTTCCCGTACGACGTGGTGCGCCAGATGGGCAAGATGGGCCTGTTCGGGCTGCCCTTCCCCGAGCAGTACGGCGGCATGGGCGGCGACTACTTCGCCCTCTGCGTCGCCCTGGAGGAGCTGGCCCGGGTCGACTCCTCCGTCGCCGTCACCCTGGAGGCCGGCATCTCCCTCGGCGCCATGCCGATCTACCGGTTCGGCACCGACGAGCAGAAGGCCCACTGGCTGCCGCGGCTCGTCTCCGGTGAGGCGCTGGCCGCGTTCGGCCTCACCGAGCCCGGCGCCGGCTCCGACGCCGGCGGCACCCAGACCAGGGCCGTGCTCGACGAGGCCACCGGCGAATGGGTGATCAACGGCTCCAAGGCGTTCATCACCAACTCCGGCACCGACATCACCGCACTGGTGACCGTCACCGCGGTCACCGGCGTCAACCCTGACGGCTCCAAGGAGCTCTCGGCGATCATCGTGCCGAGCGGCACCCCGGGCTTCACCGTCCAGCCCGGCTACTCCAAGGTCGGCTGGTGCGCCTCCGACACGCACGAGCTGAGCTTCGACGACGTCCGGGTGCCGGCCGCCAACCTGCTCGGCGAGCGCGGCCGCGGCTATGCCCAGTTCCTGCAGATCCTCGACGAGGGCCGGGTCGCGTTCGCGGCGCTCGGGGTGGGCCTGGCCCAGGGCTGCGTCGACGAGTCGGTCGCCTACGCCAAGCAGCGCCGCGCGTTCGGCAAGGCGATCGGGGAGTACCAGGCGATCCAGTTCAAGCTCGCCGACATGGAGGCCAGGGCGCACACCGCCCGGCTGGCCTACTACGACGCCGCGTCCCGCCTGGTCAGCGGCCGCGAGTTCAAGCGGCAGGCGGCCATCGCCAAGCTGCAGGCCAGCGACGCCGCGGTCACCAACGCCCGTGAGGCGACCCAGGTCCACGGCGGTTACGGCTTCATGAATGAGACCCCGGTCGCCCGGATGTGGCGGGACGCGAAGATCCTCGAGATCGGCGAGGGCACCTCAGAGGTCCAGCGGATGATCATCTCTCGGTCCCTGGGGCTCTAGCGACACGGGGGATTTCGCCCGGCTCGGGCGCCGTGCTTGCATACTCCGATGTTCGCGAAACTGGGCACGCTCATGGACCGCTACCGCTGGCCTGTCATCGGCCTGTGGCTGGCGGTGACCGTGGCGGGTGCGGTGTTCGGTGGCGGGTTGTTCGACCGGCTCGCCACCACCAGCACCAACCGCGCCGACAGTGAGTCGGCCGTCGCCCAGCAGCGCATCGACGAGCTCGCCCCCGAGGGCTCGATGGTGATCGCCGTCATCGAGGGCAAAGACGTCTACGACCCGGGGCTCAACGCCAGCGTCACCAAGGCCGGCCAGGAGATCAAGGCCATGGCGGGGGTCAAGGAGGTCCACGACCTCTACAACGGCCCCGGCGGTCAGATCGGCGCCGACAACATGAGCTCGACGGTGCGCGTCGAGCTCGACCCGGCGCTCGGCGAGGACGCCCGCGAGCAGCTCGAGGACAAGGTCAAGGCTCGCCTCAAGCAGATCGAGGCGCCGAAGGTCACGGTCGGTGGCACGAAGCTCGCGGAGCGCGCGTTCGGCGAGCAGTCGGTGCGTGACCTGGCGATCGGCGAGAGCATCGCGCTCGTGGCGCTGCTCGTCGCGCTCGTGCTGATCTTCGGTGGGGTGATCGCGGCCGGCCTGCCGCTCGCCGTGGCGCTGGTGGGCGTGACCGGCTCGCTGCTGCTCCTGCTCGTCCTGAGTTTCGCGACGAAGGTCAGCGAGTACTCCCTCAACGTGGTGACCCTGCTCGGCATCGGGCTCGCCGTCGACTACTCGCTGCTGATCGTCGCCCGCTTCCGCGAGGAGCGGCTGCTGCGCGAGCCGGCCGAGGCGCTCGTCGAGGCGGTCGCGCGATCCGGCCGGGCGGTCGCCATCTCCGGCATCGCGGTCGCGGCGACCCTCGCGGGGCTGACGGTGTTCGCCGAGCCGCTGCTCGCCGCCGTCGCGCTCGGCGGTGCCGCCGTCGTCGTGCTGGCGACGGTTGCCGCTCTGACGCTGGTACCGGCGCTGCTGTCGCTCGCCAAGGAGAGGATTCCGGCGGCCGGCGAGGGACGGTTCACCTTCAGGACGGATCTGCTGGCGCGGCTCGCGACCAAGGCGCAGCAGTCGCCGGGACCGGTCGCACTCGGCGTGACCGTCGGGCTGCTGGTGCTCGCCGCGCCGCTGCTCGGGGCGAACTTCGCCAACTCCGACGCGCGGGCGCTGCCGCACAGCAACGAGGCGCGGCAGGCGTACGACGCGCTGCAGCAGAAGTTCAACAACAACCACCCCGAGGACGTGGTGGTGCTGGTGCAGGCCGGCCCCGAACGCGCCGACGTGCGCATGTTCATGAACCAGATCAACAACCAGCTCAACGCCCAGGTGTTCCGCCAGGAGGTCCGGCCCGACGTGCCCAAGGGCTGGACAGTGCTCGACCTCACCCCGAAGGGCGAGGTCGGCGGGGAGGAGTCGCTGGAGCTGGTGCGCAAGGTGCGGGCCATGTCGACGCCGTTCCCGAAGTGGGTCACCGGCCCGAGCGCCGAGGTCATCGACTATCAGGACTCCCTCGCCCGGCGGCTGCCGATCGCGGTGCTCATCGTCCTCGTCGTGACGGTCGTGGTGCTCTTCCTGCTCACCGGCTCCGTGGTCATCCCGCTCAAGGCCGTCCTGATGAACCTGCTGACGCTGATCGCCACGCTCGGGGTCCTGGTCGTGGTGTTCCAGTGGGGCTGGGGGCAGCTGCCGCTCTTCTTCGACTCCTGGGGCGGCATCGACCTGACGACCCCGGTGCTGCTGTTCGTCTTCATCTTCGGCCTCTCGATGGACTACGAGGTGTTCCTCCTGGCGCGCATCAAGGAGGAGTACGACCAGCGCCCCGACACCAACCGGGCGGTGCTGCGCGGCATCACGAAGTCGGGTCCGGTGGTGACCGCGGCGGCGATCTGCATCGTCATCGTGTTCCTCGGCTTCACGGTCGGCGGGCTCGTCGCGGTGAAGGAGATCGGCGTCGGCATGACGGTCGCCGTGATCATCGACGTCACGGTGGTGCGCGGGCTGCTGCTGCCGGCGCTGATGACGATGCTGGACAGCTGGAACTGGTGGGCGCCGAAGTTCCTCGGCCCGCTGGGCGCCACGCCCGCGACCTCGGCACCGCGCCCGCCGAAGAAGGCCGCGCCGGCTTCGGGCTCCAAGGCGGCTTCCATCGCAAAGGCGGGTTCGGGCGCAAAGGCGGGCTCGGGCTCCGAGGCGGCTCCCGGTTCGACGGCCGCGACGACTTCCGGCTCGACCGCGGCGGCCGCTCCGGCCGGCACGACGGCGGTGTCGCCGGCCGACGAGCTGACGGTGGAGGTGCCCGCACCGCGGCCGCCGTCGGAGGAGCTGACGGTCGAGGTGCCCGCGCTCAGCCGCAAGCCGCCGGCCGATACGCCGCCCGTAGATAACGTATAGATAACCGTCGTGGTTCCGACGTCTGGCTTCTTCGGCACCGCTGCGATTAGTACCCTTCCTCAACATGTCTCCAGTTGCGGATCATGATCCGCGGGGCGCCGGGGCAGGGTTCGCCGCCGCGTTGCGGACCCGCCGCCTGGCCCGGGGACTGACGCAGGAAGAGCTGGCCGGCCGGGCCGGCCTGGGCGTGCGTACCCTCCGCGAGCTGGAGCGCGGCCGGGTCGCCCGGCCACAGCGGGGCACCCTCACCCTGCTCGCCGACGCACTGGACCTCGTCGGCGTCGACCGGGAGGACTTCCTCGCCGGGACCGTCAGCTCGAGCCCCACGACGCTGCCGCTGCCCACCGCGCCGGCGCTGATCGGCCGCGGCGCCGACATTGCCGAGCTGCTCGACCTGCTGGAGCGCGCCGAGCTGATCGTGCTCGTCGGCCTCGCCGGCGTCGGCAAGACCGGCCTCGCCCACGCCGTCGCGCACCGGGTCCCCGGCACCGCGGTCTCCGTGACGATCACCGACGTGTCGCAGCCCACCGACGTGTTCGCCGCGGTCGCCGCGGTCTTCGGCGTGGCCCGCGCCGAGGAGCTGCCCGACCGCCCGGCGCTGCTGGTGCTCGACGGCATCGACCGCTCGCACCGCAGCGCGGTCAAGGCGATCGCCTGGCTGCGCGCCCGGGCGCCACAGGTCAGGATCCTCGCCACCAGCCGGAGCCCGCTGGCCGGCGTCGTGCCCGGCGCCGTCGACTGGCGGGTCGAGCCGCTGGAGCTGCCCCACGCGTTGGGTCCGCCGGCGGATGTACGCCGTGTCCCGGCCGTCGCGCTCTTCCTCGACCGGCTCCGGCAGGTCCGCCGCGAACCGGTGCCGGACGCGGAGATCCCCGCCGTCGCCGAGCTGGTCCGGCGCCTCGACGGGCTGCCGCTCGCGATCGAGCTCGCCGCCGCCCGCGGGCGCGTGCTGGAGTTGCCGGAGCTGCTGTCCCGGTACGGCAACCGGGTCCTCGACCTCGCCCCCACCGACCCGGACGGGCAACGGCTCCGCGACGCCGTCGCGGCGAGCTACTACCTGCTGGACGAGCCGGAGCAGGCCGCCCTGCGCCGGCTCGCGATGTTCCGGGGGCGCTGGTCGCTCGAACTGGCCGAGGCGCTGCTCGGGTTCAACGCCGAGGCGGTGCTCGACCGGCTCGTCGGGCTCGGCCTGGTCAGCGTCCGCGGCCCGGGTGACCTGCGCTTCCGGCTGCTGGACGTGGTCCGCGACTTCGCCGCCGAGCGCTGCGTCGAGCTGGGCGAGCTGCGCGCCGTCCGGCTGCGGCACGCCCAGGTCATCACCCGGTTCGTGGCCCGGCTCGCGGCCGACCTCACCGGGCCGGCCAGCGGCGCCGCCGTCTCCCGGCTCGACTATCTCAACAGCGACATCCGCGCCGCGCTGCGCTATTCCTCTGTCCGCGACCCGGAGACGGCGCTGCGCCTGGCCGGCGCCATCCCGCGCTGGTGCCGGCTGCGCGGGCGCGACGTCGAGGCGCACCAGCTGCTGCGGCGGTTGCTGGACGATCCGCGTACCGCCGGCTGCGACCTACACGTGCGGGCAACCGCTCAGGTCGCGGCGGGGATGCTCGCAATGGCCCACGGGCGCGGCTTCGCGGAGCTGTGGCCGACCGAGGCCGCGCTCGAGGTGCTCGCCGGTCTCGGCGACACGTCCGGTGAGCTGGCCGCCCGTGCGGTGCTCGCCGGGGTCTGGCAGGCGGTCGGTGGCCCCGACGAGTCGCGCCGGCACAACGAGGCGATGCTCGGCCTGGCGATCCGCGCCGGCCGGGTACGGGAGATCGCCGTGTCGCAGAACAATCTGGCGTGGCACGACATCCGCGCCGGTGATCTGGCCACGGCGGCCCGGCGGCTGACCGGCGCTGGACGCCGCGCCGTCGAGGCCGGCGACGCCCGCGTCCATGCCCTCGCTCAGGCGAACCTGGCCGAGGTCGCCCGCCTGGACTGCCGCTTCGACGAGGCGATCGACCTGGCCCGCCGCGCCGCGGCCGCGTCGGCGGAGATCGGCGACCCGACGCACCGGGTCCGGGCGCTGGGCACGCTCGGCCAGGCGCTCGCCGAGTCCGGCCGGCTCAACGACGCGGCCGACGTGCTGGTCGAGCTGGCCGAACTGCCCGGCAGCGCCGGCATGTCGGCGATGATCGGCGGTTACCTGGCGCTGGCCCGCGGCGACCGGCCGGCGGCGGCGACCGCGTTCGAGGCGGCGGCCAACCACCTCGCCGGCCGCGACGACATCCGGGACGTGCTGGAGGCGCTCACCGGGCTGGCCGCGAGCGCGGATCCGGCGACTCGTCAGCGTGCCCTCGAGGATCTGGACGGCATCTGTGCCCGGGGGCGGCTGGCGCTTCTGCCGCGCGAGCGGGCGCTGCTGGCCGGGACGGTATAGGGCACGGACGAAGACCCCCCGGGCGCGTGTTGCCTTCCCACCTGCTTCGTCCGTGCCGGTCCCCGTGGTGCGGTGCCTCCCCGGGCCGGACAGTAACGAAGCCGTTCATCCGGATTGCGGCTTTCCACGCGATTCAGCGCGATCACCGGCAGAAGCTGCCGGTGATCCTGCCGGTAGCGTTCGCGGGTTTTCACAATCGAGCGACTTTTCATGATCGAGCGACCGAGGAGCGCTCGTGGTGACGCCGCTCGGCGTCAGGGAGCGTCCGTCACCGCCGCCGGGCGTCAGTGGCGTTACCGGTGAGTCGCTGGGCGTCAGTGGGTGGCGGAGGCCTGGGCCGCGGCGCCGGACGTCGCGCCGGGGCGGACCGCGTCGCGGATCGTCCTGAGGCTGGTCAGCAGGGCCTCCAGCGCCTCCGGCGACAGCCGCCCGGTGAACCACTCCTCGATGAGCGCGAGGTGGTCCGGCAGGACCTGGTGCATCTTCGCCACGCCGGCGGGCGTCACCACGGTGAACGAGCCGCGCCGGTCCGTCGGGCAGGCGCGCCGCGTCGCCAGGCCGTCGCGCTCCAGGCGGTCCACGACCCGGGTGACGCCGCTCGTGGACAGGCCGGTCTGCGCGGCGAGGTCCGTCATGCGCAGCTCACCGCCGGGCGAACGCGCCAACCTGACCAGCACCTCGAAGTCGACGTTGCCGAGGCCGTGCTCGGCCAGCTGGACGTTGAGCCGCGCGTTCACCCCGGTGAACGCCTCGACGAACAGGCCCATGGCCGTGATTCGTGGATCTTCCAGCATCTCGTCGCTCACAGCTGACACTCTACCAGAAGAGCTTGACAAACGAGAGTCTGCTGTGCGTATATTTGCTGCGGCAATCTTCTTCATTGCAGCACATGTGGAGGGCATCATGACCGCACCGGCCGCCAACACCCGCGAGTTCAACGGCGTCACCATCCCCACGCCGGGCAAGTTCGACCTCGACCCGACCCACACCCGCGTCGGCTTCGTCGCCAAGCACCTGATGGTGAGCAAGGTGCGCGGCGGCTTCACCAAGGCCGGCGGCACCATCGTCATCGCCGAGGACCCGCTGCAGTCGCACGTCGACGTCCAGATCGACGCGGCCAGCATCGACACCGGCGTGGCCGACCGTGATGGTCACCTGAAGAGCGCCGACTTCCTCGACGTGGAGCGCTGGCCGTCGGTGACCTTCAAGAGCACCCGCGTCGTGGGCTTCTCCGGCGGCGAGTTCAAGCTCGTCGGCGACCTGACGATCCGCGACGTCACCCGCGAGGTCGAGCTCGACGTCGAGTTCGAGGGCCACGCCAAGAGCCCGTGGGGCCAGGAGGTCATCGGCTTCAGCGCGACCACCGAGATCGACCGCGAGGAGTTCGGCATCACCTGGAACCAGGCGCTCGAGACCGGCGGCGTGCTCGTCGGCAAGAAGGTCAAGATCGAGATCGGTGCCGAGGGCGTGCGCCAGGCCTGAGTCCCGCCAAGACCGTCTGCGCCATACGGAAGATCGGACTCCGCGCCGATCGCGGCTTATGCCGGAGTTTGACCATCGTGCAGAGGGTGGGCGAAATCTCCCACCCTCTGCAAGGTTTTGATCACCCTAGGCTGAGGTTGTGCCCGTTTTGTCCCTAGCGGTACACCGGGACCGCTCTTAACGTGGAGGGTCCACGGGGTCGGCCGGGGATTTGGGGAAACGCAAATGGGGCAAGACGTCATACGGGGAGCCTTCTCGCGTGAGGACCGTGCCCGATATCGGTATAAAGTCCGCCGGTGTCTTGACGTGTTTGCTCTGATGCTCAACGACTTCCGGTTCGATTCGGACCGGCCGATGACGGGCCTGGAGATCGAGCTCAACCTGATCGACCCCGACGCGCAGCCCGCCATGCGCAACGCCGAGGTGCTCGCCGACCTGGCGGATCCGTCGTTCCAGACCGAGCTCGGCCAGTTCAACCTCGAGATCAACGTCGCGCCGCGGGTCATCGAGGGCGACGGCCTCGATGTGTACGAGCGGGAGGTCCTCGCCAGCCTCGTCCACGCCGACGAGCGGGCCCGCAAGTCCGACGCCCAGCTGGTGCTCATCGGGATCCTGCCGACGCTGCGCCAGGAGCACACGGTCCTGGCCAACCTGTCCAACAACCCGCGCTACCAGCTGCTCAACGAGCAGATTATCAACGCGCGCGGCGAGGACATCGCGCTGGACATCCGCGGC
This sequence comes from Dactylosporangium aurantiacum, assembly GCF_000716715.1. Taxonomy (GTDB): domain Bacteria; phylum Actinomycetota; class Actinomycetes; order Mycobacteriales; family Micromonosporaceae; genus Dactylosporangium; species Dactylosporangium aurantiacum. The sequence goes on along the minus strand of NZ_JNYJ01000013.1, from coordinate 111,405 downwards.
CAGGAGCGGCTGGAGGCCGAGTCGGACTCGATCGCCGCCGAGTCCGCGTGCACCAGCGTCCAGTTCCACCTGCAGGTCGCCCCCGAGGACTTCGCGATGCACTGGAACGCGTCCCAGGCGATCGCCGGCGTCCAGGTCGCGGTGGGGGCGAACTCGCCGTACCTCTTCGGCAAGCGGCTCTGGGCGGAGACCCGCATCGCCCTGTTCGAGCAGGCCACCGACACCCGGCCAGAGGAGCTCAAGGCACAGGGGGTGCGGCCGCGGGTGTGGTTCGGCGAGCGCTGGATCACCTCGATCTTCGACCTGTTCGAGGAGAACGTCCGCTACTTCCCGCCGCTGCTGCCCATCACCGACGACGAGGATCCGGTTGCGGTCCTTGAGGCCGGCGGCGTGCCGCGCCTCGGCGAGCTGCGGCTGCACAACGGCACCATCTACCGGTGGAACCGGCCGGTCTACGACATCATGAACGGCCGGCCGCACCTGCGCGTCGAGAACCGGGTCCTGCCCGCCGGCCCGACCGTGGTGGACCAGGTCGCCAACGCCGCGTTCTACTTCGGACTGGTCGGCGAGCTGGTCCAGCAGGACCGTCCGATCTGGACCCAGATGACCTTCTCCGCGGCCGAGGAGAATTTTCACACCGCGGCCCGCGAGGGACTCGACGCCCACCTCTGGTGGCCGGACCGCGGCGAGGTGCAAGTTGCGGAGTTGGTACTGGACGAGCTGCTGCCACTGGCGTCGGCCGGCCTCGACCGCTTCGGCGTGCACCCCGCCACCCGCGACCGCCTGCTCGGGGTGATCGAGGGCCGGTGCCGCACCGGCCGCAACGGCGCCGCCTGGCAGACGGACACGGTCAACGACCTGCAGGCCAGGCACCACCTCGACCGCCGCTCGGCGCTACGGGAGATGCTGCAGCGTTACAGCGTCGGCCTGCACGTCAACGAGCCCGTCCACACCTGGCCGGTCTGACCCGCCGCCGCTGACCCTGTGCGGATCCGCGCGCGGGCGGAGGGCTACTCGCCCGACCGGCCACGTCCCCGGCCGCGACCGCGGCCAGGAGCAGGCTTGGCCGGCTCGGTCGGCGTCTCCGTCGCGGTGTCCGTCGGCCACAGCGGCTCGACCGAGCCGCGGGCGGGCGACGACGACTTCGCGGGCTGGGGGTCGGACTCGTCGCTGACGGTGTCCTCGGCGTATGCGCGGTTCGCCGACTCGGACGCATACGTCCGGCCGGTGGACTCGCCGCCGTAGGCGCGGGCCGGCGCGTACGCGTCGGACTCCAGGTCCTTGGCCGAGTCCAGGTCGGCGCCCTTGCCGGCGGCGGCGCTCGCCTTCGCCACGCTCGCCTTGCCGCTGGACGTGGCCGCCTTGCCGGGCTTGCTCGTGGTGACGGGCGGCTTGCTGCCCGCGCCGATGGTGACCGGCTCGGCGGAGCGGTCGGATGCCGCGGCCCACGGGTCGTCGCCGTCGGGCTGCTCGCCCTTCTCGGCGCGGCGGCGGGCCTCGGCGGCGTCCGCGTCGGCCAGCGCCTGCGTCCAGTCGGCGATGTCGGAGGCGGCGCGCGCCTCCCGCTCCGCCGCGGCGGCCTTGCGGGCGGCCCGGGCCTGCGTGCGGGAGCCCCGGGGGCCGATCGCCGACACGATGACCGAGCCGGCCAGCCCGGCGAGCACCGCATACGGCGCGATGACGAACGCCGACAGCTGCTGGTCGCGCTCGTTCACGGCGGGGGCGGCCAGGAAGTACGCGAGGGCGACGAGCAGCGGGCCGGCCGCGCCGGAGACCGCCACGCCGACCCGGTTGTCCCCGCGCCGGCCGGCGGGCCATGCCGCGAGCGCCCCGATGACCAGGGCAATGGCGAGCATGAGCAGTGCGCCCGGCAGGTTGACCATGCCCCTGATCCAGGTCGCGTCGGTGAACTGCCACGTGCCGAGCTGGGCGGCGGTGGCGAGGTTGCCGTCGGCGCGGACCACGTCGATGACCGCGACGACCGCGAGGAGCCACAGCCACGCCGACGAGGCGATGACGTTGGCGGCGATCGCCCGCGCGGCGAGGGCGCCGACCGCGATGAGCAGCCCGACGATGATGCCCGCGATGGCATAGCCGCCGGCCGTGAAGTAGGGCGCGACGTTGTCGGGCCGGGGCGTGCGCGACGGCACGGCGACCAGCGGCACGATGATCAGGCTGCCGACCGCGGCGGACAGGGCGATCACGATCCGCCAGGCGGCGGTCAACGCGTGCGCCGCGGGCGTCGAGGCGTCACCCGCGACCGGGGTGTCGGCCGGGCTGAGCCGGTCGGCGCACAGCGCGCCGATGACCGTGGACGATGCCGCGAGCCACGCCACCCAGGCAAGACTGCTGACCCAGACGGTCGCGCTGTTGCCGGTCGGCTGCCAGGAGATGATGCCCAGGCCGTAGCCAAGACCGAGCTGCGCGGCACCCGCGCCCGCCGCGACACCGATCGCGGTGAATATTGAGGTTGCCCAGCTTCGTGCCGCCATGCCGCGCAGCGTACGCCCAGCGGTCCACCCGGGCGAGTCGATGTCCGAGGAACGTCAGGCAGTGTCCGCGACGGTCGCGGAGGGTGGACCTGAGGTGGGCAAACTGTCCACCGTCAAGCGACATGTCGGACAAGGTGATGAACTGGGAGCTATGCCTGACGAGCCGGACGACACCGCTCCGTTCGATCGACCGCCGTCCCAGGGAGGCGACCCCGACGCGACCAGGATCGGCCCGACCGGCCCCACCGACCCGGACGCGACCAGGATCCACCCGGCGGGCCCGATCGGCCCGGACGCGACCAGAATCGGCCCGGCCGACCCGGACGCGACGAGGATCGGCGGCGGCACCTCGCCCCTGCGCCCCGACGACAGCGGCGCGACGAGGATCGGCGGTCCGCTCGGCCACGACGAGCCGCCCCGGTGGTCCGCCCGCGCCAACGTCCCCCAACCGGGTGATCCCGTCCTTCGCCAGCCGGCGCCGGAGGAGTGGGTGGAGGAGGACCCGTACCAGGGCCGGTCGTGGTTCACCCCGGTGATCGTCGGCATCGTCGCACTGGTGCTGGTCGGCGCCCTGAGCTTCGGGCTGTATCTGATCTACCAGGCCACCGCCGACGGGGAGAACGCACCGTCGGGCCAGCTGCCGAGCGTGGAGGGGACCACCAGCGCCGCCGTACAGTCGCCGACGCCGCCACCGACGAGTGCGCCGCCGACCTCCGCCGAGCCCTCGCCCACGACCGCGGCGCCGCCGTCGAGCGTCACGATCCCGCCGCTGCGCGGCAACACCCTGGCCCAGGCGACGGTCAAGCTGCAGCAGCTCGGGCTCCAGGTGAAGGTCGTCCGCCGCGCCGACGGGTCCGTCGAGCCCGGCGAGGTCCTCGAGTCGGACCCCGGCCCGGGCGAGGTGGTCGACGCCGGCGAGACCGTCACGCTCTACGTGGCGACCGCGCCGACGGCGGCACCGACCAAGGCCTCGGTGTCGCCGTCGGCGGATTGATTCAGCGGTACCCCGCCAGCAACCAACCCTTCGCGACGGCCGGCTCGGTCACCGTGGTGCGGACCGACCGGTCGGCCGCCAGCAGGGTCAGCGTCGTGCCGCCCGGCCGGCTGGCGCGGACCAGGATCGTGCCGTCGGACCCGAAGAGGATCTGGGTGACGGCGCCGGTCACGGGCAGGGTGACGGCCTTGCCGGTGCTCGTGTCGATGATCGCGTCGGCGGTACGGTTCGGCCCGATGTCGCCGGCGTCCTGGCCGGGCAGGATGACGTCGACCGCGATCATCGAGCCGTCCGGCGACAGGCTGAACGGATCGCAGCTGCGGACGGTCGGCACCAGGCGGGCGTTGCCACCGTCGGCGTCGGCGACGCCGATCCGGCACTCGCCCGTGGCGTAGCCGAGCCGCTTGCCGTCACCCGACCAGAGGTAGTGGATGCCGCCGGGGTCGTGCGGCAGCGGAGTGAAGGCGCCGGTGGCGACGGTGAGGACGCCGTACCTGGGCCGGCTGTCCGCGGGTCCTCCGGCGACCAGGATCCGGTCCCCGGCCGGTGACCAGGCAGGCTCGTAGCCGACGCCCGCGAGGCCCGAGCCGAGGTGCCGCCGGTGCTTGCCGTCGCGGTCGGTGATCACCACGCGGTCGCCGTCGAGCGCGGCGATGGCGGTGCCGTCGGGCGACACCGTGGGAAAGTCCACCCCGGACGCGACCGGCACCAGGCGCCCGCCGTCGAGGCGGGCCAGGGTGGTCGTGCCGCTCGACCCCGCCGCCGGCTGGTAGTACAGCCAGCCGGGCAGGCCGGCGACCGAACCGGCGACCGGGGGAGAGGACGACGGCACCGACGGCGACGACGGTGGCGCCGACGACGGCAGGACCGGCGGCGACGGGGCCGCCGTGGCCGAGATCTCCGGGCCCGGTGACGGCCGGTCCGGGCCGTTCACACCCAGGGTCACGCCGACCGCGGCGACCACGGCGAGCGTGACCCCGCCGGCCGCCGCCATCGCGCGTCGCTGGCCGATGCGCCTGGAGCGCCGCAGCGAACGATCGAGCAGGTCGGCCGGCGCGACCTTGTCGGCGATCTCGGACAGGCCGGTGTGCAACGGGTCGCTCACCTCAGGCCTCCTTCCGCCCTGATGGTGCCGAGCTCCGGGACCAGTGCCCGGAGCCGTTCCAGTCCGCGCGCACCCTGGGTCTTGACCGTGCCGACCGAGACGCCGAGCAGCTCGGCGGTGGCCGCCTCGGTCTGGTCCTCGAAATAGCGTAGGACGACCACCGCCCGCTGCTTCGGGCTCAGCGAGCGCAGCGCCTGCTCCAGGACGACCCGCTGGCTGGAGGTCTCGGCGAGGTCGGTCCCGCCGGCGGTCTCCGGCAGGTCACCCGGCATCGACTCGGGTGCGCGCCGGCGGCGCCAGAAGCTGACCTGCGTGTGGTACATGACCTTGCGGGCGTACGCCTCCGCGTTGCCGCCCTCGTGCAGCCGCCTCCACGCCCGGTGCGTGCGGGCGAGGGCCTCCTGCACCAGGTCCTCGGCGAGGTGCTGGTCGCCGGTGAGCAGGTACGCCGAGCGCAGCAACGCGTGACTGCGGGCCCTGACGAACTCGACGTACTGCGCGTCGCTGCCGCTCACAACGAAGACCTTAGATTGCGGTCAGACGTAGCCGACGAGGATGGCCTTACCGGCGACCGCCGGCTCGGTGGTGCTGGCCACGACCGTGCCGCCCGCGCTGAGCAGCGTGAGCGTGACGGTGCCCCCGGTCGACGCCCGGACCAGGGCAGTGCTGTCGGGGCGGAAGAAGACCTGGGTGACGGTGCCGCTGACGGGGATGGCGATCGCCTTGCCGGTGCTCATGTCGATGATCGCGTCGGCGGTACGGTTCGGCCCGATGTCGCCGGCGTCCTGGCCGGGCAGGATGACGTCAACGGCCATCTTGGTGCCGTCGGGCGAGATGCTCAGCGGGTCGCAGCTCTTGACGCCGGGGACGAGGCGGGCCCCGCCGCCGTTCGCGTCGGCGATGCCGATCTCGCAGACCCCGGTCGCGTAGCCGAGGTGCTGGCCGTCGGCGGACCAGATGTAGTGGATGCCGTGCGGGTCGTGGGGCAGCGCAGCGAACGCGCCGGTGGCGACGGTGACGATGCCGGGCGTGACTTCGCCGCTGCCGGCGGTCTTGGCGACCAGCAGCCGGTCCCCGGCCGGCGACCAGGCGGGCTCATAGCCGACGTCGGCGAACCCGGTGCCCAGCTTGCGCCCATTGGCCCCGGTGCCGTCGGTCACCCACAGGTCCGTGCCGTCGACGAAGGCGATCCTGGCGCCGTCGGGCGAGACCATGGCGCTGTAGGTCCGCTCGGCCGCGATCAGGTCCACGAGCCGGCCGCCGTCCAGGCGCTGCAGGGCGTACTTCGGGTGCTCGCCGGTCGGTGACGCGTAGAAGAGCGTGCCGGGAAACCCGCCCGGCCTGCTCGCCGCGACGGGCGGGCTCTCGGACGGACCGGTCGACCCGGCCGGCACCGCGGCCGTCGTGCCGGGTGTCGTGAGGCTCTGGCCTGCGCCGCAGCCGGTGAGTGCGGCGAGCGTGGCGGCGACGCAGGCGGCCGTGACGATGTGGTTGCGCACGATCGGGCTCCTTCAGTGGGTGAGGTACCCCTGAAGACGCGAGCCCGGCGAAGCGTGGATGACGGCCCGTTCGGCCGGTGTTTGTATCAGCCGAACGGTCAGGCGGAGACCGGCACGCGGCCGGCGGCCGCCCGCTGGGAGCTCTTGACGACTCCCGGCTGCAGCCCTTGAAGCTGGACGAAGATCGATCGGCGCTCGACCGCGTCGCCGGTGGCGTTGAGCTGGTAACCGTCCAGCCAGGCCCAGCCGTCGTACGTCTGCCAGTCGTGCACCCGGATCACCCGGAACAGCATCGGCTGCACGAACTGCACACTCGCGGCCCTGGTCACGCGCAGCACGTCACCGGTCTTCGGTAACACAGTTCAGACTCCCGTCATCCGCCGGTGGGGGGAAGGTCGGTCACGGACATGCCGTAACCGCCGATCGGCTCGATCGTTTGTCGCTGCGTCCGCTTCTGGTGATCAGGTCGTCTCGTTGGCTCGAAGATGAACAGACCGTGACCGCCGCCACACACACAGATTGCCTGATGGTCGTGATCGATGCAACTTGCACGACGAAAATTCCACCGCACGCATGAGTGAAACGCCCCTCGGTGGCGAACCGCTCGGGTTGTGGTGAGAATGTCGTGCCGGAGCCGGGTTGCGCAGCTTCGTGATGTTGCGCTGATCTATACGTATCGGAATTACGTGGACCGGCGGAGGTGCGACGCGTGGCAAGTCGACGAGGCAGCCCGACGCTACGACGCAGGCAGCTCGGCATGGAATTGCGCCGCCTTCGGGAGGCGGCGCACGTGACCATTGATCACGTCGCGGAGCGGCTGGAATGCTCCGGCTCCAAGATCTCCCGGATCGAAACGGGGCAGACCGGTGTCACCCCGCGCGACGTGCGGGACATGCTGGACATTTACCACGTTGACCCGGAATACGCCGAGCAGCTGATGAAGATCGCCAGGGAGGCGCGCCAGAAGGGTTGGTGGCAGCTCTACGGTGACGTGCTCACCGGTGCGTATGTCGGCCTGGAGGCGGCCGCCGATCACATCCGCTCCTACGAGGCGCTCGTCGTGCCCGGTCTGCTCCAGACCGAGGAGTACGCGCAGGCCATGATCCATGCCGCCCGGCCCGACATCAGCGTCACGGAGGTCGAGAAACGCGTCCGTGTCCGTATGAGCCGCCAGTCGTTGGTCACTCAGGATGACCCGATCGATCTCTGGGTGGTGCTGGACGAGGCTGTGTTGCGCCGCCCGGTCGGCGGAAGGGCGGTCATGCGCCGCCAGCTCGAGCATCTGAGCCTGGCGGCCGGGTGGCCGAACGTGACTCTCCAGGTCCTGCCCTTCTCCGCCGGTGCGCATGCCGGGATGGACGGGACATTCACGATGTTGCTGTACGACGAGTCCGCGGGACAAAACTTCGTGTTCGCCTCGAACGCGGCCGGCGGTCTCTTTCTCGAGAAGGACGACGAGCTTCAGCGCTACGGATTCATCTTTGACTACTTGCGCGCCAACGCACTCCGTCCGGACGAGTCAGTGTCAATGATCGTGAAGCTGACAAAGGAGTTGTAGTGGAAATCGAGGCCAAGGGCTTCAGCGTGAATCTCGAGGGTGCGAACTGGCGCAAGAGCACCCGCAGCGGTCCGTACTCGGACAACTGCGTCGAGGTCGCGTTCGTCGGCGGGGCCGTGGCGCTGCGCGACTCGAAGGACAAGGCCGGGGCGGTTCTGCTGTTCACCCCGGAGGAGTGGCTGGCCTTCATCGGCGGCACCAAGGACGGAGAATTCGATCTCGCGTAAGTGACACGCCAGGTCTGAAATCGACCGGCCCGGCCCGTGACGGTGGTACCGCCGTTGCGGACCGGGCCGGTCATCGTTGTATCCGATGAGTGCTCAGGCGCTTTCCGACGACAGACCCGCACCCCCCCGAGTCAGATAAGGCTTGTATCCGATGAACAATGGCCCCGACAACTTCGGCAACGGATCGTCGAAGACCGACGACCGTTTCTCCGGGCAGCTCGGTAGCTACCGCCCGGGCGGGCGCCGGGACGTCATCGGCGACGGGCCGATCGACGACCTGTCGCCCCGCAACGGCACACCGCTGGACCGCCCGGGCTCGCCGCTGGACCGGCCGTCCTCACCGTTGGACCGCCCAGGCTCGCCGCTGGACCGGCCGTCCTCGCCGCTGGACCGCGCGTCGATGCCGCTGGACAACTCGCCCATCGCCGCGTCGCTGACGCCGCCGAAGCTGCCCGAGTCGTCGCTGGTGGCGGACCTCGGCCCGCTGACCGAGCCGATGTTCGGCCGCACCGGCGTGCTGCAGGACTCCTGGCTGGACGGCCCCAGCGGGTCGATGGCCGACCACCCGCTGCTGCGCGGGCTGCTGCTGGAGCTGCCGCCCAAGGGCACGATGCCGCAACAGGAGTGGCTGGACCGCTGGTTCGAGGCGGCCCGCTCGATCCTGGAGCTCATCTATTCGCAGGAAGCGCGCGGGCTGAAATAGTCCGCGAACGCGCACCAATTCGCCTGTCGACAGGTCGAATCCCATGGCGTAGAAACGCAGGGAGACTCGGCCTGGGGAGGTCGGACGGGCTCCGGTGCGCGCGAACGCGGCCGGAGCCCGTCGCTATTTTGAACGGATGAGCTTCCCCAAGATCGAGCTGCACGTGCACCTCGAGGGGGCGATCCCGCCCGCGACCCTGCTGGACATCGCCCGCCGAAACGACCTGCCGCTACCCGTCGACACCGTCGAAGGCGTGCAGGGGCTCTACGAGTTCACCGACTTCAAGAAGTTCGTCGAGGTCTGGATCCTCACCACGAACTGCCTGCGCACCGCGGCCGACTTCCGGCAGATCGTGGTCGACTACGCCGGTGTGGCCGCGTCGCACGGGGCCGTGTATCTGGAGGCGATCTTCTCCCCCGGTGAACGCGCGCAGCGCGGTGTCGCCTGGGAGGACCTGTACGAGGGCTACACCGACGGCATCGTCGAGGCGCAGGAGCGGCACGGGCTCACGGTCCGGCTGACCCCGGACCTCTACCGCGGCATGCCGGCGGACCTGGCCGAGGAGGTCGCGCGGTGGAGCGTGCGCTACGCCGACCGGGGCATCGTCGGCCTCGGCCTGGGCGGCAACGAGCAGGCCGGCCCCGCGGCGACCTATGCCAAGGCGTTCGAGATCGCCCGCGACGGCGGACTGGCCCTCGTGCCGCACGCCGGCGAGTCGGCCGGCGCCGAGTCGATCCGCGAGATCCTGACCTTCGGACCGGACCGGCTGCGCCACGGCATCCGTGCCGTCGAGGATGCCGCTGTACTGGCGGAGATCGTCGATCGTGGGCTGGTCCTGGACGTGTGCCCGACCTCGAACGTACGGACCCGGTCGGTGCCGTCCCTGGCCGAGCACCCGCTTCCCGCCCTGCTGGCGGCGGGTGTGCCGTGCACGGTCAACACCGACGACCCGGCGATGTTCAACACGGATCTGGCTCAAGAGCACCGGGTGGCTGCCGATCTCGGTCTTGGTGCGAGGGCGGCCTACCGGGCCGGCGTCGCGGGCGCCGCCTGCGACGAGACCACCCGCGCAGTACTGGCCAGCAAGATCAGTGATATCGGCTGAATGTCCGATTAGCGGGTCTACGTTCGGCCGAGGTCGGTGTCGCAAAGTTGATGGTCGATCTTGAAATGTCCGCTTAGCTTTGGGCGGGTTCGCTGATGGTGCGGGGAGGCAAGGGTGAGTGACGTGTCTGATCTGATGTTCGCAATGATGAGTGGCGGCGGCCTCCTGGCCCTCAGCATCGGCGCTTTCGGCGTGCTCGACGCCTACAACAAAAGGGGCGTCGGCGAGAAGCGCGTCGACTGGCTGATCGCGCTGTACGCGTTCGGCGTCGTCATGAACATCGTCGCCTACGTGATGCTGGACCGCTGGTACATCGCTGCGCCGCTGGCCCTCATGCTGGTGCCGGCCGAGCGCGCGCTGGAGAAGCGGGGCACCTTCAAGCGTCGCGCCGTCAAGGTCGACGCGATCACCGGTCGCTGACCTCATACGACTTACAGCCGGCTCCCCGGAAGGGGGGCCGGCTGTCGGTGTACACCAGGGGGCGGGCCGTCCTCAGGACAGACGTCGCCGGTGGGTCGTGCCCGGTAGCGGTGGGCGTCGCTTCCGCCCTGCGGATATCGCCGGGCGTCGCCGCTCAGACGGCGAACGTCGTCAGCTGCTCGGTCGCGGGTGGCGGCGGGGTCGCCCGCCACAGGCGTGCCTTCTGGGCGCCGAGCCGGGCCAGATACGCCGGGTTGAGCAGGATGTAGCGCCGCCAGAGCCGCTTGGGCTCCAGGCCGAGCCGCCAGAGCCACTCCAGGGCGTACTTCTGCATCCACGCGGGCGGGTTCTTCAACCCGCCGGCGTGATAGTCGAACGCCGCGCCCACCGCCAGCATCGGCGCGTCCACGAGGTGGCGCATGCCGTACACGAAGATCTCCTGGCGGGGGCAGCCGAGGCCGACCATGACCACGCGCGCCCCGGAGTCCCGGATCCGCGCGGCGATCTCCTCCGGCTCACCGGGCTGCGCCGGGCGGAACTTCGACGCCTCCATGCCGGCGATCTTCAGCGCCGGGAACCGCTCGTGCAGCTTGCTCACCAGCAGCTCCAGCGTCTGCTGGGTGGAGCCGTACAGGTAGACCGGCAGCCCCTGCTCGGCGCTGGCCCGCAGGACCCGCAGCGTGAGCTCCGGGCCGTAGACGCGGTCGGCGAGGCGGGCCCGGTGCAGCAGGTTGAGCGCCCAGCGCACCGGCTGGCCGTCGGGGGTGACCAGGTCGAACGCGTTGAGCCGGGCACCGTGCGCCCGGTCCTGCACGCCGGTCATGACGCCGTGCACGGCGAGCGCGGTCACCGCGAGCGACCGGCCCTCCCGGGCGGCGCTCATGACCTTGTCGACGGCGCTGTCGTAGTCGACGGCGCTGACCTGCACGCCGAGGACGTTCTGCTTGCCCTGGTCGATCACGGTCAGGCTTCCGGGGTCCACTTGTCGACGTTGGCCTCGTAGATCTCCTGACAGATCATGGGCACGTCGTAGACCTGTTTCCAGTCCGGGTAGTCCAGCTGGAAGCGCTCGTTGGACCCGATCCACCACTGGTGGTCGCCGACCCGGTTGGCCTCGTGATACTCGGTGACCATCTCGTTGCCGGTGATCTGCTGCGCCAGCGAGAACACCTCCAGGTGCGAGGTGTTGGAGTGCCGGCCGCCGCCCAGGTTGTAGACCGCCGCCGAGCGGGGGTTGCGGAAGAAGGCCTCGAACGCGGCGACCACGTCGTGCGAGTGGATCGCGTCGCGCACCATCTTGCCCTTGTACCCGAAGATCTTGTACGTCCGGCGCTCCATCGCGCACCGCATCACGTACCCGAGGAAGCCGTGCAGCTCGGTGGCCGAGTGCGCCGGCCCGGTCAGCGTCCCGCCCCGGAAGCAGGCGGTCTTCATGTCGAAGTAGCGCCCGTACTCCTGGACCATGACGTCCGCGGCGACCTTGGAGGCCCCGAACACCGAGTGGAGGCACGCGTCGATCGACATGTCCTCCTTGATGCCGTTCTCGTACGGGTGACCCGCCTCGATCTCCCACCGGGTCTCCTGCTCGACCAGCGGCAGGCTGTTGGGCCGGTCGCCGTAGACCTTGTTGGTCGAGCAGTGGATGAACGGCGCCTCGATGCAGTGCTCCCGCACGTTCTGCAGCATGTTGAGCGTGCCGCCCGCGTTCACGTCGAAGTCGGTGAACGGGTCCCGCACCGCCCAGTCATGGCTCGGCTGCGCCGCCGTGTGCACGACCAGCGCCACGTCCTTGCCATACCGCCTGAAGATGGCCGCCAGCGCGTCCCGGTCGCGGATGTCCACGTCGTGGTGCGTGTAGGCGTCCCCGAGGTCACTCGCGAGCCTGACCACATTCCACGCGGTCGACGCCTCAGCCCCGAAGAACTGCTTCCGCATGTCGTTGTCGATGCCCACGACCTCCAGCCCCAACGAGGCGAAGTGCCGAACGGCCTCAGACCCGATCAACCCGGCCGAACCGGTGACGATGACGACGCTCACGAGAAGAACTCCTTGCGGCTCCAGCAGGTCCGGCCGAGCATACCCTCAACCCACAGTCACCTTCCCGACCGCAGCAAGCGGACAGACCGGCGCTGGACAACATGATTGGGGCCGGGGGCGCAGCCCCGAGATGAGCGAGGCGAAGCCGAAGCTGACGCGGGGGTGTGGGTGGCCGCAGGCCCCCACTGGGGAGCGAGGCGAAGCCTTGCGCGGGTGATGCCGCCACATCAACGGCGAACGCTCCCTGCAGCGTGAGCAGGGAGCGTCCAATGTGGTGGGGAAGGGGGGAGTTGAACCCCCACGCCCTTTCGGGCACACGGACCTGAACCGTGCGCGTCTGCCATTCCGCCACTTCCCCTTTGACGATGAGCGGGCTCATCGTCTGGCAGTGCCCAGCGTAGCGTGTCCAAACTCGGCGGAATCACCGGGTAGGTACTACGCTGCCCTGGGCGCCACGGAAGAGTAGCACGGGCTGACCGGTCAGGTTGCAACCGGGCGTGCGACGTCCGGATACCATCATGACCTCGGAACCCGAGGAGGAACCGGTGAGTGTGCTGCAGCGCTTCGAGAAGCGCCTAGAGGGCCTGGTCGAGGGGGCCTTCGCAAAGGTCTTCAAGGGGGTCGTCCACCCCGTGGAGATCCTCAACGCCATGCAACGGGAGGCGGAAGCCCACAAGGCGATCTTGGCTGGCGGGCGCACGCTCGTGCCGAATCGCTACGTGATCGACCTTTCGCCCTATGACCACAGTCGGCTGGCGCCGTATGCCGCCGCGCTCGCCCAGGAGCTCGCCCAGTCGCAGGCGGAGTTCATCGGCGAGCAGGGGTGGACCGTCTACGGCGACGTGATTGTCGAGATCGAGCGGGGTGACGGCCTCGACACGGGCATGTTCCGGGTCACCGCCGAGGTCTACACCGGCGGTGAGGTGGCTCCGCAGGCCGCGCCCGACCCGTACGGCGGCTACAACCAGGGTGGTGGCTATGGGCCGGGTGCCGGTGGCCCCGGTGGGCCCGCCCGCAACGTACGACTGGTGTCCGGCGACGGGCGAAGCTACCCTCTGTCGATCGGCTCGACCGTGATCGGCCGGGGCGACCAGGCCAACATGCGCCTGCCAGATGTCGGCATCTCGCGGCGTCACGCGCGACTCGACTTTGACGGTGCGCAGGTGGTGCTCACCGATCTCGGCTCGACGAACGGCACGATGGTCAACGGTCAACGCGTCTCCGCGGTCGCGCTGAATCCCGGTGACATGATCCAGCTCGGCACGACCACGCTCACCTACCGCGTGGATGGCTGAAGTCCCTGCACCACGTGGTCGACGTTAGGCGGATCTGGATGAGTGCACCTGCTCGACCGGGCCTTCAGCAGGCCCCTGATAGGTCGTAGATGGAATTTGTCATTACGGTCGCCCGCTACGGGTTGCTCGTGCTGCTGTGGATCTTCGTGTTCACGGTCGTGGGAGTGATCCGGCGGGACCTGTTTGCGGGCTCCCGGTCGAGCCGGATCGTCGCCGCACCCCGGGGGGTTGGTGCGGCGACGGCTCCTGGCCGTCCTGCGAAGGTGAAGCGCGGCAAGACCGCCCACCAGCTGTTCGTCACCGCCGGTTCGCTGGCGGGCACCCGGATCACGCTCGGCGAGGCGCCGATCACGATCGGCCGGGCCGAAGACTCGACGCTGGTGATCACCGACGACTACGCCTCGGCGAAGCATGCCCGCCTCGTGCCCCGCGCCGGCCAGTGGTATCTCGAGGACCTCGGCTCCACCAACGGCACCTACCTGGACAAGACCAAGGTCGGCGCCCCTACCCCCGTCCCCCTCGGCGTGCCGATTCGCATCGGCCGCACTTCTCTCGAGTTACGGCCATGACCCTCACCTTGCGCTATGCGGCCCGCAGTGACCGCGGTCTGATTCGGAGTGGCAACCAGGACTCCGTCTACGCCGGACCGCGGCTGCTCGCCGTGGCCGACGGCATGGGCGGCATGGCCGCCGGTGACGTCGCCAGCAACATCGTCATCGCCACCATGGCGCCGCTCGACGAAGACGTGCCCGGTAACGCCATGATCGACACGCTTCGCAGCGCCGTCGACCTGGCGAACCAGCAGATCCGGGACGCTGTCGAGGAAAACCCGGCCATGGAGGGCATGGGCACCACCCTCACCGCCATGCTGTTCTCCGGCAGCAAGATGGGCATGGTCCATATCGGCGACTCCCGCGCGTACATCGTGCGCGACGGTGAGTTCGCCCAGGTGACCAAGGACGACACCTACGTCCAGATGCTCGTCGACGAGGGCCGGATCAGCCTGGAGGAGGCCAACAGCCATCCCCAGCGCTCCCTGCTCACGCGCGCCCTCGACGGCCGCGACGCCGACCCCGAGTATTCGGTGCGCCAGGTCAAGACGGGCGACCGCTATCTGCTCTGCAGCGACGGGCTCTCCGGCGTCGTCAGCGCCGAGACGATCGAGTCGACGCTGCGGGAGTACGTCGACCCCAACCAGTGCGCCGGCCGGCTCATCGAGCTCGCGCTGCGCGGTGGCGGACCCGACAACATCACCGTGATCGTGGCCGACGTCACCGACGAGGACATCGTCGAGGAGCGGCCGATCGTCGGCGGTGCGGCCGCCCAGGACCGGGGCATGGCCACGTCCGCCGACCAGTCGATGTCCTCGGCCCGGGGTGCCGCGCTCGCCGCGCCGCGCCCGCCGGTGCCGGAGCCCGACGAGGAGGCCCGGGCGCGCGCCGCGGCGAGCGCCCGCGACGAGGCCGGCCGGCCCAAGCGGCACCCCGTGCGCACCGTCCTGCTGCTCGTGGTGCTGCTCGGTGTGCTCGGTGGCGGTCTCTGGTACGGCTGGAGCGTCACCCAGTCCCGCTACTACGTGGGCGCGACCGACGACGGTACCGTTGCCATCTTCAAGGGCGTTCCGGGCAAGATCGCCTGGATCGAGCTGTCCGAGGTCTACGAGTCGAGCGAGCTCAAGCTCGACGACCTGACCCCGGCCGCGCAGAGCACCGTCCGGCAGGGCATCCAGGTGGACAGCCTCGACCAGGCCAAGGACAAGCTCGCGGCGCTGACCGACCCCGACAACCCGTCACGGAAGCAGGCGTGCCCGACCGGCGAGCCGACGCCCGACACGAGCCTGAGCGCGACCAGCGCCGCGGCGCCCGGCGCGACGCTCAACGGCTCCGCCGCGCCGACGTCGGCGCCGGCGAGCAGCGAGGCGCCGCCGACCATGACCTCCGAGACCCCCACCCCGAACGCCAGCTGCTGATCTGACGATGACCCTGACCGCGAGGCCAAGAGGAATTCTGCTGTGACCGCAACAGCCATCCCTTCCCCGTCACCCATCGACCCGGGTGACGGGGCTGGCGCGCCGCGGCCGCGCACCCGACGCAACGTCGAGTTGGGGCTGCTGCTGTTCGTCGCCGCCATCCTGCTCGTCTACGCGGCGGTCGTCGAGGGCAACGCGATCGGCGAGGTCACGCCCGACTTCTGGGTGCAGATCGCGATCCTCGCGGTCATCTTCGCGGTCGCGCACGTCGCGATCCGCTTCCTGGCGCCGTACGCCGATCCGGTGATCCTGCCGGCGGTCGCCCTGATCAACGGCATGGGTGTGGCGTTCCTGCGGCGGCTGGACCTGGCCCGTACCAAAGCACCACTGCGCGCCGACCTGAGCGTCTTCGGCGGCGACGGCTTCCGGCAGCTCGGCTGGACCGCGGCGGCCATCGTCGGCGCGATCATCCTGATGCTGATCGTGCGCGATCACCGGTCGCTGTCGCGGTACGCGTACACGCTGGGCCTCGCCGGCATCGTGCTGGTGCTGATCCCGGCGGTTCTGCCGGCGCGGTTCTCCTCGATCAACGGCGCCAAGCTGTGGATCAAGTTCCCCGGCTTCTCGATCCAGCCGGGTGAGTTCGCCAAGATCTGCCTGCTCGTCTTCTTCGCCTACTACCTGGTGCGCAAGCGCGAGGTGCTGTCGATGGCGAGCAAGCGGTTCCTCGGCGTCGACTTCCCGCGCGGCCGCGACCTCGGCCCGGTCGTGCTGGTCTGGCTGCTGTCGCTGATGGTCCTCGTCTTCGAGAAGGACCTCGGCACCTCGCTCATGTACTTCGGCATGTTCGTCGTGACGCTGTACATCGCCACGGTGCGGGTCAGCTGGCTGATCATCGGTCTGGGCTTCTTCCTCGGCGGTGCGTTCCTCGCGTACTTCCTCGGCAAGACCGTCGGCGGCCCGTTCCTGAACTTCTCCGAGCGCGCGACCACCTGGCTCGACCCGTTCGCCGACGCGGACAACAAGGGCTACCAGCTGGTCCAGTCGCTGCTCGGGCTCGGCACCGGCGGCCTGACCGGGGCCGGACCGGGCGCCGGTCAGCCGACCAAGGTCCCCGAGGTCCGCACCGACTTCATCTTCTCCGGGCTGGGCGAGGAGATCGGGCTCTTCGGCCTGACCGCCCTGCTGGTGATCTACCTGCTGCTGGTCGAGCGGGGCCTGCGGGCCGCGATCAACGTGCGGGACTCCTTCGGCAAGCTGTTCGCCGGCGGCCTCGCGTTCACGCTGGGGTTGCAGGTGTTCGTCATCGTGGGTGGCATCAGCCAGCTCATCCCGCTGACCGGGCAGACCACGCCGTTCCTTTCGGCGGGTGGCTCGTCGCTGGTGGCCAACTGGCTGCTGATCGGCCTGCTGCTGCGCATCTCCGACGCGTCGCGGCGCCCGGCCGGCGGTGCGCCGTCGATCGGGCTCGGCGGGGTGTCCACCGGTGGTGGAGGCGGCGCGCCGGTCCAGATCCAAGAGCTTCCCACGGAGGTCGTGCGATGAACGCCCCACTGCGCCGGGTCGGTGTCGTGGTGCTGGTGCTGTTCGCGATGCTGTTCGTCAACCTGAACTACCGCCAGGTGGTCAAGGCCGACGACTACCGGACCAACTCGCACAACGGGCGGGTCCAGGCGAGTGAGTACGAGCGTGCCCGCGGCAAGATCATCAACGCCCAGGGCATCGCGCTCGCCGACGCGCAGGAGACCGGCGACACGCTGAAGTTCCTCCGCACGTACCCGCTGAAGGACAAGTACGCGCACGTAGTCGGCTTCAAGCCGGTCAACCTCGGCGCGACCGCCCTGGAGAAGCTCAACAACGACTTCCTGATCGGCACCTCCGACAAGCAGGCCGCCGACCGGATCGCCGGGCTGTTCACGGGCAAGGAGGTCGCGGGCGGCAACGTGCTGCTGACCCTGTCGCAGGCCACCCAGGAGGCGGCGTACACCCAGCTGGGCAACAACAAGCTGAAGGTGAAGAGCGGCGCGGTCGTCGCCCTCAATCCGGAGACCGGCGCCGTGCTCGCCGAGGTGTCGCTGCCCAGCTACGACCCCAACCTGCTGAGCACCCACGACATCAACGCGGCCAGCGCCAACTACAAGAAACTCGACAGTGACCCGGCCAAGCCGATGCTCAACCGCGCGGTGCAGGAGATCTACCCGCCCGGTTCGACCTTCAAGGTCATCACCTCCGCGGCGGCCATGTCCGCGGACTCGTCGCTGACGCCCGACACGACCGTGCAGGGCGGCGAGTTCTACCAGCCGCCGCAGACCTCCTCGTTCCGCATCAAGAACGCCCACGAGGGCATCTGCCCCGAGCAGATCACCCTCAAGCAGGCCCTCACCGTCTCGTGCAACACCGTCTTCGCCCGGATGGGCGTGGAGCGGATCGGTGCCGAGAAGCTCAAGTCGATGGCGCAGGCGTTCGGCTTCGAGACCGAGCCGCGCTTCATCGAGGACCAGGACAAGAACTACTGCAACGTCGCGGCGAGCCACACCGGCCCGATGACCGCCGGCGCCAACAATGTCGTCGACCCGCCGGCCGTTGCTCAGTCGAGCATCGGACAGCGGGAAGTGAAGATGTCTCCGCTGCAAGGCGCCATGATTGCGGCGACGGTGGCCAACGGCGGGCGCGAGATGCAGCCCTACATTGTCGACCGTCTGCAGAACGCCGACCTGTCCAACGCCGACCGAACCGACCCGAAGGAGCTGCGCCGCCCGATCAGTGGCGACGTGGCCGCCAACCTGCAGCAGATGATGTTCAGCGTCGTCACCTCCCGTGACGGCACGGGCCGCAGCGCTGCCGTCTCGGGTTTGCAGGTGGGTGGTAAGACCGGAACGGCGGAGGACGGTGACGAGGCCGGGGACCACGGCTGGTTCATCGGCTTCGCAATGAAGGACGGTAAGCCGATCGTTTCGGTCGCGGTCTTCCTCGAGAACGCTGGCAAGGGCGGCAGCGCGGAGGCGGCTCGCATTGCCGGCCTGGTCATGAAGGCATACGCGGACGAAAAGGGCATCAAATAATGAGGTGCGCGACATGTTGAGCGCCGGCACCACGTTGGGTGGGCGCTACCGCCTGGACGAGCGCATCGCCGGCGGTGGGATGGGTGACGTGTGGCGGGGCACCGACGAGGTGCTCGGACGCACGGTCGCGATCAAGGTGCTGCTGCCCGCACTGCTGGAGGAGCCCGGCTTCGCCGAGCGCTTCCGCGGCGAGGCGCGCACGATGGCCACCATCAACCACCCCGGCGTGGTGGACATCTACGACTACGGCAGCGAGAACGGCACCGCCTTCCTGATCATGGAGTACGTGGAGGGCGACGCGCTCTCCCGCACCCTGTCCCGGGTCGGCCGGCTCACCCCCGCGCGAGCGATGGCGCTGGTCGCCCAGGCCGCCGACGCGCTGCACGCCGCGCACGAGAAGGGCATCGTCCACCGCGACGTGAAGCCCGGCAACCTGCTCGTGCGCCCCAACGGCACGCTCGTCCTCACCGACTTCGGCATCGCCCGGTCGGCCGCTGTGGCACAGCTCACGGCCGCCGGTTCGGTGCTCGGCACCGCCTCGTACATCTCGCCGGAGCAGGCCTCCGGCGCGCAGGCCACCCCGCTGTCCGACGTCTACGCCCTCGGCGTGGTCGCCTACCAGTGCCTATCCGGCCAGCGGCCGTTCGAGGGCGACAACCCGCTGCAGATCGCGATGCGGCACGTGCGGGACACGCCGCCGCCGCTGCCCGCCGACATCCCGCCGCCGATCGCGCAGCTCGTCGAGCGCGCGATGGCCAAGGACCCGTCGGCGCGCTGGCCCAGCGCCGCCGCGCTCGCCCAGGCCGCCCGCCGGGTGTCCGGCGCCGCCGGCGGTGGCACCAGCGCGGGCCCGGGCATCCCGATGGCGGCGCCGCTCGGCCCGCCCGGATCCCCGGTCGGCCCGCCCGGCTCGCCCGTGGCGTACACGCCGGTCTCCGGTCCGCCGGTCTCCGGTGGCCCGATGTCCGGTGCGCTGGGCTCGCCGATCTCCGGTGGCGCGCCCGTGTCCCCGGCGGCCGGCGCGAGCGGCACGCGGATCATGCCCGGTGCCGCGGTCCCGCCGCCCCCTGGCGTCGCCGCGGCCTCGGCCGGGCACGCCGCGCGCGGCGCGGCAGGGGTACCGCCGCCGCCGAGCAACGAGACCGCCTACTTCGCCGGTGATACCGGTGGTTACCAGGCCCCGGGCAACTACCAGCCGCCCACGCCGAACAACAACCGCTCGGGCGGCAACCGCAACATGATGGTCGCGCTCGGTGCGGCCGCCGCGGTGCTGCTGGTGCTCTGCGGCGTCGGCGGCATCTGGTACGCCACCAAGGGCGACGACAAGCAGACTCCTGGCGCCGGCGGCCAGACGACGGCGGCGGCGACGCAGGCACCGACCAGCACGAAGCCGACCGGCAAGATCGTCAAGGTCCCGTGCGAGTGGGCCGGCGCGCCGAAGCTACGGGCCTCGGTGGTGTCGCAGCTGAAGAAGGCCAAGCTCAACGTCAAGCAGACCCCGCGGGACGACAAGAAGCCGATTCCCGGCCAGGTCCTCGAGGTGCAGCCGTGCGGCGACGTGCCCGAGGGCAGCGACGTGACGCTCTTCTACCAGGAGAGCGCACGCGGCGGCGGCCCGACCGCGGAGCCGAGCGAAGAGACTGAGTCGCCGGCCCCCGGCAACTCGTCGCAGCCGGCCGGCAACGCCAAGCCGTCGTGCACGCCTCCCGCGGTCCCCGTCGGGAACCAGTGCGTGGGCTAGATCGGAATGGGTTCTCGTCGCAAGACGTGGCAAGGTAAGAGTCGATGACCGAAGGACGACACGACATGACCGCCCAGCCTCGCCTCCTCGGCGGCCGATACCAGGTCGGGGAGCTGCTTGGCTATGGCGGCATGGCCGAGGTCCATCGGGGCCGTGACCTGCGCCTGGGCCGCGACGTAGCGATCAAGACCCTGCGCACCGACCTGGCCCGCGACGCGACCTTCCAGCTGAGATTCCGCAGGGAGGCGCAGAACGCCGCCTCGCTCAACCACCCCGCGATCGTCGCCGTGTATGACACGGGCGAGGAGCGGGGCCCGGCGGGCGAGGAGCTTCCCTACATCGTCATGGAGTTCGTCAACGGCCGCACCCTCAAAGAGGTGCTCGCGGCCGAGGGACGGCTCATGCCCCGGCGGGCGTTGGAGATCACCGCCGACATCTGCGCGGCGCTGGAGTTCAGCCACCGGCACGGCATCATCCACCGGGACATCAAGCCCGGCAACGTGATGCTCACCCAGACCGGCCAGGTCAAGGTGATGGACTTCGGCATCGCGCGGGCGCTGGCCAGCGGCGCCACCACGATGACCCAGACCTCCGCGGTCATCGGCACCGCGCAGTATCTGTCGCCCGAGCAGGCCCGCGGCGAGCCCGTCGACGCCCGCAGCGACGTGTATGCGTCCGGCTGCGTGCTCTTCGAGCTGCTCTGTGGCCATCCGCCGTTCGTCGGGGACAACCCGGTGTCGGTGGCCTATCAGCACGTACGGGAAGATCCGCGGCCACCGAGCAGCAGCAACCGCGACGTGACGCCCGAGATCGACGCGGTCGTGCTGAAGGCCCTGGCGAAGAACCCGCTCAACCGCTACCAGAGCGCCGGTGAGATGCGCGCCGACGTAATGCGGGCGGCGGCCGGCCGGCCGGTCTCGGCGCCGCCGGTCATGACCGAGGACGAGATGGCGAGCGTGATGGCGGCGCAGACCGCCTACCGCCCGCCGCCGGCCTCGCGCCAGCCGGCCCGCGCCGCGCAGCGGCAGAAGCGCAAGAACTCCACCGGCATCGTCGTGGCGCTCACGGTGCTGAGCCTGCTCGCGGTCGCGGCGCTGTCGATCGGGCTCTATCTGGCCAACCAGGACCCGATGGTGCAGGTGCCCGACCTCGTCGGCAAGAGCCAGGACGAGGCCCGCGCGGCGCTGCGTCAGTCGAAGCTGGAGGGCGACCCGCGCACGGGGCCCGGTGAGAACTGCAAGGCCGGCACGGTCATCTCGCAGAACCCGCCGAAGGGCAACGAGGTCAAGCAGGGCACCCAGGTCGACTACAACATCTGCGGCGAGCCCACGCTGATCCCGATCCCGACGCTGGCCCGCCAGCAGGCCGAGGCGGCCAAGCAGCAGCTGGCCAACCTGGGTCTCAAGGCCAACATCGTGGCGAAGGACGGCGCGGCCCCCAAGGACGAGGTCCTGGAGTCCGACCCGCCGGCCGGCACGCCGGTGAAGCCGAATTCGACCGTGACGCTGTACGTGTCGAAGAACAACCAGGCGATCATGCCGGACCTGTCGAACAAGACCCTGGTCCAGGCGCAGGCGGCGCTGGAGGCGGCGGGCTTCACGTCCGCGCCGAAGACGAGCGAGACGCAGGTGACCGACCCGTCCAAGGAAGGCCTGGTCGTCTACCAGTCGCAGCCGGCCGGCAGGGCGCTCATGAAGACCGATGTCATCACGCTGCGGATCGGCGTCCTGGCGGGCGGCAACCCGTCGAACTCACCGAAGCCGAGCGTCACCGCCTCGCCCAACAATTAGTCCGGATTCACCTGATTCTCCACCGATCACAGTGCGTACCCTGTGGATAACAGGCCAGTTATCCACAGGGTTGTGCACAGGCGTGGTGGTCTTGGGTGTGAGGAGCGCCGCATTTTCGCCCTCAATCTGACCCAGCGGCCCGAGCTTCCCCGCACACCGCGCACAGGCTGAGGAGCGCGAGCCGGCGATGTGGATGGCGGCTGACCGCCGGCGCCGGTCTCATCGACGCACCCGGCCTGAGGGTGGGCGCCCGGCCTGACGGTCAGCGCCCGGCTGAGGGGCAGCGCCCGGCTGAGGGGCAGCGTCCGGCTGAGGGGCCAGCGTTCTCGGGGCCACCCCGGCGAGGGCGGCGTCCAGGCTGGTCCCGGTGGCAGCGGGCCTTCCGGGGCTGCCGCCGACGTCCCGTCTCCCGCTGTTGAACGGTCGGTGCCACACCGGGCCGAGCCCGAGCGCAAGGGAAGCCGGGGCGCGACCGCCGACCCGTGTGAGCGGAACGGTCGCGACGGCCGGTCAGGCGAACGCCGCGACTCTGCGGGCCTCCACCTCGGCGACGAGGTCGGGTGCCCGGTCCAGCGCTCCCGGCAGGCCGCAGACCGCCAGCCAGTTGGCCAGCATGAGGTGACCGCCCTGGGTCAGCACCGACTCGGGGTGGAACTGGACGCCCTCGATCGGGAGGCTGCGGTGGCGCATGGCCATGATCACGCCGGACTCGGTGCGGCCCGTGACCTCGATCTCAGGTGGCAGCGTGGACTCGACCACGGCGAGCGAGTGGTACCGGGTCGCGATGAAGGGGTCCGGCAGGCCGTGCAGCACGCCCTGGCCGGTGTGGGTGACCAGCGACGTCTTGCCGTGCAGCAGTTCGGGGGCGCGGGTCACGGTGGCCCCGAAGGCGGCGCCGAACGCCTGGTGACCGAGGCACACGCCGAAGATGGGCAGTTCACCGGCGTACCGCTCGATGACGGCCATGCAGATACCGGCGCGTTCCGGGGTGCCGGGGCCGGGGGAGAGCAGGATGCCGGCGGGGTTGGCGGCGCCGACCTCGTCGACGGTGATCTCGTCGTTGCGGCGCACGTCGCAGTCGACGCCGAGCTGGCCCAGGTACTGCACCAGGTTGAAGACGAACGAGTCGTAGTTGTCGATGACAAGGACGCGCAATCGGCTCACCTAGCTCGGTAGGACCAGCGGGGCGGACGGGGTCTTCGTGGGCACCCTGGACGGCACGGACGTCGCCCCGGTCGACGGCGCCGTCGACGGGGCGGTGCTGGGCGGCTGCTCCAACTGCCCACCGGCGGGGTCGTCCGTCTCGACCTGCACGTCGTCGAACGGCAGGATCGGCTCGACCGCCGGAAAGACCTTGTACCACAGCAGCGCCGCGAACGCACCGATCAGCAGCGCGGAGACCAGGGACTTGAGCTGCCACTGCTTGAACGGGATGTGCCGCCAGATCCATCCGTACACGCGGCTATCCCTTCAGCTCGGCGGGGTCGCCCTGGGCGACCGGCTGCGTCCGGTCCAGCTCGGCGTGCACGACCAGTCGTTGGTAGTTGTTGAACTTCGGGTTGCACGTGGTCATGGTCAGCAGTGCCTTGGTCGGCGCTACCCCGGGCTTGTTCGGCACCGGCGCGACGACCTGCACCGCCGTCGGCAGCACGATCTCGTGGCCGATCACGCGGTAGACGTACCAGGTGTCGGCGGTCTTGATGACCACGGGATCGCCGGCCTTGAGCTGGTCGAGGTCCCACCAGATGGCCGGCGTGCGGTGCCCGGCCATGGAGAAGTTGCCGATCTGGCCCGGCAACGCCGTGTCCGGGTAGTGCCCGGGCGCGTAGCGGATGTCGGCGGCCGTGACGCCCTGCACCACGGCCCACTTCTTCTTCAGCTTCGGGATGTGCACCGACGCGATCACCGCGCCGTTGGCAGGCTTGGCGACGGGCGTGGGCGGCCCGGACGGCGCCACGGTGGGGTCGGCGCCCGGCTGGGCCCACTGCTGCTCCAGCTGCCGGTTGAGCTCGTCCTGGTGCGCCTCGACGATCGCCGACTTGCCCCAGACCTCGTAGCCGGCGAAGAGCAGCACGATGAGGCCGAACGTGATGAGCAGCTCGCCGGTGCCCCGGCTGACCGCCCGCACGACCGTGCCGAACGTGGTCCTCGTGTATTCGGAGTACACGCTGCGATAACCCTCCTGAGTGCGGACCGGCCGCAACGGCACGACCTTGACACCCTTCGGGATGTCAGGATCCTGGGTCGCGTCCGGTTCATCCTCAGGAGTGGCTTTCGGAGTGGTTTCCGGCGTGGCGGGAAGCTTCGGCAGCACGGTGGTGGCGTCGGCCTGCTCCGTGAACCGGGGGATGTAGGCGGTGGCGTCCGCCGCTGCCGGCACGACCGCTGCCGGCGCGACCGCCGGCGGCGCGACCGCCGGCGGCATGACCGGCGGCGGCATGACCGGCGGCGGCGCGACCGCCGGCGGCACGACCGCCGGCGGCGCGACCGGCACGGGCTCCGCGGGCGGATGGTCGTCGCGGATCCGCGGGATCATCCTGGTGGCGATGTCGTCCTGGTCCAGCGCGCGGTGGCGGGGGCGGTGCTGATCGCTCATGCGTCAGGACCCGGTCGTCGCCGCTTGCAGCGCGGTGGAGCCGTCATAGGCCTTCGCCTGCACGTCTGCCTCCATCCGGACCTGGTAGCCCAGGCCGAAATTGTCCGCGGCGTCCCTGAACAGGGCAACCCCCTCCGACTCGTCGAGCGAGCGCTGAAGGCGCGCCTGGTCGCCGATGGCGGCGATCTCGAACGGGGGTGAATACACCTGGCCGTCGAGCAGCAGCGTGTTGCCGACGCAGCGTACCGCGCTGGTGGTGATCACCCGGACGCCCATGAGCGTCATCGCCTCGGCGCCGCCCGCCCACAGGGCGTTGACCACGGCCTGCACGTCCTGCTGGTGCACGACCAGGTCGTCCGGGCGGGCGCCGGCCGGGCGGCCGCCGTCGGGCCGCCGGGGTGCGTCGTTGAGCACGACCACGACCCCGGGGCCGTGCACCGCGGTCAGCCCGGCCGCGGCCAGCTGGCGCTCGCCGCGGCGGCGCTGCTCGTCGACCGCGCTGTCCGCGCCCGCCTGACCCTGCTGCTGCGCCTCGATCTCGGCGCGCAGTCGGGCGGCGCCCGCGCGGGACGTGGCAATTTCGTGTTTTCTTTCAGCGATCAGATTGGTCAGCTCGGGCCGGCGGTCGTCGCGCAGGTCGGTGCCGTGCGCGGTCGCGGCCGTCAGCGAGAAGAGCAACCCGGCCGCTCCGAACACCACCGGCGTCGCCACTGACCAGCCGAAACGTCGATCCCGGCGGTGGCGCGGCAGCATAGCGCGACCGAGCCTGCGCAGGGCGCGAGCCCACGAGGAGTCGCCTGATGTGTACTCCACCACGACCCCTCCCCGCACGCGCGTGCCGACTTGACTACGCTAGACGTAGAACATTATTCAGGCCGACGCTGGCGGAGGTGGCGGCGTCACGTGGATAGTGTTGGCCAGACGACCCCTCCAGGAGAGCGCCGTGCCGAAGTCGACAGTTCGTAAGAAGAAGGTGTACACGCCGCCGGCGGAGTTGCGCCCACAGGAGACGGCCGCCGCCAAGCGCCGTCCAAGCCCGGTCTGGGTGCCGATCCTGGCGGTGAGCCTCATCGTGATCGGCATCGGGTGGTTGGTCGCCTACTACCTGACGCAGGGCTTCTTCGACGTGGATGCGTTCTCCGCCGTGGCCAAGCTGCAGTACTGGAACCTGGCCATCGGCTTCGGGTTCCTCGTCGCGTCGCTCGGCGTCCTGTCCAAGTGGCGCTGAGCTAGCCCCTGCTCCACGGCCTGGGCCCCTTCGGCACACCAACGTGTCGAGGGGGCTTCTTGGCGCTCCCGAACGGCACCGCACCGCTAATCTGTCACAACTTGTGCCGTCGCCCGTGACCGTTGCATCCCGGTGTCTTAGCGTTTGCTGCGACAAACTTCACGTTACCCACCGGTAACGAGGGGACTAAGGTCCTAATTCAGGACCAGCGGCGTTGGAGGCATCGGCATGGGCCCAGTGCAGATCATCGCGACCAGTGTCGCGGCGGTGATCACCGTCGTGGCCGTCGTGCTCGTCGTGCGCACCGTGCGCCGCATGCTCTCCGTCGTGCGGCTCGGCCAGCCCGACCCGACCCGGGGCGACTCCCGCGGCCTGCGCCTCAAGACCATGCTGGCCGAGACGCTCGGCCACACCAGGATGCTGCGCTGGACCGTCGTCGGCGCCGCGCACTGGTTCGTCATGATCGCGTTCATCGCGCTGTCGTCGCTGGTGCTCGAGGCGTACTTCGAGGTCGCCGTGCCCGACCACGGCCTGCCGCTGATCGGCGGCTGGAACGTCTACGGCCTGGTCACCGAGTGGATCGGTGTGCTCGGCTTCATCGGCATCCTGGTCCTGATCGGCATCCGGCTGCGCAACCTGCCGAGCAACCCCAACCGGCGCTCCCGCTTCGCCGGCTCGACGATGTGGCAGGCGTACTACGTCGAGTACACGATCCTCGCGGTGCTGCTCTGCGGCTTCTTCATCCGCGGCTTCAAGGCCGCCAACGACACGCTCGAGTGGCCGGTCTGGGCCGCGCCGGTCAGCCACGCGCTCGGCGATGTGCTGCCGGCCAGCGCCGCCGCAGTCAGCCTCATCGCCATGGTGAAGATCATCGTGTCGATGACCTGGGTCATCGTGATCGCCAGCAACATCACGATGGGCGTCGCCTGGCACCGCTTCCTCGCGTTCTTCAACATCTACTTCAAGCGCACCCCGGGCCGCGCCGGCTCCGGCCTCGGCGCCCTGCGCCCGATGATGAGCGGCGGCAAGCCGCTCGACTTCGAGGAGGCCGACCCGGAGAAGGACCAGTTCGGCGTCGCGCAGGTCGAGCAGTTCACGTGGAAGGGCATGCTCGACTTCACCACCTGCACCGAGTGCGGGCGGTGCCAGTCGCAGTGCCCGGCCTGGAACACCGGCAAGCCGCTCTCGCCGAAGCTGCTCATCCTCGGCCTGCGCGACCACGCGTACGCGAAGGCGCCCTACCTGCTGGCCGGCGGCGCCAACGCCACCGAGGAGGCGCTGGCCAAGGTCGACGTGCTGGCCCTGGCGGAGAAGGACCGGCCGCTCGTCGGCGGCGTCGACGAGAACGGCGTGATCGACCCCGACGTGCTGTGGTCCTGCACCACCTGCGGCGCCTGCGTCGAGCAGTGCCCGGTCGACATCGAGCACGTCGACCACATCGTCGACATGCGCCGCTACCAGGTCCTCATCGAGTCGAACTTCCCGACCGAGGCCGGCGTCATGCTGCGCAACCTGGAGAACAAGGGCAACCCGTGGGGCGCGGCCCAGTCGACCCGCGAGGATTGGACCAAGGGCCTGGACTTCACCGTCCCGAACGTGGCCGACGGCGGCGACTTCGAGTACCTGTTCTGGGTCGGCTGCGCCGGTGCCTTCGAGGATCGCGCCAAGAAGACCACCCGCGCCGTGGCCACGCTGCTCAACGAGGCCGGCGTGTCGTTCGCGATCCTCGGCCAGGGGGAGACCTGCACCGGCGACCCCGCCCGCCGCATCGGCAACGAGTTCGTCTTCCAGATGCTCGCCCAGCAGAACGTCGAGACGCTCAACGAGGCCGGCGTCAAGAAGATCGTCGCCACCTGCCCGCACTGCTTCAACACCCTCGCCAACGAGTACGGCCAGCTCGGCGGGCACTTCGAGGTCATCCACCACACGCAGCTGCTGGCCCAGCTGGTCGCCGCCGGCAAGCTCACCCCGGTGCAGCCGCTCGACGGTGCGATCACCTACCACGACCCGTGCTACCTCGGCCGGCACAACCGGGTCTTCGCGCCGCCGCGCGAGGTGCTCGGCGCGGTCGCCTCCACGAACGAGGACGCGGGCCTGGTGGAGATGGACCGCTTCGCGGAGCGCTCGTTCTGCTGCGGCGCCGGCGGCGCACGCATGTGGATGGAGGAGCGGATCGGCAAGCGGATCAACGTCGAGCGGGTCGAAGAGGCCCTGTCGACCGGAGCGAAGACCGTCGCCGTGTCGTGCCCGTTCTGCCTGACGATGCTCGGCGACGGGGTCACCGGCAAGAAGGCGGCCGGTGCCGCGCCGGACGACGTCGAGGTCGTGGATGTCGCGTCGGTACTGCTGCGCTCGCTGTCTTCGTGACGTAATTGACAAAACGGACTTTTCGCTCTACCTTCGGAGGCGTCAGCGCTGCCCGATGACGTTCATCGCCATCGCCAGCGCCACCAGTACAGCTGCCGCGGTCGCGATCACGCGGAGGCCTCGCAGGCTCTCCGCCCACGCGGTCTTGCGCGCCCCGGGCACGAGCGCCTTCGTGCGCGTGTAGTCCAGCCGGGCGCGCTTCGCCCTGGTGTTCGCGCTGCCGGCGGCGAACCCGGCAACGACCGCTATGCAGACACCGATCAGTGCCGCTCCCATTCCGCCCTCCTCGTGTCGTTTCCACAGCATCCGCGCTGCCTCGGAGGGCGGAAAGACCCCGAAAGAGGGAGGGTGATCTATGCCTCTCGATACCGGGGCGGCCGCCGTCAGCGGCCGGTGGGTTCACGTGGAACAATCGGCTGTCACCTCGAAGGGATCGTCGCGCGCGCGTGTTCACCACCCTGTTGCCCCTGCTGGCCTTCGCGCTGCTCACCGCGGCGAACGCGGGCTTCGTCGCCGCCGAGTTCGCGCTGGTGACGGTCGACCGCGCCGAGATCGACCAGCAGGCCAGCTCCGGCGACCGCACCGCGCGCACCGTCCGGACCGCGCTGCGGGAGCTGTCGTTCCAGCTGTCCGGCGCGCAGCTCGGCATCACCATCTCCGCCCTGCTCGCCGGCTATCTCGCCGAGCCCGCGCTGTCGCACCTGTTCGAGCCGCTGCTGGAGCCCCTGTTCGGCACCGTGACGCAGGGTGCCGGACACGTCGCGGCGCTGATCGTCGCCACGCTGCTGTCGATGCTCTTCGGCGAGCTGGTGCCGAAGAACGCCGCGCTCGCCAAGCCGATGCCGGTGGCCCGGGCCACCGCCGGCCCGCAGCGGATGTTCTCCAAGCTGTTCTCCTGGCTCATCGGCCTGCTCAACGGCTCCGCCAACTGGGTCGTGCGCCGGTTCGGCGTCGAGCCCCAGGAGGAGCTGGCCAGCGCCCGCTCGCCCGAGGAGCTGGGGCTGCTCGCGGCGATCTCGGCCCGCGCCGGCGCCCTGCCGCGGGAGACGGCCGTGTTGCTGCAGCGGACCATCCGCTTCGGAGACAAGCGCGCGGCCGAGGCGATGACGCCCCGCGTCGACGTCGTCTCACTGCGTGCCGACGCGACCGTCGCCGACCTGCTGGCCACCTCGGTGCAGACCGGTTACAGCCGTTTTCCGGTGTACGTCCAGACGCTCGACCAGGTCACCGGGGTCGTCACGGTCACCGACGCGCTCGGTGTCCCGCCGGTGCGCCGCCCGACGACGAAGGTCGGCGCGGTCGCCCGCGAGCCGGTGTTCGTGCCGGAGAGCCTCGACCTCGACGGCGTCCTGCAGGCCCTGCGCCGCAGCGGCTCCGACTTCGCGATCGTGGTGGACGAGTACGGCGGCACCGACGGCGTCGTCACCGTCGAGGACCTGGTGGAGGAGCTGGTCGGTGAGATCGCCGACGAGCACGACGTCGAGGAGGAGCCGACCACCGCGCACGGCATGCCCGACCTCACCGCCCCCGGCAACGAGCGCACCTCGCTCGTCGACGGCGTGCTGCGCGAGGACGAGCTGGCCGAGGTGACCGGCTTCCGGATGCCCGAGGGGCCGTACGAGACGCTCGCCGGCTTCCTGATGGCCCGCCTGGGCCGGATCCCGACCGTCGGGGAGATCTGGAAAGAGGACGGCTGGGAGTTCACCGTCGTTGAGGTCGAGCGGCGCCGCATCGAGCAGGTCCGCGTCGTGCGGCCGGAGGACATCGATGATTGAGCTGCTGGTCACCGTCCTGCTGCTGCTGGGCAACGCGTTCTTCGTCGCCAGCGAGTTCGCCCTCATCGCGTCGCGCCGCACCATGATCGAGCCGCTGGCGGCCACGTCCCGGCGGGCCCGCTCGGCGCTGCGCGCGATGAACGAGATCCCGCTCATGATCGCCGGTGCCCAGCTCGGCGTCACGATCTGCACCCTCGGCCTCGGTGCGCTGAGTGAGCCCGCGCTCGCGCACGCGCTGGAGGGGCCGTTCGCGTCGCTGCACGTACCGGAGCAGCTGATCCATCCGACCGCGCTCGTCCTGACGCTCGGGGTCATCGTCTTCGCACACACCGTGCTCGGTGAGATGGTCCCGAAGAACCTGACCCTCGCCTCGCCCGAGCGAGCGGTGCTGTGGCTCGGCCCGCCGATGCTCGCGTTCTGCATGGCCACCAAGCCGGTGCTGGTCGCCATGAAGTGGGCCTCGCGGATGATCCTGTCGCTGTGGCGGATCGAGACGACCGGCTCGGTCAAGACCGTCTTCACCGCCGAGGAGCTCGCCGGGCTGGCCGCCCAGGCGACCACGGAGGGCCTGTTGGCGCCCGAGGAACACGCCCGCATCACCGGCGCGCTCGCGCTGAGCCAGCGCACGGCCCGCGACGCGCTGCGCCGCTGGTCGGAGATCACCACGGTGGCGGAGGACGTCTCCCCGGCGTCGCTGGAGGTCCTCGCCACCCGCACCAACCGCTCGCGCTTCCCGGTCGTGGAGCGCGCGTCGCGGCGGGTGCTGGGCTTCGTCCACGTCAAGGACGTCATCGGGTTCGTCGGCCCGCAGCGGCGGGCGCCGATCCCGCTGGAGCTGATCCGCCCGCTCGGCATCGTGCCGCCGACGCGGACCCTCGCCGAGCTGCTGCTCGCGATGCGCCGGGAGCGGCAGCACATCGTGCTGGTCAGCGACGGCCGGGTGCCGATCGGCGTGGTGACCCTGGACGACGTGCTCACCGCCGTCGTCGGCCAGGCCGTCTCGGAGGAGCCGGCGCCGGCCTGACCAGGTCCCCCTCCCTCGATCGTGTCGTTGTAGCGTGGTTCGTGGCCTTTTGCCCGGTCTGGCGCGGCATAGTGTCCGGTTATGCGGACGTGGCCCCGCCGGCGACGGCTCATGACGCTTGCCGCGGTCACGCTGGTGGTCGTGGCCGGCGCCTGGGCGCTGCGCCGCGAGCCGGCCGGGACCGCGCCGCCGCCCGCCGCCGCGAGCGGTCGGCCGCCGGCCTCGGCGGTGGTGTCCGGCGCCGCCACGGTGACCCAGGCGGTGCAGCCGGCCGCGTCGGGGCAGTCGGCGCATGCCGGGGTGCGGTACACCTTCGACGGCGGCGTCACGGGGCCCGTCCTGGACGGCGCGGGCCGGCTGCCGTTGCGGATCCGCAGCGCCGGGGGCGAGCTGTCCGCGGTCCCGCACGCCGGCGGACTCGCGGTGCGATTCCCGCCCCGGTGTGAGCATTACGGTGCACAGAGTTGTGCGCGCGCCATCCTGCAGAGTGGTCCCGCGGAATTTCTCAATCCGGGACAGGGTGCGTTCACCTATGGCGCGAGTGTGCTCGTCGGACCCGATGAGACTTCCAAGGGCGCCAATGTTCTGCAAAAAGGGTTCTCGGTCGGTGACAGTCAGTTCAAGTTGCAGGTCGACGGCGCCGCCGGACACCCCAGTTGTGTGATTGTCGGAACGGGCGGACCTACCATTTACGTAGCACTCGCATCGCTGACCGTGGCTGACGGCAGATGGCACCGGGTTGAGTGCTCGCGCCGTGACGCCCTGCTCACGGTGGCCGTGGACGGCCAACTCAAGGGACGGTCAGCTATTCCTTCGTCACTGTCCATAGTGAACGCGGATCCGCTCTGTATTGGTGGCAAGGGGACCAGCGCGAACAACGATCAGTTCACCGGTGCAATTGATGACGTGTACGTCACCAAGGCCGCGTGACTTTTCGGCCAAATCGGACAACAATCGCGGGCTGACTTGCTCCGTGGGAGCGGTCGCCATACCGTGATTTCCGGTCGTGTGGATGTCCGCGCCCAGCACGGGTGCGCCAGACGGCACCGCCGAGTCGATTTTTCTGAACCGGGGACCCAACTGCGCCATCGGGGTGAATCCGCGACGTTCGCGGTAGGGCGACCTTCTCCGCCCGAACCCGTCAGCTAACCCGGTAGGCGGCTGGAAGAAGGAGCAACTCCTCGGTGGAGACCCATACGAGGCGGCCCAACCGTATGTTGCGGCTGCTCGTCGCCACACTCGGAGGTCTGTCGCTCGCCCTCGGGATCACCGGCGCCGCGCACGCGGAGCCGACCCCGGCCGAGCTCGAAGCGCAGATCGACAAGAAATGGAACGAAGTCGAGCCCATCATCGAGCAGCACAACCAGCTCAAGGGTGAGCTGAAGGCCAACCTGGCGAAGCAGGCCCAGCTCAAGAGCAAGATCGACCCGCTGCAGGCGCAGGTCGACACGGCGCTGCTGCGGGTCAGCGCGTTCTCGGTGCTGCAGTACAAGACCGGTCGGGTCTCCAGCTTCAACGCGCTGATGACCACCGGCTCGCCGGACACGTTCGCCGAGCAGCTGGTCCTGCTCAACATGATCGCCAAGGACGAGGCGGAGGGCATCAAGGACGTCCTGGACAGCAAGAAGGTCCTCGACGAGCAGAAGAAGCCCCTCGACGACCTGATCGCCACCCAGAAGGCGGCCGAGGCGGAGATGGCGGCCAAGGAGACCACCATCAACGCCGAGATCAAGGCGCTCAACGAGATGCGCACCAAGGCGTACGGCAGCAGCGGTGCGACCGGTGAGCTGCGCCCGGTCGCCTGCCCGGTCGAGTACTCCGGCGGCGACGCCGCCAAGGCCGCGCAGGTCGCCTGCCAGCAGATCGGCAAGAAGTACGTGTGGGCGGCCGAGGGCCCCAACACCTTCGACTGCTCCGGCCTCACGCTCTACGCCTGGAAGCAGGCCGGCCACACGCTGCGGCACTACACCAAGTGGCAGTACGCGGACACCAAGCGCGTCAGCCGCGCCGACCTGAAGGCCGGCGACCTGGTGTTCTTCTACAGCGACATGCACCACATGGGGATGTACGTCGGCGGCGGCTGGATGGTCCATGCCCCGACCACCGGCGACGTGGTCCGGATGAAGAAGATCGACACATATCCGATCGCTGGGTACGGGCGCGTCGCTTAGCTTTGTGTTGAGGGCGGCTCCTGGTTTCGGGAGCCGCCCTTTTTCATGGCGTCGTTGTGGGCCAGGTGCGCCAGTTCTGCCAGGAGCGGCTCGGGGTGGGGCCGCGCTGTCCCTGGTACCGGGAGCCGTAGATCGCCGAGCCGTACGGGTGCTCCGAGGGCGAGGACAGCCGGAAGATGCACAGCTGCCCGATCTTCATCCCGGGCCAGAGCATGATCGGCAGGTTGGCCACGTTGGACAGCTCGAGCGTCACGTGCCCGGAGAACCCCGGGTCGATGAACCCCGCGGTCGAGTGCGTCAGCAGCCCGAGCCGGCCCAGGCTGGACTTGCCCTCGAGCCGCCCGGCAAGCTGGTCGCCGAGGCTGATCACCTCGAGCGTCGAGGCGAGCACGAACTCGCCCGGGTGCAGCACGAACGGTTGACCGTCGTCGACCTCCACCATCGCGGTGAGGTCGTCCTGCTGCGTCGCCGGGTCGATGTGGGTGTACAGGTGGTTGTTGAACACCCGGAACCACCGGTCGAGCCGCACGTCGATGCTGGACGGCTGCACGAGGTCCCGGTCGAACGGTTCGAGCCGCAACTGGCCGTCGGCGAGCTCTTTGGTCAGGTCACGGTCGGAGAGCAGCACGCCCTAGCCTATTACGTGGCCTCGTCAGCGGCCTTTCCGGTCGCCTCGTTGACTTTCGTCAATATTCTGATGGCGGTCGCCAGCTCGGCCGCGTCGAACTCCGCGAGCGCCGCCCGCATGTGCTGCCCCAGCGGCGTGAAGAAGGCCAGCGCCAGCTCTTTCGCCGGCGGCTGCATCACGAGGTGTACCCGCCGCCGGTCCTCCGTGTCGTGCCGCCGCTCGACATGGCCCGCCTTCGCCAACCGGTCCAGCAGCGCGGTGGTCGCCGCCGGGCTGAGCCGCAGCGTGCGCGCCAGCTCACCGGGCGTCAGCGGCTTGTCCTCTTCCGCCGCCCGCCAGATGTACGCCACCGCGTTGAGATCCGTCCGGTGCAGCCCGTGCGCCCGGGTGAACACCTCGACGAACCGGTCCGCCTGGAGGTTGAACCCCCTGAGAAGGTCGATCAACGTGTCCGTATCACCCACGGGGTCATTGTCCTTCATTCGTGGAATCACACACTGTTCGTACAGGTGTACGAGTAACTTGGAGGCATGGCGACGTGGGCTGAATTCTCCGCGGCCGAGCCCTTGCTGGCGACGGCCATCCGCACCCTGATCTGCCAGTACGGCCCCGGCATGGGCTACCTGGCCACCATCCGCCCCGACGGCGGCCCCCGCGTCCACCCCGTGATGCCCGTCATCACCGACGACGGCCTCTACTGCTTCATCCTGCCCTCCCCGAAGCGCCACGACCTGGACCGCGACGGCCGTTACGCCCTGCACAGCTTCCCCGCCGAGGACACCTCCGACGAGGCCTACCTCTCCGGCCGGGCCACCCCGGTCATGGATCCCCTGCTCGTGGCGTCTCTCGCCCTGCAGATGCGCGCCGCCCAACGGGTCGACTGGAAGCTGTACTCCCTCACGGTCGAGGTAGCCCTCATCGTCCAGCGCGACTCTCCCCTGACGTCCACGAAGACCCTGTGGCGGGACCGCTTAGCCAGAGTTCCACGCGCCCGCCGGAATGGTCCGTGCGCGACGCCCGCGGATTCGGTACAGTAGGCGTCGCTCGCGGGTGTAGTTCAATGGCAGAACATCAGCTTCCCAAGCTGACAGTGAGGGTTCGATTCCCTTCACCCGCTCGGACCTGAGGGCCCTCTGTTCGCCAAAGCGCGAGCCGGGGGCCCTCGCCATTCCTCCTGGGGCCCGAGCCCCAGACCCCACGATCTGTGGTCACCCGCCGTCGTGGCCGGTCGTACTTCGGCCCAGCCACGGATGCCTATCTGGAAGCGCTGGGCTGGTCGTCGAGCAGTTCCTGGCGCCAGTCGGCGAAGCGTGCTCGCAGCTTGGTGAGATGTTCGGGGTCGGCGCCGTAGAAGGCGAATCGCCGGTCGGGGTAGCGCTCCAGCATGGCGAACAGGTCGGCGAGGATGTGGCGCTCGAAGCCGGCGTCCGCCTGTTCGGCCAGTTCGCACAGGCGTTGCCGGGTGTAGCGGCCTGACGTGATCGCGGCGTCCACGTCGAGGAAGTCGCGGGGCTCGGCTCGGGTGTATAGAGCAGACATCTTGCCGGCGACGACGTCATCCGGGTGTAGCACCGGGCCGATGTCCATCTGCACGGGTGGCAGGGCGCGCCAGTTCGCAGCCAGCTCGACCTTGTACGACTGTCCGCCGTCCGCGGCGCTGGTGACCATGAGCCGGGCGAACGTCTCGAACTGCTGCGTGATCTCCACCTTGTAGCCGTGTTGCGTGTAGGCGCCGGTGACCGCTTCGACTGCGGCAGCGAAGTCGGCTCGGCGTTCCCAGGCTGTGAACAGGTCGACGTCTTCGCTTGGTCGGTGCAGGATGCCATGCGCCTGCACCGCGTATCCGCCGGCGAGAGCGAATCCATACTGACCGGCGACCTGCAGACCTATTTGCGCCAGTCGGAGGTGAGCTGGCTCCATCAGCCGGCCACTCCAAGCTCCGGGAACTTCGCCTGCCAGAGCGCACGGAGCCGACCAGGAAGCCAGAGGTCACGCCAGACCCGTCGAAGTGTTTCCCCGTTGATCCAGCGGCACAGTTCGTCCGTGGTGGCTGCCTGGTTGAGGACCGTCTGGTACAGCAGCTGCAGGTCACCGGGGTCGTCGAGGTCGTAGCGACCATCGCCGGACCAATCGAGTCGCTGGTCGAGGGTGACCGTGCCGGTGGCGGGGCCCAGCAGGTCGGCAAGGCGCGCAGGGACCACGTAGTGCCGTTGCTCCGCGTACGTCGAGCCGGGTGGTGCAATTCTTCCGACCATGAGGACTTCCTCCCCTCCGTACCTCATAGATGGTACGGCCGTCCTTCCGCTCAAGAGGGACAGCCGGGGTGCGGACCTGATGCACGTGCCATTAGCGGGCCATTACTGTAGGTCGCAGGAGGCCTCTCCAGACCGCTCAGGGTAGTTCGGCCAGACGCTTCACATGGGGGCGTCGAGGCTGCCTGTCCAGTTCCCAAGCTGACAGTGAGGGTTCGATTCCCTTCACCCGCTCGGACCTGAGGGCCCTCTGTTCGCGGAACGCGCGAACCGGGGATCCTCGCCATTCCCCCTGGGGTCCGAGCCCCAGACCCCACGATCTGTGGTTACCGTCCGCGGTGGGCGGTCGTACTCCGTCCGCTTGGACCCCGCGTGGGCTGGCGCCTGGTTGAGCAGAGTAGGTGGCCGTGGACACGTGAGCACGGACGAGGCGCGGGCACTGCTGGGTCGCGGTACGGCGATCAGCGACCATACGTTGTGGAGTGGACCTGGTGGAGCTTCATGGCCTGACGATCGGCGAGGTGCGGCTCGATCGGCGACCGAACTGGTCCGGGCGAGCGTCTATGACCTCGACAACTCGCGGCGGATGGCCAGCATGTACAAGACGGTGCTGCGGGAGCCGTCCGAGCCAAGCAACTACAGATGTGGCCGGACGGCTCGACGTTGGTGCTGCCGCCGCGGTCAGGCAGCTTTGGGAGCTGTCAACGGCGGATTAGAACTGACCCCTCCTGGACGGTTGGGATTGACCCCCCGTCAGGTCGGCTTGGTCTATTTGTCCCGGTTCTTCGCGAGTAGTTCGCGGCGGGCGCGGGTGCGGAACGAGTCGCCGGCCAGAGTCAGGACTTCAGCGTGGTGGACGAGCCGGTCGATCATCGCGGCGGCGACGACTTCGTCGCCGAAGACTTCGCCCCAGCGGCCGAACGGCAGGTTCGAGGTGACCAGGATCGAGGCTTGCTCGTAGCGGGACGCGACCAGCTGGAAGAACAGGTTCGCTGCGTCGGTGTCGAACGGGATGTAGCCGACCTCGTCGATGATGATCAGCCGGTAGCGGCGGATCTTCTTGAGTTCGGCTTCGAGGTGCCCGGCGTGGTGGGCCCGGGCGAGTCGGGTGATCCAGTTGGTGGCGGTGTCGAACAGCACGGAGTTGCCGGCTTGGGCGGCTTTGATGCCCAAGCCGATCGCGAGGTGTGTCTTGCCGATCCCTGGCGGTCCCAGCAGCACGACGTCGTCGGCCTTGGGGACGAACGTGGCGGTGGCCAGGTGCGCGAGAACGTCCTTGCGCAGGCTGGGCAGGTGCTCGAGGTTGAAGTCGTCCAGGGTTTTGATGGCCGGGAAGTGCGCGGTGCGGACCCGCATCATGTTTCCGGCCGATTCTCGGTCGGCGACTTGGCGTTCCAGGACCGCGGCGAGGTATTCCTCGTGGGACCAGTTCGCATCGCGGGCCTGGTCGGCGAGGTCTTCCCAGACCCGGCCGATGGTGGGTGTCTTCAGCACCCGGGCCAGGTAGGCCAGTTTCGACGTCAATCCGTCCGGCCTGGCCGCGGTGGTGCCCGGCGCCGCGGTCTTGCTGCGTGTGGTGGTCATGAAATCCCTTCAGCGGTGGTGGGTGCGGGTGGGTGCTCGACGGGGCGGGGATCGAAGTCGACGCCGAACAGGTCGTCGTAGTCGGGCAGGGCGCGGATGGCCACGACATGGCCGTCAGCGTGGGCTCTGGTCGTGTCGCGGTCGAGCTCGCGGCGGCGGTGCGCCAGCTCTGCGCGCAGCAGCCTGGCGGTGGCCTGGTGGGCGGGGTCGGTGATCGTCTGCCGGGTTCCCCAGAAGCGGGCGTGTTCGGCGACGATCTGACCGGCGCAGGAGGCCACGACCTGGGCCGGGTTGGCGAACACGTCGACGAACCGGCCGATCGCGCGTGGGTCCACGCTGTAGTCGTTGCTGTCGACACGCACGTAGTAGTCGCGGCCCAGCCGGACCCGGTGGGTCAACCCGACCGCCGGCGCCACTGGCGGCAGGCCGACCATCGCGGCCCGGTCGGCGTCCCACCGCTGCGCCGGAGAAGCACCGATCGCGCGCAGGTGCCGCACGTTCGCCCGGGTCGTGAGCCAGTCACCGATCTGGGCGTTGAAGTCGAACGGCGACGTGAACGTGCGGCCCGGCAGGAACGACGTCTCGAAGTAGCCGTTGCGTCGCTCGACGAGCCCTTTCGACTC
This sequence comes from Dactylosporangium aurantiacum, assembly GCF_000716715.1. Lineage (GTDB taxonomy): Bacteria > Actinomycetota > Actinomycetes > Mycobacteriales > Micromonosporaceae > Dactylosporangium > Dactylosporangium aurantiacum. Next base: position 73,160 of record NZ_JNYJ01000013.1, on the reverse strand, counting down.
CGGATCACGGCGCGGCGTCAGCCGGATGCCCACGCCCAACGTCCCCGCGAACGACGTCGCCTCGACCGTCAGCTTCCCGGTCCCGCCGACCGTCAGCTTCCCGGTCCCAGACCAGCGTGCGTGGACACGCACCCCACCCGCCGATGATCTCCCACATCCCGGCCAGGATGTCGCCCGCCTGCCGCGACGGGATCATCACAGCGTCCGTCACCCGCGAGTGCCCACACGTCATCGCCAGGACCGGCAACACCCGCCTTTGACCGGCCCCGACCGGAATCTCGGGTTCCGGGAACCACAGATCGCACTGCGCGAACTCACCCGGCGAGTACTCGATGCGGTCCGCCGGGTCCGGCGGCACGAACAACGGCCGCAACTGCCGAACCCGGTCCTTCAACACCGTCAACGACCGCGTCCAGCCGATCCGTTCCGCGATCACCGGCGTCGGCATCGACGGCCACTGCGCCAGCAACGACCGGATCTGCGGCTCGAACGCATCAACCAACGAACCCCGCGGCCCACGCTCACGCCGCGGCGGCTCCACCGCCCGCACCGCCGAACGCACCGTGTTCCGCGACAACCCGAACCGCCGAGCGAGCTCCTTGATCGGCACACCCTCAGCCAGGTGCAACCGCCGGATCTCAGCCCACTCCTCCAACTTGATCACCCCTCCACACTTACGGAGAGGGGTCAATTCCAATCCGCCGCCAGAGGGTCAGTCTCAGGCCGCCGTCGACAGGGAGCACCGGTTCTCGCAGCTCACGTGTGAGAGCCGATCTGCTGCCTAGTGATGCATGACCAGGCACCGACGCATCGCCGACACGGCGGAGATCGGCTTGCGGGCCGGCGGTTGACACGGGTTTGCGCTCGCTGAGGGTCATACGGTCGCTGCGCACGGCATCCTGCAGCGACCGAGCGAGGATGTCGACCCGTTCGCTGATTGGCAGCAGCGCGCCGACTTTCCGGCCGCCGAGTGCGCCCGCGTATGCGGTAGGCAACGGGACGCGGGTCTCGACCGTTGATGACGGCGAAAACACGAACGAATGCGACCTCGTCGTTCCACATATCTACACCTCAATCAGCGGGAGACAGTGTTGTGCATCGTCCTTGCGCTCGAACCTCTACCGACTCAGGCGTTCTAAAAGCATATTGAACGAATGGTCCCTCGGGTCGGCAATTTGATCATGCAATGAGATGGATGGTTGAGACGTGCGCATCATGGCCCTGGCTCGATGAATCGCAGCTACCAACGCGGTCGGCCCTCCGAAGGGGCGTGGCGTAATCCCTAGCTCCAAGAGGTATCGTGTCGCGTAACGCTTTTCATGGAAGAAAGCCGAGCCCGGCGAACATGTCAAAGCCTCCGTCTCAATGAGCAAGTCTGTAACTTCTTTGCAATCGCCAAACCGCGCGCATGCTCTCTTCGCGTTTAGGGCAAGTAAGTTAAGTGCTATTGACACGTCGGGCCCGGCTATTGGAACAGAAATTCGGTCCGATATAGAGACCTGCGCTGCCCAGAATGAAGACCATTCATATTCTGCGGTCCCGAGTGAACTTGCAAACTCGGTCCAGCCACCGCGGACATGGTCGGTGTAATCACCCCATGCGGCAGGATCATCTAGACGAGGTGCTTGGATCGCCCAGACTTCCGATATCGCCAAGAGGGGTTGACCTGACTCGCGAAGGGTCTGAGACAATGCAAGGAATGTGCTCAGTTCACGCGGTGCTACCGTGCAGGCTGTACGGCAGAGGTGAAGAGCAAGTGGATTGATCAACTCGCGGGCAACCGACCCCTTCGACAACCTTCGCCCCAAGTCGGTGAGCTGGCCAAATCCTGGCCGAAACCCCGCCTGATATCCGACGTTCCTCACATCGCGAATCAACTTCTCAAGGCTCGACTCGACCTGCAAATTCGACTCGTCGCCGAGGGCCAGCTCAAGCATCGCCTTCGAGATGCTCGGATGCCTTGCGAAGAATGCCCGCGATGACGCGCCCAGGAAGAATTCCCGCTTCATAGGAACCTCGACCTTCGGCCGCAGGTCGGATTCTGAAACACCAAGGAACTGGGCGGAAATATCGCGAGGGAGGCCCGACAACTCGCCAATATCAATGGCGGCGAGCGCGACCAGGAAGTCCGCAAGAGAGACCTCCAACTGTAGGCCTGGATAAACCGTAGAGAGCCTGGATAGCAAGGAGAGCAGCCTCGACCGGAGGCGCTCCGAGTCAAACCGCATTGACAAGAGGCCACCCATAAAAGCTTGCCTGCCCTCGGACGCCCGGCTGGCGCTGAGCATATCTTTTGCAATTTGGTCGACATTGTTGCTGGTAAGTCGAGCGGGTCGACTGGTTGAGCAATCAACCCAGTTCTGGCTGACGACCTTTGCATCGGCTGGTTCGACTCCGCCTACCTGAACTGCCGGGAGAACGCGAAAGTTGGGTTCCCAGCGCGCAGCTATGCTGAATTTCCAGCCGAGCCGATCACGCTCGCCGTTCCAGTCGATATCACGGCTGGCAAGAAGAAAATGTACGAAAAGATCTTCCTCGTGTAACTTGGATTGTGCGAGTTTATCAATATCGGCCAAAAGGGCTTCGGCATCATCGGAAGCAATCAGAATTGTTCGAGATGACGAACGAATCGAATCTAACTCATTCGAGGTCAACCGCGCGTTCGGCCCGCTTCGCCAGTAGATCGCTTGGAAGCGTTCTTCGCGTGCGAGTGTCGCGGCTGCCTGCATGAGAACAGTGGACTTTCCGTCCCCCGTCGCTCCTCCAATTCGCAAAAGAATACTTCGGTCTTCCAAGTCTCTCGAGAGGAACTCCTGAACAATCTTCGTCACAACCGGCCGTGGACGCAGATTTGGATGGCAAACGTCTTTCCAGTCGGGTGCCGACCCATCGAAGTACTCCTCGAGATCGACGCGAGGTTTTCGGGTTGCAAGGAATTTTGGTGTGAGGCGAACCCATCCCGGCAGTGAACCGGTGGACTCTGAGAGGGGCGGACCAGTGTTAATATAAATGTTTCCGGCCGCCTGATAATTAGTTGATCCGATTCCTCCGCGCTGGTCCTGATCTGGACCCATGTCCTACCTGTTCTTCCCATCGGATCCTGTAATCTTGATGTCACGTCCTGCCTGATAGTTGGTAGATCTGTCGCCTCCTACCTGTTTCTGGTTGGTTTGCGGTGCGGTTTCGGCAGGGCCTGACTTATCTGCAGGCGCGAGGAATCCGGCAATTAACACAATAATGGCAATGATAAGAATTGCTATTCCCAAAAATCCGGGCCAACGCCAGAAGGTGCGAGACGAGTCCTGCAGTGTATAGATCAGAAATCCTACAGCTAGTGATCCACCCAAGCTCGCGAGAGTTGTACCGAGAGGCATCAGTCGATCGCGCTTAGTCGTCATTCCGATAGTGTACAGGTACGCTGCTAAGCGTCGAGATCCAACGACGGGTCGTAACTGGCAACCGGCTCGACAGTGACGGTCGTCAGCCTGGAGATCCGTCGAACCGATACACTGCCCCCGAAGGGGAAGTGCGGTGTTCAACGTCCGGTGGACCGGCCGAGAGTTGCTGAGGTGCTGCGTTACGACCATCGCCCCCACGCCGATGCCCGCTTAGGCCTACACCGGCGGACCGCTAAGGCGGCCTCTGACGATGCTCTGCCATTTCCTCCACGGCCCGCCGCATGTATTTCGTGGGCTTGAACTATGGTTCGTCCCGCAGTTGAGATCTCGTGGTTATGGACGATGCCGAGCAATGCGGGGTGGCCGTCGGCGACCACGATGACGGTCCCCGTCGAGCAGGGTCGGCGCTCGGAGTTCGGCGCGGTGCTCGTCAGGTCGTTGTTGGCGAGGTGTTCGTTGCTGCCTAGCCGGAAACTTTCATGGTTAGGCGGGGCGTTCACACCGTCGGTGTGCGTAGCCGCTTGACCCGCGTCGAAGGCCGAAACCATAGTTCGCCGGAGTATCACCCTCCGCCAACCCCCTGGGCGGGTCCACACCTCCGTCGCGCTTGGGTACCGGTTCGTACGGCAGCATGTTAGCGCTAACAAGTGCTGTAAAAGACCCAAAACAGCGCACAGCGGGCCAGTGGCCTGGAGGCGGCGTGGACCGGCACCAACGGCCAGAAGGACGTGACATGACGCAAGATCGGAACGAGCCGGTACGTGATGAACGCAGGCTGCTGACCCGCAGGACCGTCCTGACGACCGGGGGGGCCGTGCCGGTCCTCACCGTCGCGGCGTCGGTGCTGGGGGCCACGGAAGCCTCGGCCGCGACGGCCAACATCAACCCGTCGGCATCGCGGCAGACGATCCGGGGCTTCGGTGGCATGGCCCACGCGGCGTGGATCGGCGACCTGACGGCGGCCCAGCGGGACACCGCGTTCGGCGCCGGTGAAGGGAAACTTGGCTTCTCCCTGCTGCGGATCCCCGTCGGCGAGAACCAGTCGGACTGGGGTCGTGACCTGGCGACGGCGAAGCGCGCCGTCGAGCTCGGCGCGACCGTCTTCGCGTCGCCGTGGAACCCGCCCGCCAGCATGATCGAGACGTTCACGCGCGGGAGCCAGACCAACGCCAAGCGCCTGCGGTACAGCTCGTACGGCGCCTACGCCCAGCACCTCAACGACTTCACCACGTACATGCGAAACAACGGGGTGAACCTGTACGGCATCTCGGTGCAGAACGAGCCCGACTACGCCGCGGACTGGACATGGTGGACCTCCGCCGAGATCGTCCGCTTCCTGCGGGAGAACGCAGGCGTCATCGGCACCAGGGTCATCGCGCCCGAGTCGTTCCAGTACGTGAAGTCCATGTCGGACCCGATCCTCAACGATCCCACGGCACTGGCCAATGTGGACATCATCGGGGCGCACCTGTACGGCACCTCGTACGCCAACTTCCCCTACCCGCTCTTCAAGCAGAAGGGCGCGGGCAAGGAACTCTGGATGACCGAGGTCTACTACCCCAACAGCTCGGACTCCGGTGATCTCTGGCCGCAGGCGCTCGACGTCGCCGAGCACATCCACCATGCCATGGTCGACGCCGAGTTCCAGACCTACGTCTGGTGGACCATCCGGCGCAGTTACGGGCCCATGCGCGAAGACGGCCAGATCAGCAAGCGCGGCGCGATGATGGCGCACTTCGCCAGGTTCGTCCGGCCCGGGTACGTGCGGATCGACGCGACGGCCAACCCGGCGACGAACGTCTTCGTCTCGGCGTACCGGGGCGGCAACACCGTCGTCATCGTCGCCGTCAACAAGAACACCTCGGCGGTGAGCCAGCAGTTCACCCTGGCGAACACGACGGCGTCGGGCAGCGTCGCGAACTGGCTGACCGACGGGAGCAGGAACGTCGCGCCGCAGGGGGCGCTCACCATGTCGAACGGCTCGCTCACCGTCACGCTGCCCGCCCGCAGCGCCATGACGTTCGTGGCCAACCTGACTGACACGTCGTCGCCGAGCCCGTCGATCTCTGTATCCCCGTCGGTCTCGACCAGTCCGTCGTCCGGCGGTGGCGGCGGCGCCCGGGTCGCTTACACGATGAGCACCTGGAACACGGGCTTCACGGCGAGCATCACCATCACCAACACCGGCACGTCGACCATCAACGGCTGGACGCTCGGCTTCACCCTGCCGTCGGGCCAGTCGATCACCTCGGGCTGGAACGCCACCTTCTCGCCCGCCAGCGGCCAGGTGAGCGCCCGCAACGTCAACTACAACGGCACGCTCGCCCCGGGCGCCTCCGTCGACATCGGCTTCCAGGCCACCCACACGGGCAACACCGCCGAACCGGCCGCCTTCACCCTCAACGGCATCCCCTGCACCGTGGTCTGACAGCGCAGCGGCCCCTCCAGCGCCGGCGAGCTGGAGGGGCCCGGACGCTCAGACCGCGGCGGGCTCGCGGACCAGACCGGCTGATTCGGACCGGGTGGAGCGGACCGCGAGCAGGCCGAGGCCGATCAGCAGGGCGCCGCGGAGCAGCTCGATCTGCAGGGCGATACCGAAGATGAGCAGGCCCAGGATCAGGCCGATGCCGGAGGCGATCTGCTCGGCCTCGAAGCCGGGGGCGCCGATGAAGCCGATGAGGCCGAGGGTGCCCAGGCGCGGGCCGAGCCAGCCGTACGTGCCGGGTAGGCCGAGCAGCAGCAGGACCGTGCCGAGCAGCAGGACCGTGCCGAACAGCAGCAGGACCGTGCCGAGCAGCAGGGCCGTCGAGCCGAAGGCGTGCGAGCCGACGAGGGCCTCGACGTTGTGCGCCTGGCCGTCCTTGATGGGGTGCACCCGCGGTAGCTACCCGCCGTCAGCCGACAGCTTGGCCCGGACCTCGGCGGCGTCGGGATGATCGAGCGAGTCGAAGACGTCCAGCGAACGGCGCCACGCGTCGCGGGCGGCCCCGGCGTCACCGGCGGCCAGGAGACTGTCGCCGAGGTGGTGCAGGGTGTCGGCCTCGAAGCAGCGGTCGCCGGTGTCCTCGAAGAGGGCGAGCGCCCGGTGGAAGCACTCGATCGCCGAGTCGTACTCCCCGAGGTGGTGATGGGCGAAGCCCAGGCTGTCCCAGGTCTCGCCTTCGCCCTGCCGGTTGTCCAGCCGCTGGTGCAGCGCGAGCGCCTCCCGGCAGGTGGCCACGGCCTCGCGGTGGTTGCCGCGCTGGGCGTGCAGCCAGCCCATCGCGTTGAGCGCGTTGGCCTCGCCGGTCGGGCTGCCGGCGGCGCGGAACAGCTCGCGCGCCCGCGCCGACTGCCGGAAGCCGTCGTCGAACTGTCCACGGTGGACGGCGATCTCGGCCAGGTTCAGGTGGCCCTGCGCCTGCCGGCCGGTGTCGCCGAGCTCCTCGTACAGCTCCAGGGCCCGCACGGCGTGCCGCTGCGCGTCGTCGGCGCGGTTGAGCTTCAGGTACACGTGCGCGATGAGCCGGTGGCTGTGCGCGGCGCCGTGCCGGTCGGGCAGGCGCTCGGCGGCGGCGAGCCCGGCCAGCGACGCGTGCAGCCAGTCGCCCCACAGCCCCTGCCGGTCGAGGAAGGTGGCGAGGCACCAGGCCAGCTGCCAGGCGTGCGGGTCGAACCCGAGCCGGGCGGCCTGGTCGATGGCGGCGAGCAGCACCTGGCGCTCCGCGGTGAACCAGGCGAGTGCCTGCCGGGCGTCCACCGGCCACGGAGCCGGGTCGAGTTCGAGGGTCTCCCGGTGCGGGCTCAGCAGCCGGGTCGCCGCGTAGGCGGTGCGCAGATAGTGGTCCAGCATCCGGTGCCGCGCGGCGGCGCGGTCCTCGGCGGTGTCGACGGCCTCGACCTGCTCCGCGGCGTAGGCGCGCAGGAGGTCGTGGAAGGTGTACCGGCCGGCGTCGTGCTCGGTGAGCAGGTTCGCCCTCGACAGCTCGGCCAGCTCCGCGGCGGCGTCCGGGGCGCCGGCGAGCCCGGCCGCGGCCGCCGCGGTCACGTCGGGTCCGGGGTGCAGGCCCAGCAGGCGGAACATGCGGGCCGCCGCGGGGCTGAGCGCGGCGTAGGACCACGACAGCACCGCCCGCGCGTCGACGTCGCGCTCCGCGCCGGTGAACGCGTCGAGCTGCCGGCCGGCCGCCTGCCGCAGCTCGGCGGCGACGTCGGCGAGCGGCAGCCCCGGGCGCCCGGCCGCGCGGGCCGCCACGATGGCGAGGGCGAGCGGCAGCCCGGCGCAGGCCTCGACGATCGCGTCGACGGCGGCGGACTCCGCGGCGACCCGGGTGGCGCCGAGCCGCGCGGTCAGCAGCGACCGGGCCTCCGCGGGCGGCAGCAGGTCCAGCACCAGCGGCTCCGCGCCCTCCGACGTGTGCAGCCCGGACAGCTCGTTGCGGCTGGTGACCAGCACCAGGCAGCCGCCGGCACCGGGCAGCAGCGGGCGCACCTGGTCGGAGTCGCGTGCGTTGTCGAGCACCAGCAGCATCCGGCGGCCCGCGATATGGCTGCGGTACAGGGCGGCCTGCGCCTCGATGCCGGTCGGCACGCGCTGCGGCGCGACGTCCAGCGCGTCGAGGAACCCCCGCAGCGCCTCGGCCGGGTCGACCGGTGGCGCGGTGCGGTCGAACCCGCGCAGGTTCACGTACAGCTGACCGTCGGGGAACCGGTCGGCGACCCGGTGCGCCCAGTGCAGCACGAGCGTGGTCTTGCCGATGCCCGCGGTGCCGGCGACGGTGCAGATCACGGTCGCGGTCGGGTCGGTGGCGGCGAGCGCGTCGAGCCTCGCGAGCGCGTCGCCGCGTCCGGTGAACCCGCGCACGGCCGGCGGCAGCTGCGCGGGCACCGGCCCGGACGGTTTCGCCGGCGGTGCGGGGTCGGTGGGCGCGGCCGGCCGCCCCCGCAGCACCGCCAGGTGCAGGCGCTGCAGCTCCGGCCCGGGGTCGAGGCCGAACTCCCGCGCCAGCCGCTGCTGGTGGCGCCGGTACACCTCGAGCGCCTCCAGGCTGCGCCCGGTGCCGTCCAGCGCCCGCATCCACAGGCCCAGCAGGCCCTCCCGGGTCGGGTGCGCGGCCGCCAGCCGGGTCAGCTCCGGCAGCACCTCGACGTGGCGCCCGGTGGCGATCCCGCACGCCAGCCACTCCTCGGTCGCCACCAGCCGCAGCTCTTCGAGGTCCCCCACCAGGCGCGGCCGCAGCCACGCCGACACCGTGTCGTCGAGCGCGTCGCCGCGCCACAGGTCGAGGGCGGCGCGCAGCTGGGCGCCACGCTCCGCCGGGCCGGACAGGGCGCGGGCCGCCGCGACCATCGCGCTGAAGCGCCGCGCGTCGATCGACTCGTCGTCGACGTCGATCTGGTACGACGTGCCCGTGCTGCTCACCAGCGCACCCGCGGCACGCACCGCGGACCGGACCCGGGACACGTGACTGTGCAGCAACTGGCGGGCCGTCGGCACCGGCTCGCCGTCCCACAGCAGGTACGCCAGCCGCTCCACCGGCACCGGCACGTGGTTGTGCAGCAGCAGGACGGCCAGCAGGCACCGCTCCCGCCGCCGGCGCAGCACGACGGGTCCCGAGGACGTGTCGATCGCCAACGGACCGAGGAGCCGGAACCTCACAGCGGCCCACCGTATCGGGTCGCCGATTTCCCACGTCCGCTGGCGTGTCAAGCGTGGCGCAAGCAACGCCACGCATATTCGGGGTGGTCAACACAGGCCGAACGGGGGCGTGCGGTGGACGGCACCCATGAGCCGGCCACCGGACGCGGAAACGGTCACTGCGCGGGAGCGAGCAGCCGCTCGCGGATGAGGGTCGCCGGATCGTCGAACCACTCGTCGTAGTGGGTGGCGGGGCCCAGGGCGTCGACGGCGGCGACGTACGCCGCGGCGTCGATCGGCCGGCCGCTCAGCATCGCGCTCATCGCGTGCAGGTAGTGGAAGTCGCTGTGGTCGGGGAACGCCTCCACGGCGCCCGAGAGCACCGACGCGGCCTGCTCGTCGTCGCCCAGCTCGAGCAGCGTCAGCACGATCCAGCGGCCGGCTGACGGGCGGGTGGCCGAGCCGCCGCGCCGGTACACGGTGAGGAACCCGGCCAGCGCCCGGTCGAACCGGCCGGCCGTGAAGTCGCGCAGAGCTTCGGCGTACGGCAGGTCGTCCGGCACCACGTCGGCGTGCGCCGGCAGGTAGGCGCGGCTGACGTCGGCACCGCCGCCGGTCCTGCGCCCGACGACCCGCCACCGCACGGCGCGGTGCCCGTCGAACGCCGGGAACGTGACCGGCACCGCCACCGCACCGGCACCCGACGCCGCGGCGCGCTGCCGGAGCCGCTGCTCGGCGTCGGCGTCGACGAACCGCAGCCCGCCGAGGTCGAAGCGCCAGTCGCCGCCGGTCGCCGGGGACCAGGCGGCCCGGACCTGCCGGTACGTGTCCTCGATACGCGGCACGATCGTGTCCCACGAGAAGCCGGCCGCGGTGCGCAGGCCGCCGTCGCGCAGCCGGGCCGCCAGATCGGGCCCGTCCAGCACCCGCCGCACCTGCGCGGCCAGCCCTTCGGCGTCGCGGACGTCGGCGAGCAGCGCGTTCACGCCGTCGCGGGCGTACTCGAGCACACCGGTGTTCCTGGTCGACACCACGGGCGTGCCGGACGCCATCGCCTCCAGCGGCGGCAGGCCGAACGTCTCGTAGTGCGAGCAGCAGACGTACACGGCGGCGCCGCGGAACAGGGCGCCGAGCGTGGCCTGGTCCGGAGCCACGACGACCTCACCGAACGGCTCCCGCGGCGGTTTCGGCGTCACCCACACCACGTCGACGTCGTGCCCGTGCTCGACCACGGACCGCCACACCTGGCGCATCTCGGCGATGCCCTTGAACGTGTTGCCGTCCCAGCCGACGCACAGCAGGTACGGCCGCCGGCCGCCGGCCGCCGGGTCGAACACCGTCGGCGGGTGGAACACCGCCGGGTCGACGGCGTTGGGGATCACGGTCGCGGTCACGCCGTACCGCTGCCGGAGCACCTCGGCCACCGTCCCGCTGACGATGATCGTCGCGTCGGCGGCCTCGACGTTTCTGGCCACCACGGCGCGGGCGTCGTCGTCGATGTCCTCGAACAGGTGGAAGTCGCCCTGCTCGAAGTGCACGACCGGGGCGATGCCGAGGGCGCGGGCGGCGAGGACCTGGTCCCAGTACCCGGCGACGATCACGTCGCAGGCGGGGACGGCCTCGGCGAGCTCGACGCCGAACGGCACCTGGCGGAACCGGGCCCGCAGGTCGAACCAGGCCGGTGGTGGAAAATGGCTGAGCACCGTCACCCTGTGGCCCCGGGTGAGGAGCCGGTTCGCGTGCTCGAACAGCACCCGCGCGCCACCGCCGACGTCGGTGCGTGGCACCAGGTAGCAGACCCGCAGCCGCTCCGGCGGGTCGCCGAACGGCGGCAGGCGCGGCACCGGCGGTGGGGCGGGCAGCGCGCGGCGGGCGAGGAACTCCGCGTTCCGGGCGGCGGCGACGGCCGCGGCCAGGTCGGGACGCAGCGGAAGCGCCGGGTCGGGCGAGGTGTCATTCGGCCGCACACCCGCCTATCGGCCGGCCGGCGCGGGGCCTGAGAAATCCGTCGCGCCGGGGTGCAGCAGGGGGGCGGTCGCGGGCCTCTACATGGGGGAGGCGATGCGATGAGCGAGACATCCGACGAGGCGTTCGTGCGGTTCGTGCAGGCGCGGGGTGCCAGTCTGATGCGGTACGGGTATCTGCTCAGCGGCAGCGAGGCCGACGCGGCGGACCTGTTGCAGGACGCGCTCATCGGGCTGCGCGGCAGCTGGGAGCGGATCCGCCGGCAGGACGCGGTCGAGGCGTATGTGCGCCGGTCGATGGCCCGGCAGTACATCAAGATCTGGCGCAGGCGACGGCGGGAGCAGCTCGTCGAGGTGCCGCCCGACCGGGCGTCCCCGCACGACGGGTTCGCGCGGGTCGAGGCCGACGACACGATCTGGAACGCGCTGGGGGAGCTGGGCCGCCGCCAGCGGGCGGTGCTGGTGCTGCGCTATTACGAGCAGCTCGACGACGACGAGATCGCGGTGCTGCTCGGCATCGCCAGGAGCACGGTGCGCAGCCAGGCGGCGCGCGGACTGGAGACGCTGCGGGTGCGGCTGGAAGCGCACCGTCCCGCCGAGATCAGGAGCCGATGATGGTGGAAGAGCAGCTCAGGCAGACCCTGGAGCGGGCCGCGGCCGCCGGGCCGATGCCGCCGGCGGACCTGCTCGCCCGGGTCGACGCCGGGCACCTGCGGCGCCGGGCGGCGCGCCGGGCCGGCTGGAGCGGCCTCGCGGGCGTCGTGGTCCTCGTGATCATCGGCAGCGTGGCGCTGCTGCCGCACGCCGGGAAGACGCCCCCGGTCGGCGCGTCGCCGTCGCCGTCCGGGTCCGCCTCCGGCGCGTCTTCGCCCGTGGAGCCGAAGGTCAAGGACGCGGCACCGGTCGAGCAGGTGTGGCCGCAGGCGGTGCTGAGCGTCCCGGCCCGCTCCGGCCAGGGCACCAATGAGCCGGTCACGATGCTCGACGAGCACACCGTGCTGCTGGCCGTCCACACCGGCGAGGACAAGGTGGTGTCGCTGGCCGCGTATGACCTGCGCACGAAGACCGAGCGGATGCTCACCGAGCTGCCCGCCCCGCCCGGCCTGCAGGGGTACTGGCCAGGCCCCTTCACGGCCGGCGACGGGCTGATCGTGTGGTCGGCGTATGCCTGGGGCAAGGACGGCTCCAAGACCTTCGAATACTGGTCGATGCGCTATGACGGCACCGGCAAGCGCCGGTTCCGCACCGCGGACCTGGGCGTCGGTGAGCGGGTCGTCGTCGCCGACGGCGCGCTGTACGGGGGCTCGTTCGCCGGCGGCGGCATCGTGCGGGTGCCGCTGGACGGCGGCGCCCCGGCGCAGGTGCCGGGGTCCTCGGGGTACCGGCTCGCCCGCTGGCCGTGGGCGGTCACCGCGGGTCCGGCGTCGACGTCCCAGCCGGCGGCGTGGAACCTGGTGACCGGCGAGCGGCGGACGCCCGCGCCCCGGCCGCTGCCGTCGCCGTGGTGGTCGGCCGCCGACCAGGACACGTGGCTCGGGATCGACGACAACCGGCTGCGGTTCGCCCAGGCCACCGACGGGTCGTGGCAGGTGACGACGAACGGGTTCGACCCGGTCACGCTCACCGACGGCTGGCTGGTCGGCGGCACGCTGCTCAACCTGCTGCACCCCAACGACCCGAAGCAGCCGGCGCTGTGGGACCTGCGGACGGGGGTGGTCGCTACGTACGGCACGCCGGCCACCTCGGGCAGTTCGCTGCGCGGCCAGGTGGCCCACCCGCTGGCGTGGTGGCCGTCGGGGGAGCGGCTGATGGTGTTCGACCCGGCGAGAGTGACGCCCTGACCCGGGCCACGGGGGATCGCGGCCGATGCGGGGTCGGGTGAAGCGGCCGCCCTCCACCGCGCCGACGATCACGAGGACCAGCGCGGTGACGACGGTCCCGCCGCCGCCGGCGCCGCCGCCGACGCCGAGCGTGAGCAGGCGATACCGCAGTTGCGTGCCCGGCGGCTCGGCACCGCGGACCGCAACCTGAGCGCCACCCAACGGCCCTCGTCCGGCAAAACCCGATAGTCACGCACCGCAGTCGGGCGGGTATCGTCGCCGAAGGCCTGTTTGAGAAGTAAGGGCGGGAACCCAGATGGTGCTGAAGATGTCCACGCTGTTCGTGCGGACGCTGCGCGAAGACCCCGCGGACGCCGAGGTGACGAGCCACCGGCTGCTCGTGCGGGCCGGCTATGTGCGCCGGGTCGCCCCGGGCATCTTCACCCTGCTGCCGATGGGCCTGCGGGTCCTGCGCAACGTCGAGCGGGTCATCCGCGACGAGATGGACGCCATCGGCGGTCAGGAGCTGACGTTCCCCGCCCTGCTGCCCCGGGAGCCCTACGAGGCGACGGGCCGCTGGACGGAGTACGGCGCCAACCTGTTCCGGCTGAAGGACCGCCGCGGGGGCGACTACCTGCTCGGCCCCACGCACGAGGAGATGTTCACGCTCGCCGTGAAGGACTTCTACTCGTCGTACAAGGACCTGCCGCTCACCCTGTACCAGATCCAGACGAAGTACCGCGACGAGGCGCGGCCCCGGGCCGGCATCCTGCGCGGGCGCGAGTTCCTGATGAAGGACTCCTACTCCTTCGACGTCGACGACGACGGGCTGCGCGAGGCGTACCAGCGGCACCGCTCCGCCTACGTCAAGATCTTCGACCGGCTCGGTCTGGACTACGTTGTGTGCTCCGCGATGAGCGGCGCGATGGGCGGCAGCGCCTCCGAGGAGTTCCTCGCGGTGTGCGACATCGGCGAGGACACGTTCGTCCGCTGCACGAACGGCGACTACGCGGCCAACGTCGAGGCGGTCACCACCCCGCAGATCGCGGCCCTGCCCCTCGAAGGGCTGCCCGCCGCGCGGGTGGTCGACACCCCGGACACCCCCACCATCGAGACGCTGGTCGACCTGTTCAACCAGCGTGAGGACCTGCGCCGGGACGACCGCGCCTGGGGGGCCGGCGACACCCTGAAGAACGTCATGCTGATGCTGACGCTGCCCGACGGCAAGCGCGAGCCGCTGGCCGTCGGCGTGCCCGGCGACCGCGAGGTGGACCTGCGCCGCCTGGAGGCCCAGGTGGCCCCCGCCGAGGTGGCGCCGATGTCGGAAGCCGAGTTCCAGCAGCACCCCGCGCTGGTCAAGGGGTACATCGGCCCCGGCGTCCTGGGCGAGAAGGGCTCCTCCGGGATCCGCTACCTGGTCGACCCCCGGGTGGTGGACGGCACCAGCTGGATCACGGGCGCCGACCAGCCGGGCAAGCACGTCATGAACCTCGTCGCCGGGCGTGACTTCACCCCCGACGGCACCGTCGAGGCGGTCCGCATCCAGGACGGCGACCTGTGCCCCGTCGACGGCGGCACGCTGGAGCTGGCCCGCGGCATCGAGATCGGGCACATCTTCCAGCTCGGCCGCAAGTACGCCAAGGCGCTCGGCCTCACCGTGCTGGACCAGAACGGCAAGGCCGTCACCGTCACCATGGGCTCCTACGGCATCGGCGTGTCCCGCGCCATCGCCGTCATCGCCGAGCAGACCGCCGACGAGCGCGGCCTGTGCTGGCCCCGCGAGCTGTCGCCCGCCGACGTGCACGTGGTCGCCGCCGGCAAGACCGAGGAGATCAAGGCCGGTGCCGCGCAGCTCGCCGACGCCCTTGCCGCGACCGGGCTCGAGGTGCTGCTCGACGACCGCAAGGACGTCTCGCCCGGGGTGAAGTTCAATGACTCGGAGCTGCTCGGTGTGCCGACGATCGTGGTGGTCGGCAAGCGGCTGGCGGACGGCATGGTGGAGATCCGCGACCGCAAGACCGGTGAGAAAGAGGAGATCCCGGTCGAGGGCGCTGCGGAGCGTATCGCCGCGGTGATCAGGGCCGCCTGACGGCGCGGGAAGGGTCGGCCGTTCGGCTCCTTGCCGGATCAGCCGTTCGGCCGGACCTATCCCGTCAAATCGTCCCGCATACGGCGCTTCGGTTTGACTGGGGCCCGGGAGAAGCCGATACGTTCGGTCACGGCCATGCAGTCAACGAAGGGTGCTGACGTTGTCCGGCCGCCACACCGCAATGTCCCGGCGTCACCTCATTCCATTGATCGCAGGCGTGGTCGCCGCGGTCGCCCTGATCGGCGGTGCGATCGCCACCGTCAATATGGGATCGGATGACGCGAAGCCGACCGCCGCTTCCGACACCATCGACGGCAGTCGCAGTCCGGGCGACCGTGCGGACCGCGGCGAGCGACCCTCGCCCGCCACCTCGGCAAGCGCCTCCCCGTCGGCCACCGCATCCGCGTCGCCGCAGGTCAGCAAGGCTCCGGAGGCGACCAAGTCGCCGACGAAGAAGCCGTCGGCATCGAGCACCCCCAAGTCGACCGGCGGCACCGTGACGAGCACCGGCACCTGCAAGGCGTCCTACTACGCCACCGGCTCGCGCACCGCGAACGGGGAGAGCTTCAACCCCGACGGGCTGACGGCCGCGCACAAGGAGCTGCCGTTCAACACCCGGGTGCGGGTCACCAACCTGGCCAACGGCAAGTCGGTCGTGGTGCGCATCAACGACCGGGGGCCGTTCGTCAGCGGGCGCTGCCTCGATCTGGCCCGCGGCGCGTTCGTCACGATCGCTTCGGTGAGTGCCGGCGTGATCAACGCTCGGTACGAGGTACTCAAGTAACGCCGGATCCCGGCCGTTTGTTTGAGCGGTTCGGCGGTCTTTTGGTGGCATGCTGTCGATCGGACCTATGAAACGACCGTTGCTTCCCGAAGCCCGCGCCGGAGTCGGCGCGGCCTTCGTGCTGCTCTGCCTGGTCCTGGCCGCGGAGGTCGCCGACGGCGTCGACGCCAACTACGTCGGCCTGCTGGCCGCGGCGCCGTTCCTCGCCGCCGCGTTCGCGTCCTGGCCCGAGGTCCTCGCCGTCGGCAGCGCCTCGACGGTCCTCGCCCTGGTGTTCTGCACCATCGAGCTGATGCACAGCCGCGAGCGCACCCTGGTCATGCTGCTCAACCTGGGCGCGGTCATCCTCGCCGCCGGCATCGCCTCCGCGGTGGGCGCCATCCGGCAGCGGCAGATCGCGCGCTACGCCGAGCTGTCCAAGCTCGCCTCCGTGGCGCAGCAGGCCGTCCTGCGCCCGCTCGGGCCGCAGCTGGGCCCGCTGACCATCGCGGCCCGCTACATCTCCGCCAGCGCCGCCGCCGACATCGGCGGTGACCTGTACGAGGCGGTCGACACCCCGTACGGCGTCCGCATGATCATCGGCGATGTGCGGGGCAAGGGTCTGGACGCGGTCCGGCTCGCCAGCATCGTGCTCGGCTCCTACCGGCACGTCGCCTTCGAGCGGGCCGATCTGCGCGCCATCGTCGCCGACCTGGACCGGGCCGTCGCCCGCTCCGTGGGTGACGAGGACTTCGTGACGGCGGCGCTGATCGAGGAGCGCGGCGGCACCCTCACGATCGTCAACTGTGGGCACCCCGCGCCGCTGCTGCTGCGCCGTGGGCAGGTCATCCCGCTCGACCCGCCGTCCAACGCGCCGCCACTGGGCTTCATGCCGGTGGTCAAGCCGCGCGTGGAGCGGCTCGAGCCCGGCGACCGGCTGCTGTTCTTCACCGACGGGCTGGCCGAGGCGCGCCGCGACGGGCAGTTCTTCCCGACGGCCGAGCGCGCGCAGCGGCTGCTGGGCCACGGCACCGTCGGCGACGGGCTGGCCTCGCTGGAGAGCGCGCTGCTGGAATGGGTGCGCGGCCGCCTCGACGACGACATCGCGCTGGTCCTGGTCGAGTACCAGGGTGTGAAGGCTCCGGCGACGGTCCCCAGCTGGGAGATCGGCGGCGCCGGAGCGACGACCGTGGGCTGAGACGCCCTGGTGCCGGCCTAGTCGGCGACGACCCGTGGGCGCGGGATGAGGCGCCGCATCGGGGCGCGGTGCCGCCCCGTGTAGAACCGCGGGTATTTGGGAGCGAACAGAGAGCCCATCATCCTGACGATCATCGCGGTGCCCTCCTCTTGACTGCGAGTAACCGCTCAACGACCGGGTCACCCGCAGGTGACGGCGTGTCGTACGAAACCGCACCCTTCGGGCTACTCATCTGCCACCCTCCGCTACTCAGCGGTCACCCTGACCTGCCGAGATAGGTGAGGTCGCGTGTGACCGCTGTCACCCGCCCGGGCGGGTTGCCGGAGGTTACTTGCGAGTAATAAGATGGCTGTTACCGACTGGTAACCTCGGTCGTCCATGCTCGATCTACAAAAGCGACCCAGAGACGGGGGCCACTCCGCGATGAGCCACTACAAGAGCAACCTGCGGGACCTCGAGTTCAACCTCTTCGAGGTCTTCGGTGTCGACCGCATTCTCGGCCAGGGCCACTACGGTGACCTGGACGTCGACACCGCCCGCAGCATCCTCGCGGAGGTCGACCGGCTCGCCCGCGAGGACCTCGCCGCCAGCTACACGGACGCCGACCGCAACCCGCCGGTCTACGACCCGGCCACGCACTCGGTGAAGATGCCCGAGTCGTTCCGCAAGTCGTACGAGGCGTTCATGGCCGCCGAGTTCTGGCGCCTCGACCTGCCCGCCGAGCTCGACGGCACCCCGGCGCCGCGGGCGCTGTGGTGGGCCCTCGCCGAGATGGTGCTGGGTTCCAACGCGCCCGTCTGGATGTACGCGTCGGGCCCCTCGTTCGCCAACACGCTGCGGATCGAAGGCACCGACGAGCAGAAGAAGTGGGCGAAGCTCTTCGTCGACCGCCAGTGGGGCTCCACGATGGTGCTGACCGAGCCGGACGCCGGCTCCGACGTCGGCGCCGGCCGCACCAAGGCGGTCCCGCAGGCCGACGGCTCGTGGCACATCGAAGGCGTCAAGCGCTTCATCACCAGCGGTGAGCACGACCTCACCGAGAACATCGTCCACTATGTGCTGGCCCGCCCGGTCGACACGCCCGGCGCCGGCGGCCCCGGCACCAAGGGCCTCTCGCTCTTCGTCGTGCCGAAGTTCCACTTCGACGCCGAGACCGGCGAGCTCAAGGACCGCAACGGCGTCTTCGTCACCAACGTCGAGCACAAGATGGGCCTCAAGGTCTCCACCACGTGCGAGGTCACGTTCGGCGGCCACGGTGTCCCCGCCAAGGGCTGGCTGCTCGGCGACGTGCACGAGGGCATCCGCCAGATGTTCCTCATCATCGAGTACGCGCGGATGATGGTCGGCACGAAGGCGATCGCGACCCTGTCGACCGGCTACCTCAACGCGCTCGACTACGCCAAGAGCCGGGTCCAGGGCGCCGACCTCGCCAGCACCGACAAGGCCGCGCCGCGCGTCACGATCACCCACCACCCCGACGTGCGCCGCTCGCTGCTGCTGCAGAAGTCGTACGCCGAGGGCCTGCGCGCGCTGGTGCTGTACACCGCCTCCTGGCAGGACAAGGTGGCCCTCGCGGAGGCCGCCGGCGACGAGAAGGCCGCGAAGATCGCCAAGCGGGTCAACGACCTGCTGCTCCCGCTGGTCAAGGGTGTCGGCTCCGAGCGCGCCTACGAGCTGCTCGGCCACGAGGCACTGCAGACCTTCGGCGGCTCCGGCTTCCTGCAGGACTACCCGCTGGAGCAGTACGTCCGCGACTCGAAGATCGACACCCTCTACGAGGGCACGACCGCGATCCAGAGCCTCGACCTCGTCTTCCGCAAGATCGTGAAGGACCAGGGCAAGGCGCTGCTCACCGTCGCCGGCGAAATCCAGCAGTTCCTCGAGGCCGAGGGCGGCAACGGCCAGCTCAAGGTCGAGCGCGTGGCGCTGGGCAAGGCGCTCACCGAGACCCAGGCCATGCTCGGCATCTTCACCGGCTGGCTCGGCGAGGCCCAGGCCGGCGACGCCCGGGCGCTGTACAAGGTCGGCCTCAACACCCGCCGCTTCCTGCTCGCCCTCGGCGACGTCGTGGTCGGCTGGCTCCTGCAGCGGCAGGCCGAGGTCGCCCTGAAGGCCCTGGCCGCCGGCACCACCGAGACCGCCTTCTACGAGGGCAAGATCGCCGCCGCGAAGTTCTTCGCCCGCGAGGTCCTGCCCCGCATCGGCTCCGACCGCCGGGTCGTCGAGGCCACGACGCTGGACGCGATGGAGCTGTCGGAGGACGCGTTCTAGGTTTCCAGCGGCACCAAGCGCAACACCGCGGAAAGCTGGCGGGAGGGCAACGGCGCCCTCCCGCCATTTCCGTGCCCGTGGACGTCAGCCGCGGGCGGTGTGGTGCGTCCTCAGCGCGGCCGTCTCGAGGTCGCGCCACGCACCGGGGACCGTGTGGACCGCGATCCCGCTCGTCGGCAGCCCTTCGTCGGGCAGCGCGTCCGGGGCCAGCAGGTCCGACAGCATCGACAGGGTCGGGTTGTGGCCGATCACGAGCAGCGTCGACACGTCCGGCGCGCCGTCGCGGAGCAGGTCCAGGGTGTCGTGCGCCGGACCCAGGTACAGCCGGTGCTCGAAGACCACCGGCGGTGCGGTGAGCCGCAGGCCCTCCAGGGTCTCGCGGGTGCGCACGGCCGTTGAACAGAGCACCAGATCGGGCCGGAGGCCCTGGTCACGCAGCCAGTCCCCGGCCGCGGCGGCGTCGCGGCGGCCGCGCGGGCTCAGGGGCCGCTCGAGGTCGGTCGGGTACGGATCCGGATCCACCGACTTTGCGTGCCGGAGCAGGATCAGCGTGCGCTCGGTCATGCCGTCAAGAGTGCCCGATCCCCGTGCCGGTGGATGCCTGAACCGGTCCCGCCACGGTGGCCGGTTGAGCCGACGCGTCCGTGGGTAATCCCGACGTACAGACGATTACAAAACCCAACGTTCTGGAGGCCATCGATGGGTATCGGCGGCAGCATTCTTCTGATCGTCGTCGGCGCGATCCTGACGTTCGGCCTGGACGACACTGACCTCGGCCCGTTCAACCTCGACACCATCGGCTGGATCCTGCAGCTGGCGGGGCTGGTCGGGCTGCTGCTCACGCTGTACTTCTGGAACAGCCGCCGGCGCACCGTCGTGCGGCAGGTCCCGCCGACCGCGGTGGGCGGCACCGTGATCCCGCCGGCCGGGGAAGAGGTCATCGAGGAGCGGCGTCGCCGGACCTACTGAGCCATCGGACCGACCACCCGTCGCCGTCTATTTCGCGTACAACGCGAAGTAGATGGCGATGTGGTGCAGTATCGCCGCCACCAGCGTGCACGCGTGGAAGAACTCGTGGTGTCCGAAGACGGTCGGCCACGGGTTCGGGCGGCGCAGGGCGTAGAAGACCGCGCCGATCGTGTAGAACGCGCCGCCGACGATCGTCAGCACCAGGGCGGTCACCCCGCCCGAGTGCAGGATGTCGGGCAGGACCACGACCGCGACCCAGCCCAGCGCGATGTACAGCGGCGCCGACAGCCAGCGCGGCGCGTGCGGCCAGACCATCTTCATGCCGACGCCGAGCAGGGCCCCGCCCCAGACCACGGCGAGGATCACGTCCCCGGTGTGCCCCTCCAGCAGTAGCACGCTGAACGGGGTGTACGTGCCGGCGATGAACACGAAGATCATCGAGTGGTCCAGGCGCCGCATGAGCTTGTAGCCCTTCGGTGACCAGACCCGGCGGTGGTAGAGCGCGCTCGTGCCGAACAGCGCGCACACCGTGAGGCTGTAGACCAGGCAGCTCACGAAGGGTGCCCAGCCCGGCCGGGCGGCGGCGAGGGAACACAGCACGATCCCGCAGATGATGGCCACGCCGAACGCGTACGTGTGCAGCCAGCCGCGCATCCTGGGCTTGCCGAGGTCGACCGGGCGCAGACGGGTCTCGCTCTTCACAGTCACGCCCTCCAGGTTACGGTACCGTAGGTTACTGGCAAGTATAGTTCTGGTGTTCGTTGTCTATGGTGTCGGTCATGCGGATCCGTGCCGTCGGCACCTCGGCTCTCATGATCGAGGTCGAGGACCCACTGGCGTGGTTCGCCGCGCTGGACGCCGCCCGGACCGACGGCCGGATCGACGTCACCGACATCGTCCCCGGTGCCCGGACCGTCCTGCTCGACGGGGTGCCCTCGGTCGCCGCCCTCACCGCGGCCCTGCGCGACTGGCCGCCGCCCGCCGCCGCATCCGTCACCGGCGACCGCCTCGACATCCCCGTCATCTTCGACGGGCCCGACCTCGCGCAGGTGGCGGCGCACGTGGGCCGCTCGCCGGAGGGCGTCGTCGCCGACCTGACCGGCACCGCGTTCCGGGTGGCGTTCGGCGGGTTCGCGCCCGGGTTCGCGTACCTCACCGGCCTGCCCTGGTCCATACCACGACTGGAAAGTCCACGCCCACGGGTGCCCGCCGGGTCGGTCGCGCTCGCCGCCGAGTACGCCGGCATCTACCCGACCGCGTCGCCCGGCGGCTGGCAGCTCGTCGGCCGCACCGACGCCGTGCTGTTCGACATCGACCGGACCCCGCCGGCCCTGCTGACCCCGGGCCGCACCGTCAGGTTCGTGATCGCATGACCCGGGCACTGCGAGTGGAGGTGGCCGGGCCGTTGACAACCCTGCAGGATCTCGGGCGGCCCGGGTACGCGCACCTCGGCGTCCCGCGCTCCGGCGCCCTCGACCGGCCGGCCCTCCTGCTCGGCAACCGGCTCGTCGGCAACCCCGCGAACAGCGCCGCACTGGAAATCACGTTCGGGCCGTTCGCCGCCACGCTGTCCCGCGCCGGCACCCTGGCCCTTACCGGCGCCGTGGCGGCCCTGCGCGTCGGCGGGCGCCCCGCGCCGATCAACGCCCCCGTCGCCTTCCGGTCCGGCGACCGCGTCGAGATCGGGCGGGCCGTCGCGGGACTGCGCGGTTACCTGACCGTCTCCGGTGGGTTCGCCGCGCCTCCGGTACTGGGCAGCCGCGCCACCGACACGCTGTCGGCGCTCGGGCCACCCGTCGTCCGGGCCGGCGACCTGGTTCCGCTGGGCGAGCCGGCCGGCGACCCGGCGACCGTGGACGTGGCGCCCCGCCCGGCGGTCGGCGGCCCGATCACGCTCGGCCTCACCTGGGGGCCCCGCCACGAGTACTTCACCGACCCCGCCGAGCTGCTCGCCGGCTCGTACACCATCGGCAACGACAGCAACAGGGTCGGCGCGCGCCTCGCCGGGCCCGCCCTCACCCGCGCCCATCAGCGGGAACTGCCCAGCGAAGGCATCGTCCTCGGTGCGGTGCAGGTCCCCGCGTCCGGGCAGCCGCTGATCTTCCTCGCCGACCACCCCACCACCGGCGGGTACCCGGTCGTCGCCGTCGTCGATCCCATCGATCTGCCGCTGCTCGCGCAGGCCCGCCCGGGCGATAGCGTTCGGTTCCGTGGACCTCAACAGTGACCTCGGCGAGGGCTTCGGCGTCTGGACCCTCGGCGACGACGAAGCGCTGCTGGAGATCATCACCAGCGCCAACGTGGCCTGCGGCTTCCACGCCGGCGACCCCACCACCATGCGCCGGGTCTGCGCCCGCGCCGCCGACCTCGGCGTGCGCGTCGGCGCCCAGGTCAGCTACAACGACCTGGCCGGCTTCGGGCGCCGGCGCATCGACGTCGACCCCGCGGTCCTGACCGACGAGCTGCAGTACCAGATCGGCGCGCTCTCCGCGTTCGGCCCGGTCGCCTACGTCAAGCCGCACGGCGCGCTGTACAACACCGCCGCCGTCGACCCCGCGCACGCCTCGGCCGTCGTCGCCGCCGCGCGGTCGCGGGACCTCCCGGTGCTGTGCCAGCCCGGCTCGGCCCTGGCCGGGCTGGCGGCCGAGGCCGGGCTGCGGGTGGTCGGCGAGGGCTTCGTCGACCGCGGGTACCTGCCCGACGGCCGGCTCGTCCCGCGCGGCAGCGACGGCGCGGTCCTGACCGACGTCGCCGTCGTGGTGGAGCGCGCGGTGCGCATGGCCCGTGACGGCGAGGTCGTCGCCGTCGACGGCACCGTGCTCAGGCTGCCGTTCGAATCGCTCTGCGTGCACGGCGACACCCCGGGGGCGGTGGGGATGGCGTCGGCGGTCCGTCTGGCACTGCTGGCCGAGGGGATCCAACCGACGCCGTTCACCTGACGCTGTTCGCTCGTACCGGCGGCGCTCAGGTCGCCTGATCGAGGCCGCGCAGCACCAGCGGCAGCCGGGTCGCGCCGTCGCCGGCCACCCGGACCGGCACGCCCCAGTCCTGCCGCGTGAGGTGGCAGGCCGGGAACTCCGCGTCGATGTCGCACGTCGCCGCCTGCGCCACCACCTGCAGCACCCCTTCGGTGACGTCGGGGGACAGGACCAGCCGGCGGCGCAGGCTCTGCGTCACGCCCGCCCCCTCCAGCAGCAGCTCCGGCGGCGAGGCCGACACCTCCAGGCGGGTCGACGGGCCGAACGACTCGTCGAGCTTCTGCCCCGGCGCCGGCTCGAAGATCAGGTCCAGTTCCACCTCGCCCGGCGCCAGCATCGTCGACGGCCGCTCGGTGC
Source organism: Dactylosporangium aurantiacum (assembly GCF_000716715.1). Taxonomy (GTDB): domain Bacteria; phylum Actinomycetota; class Actinomycetes; order Mycobacteriales; family Micromonosporaceae; genus Dactylosporangium; species Dactylosporangium aurantiacum. The sequence goes on along the minus strand of NZ_JNYJ01000013.1, from coordinate 49,736 downwards.
GGTGCCGCACACCCGCGACGTCCACGCCCGCCGCGGCCAGCGTGCCCGGGGCCAGCCGGACGAGCCGGTGCGCGCCGGACTCGACCACGACGATGTCGCCGGTCGCCGTCAACACCAGGTCACTCGGCTCCTTGAGCCCTTCGGCCACCGTCGTGACCACACCGTCGGCGAGTTTGCGGACGGCGCCGTTGTACGTGTCGGCGACCAGCACACTGCCGTCGGGCAGGGCGAGCAGGCCGAGCGGGTGCTGCAGCAGCGCCTGGTCGGCCGGGCCGTCCACGTGACCGAAGTCGAAGAGGCCCTGGCCGGCCGCGGTCGACATCCGGCCGTCCTCGATCCAGCGGATCGCGCTGGACTCGCTGTCGGCGATCCACAGCCTCGCCCCGTCGGCGGTGACCGACAGCCCGGACGGCTGCGCCATCCACACCTCCCGCAGCGGCCCGTCGCGCAGCGCCTCGACGGTCGTGCCCGCGTACACGCCCGCCGTGCGCTGCACCGGGTTGAACCACCACAGCTGGTGGATGCCGGCCATCGCGATCACGACGCGGTCGTCGTACCAGGCGACATCCCACGGCGACGAGAGGTCGACGGCCAGGGAGTCGTGCGCGTCGAAGTCGACGCTGCCGCGCCACTGCCGCCCGCTGCCGGCGACCGTGGTCACCTCGCCCGTGGCCAGCTTCAGGCCGCGCAGCAGGTGGTTGACGGTGTCGGCGACGACGACGTCGTACCCGGCGACCTCGGCCACATGCGGCGGCAGCAGGCACAGCCCGCCCGGCTCGGAGAACTCGGGCTCCGTGCCGTCCTTACGCCCCCGCTGCCCGGTGCCGATGCGGCGGATCAGCGTCTCGTTGTCGGCGTCGAGCTCGACCAGCGACTGGTGCGTCGAGTCCGCGACCAGGAAGTGCCCGTCGGGCAGGGCCAGCGCCTTGCCCGGGAAGCGCAGCACCGTCGCGTCGTCGGCCTTCGGCGCGCTGTGCGGCGCGTCGCCGCGGCGCAGCGTCCCGCGCGCCTCATGGACCCTGACCAGCTCCTCGACCAGCCGCGCCAGCCCTTCGGCGTGGCCCTCGCCGGCCATCGTCGCCACGACGTAGCCCTCGGGGTCGATCACGGTCAGCGTCGGCCAGGCCTTGGCCGCGTACTGCTGCCACATGTCCATCTCCGGGTCGTCGAGCACGGGGTGGTCGACCCCGTAACGCTCGACCGCCGCCGCGAGCGCCGCCGCGTCCTTCTCGTGCTCGAACTTCGGCGAGTGCACGCCGATGGTCACCAGCACGTCGGCGAAGCGCTCCTCCAGCGGCCGCAGCTCGTCCAGGACGTGCAGGCAGTTGATGCAGCAGAAGGTCCAGAAGTCGAGCAGAACGATCTTGCCCCGCAGGTCGGACAGGGTGAGTCCGTCGGTGTTCAACCATCCGCGCCCCCGCAGTTCGGGAGCGCGGACGCGGGCCTTGAGCAGTGGCGACTGTGCCGGGTCGGTCATGCCCTAAGTCTGCCCGAACGCCCTGGCCCGCCTCCGGACCAGGGCGCCGACGTCACTTCTGAGCGGCCGGCCGCAGGCAGAGGACCTCGTCCTTCTGCCCCTTGTGCTGCAGCACGATGTACGGCTGGCTGGCGTCCGAGCAGCTCTCCGGCTTCTCGACCTTCTGTACGACGGTGAACGCGTCCTTGTCGGAGCAGCTGGCCTTCTTCGCCGAATCGCCGTCCTGCTTGACGCACGAGTTGACCGCGAAGCTGGTGCTGCCGGCGTTGTTGAGCGCCACCACGATGCCGGTGCCGGCGACCGCCAGCAGGAACACGACCACCACGATGACGAGGCCGAGGACCAGGCCGCGCTTGCTCTTCGGCGCCGCGGCCGGCGTCGGGACGGCCGGGTCACCGCCGCCGGGCGCCTGCGGCGGGGCGTCGCCGGGCATGGTGACCAGGTCGCTGTAGTGCGGGCCGGCGGGCTGGTTGCCGGCGCCGCTGGGCACCGACGCCTGGTACACGCCGGTCGCCGGGGGCGGCGCGGCCTGGTAGATGCCGGTCGCGGGCGGGGCGGAGGTCGGGCCGGTGGCCGGCGGGACGGAGACCTGGGCCCGGGCCGCGTACCCCGCCGGCGGGATCTTGCCAAGGTTCGGCGGCGCCGGGACTGCCTCTTCAGCACCGCCGTAGGTGGCCGGCGGTCCGGAAGCCGGCGGCGCCGAGGCCGGGGCGGCGGTGCCGTAGGTGGCGGGCGGGACCGAGGCTGGAGCGGCGGTGCCATAGGTGGCCGGTGGTGCGGAGGCCGGGGCGGCGGTGCCGTAGGTGGCCGGGGGCGCGGAGGCCGGAGCCGCGGTGCCGTAGGTGGCCGGTGGCGCGGAGGCCGGGGCGGCGGTGCCGTAGGTGGCCGGTGGCGCGGAGGCTGGAGCCGCGGTGCCGTAGGTGGCGGGCGGGGCGGAGGTGGGGACCTGGGCAGTGCCGTACGAGGCCGGCTGGCCGGGCGACTGCGGCACGCCGGAGACGGGTGGCTGCATGGCGCCGGGGACCTGGGCGCTGCCGGAGACCTGGGCGGTGCCGTACGTGCGGGCGCTGCCGGAGACCGGGGCGGCGGACACGGGGGCGTTGCCGTGCTGGACGCCGGGCACCTGCGCCGAGCCGGAAACGGGGTTGCTGGAGACCTGGCCGGGGGCGGGCACCTGCGCGCTGCCGGTGGTCGGGGGCGGCACCGGATGCGTGGCCGGCGCGGGCACCGTCGCGGAGGCCGGCGGCACCGGGTGCGTGGCCGGGGCCGGCACAGGATGGGTCGCCGGACCGGGCACCGGGTGCGTGGCCGGACCAGGCACCGGATACGACGCGGGACCGGGGACCGGGTGCGTCGGGGGCGCGGGCACGGCGGGCGGGGCGGCGGGCGCCGGCGGCGGGCCGGCGGCGTCGACCACCTGCGAGGCGGGCGTGAAGCCGGGGAAGCTGCCGGGCGGCCCAGGCGGCGTGGCCGGCGGCGGGACGCGGGCCGGCAGCGGCGGGAGCGGCGCCGCAGCGGCCGGCGGGGCGGCGGGCGACGTGGCAGCCGAGGGCACGCCAGGCGTGGCGGCCGCGGCCGGCGGCACGAACGCTTGAGCCGCAGCGGACGCGGACGCACCCGGCGGCACCGACCCGCCCGGCGGCACGAAGTCTGCGCGGCGCCGGGGGCGAACGGCCCGCCGTGCGGCGCGGCGGGCGGCGCGGAAGTCTGCGCGGCGCCGGGGGCGAACGGCCCGGCCGGCGGTGCGAACGGTCCGGCCGGCGGGAACGGCCCCGGTCGGGCCGGCGGCTCGTCCTGGTCGGTCGATGCCCCGGCCGCAGCCCCGGATTCGGGCGAGCCGGTCGGCTCCGCGGGGGCGACCGGTGAGCCGTACGTGGCGGGCGTCGGCGGCGTGGAGGGGGCGCTGGGCTGGGCAGGAGGCCTGGTCGGCATCGGGACCGATGCGGTGGCTCGGACGGTGCCGGCCGGTGCCGTGCCGGGCGGGGGTGAGCTCGGCGCGCTCGCCGCACTCTCGTCCGCTTCGGACGGGTGGGGCTGGTCGGACGTCATCGTGCCTCCTGTGGGTCAGACCCTTGCGACCGTAGTCGACCCGAACCGTACATGGCAGAGCGGAGGCTCAGGTTCGCACGAGCTGCGCCCTCAGAATAGGTGAAGGACGAGCAGCCGCCCCGGTCCGGGGAGGGTCGGACCAGGGCGGCTGGGAGTGTGGCTGGCGGCGCGGGGCGCAGGCTCAACTTCGGCTGAGCATGGCGTGGAGCTCGTCGCGCAGGGCGGTCGACGGGTTCTTGGCGATGGCGCGCTCGATGGCGTCGCGGCGGCGGGCGGCGTTGCGGCGGGCGCGGTAACGCTCCATGAAGGTGCTCACGGCTGGCTCCTCTGGCGAGAGACGGTGTGTAAGGACGAACCTTGCTCGCATCCATTACACGCCCACGGGAAGATCCTTAGCCAGCGAATAGCAAGTGATGCGGCGCACGCACCGATGATTCGTAGGCGTGCTGCCTCGGTAAACGTCCTGTTCGTCGGCGATACGACAGTGGCCCGGCGCGTCAGCGCCGGGCCACCTGCCGTGAATTGGACTGCTAACCCCAGGCCAGCAGCGAGCCTTCCGGGTCCTCCAGGAAGGCGCCGACGTCGCGCAGGAACTTCGAGCCCAGCTCGCCGTCGATGATCCGGTGGTCGAACGACAGGCCGAGCGTCGTCACCTGCCGGATCTTGATCTTGCCCTTGTGCACCCACGGGGTGTCCCGGATGGCGCCGAACACCAGGATCGCCGACTCGCCCGGGGGCAGGATCGGCGTGCCGGTGTCGACGCCGAACACCCCGACGCTGGTGATCGTGAACGTGCCGCCGCTCATCGCCGCCGGCGAGGTCTTGCCCTCCCGGGCGGTGGTCACCAGGGCGTTGAGCGCCTCGGCGAGCTCCCGCGTGGTGAGCGCGTCGGCGTCCTTGATATTGGGCACGATCAGGCCGCGCTCGGTCGCCGCGGCGATGCCGAGGTTGACATAGTGCTTGACCACGATCTCGGCGGCGCCGGCGGCGCCGCCCTGCCACGACGAGTTGACCATCGGGTGGCGCTTGAGCGCGACCAGCGCGGCCTTGGCGACCATGAGCAGCGGGGAGACCCGCACGTCGCGCCAGTCGCGCTTGGCCTTGAGCCGTTCGAGGGCCTTCATCGACCGGGTGACGTCGACCGTCAGGAACTCGGTGACGTGCGGCGCGGTGAACGCGCTGGCCACCATGTTCTCCGCGGTCAGCTTCCGCACGCCCTTGACCGGGATCCGCTCCTCCCGGCCGACCCGCGGCGCGGCGACCGCCGGTGCCGCCGGGGCCGCCGGGGCGGGGGCGGACGACACGGACAGCACGTCGTCCCGCGTGATCGAACCGCTGGGGCCGCTGCCGACGATGCCGGTGAGGTCGACGCCGAGGTCCCTGGCGAGCTTGCGCACCGGTGGCTTGGCCAGCACGCCGACCTGCGCGGGTCGCGGCGGGGCGGCGGGCGCCACCTCGACCGGAGCCGGCGCGACGGGAGCCGCCGGAGGTTGCGCCGGTACCGTGGCCGCGGTTGCCCGTGGCCGCCGCTTCGCGGTGGTCGTCTTCGGCCCGTAGCCGACGAGGACGGCGGTGCGACCACCCGGCGCGGGGCCGCCGATCATGCCCGGCTCGACCGGCGCGTCACCGGCGATCTCGACCGCGGCCAGGGACGCCGCGGACGGCGCGGGCGCGGGTGCGGTGCCGGACGGGTCGGTGTTGATCGCGATGATCGGGGCGCCGACCTCGACCGTGGAGCCCTCGGGGTGGAAGATCTTGGCGACCTTGCCGGCCCACTTCGCGGGGATCTCGACCGCGGCCTTGGCGGTCTCGACCTCGACGATCGGCTGGTTGAGCTCGATGGTGTCGCCCACCTCGACCAGCCACTTCAGGATCTCACCCTCGGTGAGGCCCTCGCCGAGGTCGGGCAGGTTGAACTCCTTGACCGTCACTGCGCGTCCCCCTAGAACCCGAACGAGCGGTCGACGGCGTCGAGCACCCGGTCCAGGTCCGGCAGGTACTCCTCCTCGACGCGGGCAGCCGGGTACGGCGTGTCGAACCCGGTGACCCGCAGGACCGGCGCCTCGAGGGAGTAGAAGCACTCCTCCGTGATCCGGGCGGCGATCTCCGAGCCCAGGCCCAGGTTGCCGGGCGCCTCGTGGACGACGATCGCGCGGCCCGTGCGCCGCACCGACTCGTACACCGGCGCCATGTCGAGCGGGGAGAGCGTCCGCAGGTCGATGACCTCCAGATCGCGCCCGTCCTCGGCGGCGGCGGTGGCGGCGTCCAGCGCGGTGCGGACCATCGGGCCGTAGGCGAGCAGCGTGCCGTCGGTGCCGGGCCGCACGACCCGCGAGACGTGCAGCGGGGCGCTCGCGGCGTCGACGTTGACCTGGCCCTTCTCCCAGTAGCGGCGCTTGGGCTCCATGAAGATGATCGGGTCGTCGGACTCGATCGACTGCTGGATCATCCAGTACGCGTCGTCGGGGTTGGAGCAGGAGACGACCTTGAGGCCGGCGGTGTGCGCGAAGTAGGCCTCGGGTGACTCGGAGTGGTGCTCGACCGCGCCGATGCCGCCGCCGAAGGGGATCCGGATGACGATGGGCAGGCTGACCTTGCCCTGGGAGCGGTAGTGCATCTTCGCGACCTGCGACACGATCTGGTCGTAGGCCGGGTAGACGAACCCGTCGAACTGGATCTCGCACACCGGCCGGTAGCCACGGATCGCGAGGCCGACGGCGGTGCCGATGATGCCGGACTCGGCCAGCGGCGTGTCGATGACCCGCTCGTCGCCGAAGTCCTTCTGCAGGCCGTCGGTGATGCGGAAGACGCCGCCGAGCTTGCCGACGTCCTCGCCCATGATGAGGACCTTCGGGTCGCGCTCCATCGCCCGGCGCAGGCCGGTGTTGAGCGCCTTGCCGATCGTCAGGGTCTCGGCCATCAGTGCCCACTCCCCTCGAACGACGACAGGTACTTGTCGAACTGCTCCCGCTGCTGGTCGAGCTCCGGCGAGCCGTGCGGATAGACGTGGTCGAACAGGGTGCGCGGATCCGGGTCCGGCATGTTGAGGACGCGCTCGCGCAGGTCGGCGGCGGCGACGCGGGCCTCCTCGTCGATCGCGGCGAAGAAGTCGTCGCCGGCGATGCGCTGCTTCTCCAGGAACGACCGCAGCCGCTGGATCGGGTCCTTCGCCTGCCAGGCCTCGACCTCGCTGGCGATGCGGTAGCGGGTCGGGTCGTCCGACGTGGTGTGGGCGCCCATCCGGTACGTGTACGCCTCGATCAGCGACGGGCCCTGGCCGTGGCGGGCGTCGTCGAGCGCCTTGCGGGTGACCGCGTAGCAGGCGAGCACGTCGTTGCCGTCGACCCGCAGGCCGGGGAAGCCGAAGCCGCTGGCACGGTGGTACAGCGGGACGCGCGTCTGCCGCTCGAGCGGCTCGGAGATCGCATACTGGTTGTTCTGGCAGAAGAACACCAGCGGCGCGTTGAAGACCGAGGCCCAGATGAACGCCTCGTTGACGTCGCCCTGGCTGGTGGCGCCGTCGCCGAAGTAGGCGATGACGGCCTCGCCGTCGTCGGAGCCGACCTTGCCGTCCTTGCTGACGCCCATCGCGTACCCGGTCGCGTGCAGGGTCTGCGCGCCGATGACGATCGTGTACATGCCGAACTTGAACTCGTCCGGGTCCCAGGCGCCCTGGTCGACCCCGCGGAACAGGCTCAGCGGGGCGATCGGGTCGACGCCGCGGCAGTAGAGCACGCCGTGCTCGCGGTACGTCGGGAACGCCATGTCCTGCGGTCGCAGTGCCCGGCCCGAGCCGACCTGCGCCGCCTCCTGACCCAGCAGGCTCGCCCAGATGCCCAGCTCACCCTGGCGCTGCAGGGCGGTCGCCTCGGCGTCGAGCTTCCGGACCACGACCAGGTCGTGGTAGAGCGAGCGGTACTCCTCGTCGGTGAAGTCGACCGTGTAGTCGGGGTGTTCGACCCGGTCTCCCTCAGGGGTGAGCAGCTGCACGAACGCGGGTTCAGGCGCGGCCCGTGTTCCTGACGTCCGGGCCTTTGCTTCGCCCTTCGCCATCCGTTTCTCCCTGTCGTCTCTCACGTCGGCAGCGGGGGTAACCCTGCCGCGCAGCGGGGGTGGCTGCTACGCGGTGGCCCTGTTGAGGCCGGCCGCGTCGCGGTGGGTGTGAGTGGATCACGCCCGGGAGCCGGCTCAGAGGCTCAGTCGCAGGGTATGCGGACGCTACAGCCCCGTTGCCGGTGTGTGTCCAGCATCGCAGAAGGCGTGTGGATCGACACCATGGAGTTGGGGTAACACCTAGCACCAAGGTCGAAAAATCCCTCCAGAACGGGCAGATCCTCGCCCGGTGCGCGGCAGTTAGTCCTATGAGCTTCGTACTGCATTCCCCCGCACACTGGAGCACCCACGTTGGAATCCGATGTCCGTACCCACCGCATACTGTCGCCGAACCGGCGGCCGCTGCTGATTTCCGCGCTGCTCGTGGCGCTCACCTCGGTGCCGACCCTGATCGTGGTCGCCGCCGGCAGCGCCTCGCTGGACACGGCACCACCGGTCCGCACGCCGATCATCGCCGAGCCGCGGCCCGGTCCGCTCGTGCTCGCACCGACGCCGAGCAGCGGGCTGCGCGGCACCGGCGGCCCGTCGACGGCGGCCGAGCCGACCGCGCCGCTGCCGCCCGCCACCGCGGCCAAGCCGCGCGTCACCGTGCGTTCGTCCGGCGGGTCGGGGGGCGGCGTCTCCATCGGTACAGGCGCAAAATCGCCGGCGAAGGCGCCGGCTCCCGAGGTGGAGGGGCCACCCGTCACGGCGCCGGTGACCACGACTCCACCGCCGGTGGTCGAGCCGCCGAAACCGACGCCCTCACCGACGGGTGTGCCCATCCAGAACCGGGCGTGGCCGGGCTGGGACGGCAAGCTCAAGGGCAAGGCGGAGGGGGTGCTGCGCCCCGGCGTCCACGGATCCCGAACGGGGTCGGCCGATCAGTCAGACCTGCCGGACTGCTCGTCGTCGATCTGACGGGTCTTCGGTTTTGCTTGATCAGCGGGTCCGGTACGGCGTGTGCGAAGGTCAGCGGCCGGCGCGCGTGTTGGAGTTGCGGGTCACCATCGCCCAGGCGGTGGAGAACGGCCGGCAGGGCCAGTGCGCGCAGCCGGCCGTGCAGCGGGTGACCTGCTGGACCTGGACCGGCTGGTGGCGTGCCGCGAGGCGGCGCGCGGAGGTCACGGCGTGGTCGTAGATGACGGCCATCAGAACCCCTGTGCCGCGGGCGCGGTCCACAGCAGGCGCGCAGGATACAGCAGCTGCGCGGTCGCGAGTGCGGCCTCCGCGGACTGGAAGACGGCGATCTCGGACTTGCCATTCGCCAGGCGCCACGTGAGCACGGCCTGGTCCGGCAGCTCGTGACCCCAGGCGACGACCTGTGGATGGTCGTCGTCCAAGGGATCAGCGACTATGCCGAAGAGCCGCGGCGCCCCTTCGAGCAGGATCACGTCGTCTTCGATCACGACGGATCTCCCTCCGGCAGAGGAACCATCTGACCGCCTCAGAATGCATGTGCAGGTTTCCAGGGGCAATACGTGCTGACGAACTTGAGTAGAGCAACGCAATCGCTCACTGACGGACGCGCTTGCGCGACACCCCGGTAACGGACACACTCGTCGTGAGTAATGGAGGTGAGCGGTGTCCCACGCGCATAGCCCCACGTTCCCCCGCTTCCAGTTGGGCAAACAGCTTCGACGCCTGCGGGAGCAGGCAAGGCTCACGACCGAGGACGTCGGCCTTCAACTCGACTGTTCACCCAGCACCATCAGCCGCATGGAAGGCGGGAAGGTCGGCATCCGCCGGAGCACCCTCGAGCAGTTGCTCAAGATTTACGACGTTGATGATCGCGATCTCACGGAGACATTGATCGCGCTCGCGAAGGAAGGCAAGACGCGCGGCTGGTTCGCCCGCTTCGGCGACCTCCCCAGCCACTACTCCCGGTACATCGGCCTCGAATCCAACGCGATCGAGATGCGGGACTACGAGGCGCTGGTGGTGCCCGGCCTGCTGCAGACGGAGGAGTACACGCGAGCGCTGCTCGCCGCGGCCTCCCCGTCCGGCGAGTCGGAAGACGCCGTCCAGGCGCACGTCAGCGCCCGCCGTGAGCGGCAGGAGCTGCTCACGAAGGCCGATGATCCCTTGCAGTTCATCGCGGTCCTCGACGAGAGCGTCATCCGGCGCCTCATCGGCGGGCCCGACGTCATGCGGTCGCAGCTCAAGCACCTGGCCGAGATGAGCCGGGCGAGGAACGTGACGGTCCAGATCCTTCCGTTCAGCGGAGGGGCCTATGCCGGCATGGCTGGATCATTCGCGATCCTCAAGTTCCAAGGTGCACCAAGTGTCGTGTATGCCGAAGCCATGGCCGGCGACATCTACCAGGAAGCCGGAGACGTCCAGCGGTATCACGACGTGTTCGAAAGTCTGCGAGCCGCCGCGCTCAGCCCATTCGAATCGGTCAAGTTGATCGAGTCTGCGGTCGCTGAGACGGCCTGACAACCAAAGGAGTGCGCAGATGGCTGCGCTGAACGAGCGGTGGCACAAGCCCACCCGAAGCGGTAACAACGGACAGTGCGTCGAAGCGCGGTTCGTCGACGGCGTCGTCGAGGTCCGCAACTCCAACGCCCCCGATGCCGGATCGGTGCGGTTCACCCGCGCCGAATGGGAGACCTTCATCGCCGCCGTCGACACGGACGGCGAATTCCGCCTGCCGTAACCAGATCTGAGCGAACAGCGAAGGGACCGTCCCGACCAGGCGGTCCCTTCGCCATTTAGCTGCGAGCCAATGCTGATGCTATCGCTGACCGCTCGGATCGGTAACCATCTGGTCGCGATCCGCGTGATGCAACAAAAGACGCTAAACGGTCAGCGGACGATCGCCCCGGGTGCAATACCGCGATGTGGGTGTCGCGGAGCGTCGCACCGGAGTAAGCATGGACCCATGGTGACTGTTCGCGCAGATGGCGGCGTGGGTGGCAGCGTCGCGACGCTGCAGCCGACGATCCGTGCGTACCGACCGACAGACCATCGGGAGTGCCGCCACCTGTGGGCGGAGCTGACCGAGGAGCATCAGCACCTGTACCCCGCCACGCCACCCGTCAACGGTGATCCGGGTGCCGCGTTCGAGGAGTACCTCACCCGGCTCGACCTGTCCGGCATGTGGGTCGCCGAGATCCTGGGCGTCGGCGTGGTCGGCATGGTCGGGCTCATCCTCGACGGCCGCGGCGGCCAGGTCGAGCCGCTGGTCGTGGCGTCGGCGCGGCGCGGCGAGGGGATCGGGCGGGCGCTGCTGGAGCACGTCGCCGAACAGGCCAGGCGGCGCGGCCTCGGGCAGCTGAGCATCTCGCCGTCCGCGCGCAACCTGGACGCGATCCGGTGCCTGCACGCCGCCGGGTACGACGCGCTGGCCAGAGTGACGCTCTCCATCGACCTGCACCCGGGTGGGCAGGACTGGCGGGAGGGCGTCGACCTGCACGATCAGCGGTTCCGATACTGACCGGGCGCTGTCAAGTGTCCGGTCCGGGCTGTGGATCGAAACGGACGTTGTCCACAGCCGAAAACCGCTAGTTCCCGCGTGGGGCGGCGACCGCCAGGCTCGTGGACATGACGACCGCAACCTCCACCACCGCCCTGCCAAGACTGCGCCTGCGCACGCCCGACGACATCCTGGCCGGCACGCCGTACCTGTTCGGGTTCCACCCCTCGGACAGCCTGGTGGCCCTAGGCATGCGCGGCTGCCAGCTGCGCTTCCACATGCGCGACGACCTACCCGACCCAGCTGAGGACCTCGACGTCCTCGCCGACAGCTATGCCGCCATGTTCCAGCGCCAGCACGTCGACCAGGTCGTGCTGATCGGCTACGGACCACCCGGGCGCGTCGAGCCGCTCCTGCACGCCACCACCGCCGGGATGCGCCGGCGCGGCATCGTCGTGCGGGAGATGCTGTGGGCGCACGACGGGCGGTATCGGTCCCTGGTCTGCGACTCGGCCGCCTGCTGCCCGGCCGAGGGCATGCCGTATGACGTCACCGTCTCCGCTGTCGCGGCGACCGCCACGCTCATCGGGATGGTCGCCCTGCCCGACCGGGCCGCCCTGGTCGACAGCCTCGCCGCCCCGACCGGCGCCGCGCTCGAGGTGGCCGAGCGCGCCGCCCGGCACGCCCAGACCCGCCTCGCCGGCTCCGCGGCCTCCCCGGCCGCCGGCGTCGCCGCCCTCGACGGGGCGCTGCGCCGCACCCGAGACGGCGACCGGCTGTCCGACGAGGAGGTGGCCTGGGCCGCGTTCCTCGTCCACAACCTGCGCCTGCGTGACGCCGCCTGGATGCGCATCGACCGCGACGGCGAGCCCGGCCTCGAGCTGCACGAGCGGCTGTGGAGCGACGTGCTGCGCCGGTGCGTCCCGGCGTTCGCCGCGCCCGCCGCGATGCTGGTCGCCTATGCGGCGTGGCGCTCCGGCAACGGGGTGCGGGCCCGCATCGCGCTGGACCGCGCCCTGGACGCCGACCCTGGCTACCGTGCCGCCAAGCTCATGGGCGAGATCCTGGACCGGGGGCTGTCGCCGCAGGCGCTGCCGCCGATCGTGCGGCCGGACCCGTCTGCTGCTCCAGCCCGGCGACGCGTTGCCCGCCGGCGTAGACGTTGAAGGACTGCCCGCGCAGGAAGCCGACGAGGGTCAGCCCGGCCTCCGCCGCGAGGTCCACGGCGAGCGTGCTCGGCGCCGACACCGCGGCCAGCACCGGGATGCCGGCCATCCACGCCTTCTGGCACAGCTCGAAGCTCGCCCGGCCGCTCACCATCAGGATGTGACCGACGAGCGGGAGCCTGTCCTGCCGCACCGCCCACCCGATGACCTTGTCGACGGCGTTGTGCCGGCCCACGTCCTCCCGCAGGCAGACCAGTCGCCCGTCGGCGGTGAAGAGCCCGGCCGCGTGCAACCCACCCGTCGTCCTGAAGGCCCGCTGTCCCTCCCGCAGCGCTTCGGGCAGGCCGGCCAGCACCGACGGTGTCACCCGCACGCCGTCCCCGGTGACGTCGAAGAGCGAGCGGGTGCGCACCGCGTCGATGCTCGCCTTGCCGCACACCCCGCACGAGGAGGTGGTGTAGAAGTTCCTGGCCGGATCGACCTGCGGCATCGGCACGCCGGCCGCCAGCGTCACGTCGACGACGTTGTAGGTGTTCGCCTCCTGATCGCCGGCACACAGCTGCGCCGTGCGGACGTCGCCGGCCGCTCGGATGATGCCTTCGGTCAGGAGGAACCCGATCGCCAGATCCAGGTCGTCGCCGGGCGTGCGCATGGTGACCGCCAGGGGTGGCCGCGGCGTGCCGGCCGTGCCGACCCTGATCTCGAGCGGCTCCTCGGCGACCAGGGTGTCCGGCCCGACCTTGACCACGACTGTGTGCGCTGGGCTGGTGTCGGGCGCGTGCGCTGGGCCGGTGGCGGCCACGTGGGTAGTCGTGCGGGTCTCGTGCGCTGGGCTAGTGGCGGCGTCGGGGTGAGCGGCGGGGGCAGCGGTCGTGGTGGGACCGGTGATCGTCGGGCCGGTGATCGTCGGGCCGGTGGTGGTCGGGCCGGTGGTGGGGCCGGTGGTGGCGGGGTCGGTGGCGTCGGGGCGGACGACGGTGACCCGGGTGATCGTGCGCCGTTGGGTGACGCGTCCCATGGCCGGGCCTCCAGGTGCGAGCGTTGGTTCCGGTGGTTGCCTGCTCGACGGTACGTTCTGCTCATGCGGGCAGCCACCGGACAGCGAGGACTGACGGCGGTGATCCTCGCCGGCGGCGGCGGGACCCGCCTCGGCGGCAGGGACAAGCCGGCGCTTCCCGTCGCCGGGGTGTCCATGCTGGACCGGGTGCTCGCCGCGCTGGCCGGTGCCGACCTTCGCATTGTCGTCGGGCCGCCGCGGCCCGGGCTGCCTCCGGATGTGGTCACCGTCCGCGAAGACCCGCCAGGTGCGGGTCCGGCCGCGGCGACTGCTGCTGCCCTGGCCGTCATCGCGCCGCCCGCCATCCCGGTCCCGCCGGTGGGCGGTGTTCCGGTCCCGCCGGTGGGCGGTGTTCCGGTCCCGCCGGTGGGCGGTGTTCCGGTCCCACTGGTGGGCGGTGTTCCGGTCCCGGCTGTGGCCGGTGCTCCGGTCCCGCCTGCCGCCGGTGCGGATGCGCTGATCGGGGTGTTCGCGGCTGATCTGCCGCATCTCACGGCCGAGGCGGTGGCGGTGCTGGTCGCGGCGGTCGGTGGTGGGGTTGACGGGGCCGTGTTCGTCGACGGGCGGGGGAAGCGGCAGCTGCTCTGCGGGGTGTGGCGGGCGGCGGCGCTGCGGGGTGGGGTCGAGCGGCTTGGGGACCCGGTGGGGAAGTCGATGCGGGCCGTGTTGGACGGGTTGGTCGTCGCTGAAGTCGGGTGGGAGCGGTCCGGGGTCGTTCCTTACTTTGACTGCGACACCGACGAGGATCTCCGACGTGCCGAGCGGCAGCAATCGAGACGGACCGGTGCGGGTGGGCCGGAGAGGTGGAGTGGTGATGAGCGGCAACGATGAGCTGGCCAGCTGGATCGCGCGGGCGTGCGAGGAGCTCGGGCTGGCCCCGATGACCGTGGCGGAGCAGGGCGCGATCCTCGACCTCGCGCGGGACGTGGCGCACAACGTCGCCCGGCCCGGGGCGCCGCTGACGGCGTTCCTGCTGGGGGTGGCGGTAGGGCGGGGCGCGGACCCGGAGGCCACGCGGGCGCGGCTGGTCGCGTTGGTGAACGAGCGCTGACCGGCGGTCAACGCGGCCTCGACGCCCCGCTGACCAGCGGTCAACGCGGCCCGTACGCCCCGCTGACCAGCGGTCAACGCGGCCCGTACGCCCCGCTGACCAGCGGACCGACGCGGGGGGCGGGCGACCGGTCGGCCGAAACGCCGGACCGACCCAGATACCCGACTGACCCAGGGGCCCGCAGCGCGCGTCGGCTGGATAGGGTGAGGCCCGGGGGGATTGGAGGCGGTCATGGCGGATGATCAGGACTACGAGGCAGCGCTGTTCGACGATGAGGATCCCATCGGCGGGGACCTCAAGGAGAAGGTTGCCGAGGCCTGGCGCGACTTCGCGCGCCACCTGGTCGACGCGCTGCGACAGCTCGCCCCGGGCACGACGCTCGATCTGACGCTCGACCCCACCGCGTCCGGCACCGGGGACGCCATCTATTCGGTGCAGGTGACCGGGGAGGACGGCGACATGCTCGCCGCGACCGCGGTCGGCAACGCTGACCTGCCCTCGGAGTATCGGCTGGGGCGCTCGGTCATCGCCCAGGTGGTGGCGCTCGGGTGGTCGCCGCCGGGGGTGGTGCCCGGGTCCGGTGAGGCGTTCGGCGTGCGGGTGCCGAAGAGCGACGCGGTCCAGCTCAGCCGGCTGATCATGCGGACGCTGCGGGACATCTACGGCACGCCGCATCCCGCGTTCCTGACGTACCTCGCCCATGACGCGCAGGGGCTCGTGGCGGCACTGCCGGCGCTCGGGGTGGCGCGGTCGCTCGCGTCGATCGTCGAGACCGACGGCGAGGGTTCGGTGGCGGTGGTGCGGGCCAAGCACGGTCCGGCCGGCGAGGACCAGGACGACCTGCCGCTGCACGACAAGGTGATCACGGTCGTGGCCCGGCTGATGAAGACGACGCCGGAGGAGCTGACGATCGACCCGGACGGGGACATCGGGATCCGGTCGGGGTCGGCGATGGTGTTCGTGCGGGTGCGGGACAACCCGCCGCTGGTGGACGTGTTCTCGCCGATCCTGACCGAGATCGAGCCGACCGAGCGGCTCTACGTGAAGCTGTCCGAGCTCACGAACCGGATGCCGATCGGCCGGCTGTACTGCACCAATGACACGGTGTGGGCGTCGGTGCCGGTGTTCGGGCGGGACTTCCAGGCCACCCACCTGATGCTCGCCGTGCAGGTGATGACCGGGCTCGCGGACGAGCTCGACGACCGCCTGCAGGGCGAGTTCGGCGGCAAGCGCTTCTTCGGTGAGAACGACGCCCCCAAGCAGGTCGAGGGCGAGCGCACCGGCATGTACCTCTAACGGTCGCGGGCCGTCTCGACCGACCGCCGCAGCGCCCGGGACACCCGGCCGAACAGGTCCGCGTCCCGGGTGCGCAGCAGCGTCACCTGCCGGCCGCGGTAGTCGGCGAGCAGCGTGTGCTGCCGAGGCCAGCGGCGGGCGTAGAAGAGCCCGACGGCCCAGGTGATCAGCAGCGCCGACAGCGCCACGAGCACCACGGCGATCGAGCCGGTGGTCGCGGCGGCCACCCCGAGCACCAGGGCGTTGGCGAGGCCGACCGCCATGCAGGCCCGCACTCCCGGGTGCAGGGCGCCGGTGCCGTGCGTCGGGCGGGTCAGCTCGGCGATCTCGTACCGGCCGCTGTCGGTGGCGAAGACCTGGTCGGTCACCAGGATGCCGTGCCGGTCGTAGTGGACGACCGGACGGGACTCGGACGACTGGGGTGCGAAGGAACTCATGGTCGCGCTCCTCTGATGCTGGTCGGCGCCCGGATCGCGGGCGCTGACGCGACGAAAAGAAGAGGCGGCAACCGGCCACGGTGACGGCCGCCGTCCAGTGCCCCTGCGGAACAGGGGACGAGACACCCGAAGCCCAAGCGTCGCCGTCGCCGGGTGAGGCGGATCATGCAGCCGCACCACTAAGCTTCTGTCTCTATTGCGCATCAAGTGGCCCGGAGATGCAAGTGCAACTCCGTGCCGAAACTCTCAGTATTTGAGCGTCGATACGGTACGGTGTGCACGATGTCGTCGAAGCCGAGCCCGACTCTGCTCCGCCGCCAGCTCGGAGCCGAGCTGCGACGGTTGCGCGAGGGCGCCCGGAAGACGGCGGCCGAGGTCGCCACCGCGCTCAGCTGGTCTGAATCCAAGGTCAGCCGGATCGAGACCGCCAACAGCAGCGTCCGCAACCCGGACCTGATGAAACTCTTCGACCTCTACAAGGTTTCCGAGGTCGAGCGCAGCCGCCTCACCGCACTCGCCGCGCAATCGCGCCAGCGGGCCTGGTGGGAAGCATATGGCGAGGCACTGCTCGGCGCCTATGAGACGTACATCGGATTCGAGTCCGAGGCGTCCGAGATCTTCATCTACGACGCGGTGCTGCTCAACGGTCTGCTGCAGACCGCCGAATACGCCGGTGCGGTCATCAATTCACTGTCCGCCGGTGAGCGGCCCGACGTGGTGAGTCAGCGGGTCTCCGTGCGGATGGCGCGCCAGGCCGTGCTGACCAGAGACCCGCCACCGAAGATCTGGGCAATCCTCGACGAGGCCGTCCTGCGGCGGCCGATCGGCGGCACCAGTGTGATGAAACGGCAGCTCATGAGGCTGCTGGAGATCGCCGACCAGCCGACGGTGACGCTGCAGATGGTGCCGTTCGACCGGGGTGCGCACCGCGGGATCGACGGGATGTTCACGATTCTCGAGTTCGCCAACGAGACCGAGCAGCCGCTGGTGTATTGCGACGGCATGACCGGTGGCGTGTTCCGGAACCGTCCCGAAGAGGTCCGCCGGTACCTCATGGCGTTCGAGTCGCTGCGCACGGTGGCGCTCAGCCACGCCGAGACGCTCGAATTCATTCAGAAAACGATCCGCGAATACGAGTGACCGCGAAGTTTCCGCGAAAGGCAAGGGACAAACCATGAGCAAGGTGTGGCGTAAAAGCACGCGCAGCGGCGCGACCGGCTGCGTCGAGGTGCTGCTGGACCCCAAGGTCGTCGGCATCCGTGACTCGAAGGACGCCGACAGCCCCGAGATCTACGTCGACGCCGCCGCCTGGCGCGCGTTCGTCCAGCACGTGACCACGACCCAGCGCTGACCGTACAACAGCGTAGAACCGAAAAATCCAGTTAAAGCGCGATCCAGGCCTGATCCGCCAGGGTCGCCGCGTCGGTGGCCTTCAATCCCTGCTCGGACAGGGTCCACAAGGTCCCGCCGACGATCAGCGAGCGGCGAATCGTCGTGTAGCGACCGGGGTGGGTGATCGTGCCCGCCTCGGTGATCGCCGCGTCGCCGACCTTCAGCACCAGCACGCTCGGCTGCTGGTCGCTCCAGACCGGCACCGCCAGCAGGCCGAGCGGTGCCCAGTAGAGGAACGCGTGCGGGTCGTACTCGGCCTCTGAGCTGCCGCCCTTGCGCTGGTGCTGCGCCACGCGCGCCGGCCGCGCCGGATCCCGCACGTCGAACAGTGAGACCTGCATGCCCTGCACGCGGCCCTGCTCGGTGGCGTCCTGCCCGAGGCCCAGCAGCCGCCCGTCGCCGGCCGGGTGCAGGTACGCCGAATATCCCGGGATCTTCAGCTCGCCGGCGACCTTCGGCGCCGCCGGGTCGCGCAGGTCCAGCGTGTAGAGGGGGTCGGTCTGGCGGAACGTCACCACGTAGCCAGTGGTGCCGATGAAGCGCACGGAGTAGATGCGCTCGCTCCTGCCCAGGCCGCCGACGTGCCCGACCTCGGTCAGCCGGCCGCCGTTGAGCCGCAGCACGTACACCGCGGAGGACGTCGTGTTCTCCAGCGAGTCGGTGGTGGCGATGCGCAGGTGACCGTCCCACTCCGACATCGAGTACTGGTTGAGCAGCCAGCCCGGCACCTCGCCGGAGGCGGCGAACCGGGGCCTGCCGGCGCCGCTGATGTCGAACCTGAACACCTGGGTCGACGGGCGGGCCGGCGACGCGACCCGTTTGCGGACCGTGTCCGCCATGACCCGCCAGCGCTGGTCGTTGGCGATGTACAGGCTGGGACCGTTGGCATACACGGTGTCGCCGTCGGCCACCACCGACACCGGGTCGCCGCCGCCGAGCGCCGCCCCGCCCAGGTCGAACGTCAGCACGGTCAGCATGGCCGTGGCGGAGTAGCTGCTCGGCCGGCTCACCGCGCCGCAGTCGACGCGCCCCTCGGTGCGCTTGCCGGCACCGTCCTCGGCCGTCCACTTCGGCAGCCACGCGTCGACCGGCGCCGCGGTGACCGCCGAACGGTTCGCGGCGATCCGGGCGTCGTCGGTGCCGAACCTCGACGTGTCGGGGAAGGCGATCCGCGGCCGCGAGACCACCACGACCCGGGCCGTGCCGCCGACCTGGCGGGCGTCGAGCAGCCCGCCCTCGATCGTGAACCGGCCGAGCACCTTCGGCGCGCCGGCCAGGTCGACCAGGGTCACCTGGGCGCCGGAGACGCCGGGCCCGCCGGCGACGTCGGCCTTGTAGTCGGCGCCGAGCAGCAGCGCCCGGTCGCCGGCCAGCAGCAGCTCACCGACGTTGACCGCCCGCGGCTCGCCGACCTCGTCGCTGCCGAGGGTGAGCGAGCCGGTCACGGTGCGGCTGGCGGCGTCGATCACCTTCAGCGACCCGTGCGCAAGCGTGACGATCCGCTTGCCGTCGGTCTTCACCAGGTCCGGCTCGTCGACGCCGGCCTCGTGTGTGTTGGTGCCCGAGAACTCCTGCCCGGGCGGCGCCGCCCGCTTGTCGCTGCCGCCGGCGAGATCGGCCGCCCGGCCGTCGGCGATCCCGCCGCCGCGCAGCATCCCGTTGCCGAACCCCCAGGGCCCGACCGCCTCCGCCGCCGCGGCGCGCAGCGACGACAGCAGCTGCTCGCACGAGTCGAAGGCGACCAGCTTGAACGCCGGCGCCGGACCGGGGGCGACCCCCTGCGCCGAGGACGACCCCGTGGTGGGCGTCGCGTCACCGGTACACCCGGAAAGCACGACACTCAGCGCACTCAGCGCACTCAACGCGACCAGCGAGCGTCTCATGCAGGCTAGGACGTGGCGGGTGTCGATCCGGTTCCCGGCTCGGTGACGACTTTCGGCGCCAGCCGCTCGACCAGCCTGGACAGCACGATCATGCTGCGGGTCGAGGTGACGAACGGCTCGGCGCGCAGCCGCTCCAGCGCCTCCTCCAGCCCTGCCATGTCCACCGCCCGCAGGTGGACCAGCGCGTCGGCCTCGCCCGAGATCGTGTACGCCCCGACGACCGCCGCATGCCGCTTCGCGGCCGCCCGCAACTGCTGTGGCGAGGTGCGCCCGGTGCAGAACAGCTCGACGAACGCCTCGGTCGTCCAGCCCACCGCGCCGGGGTCGATGAGCGCCGTATAGCCCCGGATCACGCCCTGCGATCGAAGGCGGTCCACGCGTCGCTTCACGGCCGGCGCGGACAGCGCCACCGCGGCGCCGATGTCCGCATAGGACGATCGGGCGTCCTCCTGCAGCAACGCAATGATCTGCTGGTCGATCGGGTCGAGGCGCAACGATTCCCTCCTCGAAAGCAAGCGTTCTCGCTGTTTTGTGTGACCTCGCAAATCTACCGTTTGATCTCGTGACCCACGTCGAGCGGCAGCCGCGAGAGCGCACCTACCTGATGTCGCCACCCGAGCACTTCGTGGTGGAGTATGCGATCAACCCGTGGATGGACGTGTCCACACCGGTCGACACCGAGCTCGCCGTCAAACAGTGGGAGGGGCTGCGCGAGACGCTCGTGCGGCTCGGCCACCAGGTGCACGTGCTGGCGCCGGAGCCCGGCCTGCCCGACATGGTCTTCGCGGCCAACGGCGCGTTCAGCGTCGACGGCGTCGTCTACGGCGCGCGGTTCAAGTACGCCCAGCGCATCGCCGAGGCGGCCGCGCACCGGCGGTTCTACGAGCAGCGGCAGGAGTGGACCTTCGCCGCGCCGACGCAGACCAACGAGGGTGAGGGCGACTTCGCCTATCTGCCCGACGCCCTCGGCGGCGGCGTGATCCTCGCCGGGCACGGCTTCCGGACCGAGGTCGCCGCGCACGCAGAGGCCCAGGAGGTGCTCGGCCGGCCGGTGATCTCGCTGCGCCTGGTCGACCCGCGCTTCTACCACCTCGACGTGGCGCTGGCGTCGCTGGACGACCGCACGATCGTCTACTACCCGGGTGCGTTCTCCGCCGCGTCGCAGGCGGTGCTCGCCCAGCTGTTCCCGGACGCGGTCGTGGCCGACGAGCAGGACGCGCTGTCCTTCGGGCTCAACCTCGTCTCCGACGGCCGCCACGTGGTCCTCAACAGCGAAGCCACCGCCCTCGCGGCCAAGCTCCACCAGGCCGGCTACGTACCGGTCCCGGTGGAGCTGACCGAGCTCAAGAAGGGCGGTGGCAGTGTGAAGTGCTGCATCGCGGAGCTGCGACCCCGGTAGCTACGAGGCCGCGCCGTTCGGCGACTGCGTCGGCGTCGACTGCACGAACACGATCTGCGCCGTGTAGGTCGTGCTGGGCGTCGCCGCCGGGGAAGCGGTGCCACCGTTGACCGTGATCGGCCCGCCGACCACCACCGCGGAGCCCGCCTGCAGGTCGCCGGGCTGCATCGCCTGGTGGTTGCTGCCGTACACCTTGACGTTGTCGGCCAGGGTCCACGTCTTGGTGTAGCCGTCCGCCGACCGGATGGTCAGCGAGGTCTCCGTCGCCGACGTCGCGGTGCCGTTCTGCATGGCGACTCTGATCGGGCCCTTCTTCGTCTGCACGATGCCCTCGCCGTGCAGGACGTTGTTGAGCATCTCCTGATGGTTCGGGCCACCCGACGGCTTGGGATCCGCCACGGCGACCCCCGGCAGGAAGCCGACGATCATCAGGACTACGGCACTGAACAGCAGGCCTATCCGTGAGCGTCGCATGGGGGTACCTCCTCGGAACTCGGCTGACGGATGCTCTACCCGGCTCACCCGACCCAAACCCGGGGCTCAGAGCGGGATCGTCACGGTGAACCTTGCCCCGCCTTCCGGCGCGTGACCGGCCTCGATGCTGCCGCCCAGCCGGCGCGCCAGCCGCGCGGCGAGCGCCAGCCCCAACCCGCTACCGACCTTGCGGGCGCCCTGGTAGCGCCGCGACAGCGCACCCCGCTCGAACGCCACCGCCAGGTCGTCGTCGGTGAACCCGGGCCCGCCGTCGCGGATCTCGATCGACGCCGCCGACGCCTGCCACACCAGCGCCAGCACGACCGGCGCGCCGGCCGGCACCACCCGCAGCGCGTTCTCCAGCAGCCCGTCGATGATCTGCCGGATCCGTCCCGGGTCGGTGCGCGCCGGCACCGGCATCGGCGGCAGCTCGGTGCGCGGCACCAGGCCCGCCGCCACCAGCCGCCCGCCCCACGCCTCGGCCGTCGTCGCCACCAGCTGCGTCAGGTCCACGTCGACGACCTCGACCGGCAGGTCCGCCGCCTCCAACCGGGCCAGCACCAGCAGGTCGGCGATCAGCCGGTCCAGCCGCTCGGCCTCGCCGAGCACCGTCTGCCCCGCCCGCTGCGCCCCGTCCGGCCCGACCACCCCGTCGGCGAGCGCCTCCGCGTAGCCGCGGATCGTCGTCAGCGGCGTGCGCAGCTCGTGCGACACCGACAGCAGGAAGTCCCGCTCCCGGCCCTCGCTCGTGGCCAGCGCCGCGGTCAGTGCGTTGACCGCCCGGGCCAGGTCGGCGACCTCCGTCGGCCCGCCGGGATCGAGCGTGACCGACCGGTCGCCGGCGCTGAGCCGGTTCGCCGCGGCTGCCACGGTACGGATGGGGCGCGCGATCCTCCTCGCCAGCAGCGCACCGGCCAGCAGCCCGGCCGCGAGCCCGGCCAGCAGCGCGATCCACAGCTGCCCCCACAGCCGCGCCAGGGTCCCGCTCGGCGGCTCCTCGGTCAGCACGACCCCGTTGCCAGCGTTGCCGACCGGGCGGCCCACCAGCAGCTGTACCTCCTTGCCGACCAGCGCCCGGCGCACCGGCACCTGGCGGCCGGCCCCGATCGTCTTGACCACCCCGTCCGGTAGCCCTTCCCGATCCGCCTGGCCGGCCCGGATCAGGTACACCTCGATCCCGCGGGCCCGCAGCCGCTTGACGATCACCTGCTCGTCTTCGCTCTGCTTCGTGTTGAACCGCGGCCGCAGCAGCTCCGCCGTCAGCGTCGCCTCGTCGGCGAGCCGCTCCTTCGCCGCCCGGTTCGCCTCCTGGATCGCCAGCGGCGCACCGACCAGCGCGGTCACCACCACCGCGATCACGGCGACGGCGCACGTCACCAGCGTGCTGCGCCCGACGATCGACTTAAGCATCGGCGGTGTACCCGACGCCGCGCACCGTCCGTAGCACCCCGGCCGCGTCGCCGAGCTTGCCGCGCACCTGCGCCACGTGCACGTCGACCGTGCGGGTGCCGGAGTGCGCCGCGTATCCCCACACCGAGCCGAGCAGCTCCTCCCGGGTGAAGACCCGCCCGGGCCGGTTCATCAGGTGCGCCAGCAGCGCGAACTCGGTCGAGGTCAGGCTCACCGGCACGCCGTGCACCCGGCACTCCCGCCGCGCCGGGTCGAGGGTGACCGGCCCGACGGTGCGGACCTGCTCGACGTCCGGCGGACCCTGCGTGCGGCGCAGCACCGCCTTGACCCGCGAGACCAGTTCCCGAGGGCTGAACGGCTTGGTGACGTAGTCGTCGCCGCCCAGCTCCAGCCCGAGGATCCGGTCGACCTCGTCGTCCCGCGCGGTCAGGAACAGCACCGGCGTCCAGTCGCCCGACTCGCGCAGCCGCCGGCAGATCTCGGTGCCGTCGAGGCCCGGCAGCGCGATGTCCAGCACGCACGCCACCGGCCGCAGCTTCCGTGCCGCCGCCAGCCCGGCCGTGCCGTCGTGCTCGACGTGCACCCCGAAGCCTTCGCGCGCCAGGTACATGCGCAGCAGGTCGGCGATCGGCCGCTCGTCCTCGACGACCAGCACCAGCCCCTTGCCCTGATCCACGGCCTCATTCTGCCGCCACCGCGCCGGCGCGCATGTTCGAGCGGTGTTTGGGAGTCCGCGGTCTTGGATACAAGAACATCGATCGGTCCACCCAGCTGCGGCAAGCCAGCGCCCGCGCGGGTGGACCGATTTCCGTGCCCCCGCGGTCGGGCGGTCGCGGGCGGGCGGCGACGGTGACGGCGACCTGGGTGGGGGTCAGGCGGCCGCTGAGGAGACGGCGAAGCGCAGGGCGGCCCTGGTCAGGGCAGGCGCCACCGGGCTCACCGCGGCGGCGATCTGCCCCCACGGGGTGCGGAAGGCCTGCTTGAGGGCCTCGTCGAGGCGCCACATCTCGGACTTGTCCGCCAGGCGGACCCACATGTTCTCGCGGACGCCGTCGATCGCGGTCACGCCGAGCTGGATGCCGGTGCGGCCGGGCTCGGGGGTCCAGGTGACGTCGGCGAGCTGGTGCAGGTCGGCGTTGAGGTGCAGGGAGACGCGGCGCAGCAGGGGCGACTCGGTGGTGACGACCAGGCGGTTGCGGGTCAGCATCAGGACGCTGCTACGGGCGGCGCGGGTCGTGCAGCGGGCGACCACGGCCACGCTGTCGCGGTCGCCGGCGCAGCCGCGCAGCATCTGGACGTGGCGCCGGACGGTCACGGGGGACAGCTTCGCCAACACCGTGGCCGGCAGGAAGGTGCACGAGAAGGTGTCCAGCGTCTCCATACCGAAGGCAACGACGCGTACCGCTCAGCGACACGCGCTTTTGACGATTTCGTGCACCGACCTTGCGGGCGTAGTGCCAGGACGCTCCCACCGCGTCCCTTTTGCCGCCACCACGCCGGCAAGATCGGCGCACACCCTGTGCGCCGTCAGGACGCGGAAGGGCGAGGGCTGGGCTTGAGCGGCGCGCAGGCGGTCACGGCGGCGGCCACCTTCGCGTCGGTGGTGTCGAGCTGGTCGACCGGGCCGCTGGCGGTGACCCCGTGCTCGGTGAGGCAGTTGCGGTACGCGGCATCGCGGCCACCACCGTTGCCGCCCCCACCGTTCGGGAACGCGGTCGGGCGCAGCGACTCGCACGCCTTCTGCGCCTTCTCCCAGGTCTGCTGGTCGACGCCGCTGGGCGCCGCGGTACCGAAGAAGCCGCCACCACCCGGGAATCCGCCGCGGAAGCCGCTGCCGGACGGGCGCGGCTGCCCCGAGGGGAACGCGGTCGGGCGGCCCGACGGGCGGGCCGTCGGCCGGTTCGAGGGATTCATCTGTGGCAGGTCGACCCCGTTGTCGCGCAGGCACGACGCGTAGTCCGAGCCGCGGGAGGCGGCCGCCGTGGCCGGCGCGCCGGCGTCCGACGACCCGCAGGCCGTGGCGAAGAACGCCACCGCGGCGAACGCGAGCGCGGCGCCACCGATCCGCATGTTCATCACTCGCGCCATGCAACGTCGCCAACCTCGACGCTCCGTGGGCCGGACCTCAAAGTTCGGTAACAACGCCTTCCCAGCCAACTTTGAGGTCCGGTCGAGCTGACGGGGAGCCAGGACCGGTCAACTGGCGGGCATGAAGGTCTGGTGGCTGGCCGGCGGGGCCGCCGCGCTCGCGGTCGCGGTCGTCGTGGGTGTCGTGCTGACCGGCGGCGACCCGGTGGCGCCGGCCAAGGCCGCCACGGCCAAGGTGACCCGCGGGTCCGTCACGACGACCGTCTCGGCAGCGGGGACCGTACAGGCGCAGCAGAGCCGCACGCTCGGGTTCACCGGCGGCGGCACGCTGACCGAGCTCAACGTGAAGCCCGGTGACGTGGTCGCCGCCGGCATGGTCCTGGCGAGGATCGACGCGACCGCGGCGCAGGAGTCGGTGGACGCCGCCGAGGAGAGCGTCGACAGCGCGCAGGACGCCCTGGACCGCGCGGAGACCGCCCAGGCCACCGCGGCCAGCACGCCGACCGCCACCGCCAGCCGGCCACCCGGCAGCCAGAGCGGCAGTCAGGGCGGCAGTCAGGGCAATGGTCAAAGCGGTGGTCAGAGCGGTGGTCAAGGCCAGAGCAACACCGTGCAGATCGCCAGCGACAACCTGCTGTCGGCGCAGCAGCGGCTCAACAACGCCAAGCTCACCCTGGTGCAGGCCAACGCCAAGCTGGCCGGCACGGTGATCACCGCGCCGGTCGCCGGCAAGATCCTCGCGGTCAACGGCACCGTCGGGTCCAACGCCGGCTCGAGCGTCATCACGCTCGCCGGCACCGGCGACGTGGTGGTGAAGGCGCAGTTCACCGAGGCCGAGGTGGCGCACCTCAAGCTCGACCAGGTCGCCCGGATCACGCTGCCGGACAACCCGGGCGCCAAGTACGACGGCAAGGTCATCCAGATCGACCCGGCCGGCACGGTGTCGAACCGCCTCGTCCGCTACGCCGCGCTGATCGCCTTCGACAAGGTGCCCGACACGCTGCTGTACGGCCAGAGCGCTACTGTCGCAGTGGTGACCGCATCCGCCGACGGCGTCCTGTCGGTGCCCTCCACCGCCGTGCACGACGGGAAGGTCGTGGTGCGGGTCAACGGCCGGGACGAGGAGCGCGCCGTCGAGACCAGGCTGCGCGGCGACGTCAACACCGAGATCACGAGCGGACTTGCCGAGGGCGACGAGATCCTGACGGCGGGTCGATGACGATGGAGCCGATGACCGGACAGGTGAACGCGGGCCAGCCGCAGCCGAAGGTCCTCGTCGTGGACGA
This sequence comes from Dactylosporangium aurantiacum, assembly GCF_000716715.1. GTDB lineage: Bacteria > Actinomycetota > Actinomycetes > Mycobacteriales > Micromonosporaceae > Dactylosporangium > Dactylosporangium aurantiacum. The sequence continues at coordinate 23,761 of NZ_JNYJ01000013.1, read as the reverse complement.
CGAGGCGAGCATCCGTGCCCTGCTGTCCGCCACGCTGCGGCTCACCGGGTTCGACGTCAAGGTCGCCACGGGCGGGCGGGAGGCGCTCGCGGCCGCCGCCGAGTACGCGCCGGACCTGGTCGTGCTCGACGTGATGATGCCCGACCTGGACGGGTTCGAGGTGGCGCAGCGGCTGCGGACCAGCGGCCGGCCGGTCCCGGTGCTGTTCCTGACCGCCCGCGACTCGGTCGAGGACCGCATCTCCGGGCTGACCGTGGGCGCCGACGACTACGTGGCCAAGCCCTTCAGCCTGGAGGAGGTCGTGCTGCGGATCCGGGCGATCCTGCGGCGCAGCCTCGGCGAGCAGCAGCAGCTCGTCGACGGCGGGGTGCTGCGCTACGCCGACCTGGAGATGGACGAGGACGCGCACGAGGTGCGCCGCGGCGGCCACCGGGTCGACCTGTCGCCGACGGAGTTCAACCTGCTGCGCTACCTGCTGACCAACGCCGGCCGGGTGGTGAGCAAGGCGCAGATCCTCGACCGGGTGTGGAACTACGACTTCGGCGGCGACGGCCGGATCGTCGAGTCCTACGTGTACTACCTGCGCCGCAAGGTGGACAAGTGGGACCCGCCGTTGATCCACACCGTCCGGGGCGTCGGCTACGCGCTGAGGCTGCCGCGAAGTGAAACTTAGGCCCTGGCGCCAGTGGACGGTCCAGGTCAGGATCGTCGTCTCCGTGGTGACCCTCGCCGGCGTCGCGCTCATCGCCGCGAACGCGATCGGCGTCGGGCTGCTCAACTGGTACCTGATGCAGCGCATCGACGACCAGCTGGAGCACTCGGCCCGCCCGCCGGGCGCCTTCGCCAACCCGAACCGCAACCCCAACCCGACCGCCGCGCCCACCGCTCCCGGCGCGGGCGCGGGCGGCAGTCCGAACCCGAGCGCCAGCCCCAGCGCGAGCGCCGGCGTGCGGCGCGACGCGTTCCCGCGCGAGCGCGGCGAGTTCTTCCCCGGGCCGCTGTACCAGATCTACCGCTTCGACAGCACGGGCAAGCTGCTCAACCCGGAGCCGGTCGTGCTGGATCCCGCGCTTTTCGGCGACATCAAGCAGCGGGCCGCCACGGCGAAGCCGTTCACCGTCACCACGCCGGGCGGTGAGGACTGGCGGGTGATCGTGTTCCCGGCCAACCTGCCGGCCAACTTCGCGGGCGGCGGCGGCTACGGCGCCAACGCCGTCGCGCTGGTCGACGTCCAGGACACCCGCGACAGCATGCTGCGGTACTCGCTGCTGGTCAGCCTCATCCTGCTGGGGTTCGTGGGGGTCGCGACCGCGACGCTGGTGCGGGTCGGGCTGAGCCCACTGACCCGCATGGAGGAGACCGCGGTCGAGATCGCCGGCGGCAACCTGTCCCGCCGGATCGTCGACGCCGACCCGCACACCGAGTCCGGGCGCCTCGGCATCGCGCTGAACACCATGCTCACCCGCATCGAGGAGGCCGTCGACGACAGCGCCGATTCGGAGCGGCGGCTGCGGCAGTTCCTCGCGGACGCCGCGCACGAGCTGCGCACCCCGTTGACCTCCGTGCAGGGCTTCGCCGAGCTGTACCGGCGCGGCGGCGCGCCACCCGGACCGGCGCTGGACGAGGCGATGGAGTGCATCGAGGCCGAAGTGAGCCGGATGCGGCTGCTCGTCAACGACCTGCTGACCCTGGCCCGCATGGACGAGGAGCGGCCGCTGCAGCGGTACCCCGTGGACCTGCTCGCGGTCGCCGCCGACTCGGTGCGCGACGCCCACGTGCGGGTGCCGACCCGGTTCGTGCAGCTGTCGGCGCTGGACGAGCGCTCGGTGACGTTCGAGCCGGTGACCGTGGAGGGCGACGAGACCCGCATCCGGCAGGTGGTCGCGAACCTCGTCAGCAACGCCCTGCAGCACACCCCGGAGGACACCCGGGTCGTGGTGCGGGTCGGCCGGGCCACCGAGGGCGGGCCGCCCCCGACCGCGGCCGTCGGCGAGCCGCTGCCCAGCGGGGTGCCGCTCGCCGCGATCGAGGTCGGCGACACCGGGCCCGGCATGAACCCCGGTGAGGCCGCCCGGGTGTTCGAGCGCCTGTACCGCGCCGAGGGCTCCCGCTCGCGCCGCCACGGCGGTGCCGGGCTGGGCCTGGCCATCGTCGCCGCGATCGTGCAGGCGCACGGCGGGCGGGTCGAGCTGTGGACCGCGCCCGGCGAAGGGGCCAGGTTCCGGGTGCTGCTGCCGGCGATGAGCGAACCCGATTTCGACGACGAATCCGATCAACCCGGGGCGTCTGGATTCCGAGGTAACTCCGAGGGAAGCTGAGGGTCGCTCCGAGCGGCACGCACCACGATTCCCCTCATGCGTTTGTCGCTGCCGCCTCTGCGCCGACCACGGGTGGACTCCGTGGGCCTGATCAACGTCGCGCTCGCGGTCGCCGCGGTCGGTGGCGGGCTCTGGGCGTACCAGATCGTCTCCGGGCCGGCCGAGGCGCAGGCCTCGCAGACCACCACCCGGACCCGGCTCGTCGCGGCCACGCAGGGCACGGTGTCGCAGACGGTGTCCGCGTCGGGCTCGGTGGCCAGCTCGGCGACGGCCAACGCCAACTTCACCACGTCCGGCACCGTCACCGAGGTCGAGGTGAAGGTCGGCGACGTGGTCACCAAGGGCCAGGTCCTGGCCAAGGTCGACCCGACCGCCGCGCAGGCGTCGCTGAACACGGCGAAGGCCAACCTGACCGCGGCGAAGGCGGCGCTCACCCGGGCGCAGAACAACAGCGCCGACGCGGCCACGATCGCCTCGGCCGAGGCGCAGGTCACCACCGCGCAGGCCGCCGTCACCTCGGCGCAGACGACGGTCAACGGCACGGTCCTGACCGCGCCGATCGCCGGCACGGTCACGGCCGTGAACGGCGCGGTCGGCTCCTCGTCGGGCGCCTCCGGGTCCTCCGGCTCGACCGGCGCCTCCGGCGGCTCCACCGGCTCGTCCTCGTCGGGCTTCGTCCAGCTCGCCGACCTCACCAAGCTGCAGATCAACGCGAGCTTCGCCGAGGCGGACGCGACGAAGCTCAAGACCGGCCAGGCCGCGCAGATCACCTGGAGCGCGCTGAGCGGCACCCGCGCAACGGGGAAGGTCAGCACGATCTCGCCGACCGCGACGACCAGCAACAACGTCAACTCGTACGCGGTGGTCATCGGGCTGGACACGCTGCCGGAAGGGGTACGGCTCGGGCAGAGCACCACCGCGGTCGTGACGATCGCCGAGGTGCAGGACGCGGTGCGGATCCCGAGCGCGGCGCTGCGCACGGCCGGCGGCCAGCGCACCGTCCAGGTGCAGGTCAACGGCCAGGTGGAGACCCGCACCGTCGAGGTGGGCATCACCGGCGGCTCGTTCGTCGAGATCAAGTCCGGCCTCACCGCCGGCGAGCAGGTCGTGATCACCACGACCACGACGAACTCCACCACCGGCACGAACAACCAGCAGTTCCCGGGTGGTGGGTTCACCGGCGGCGGCGGGTTCACCGGTGGTGGCGGCGGCTTCCGGCCCGGCAACTGATGGGTGAGGTCATGCATCCGGTACTGGACGTGCAGCGGGTCAGGAAGATCTACGGGCAGGGCGAGACCGAGGTCCAGGCGCTGCGCGGCGTGTCGCTCACCGTCGAGCGCGGCGACTACGTGGCCATCATGGGCTCGTCGGGCTCCGGCAAGTCGACGCTGATGAACATCCTGGGCTGCCTCGACATCCCGACGACCGGCAAGTACCTGCTCGACGGCGTCGACGTGAGCCGCCTCAACGACCGGCAGCTGGCCCTGGTCCGCAACCGGCGGATCGGCTTCGTGTTCCAGGCGTTCAACCTCATCGCGCGGACCAGCGCCCTGGCCAACGTCGAGCTTCCCCTCGCGTACGCCGGGGTCAAGGCCGCCGAGCGGCGCCGCCGGGCCAACCTGGCGCTGGCCATGGTCGGGCTCGCCGAGCGCGCCGACCACGAGCCCAACCAGCTGTCCGGCGGCCAGCAGCAGCGGGTCGCGGTCGCCCGCGCGCTGGTCACCGCGCCGGCGCTCGTGCTCGCCGACGAGCCGACCGGCAACCTCGACACACAGTCCACCAACGACGTCCTCGCCGTCTTCGACCGGTTGAGCGCGTCCGGGCGGACGATCGTGCTGATCACCCACGAGCCGGACGTCGCGGAGCGGGCGAGGCGACTGATCCGGCTCGTCGACGGACGCATCGTCCAGGATGAGCGGCTGAAGTGAACCTCCTCGAGACCATCCGGTTCGCGCTGCGCGCGATCACCGCCAACAAGCTGCGCTCCAGCCTGACGGTGCTGGGCATCCTCATCGGCGTCGCCGCAGTCATCCTCCTCGTCGCGGTCGGCAACGGCTCCGCGCAGGCGGTCCAGCGGCAGATCGAGTCCCTGGGCACCAACACGCTGACGGTCACCGCCGGCGGTGGCGGCGGCCCCCGCGGCGCGGCGGCGACCACGAGCACCGCGCTCAACATGGACCTGGTGCCGGCGCTGCAGGACAAGGACGAGGCGCCGCACGTGCGCAGCGTCTCGCCCGTCGTCACCGGCTCGCAGTCGGCCACCTACGAGGGGACCGACCACACGATCGCGCAGTTCGTCGGCACGTACCCCGGCTGGGTCGCCGCCTCGAACTTCAAGGTCGACAAGGGAACCCTCTTCACCGCCGAGGACGTCACCGACTCGCGCAAGGTCGTCGTCATCGGCAAGACCGTCGCCGAGGAACTGTTCGGCGGCGTCGACCCGCTGTCCAAGCAGATCACCGTCGCCGGCAAGCTCTTCACGGTCGTCGGCGTGCTCGCCGACAAGGGCGGCACCGGTTTCACGGACCCCAACGACGTCGCCGTCGCGCCCGTCACCGCGGTGCAGGAGTCGCTGACCGGCTACGGCTCGCTCAACCAGCTGCTGATCCAGGCCACGTCGCCGGAGGACGTCAGCGACGCGCAGAGCGAGGTCACCGCGATCCTCAACGCCAAGCTCAACATCACCGGGTCGAGCACCACGGCGTACCGCATCCAGAACGCCTCGCAGCTGCTGGAGACCCGCGCCAACACGGCCGAGACCTTCACCCTGCTGCTGGGCGCGGTCGCCGGGATCAGCCTGCTGGTCGGCGGGATCGGCATCACCAACATCATGATGGTCACCGTCACCGAGCGGACCCGGGAGATCGGCATCCGCAAGGCCCTCGGCGCGCCCAGGCGCACGATCCTCACCCAGTTCCTGGTCGAGGCGACGGTGCTGAGCCTGATCGGCGGGCTGCTCGGGGTGGCCGCGGCGGTCATCGGCAGCCGCTTCACCATCGTCAGCATCAAGCCGGTCATCGTGCCCAGCTCGGTCGTCCTGGCGCTGGGGTTCTCGGTCGCCATCGGGCTGTTCTTCGGCAGCTACCCGGCCAGCCGGGCCGCCGGCCTGCGCCCCATCGAGGCCCTGCGCTATGAGTGAGCACCCGTCCCGTCAGGAGACCCCAGTGAGCCACGCCTACCGCGCCGACACCGAGCCCCTACCGGTGGTGCCGGCGGACCTCGACTTCGCGGACGAGCCGGACGAGGCGGCGCTGCCGGGGGTGCCGGAGGAGCCGGACGACCTGCTGGCCCAGCCGCTCGACGACGACCTGAACGAGCGGATCGCGAAGGCGGCCCCGCGCCGCCTGGCCAACCGCGCCACGTACGTGCTGGCCGGGCTCGCCCTGCTCGTCGCCGGCTTCGTCGGCGGGGCCCAGGTGCAGAAGAGCTACGGCACGCCGCCGGCCGCCGGCGCGCCCGGCGGCGCCAACCCGGCCGCGCTCCCCAGCCAGTTCGCCGGCCGCGGCGGCGCGTTTCCCGGCGGTCAGAACGGCGCGTTCCCGGGCGGTCAGAACGGCACCGGGCAGACCGGCGCGCGCGGCGGGATCACCGGCACGGTCAAGCTCGTCGACGGCACCACCGTCTACGTGGAGACCGCCGACGGCCAGACCCTGATCGTGAAGACCAGCGGCACGACCACCGTCTCCATGCCCGGCGCGCTGAAGGACCTGACCGCAGGCTCCAGCGTCACGATCGTCGGCCAGAACGCCGACGGTACGGTGACCGCCACCTCGATCACCAAGACGAAATAGCGCATGCTGGTGGGATGGACATCCGCAGCGGCGCCTTCTCCGCTTCGACACCGCCGCCGGCCGGGACCGACCTGCGGTGGCGGGTGTCCACGGGGTTCGCGGCACTGAAAGCCTGCGCGGCGATCGCCCTGCTGCTCGCAGGGGTGTTCGTCGCGGGCGACCGCCGCGCGCTGGCCGCCGCGCTGATCGCCGCCGCCATCCTCGGCGTCTACGCGCTGCGGGACTTCATCGCGCCCGTCCGGCTCGCCGCCGACCTGGAAGGGCTCACCGTCGTCAGCGGTTACGCGTCCCGCCGCCGCCTCGACTGGGCGCAGGTCGAGCGGATGCGCGTCGACGCCCGCTCCCGCGGCGGCATGCGCAGCGAGCTGCTGGAGATCGACGCGGGAGAGCACCTGTTCCTGCTCAGCCGCTACGACCTGAACGCCCACCCGGCCGACGTCCACGAGGAGCTGCTCCGCCTTCGCGGCTTCTCGTCCCGCGCGTAGGGTCGCTCGCGTCGTCACGCTCGGTGATAGCTCCGAGTCCCCTGTGTGATGCAAGTCACTGAACTGCGTGGCACCGATCTGACGCACGGCCGGTTACCTGCGGCGTCGCGACATGTCCTACAAATTGTCGGACGTAACTTCCTGTTACGGGTCAACGTGAATGTGTGCCTTGCATTAGCGTGATTCTCACACCGCGGGGGATCAGGCGCAGGTCCACTTTCGGGATAGGCGTTGTCCATGCTTCCGATCAATTCGGGGCATCTCGAGTGCGCGCTCAGAGCGGCGCCGACGTCAGGTTGGGAAATGCTCGTTTCTGACTGAAGGGATCTGTGTTGGGTCTCAAGAAGAAGGTCGCGGCCGGCATCGCGACGGGGGTGATGTCGGTGGCGATGGCCTCTCCGGCGCTCGCCGTCGTCACCTACGTCGAGGGTGGCACCTGGGACCACGGTGAGAACAACTCCATCGTGTGGTCCTACTACTACCACCCCAACAACAACCACAAGTCCTCGGTGAAGACCAACCAGGTGTATCCGTCGGGCTGCACCTCGCCCGGCTACTACTCCTACGCGAGTGCCGCGTCGCGGTTCTGGTCGGTCGACTACTCGTACTACGGTTTCTGCTGAGCACACGGACCGTTGATCGACTAGTCGTGCATTGACGGGTGCGGGTGGCGTCGCTTCCGCCGCCACCCGCATCCGCGACCGCCCGAGCATAGGACAGGCCACCGTGATTCATAAAAGCATCAAGTTCGCATACCTCGTCATGATGGCCGTGTCCGCCGCGATGGCGTTCATCATCGTGCGGAATTTCGACGAGGCGGCCATTTCCGGGCCGTCGTACGTCGTCTGGATCAATGAGTCGGACTCCTCGTCGAGCAATGCGCAGACCGCCGAAATGGTGTCGTCGTTCGCGCAGCGCCGGCATGTCAACGTCGGCCGGTTGGCCTGGGATCCGCGCAACGAGAGCTACCGGCACGTCTACCTGGCGGTCGGTGACGACGGCGCCGAGTCGACCTCCTGGATGCGGGACGGCTACCCCTACTTCAGCCGGGACGCCAAGACCGACGTCCGGCCGTTCCAGGAGTCGGTCAACATCGACCCGACGGGTTACTACCTCGTGTTCGGTCCGAGGTCGGACGCGTCGGAGCTGCTGCGCGGGTTCAACGACCTCGGGTTCCGCGGGAAGATCGACCCGCTGCTGACCCCCACGCACGCCCTGGAGTTCTTCGGCAACGGCGCACTGCTGTGGTGCTTCCTCATCATCGCGCTGCTGACGATGCTGACCGTCGCCTCCGCCATCGTGTTCAACGCCAAGTCGTATGGCGTCCAACGGCTGCAGGGCCGGTCGTTCCCGGGGATCCTGGGCCGGGACCTGGCGCAGCTGGCGCGCTTCGCGGGCATCGCCGCGGCCGGGACCGCCGTCGTCGCGGCCGCCGCGCTCGGCTGGTACAACGGCCTCAACCGCTTCGGGACCTACCTGCTGGTCGCTGCCGGCTTCTTCGCCGTCTACCTGGTCATCGCGCTGATCACGCACGCGCTGACGCTGGCGGTGATGCACCGCGACGGCATCCTGAGCGCGATCAAGGGCGAGCTCGCCGACCGGTGGCTGATCGTCGGCTCATACGGGATCCGGGTGCCCGCGATCCTGCTGACGCTCGTCGTGGGCACCGCCGTGATCAGCAGCGGGCTGGATGTGCGGGAGCAGCGGGAGCGCAGCGAGGCGTGGAAGGCCGCCGGGCCGGCGTACTACACGCTGATCAGCGGCGGATACACCGGCACGGCGCAGGAGCGGACGGTCAACGACAAGATCGGCCAGTGGGTGCGCGACGCCGACCTGCGGGGTGACGTGCTGCTGTCCAAGGTGCTGCCGCCGGCCGGCGGGCCCGGCATGCTCGTCGGCGGACCCGAGCGGGACGTCCTGGTCGTGAACGACAAGTACCTCCGCACGCACGAGCTCTACGACGCGAGCGGCGCCCGGGTCACGCCGTCGGACCCCGATGCCGTCAGGATCCTGGTGCCCGAGCGGTACGCCGCGGACGCCGAACGGGTCAAGTCCCGGATCGGCAGCTGGATGCAGGTGCTCACCCGCAACCGCACCGGCGCGCCGATCCCGATCCGGACCGGGACGCTGCGCTCCGGCCAGTCGGCGTTCACCTACGGGTCCTGGGTCGAGGACCACGACCTCGTCATCGACGACCCGTTCATCGTGGTCATGACGGCCGGCTCCGGGGTCATCCCCAACGACGAGTACATGGTCATGGCCGCCCAGCACCGCGTCATCTTCGACGACCCCGACAAGGCGATGAGCAGTGCCGCCGCGGCCGGAGTGGGGCCATACGTGCTGGGCGTGAGCCCGTCCGCGCAGGAGGCCGCCGACCGTTACCGCACCGTGCGGCGCGAGTTCAGCGTGCAGGTCTTCAACCTGCTGGCCGCGGTCGTGGTGCTGCTGATCACCGCGCTGAGCGTGTCGATCGTGTACTGCCGGAAGCACGCGCAGGCCTTGTTCGTGAAGTACATCAGCGGCTGGAGCTTCCTGCGGACGCACCGATGGATCCTCGGGGGCGAGGGCGCGCTGGCCGCCGTGCTGGTGCTGTGGACCTGGCAGCGCACCAACTCGCTGATCGCCCAGAGCGAGGCACCGATGGCGCGGCCGTCGCTGCGGCAGGAGCTCGTGCTCGGCGGCTGGGAGCCGGCCGTGGCCGCCGCCGTCGCGCTGCTCAGCCTCGCGCTCATCCTGGGCACCCTGGCGCGGACCAACGCCGGCTTCATCAAAGCGCACTCCGCCAGCCTGGCCTGACCATCACGACGACACGGCGAAGAGGATCCACATGATCTCCGTTAACGGCATCACCAAGTCGTTTGGCCGGCGCACCCTGTGGTCGGACGTCTCCTTCAAGGTGGCCCAGGGCCAGCTGCACGCCCTGGTCGGGCCCAGCGGCTGCGGCAAGTCGACCCTGCTCAACTGCCTCGGCCTCCTCGAACAGGTCGACTCCGGCTCGATCCTGATCGCGGACAAGGACATCACCAAGTTCGGGGCCGCCGCACAGCGCCGCTTCCGCCGCGACACGCTCGGCTACCTGTTCCAGAACTACGCGCTGATCGACAACGCGACCATCGCGTTCAACCTCGCGGTCGCCGTCGGTGCCGCGGGCCGCTCCCGCCGCCAGGACGCCTTCGAGGCGGCCCTGGACCGGGTCGGCCTCGGCGGTCGCGGCAAGGAGATGGTGTATCAGCTCAGCGGTGGCGAGCAGCAGCGCGTGGCGCTCGCCCGGCTGATGGTCAAGCAGCCCAAGGTGGTGCTGGCGGACGAGCCGACCGGGGCGCTCGACAGCGACAACGCCACCATGGTGATCAATGTCCTGCGGCGGATGGCCGAGGACGGCTGTGCCGTCGTCATCGCCACCCACAGCAAGCACGTGGAGACCAGTTGCGACACCACGCTGCTGGTCGGCGGCGCCCACTGACAGCGCGCCGCCGTCAGTGGTCGTTGCGGACCGCGAAGATGGCGATGTCGTCGCGGGGCGGCTCCTGGGAGAAGTTCAGCGTCGTCGCGCGCAGGCGGGCCGCCACCACGTCGGCGGGGAATCCGGCCAGCTGGCCCGCCTCCCGGCGCAGGCGGTCGACGCCGAACAGCTCTGGGCCGCGGCGGCGTTCGGTGACGCCGTCGGTATAGAAGATCAGCGTGTCGCCGGGCGCGAGCGTGATCTGGGTGCGCGGGGTGTTGATCGTGTCGAGCAGGCCGAGGGCGGTGCCGCACTGGCCGGCCAGCTCGGTGCGGCCGTCGGCGCGCAGCAACACCGGCTGGTCGTGGCCGGCCAGGTGCAGCGCCACGTCCAGGGTGCCGTCCTGGCGGCGCAGGATCTCGGCCAGGCACAGGGTGCAGAACCGGCCGGCACCGCGCTCCAGCAGCGTCTCGTTGATCCGTTTCAGGGTCTCCGGCAGCGGGCGGCCGTCGCGCACGAGGACCCGGGTCACGTCGCGGACCAGACCGGTGACCGTCGCGGCCTGCACGCCCTTGCCGGACACGTCGCCCACGACGACCAGCCACCGGCGCCCGGACAGCGGCACCACGTCGTAGAAGTCGCCGCCGACGTCGACCCCCTCGCCGGTCGGCACGTACTCGGCGCCGAACTCCACGCCCTCGGCCTTCGGCAGCTGCGGTGGCAGCAGCGAGCGCTGCAGGGCCTGGGCGATGCTGCGCCGCTCGGCGTGGATGTTGGCGTTGTCGATCGCGAGCGCGGCGCGCCGGGCCACGTCCTCGACGACGGCGACCTCCTCGCTGCGCTGCCAGGTGTCGCCGCCGCCGCCGACGGTGAGCGTGCCGAGGTGCTGGCCGCGGGCGATCAGGGCGACCACGTACCCCTCCAGCGGCGGGCCCAGCGGCACGACGGCGTCGGTGCTCATCGCCTCCTTCAGCTGCGGCGCCGCCTGCCCGAGCGCGTCGAGCAGGCCGGTGAGCATCGACTCGTCGGCGTGCGCGGCCGCGGCCAGCCGCAGCTCCCCGCCGGCGTCGGCGGCGTGGATCGCGCACCAGGTGCCCAGCCGCGGCACCACCAGCCGGGGGATCAGCGCCAGGGTCAGCTCGACGTCGAGGGACTGGGCGAGCAGCTCGCTGGCGTCGGCGAGGAACGTGAGCCAGGTGCGCCGCTCGGAGTCCGCGCGCCGCAGCCGGTGGTTCTCGACCAGCAGCATCAGCCGGTCGGCGGCCAGGGAGGTCAGCGGTCGCGCGTATGGGTTGCCGCCCCCGCCGGCGACGAGCAGCTCGGCCCGCCACGGCTTGGTGACCCGCAGCGGCACCCGCCGCCCGCTGTCGACCGACCCGGTGAGCCGCCCGACCGCGGCGATCGTGTGCGGGCCGTCGCCCTCGTCCAGCGTCAGCGCGGCGCCGGCCGCCCCGATCACGCCGACGAGCCGTTGCAGCAGCTCCTCCGCGACCTCGGTCAGCGAGGTACCGGTGCCGGACCAACCCAGGGCGCCCAGCGCGTCGGGGGCCGGTGCGAGGGGGATCTCGAAGCCGGGTGGCGTCGGGCTGGGCGGCCCCGCCGCGCCCGGCACGTCGAGCCGGAACCACACGCCCTTGCCGCCGTCGAAGTGCAGGGTGCCCCACGACGAGGCGAGCTGGTCGACGAGCAGCAGGCCGCGGCCGCGCTCGTCGAGGTTCGCGCCGCCGGCCGTGGGGATGTTGGGCACGACGGTGCCGGGCTGGAAATCCAGTACGGTGACGGTCAGCGATGTGTCGGCGGCGGTGATCTCCACGTCGACCTCGGTGCCGGCGTGCACGACACTGTTCGTCGTCAGTTCGGTGACCAGCAGTAGCGCCTCGTCGAGAATGCCGCTCAAGTCCCGTTCGTGCGCGATCGTCCGGATCGCTTCGCGCGCCAGACCGGGAGAGCTATGGTCGGCCGGGAGACGGATCCTCCGGACGGTCGGCGCGTTCACACCTCGCAGTCTCTACCGAACGGTGGTAACAATCCAACCTGGAGACGACGATGGGTGGACACCGCCTGCCCCCGAGACCGGTGGAGACGCCATGACCACAGTCGAAGAAGTCACCCAGAAGAGTCCCGAGACGCTGCTGCTGGAGGAGCTGTCCGACGGGCTGGACCGGCTGGCGGCGGGTGACCTGAAGCACCGGCTGAGCCGCCGCGACGGCCTGCCCGGCGAGGTGGTCGAGCGGTTCAACCGGCTCGCCGATCTCAAGCAGCGGCACACCCGCGACCTGCTGCGCATCAGCCGCGTCGTCGGGCGCGAGGGCCGCATGACCGAGCGGCTCGACGAGGAGGCCTTCGAGGGGGCGTGGCTCGACCGCATCCGCGCGGTCAACTCCCTCATCGACGACCTGGGCCGGCCGACGACGGAGATCGCCCGCGTGATCGTCGCCGTCGCCGAGGGCGACCTGACGCAGCAGCTGGCGCTGGAGATCGACGGCCGCCCGCTGCGCGGTGAGTTCCTCACCATCGGCCGCACCGTCAACACGATGGTCGACCAGCTGTCGTCGTTCGCCGACGAGGTCACCCGCGTGGCCCGCGAGGTCGGCACCGAGGGCAAGCTGGGTGGTCAGGCGCAGGTCACCGGCGTCGCCGGCACCTGGCGCGACCTGACCGACTCGGTCAACTCGATGGCGGCGAACCTGACCGGCCAGGTCCGGTCGATCTCCACCGCGGCCACCGCCGTGGCCCGCGGCGACCTGTCGCAGAAGATCACCGTCGCGGCGAAGGGCGAGGTCGCCGAGCTCGCCGAGACGATCAACTCGCTCGTCGACACGCTGCGGGTCTTCGCCGAGCAGGTGACCCGCGTGGCCCGCGAGGTCGGCACCGAGGGCAAGCTCGGTGGCCAGGCCGACGTGCCCGGCGTCGCCGGCACCTGGAAGGACCTCACCGACAACGTCAACTCGATGGCGTCCAACCTCACCGGCCAGGTCCGCAACATCGCGCAGGTCGCCACCGCCGTGGCCCGCGGGTCAACACGATGGTGGACCAGCTGTCGTCGTTCGCCGATGAGGTCACGCGGGTGGCGCGCGAGGTCGGCACCGAGGGCAAGCTCGGTGGTCAGGCGCAGGTGACGGGGGTCGCCGGTACGTGGCGCGACCTGACCGACAACGTGAACTTCATGGGGTGGCGACGGCGGTGGCGCGCGGTGACCTGTCGCAGAAGATCACCGTTGATGCGCGTGGCGAGATTCTGGAGCTGAAGTCGACGGTCAACACGATGGTCGATCAGCTGTCGTCGTTCGCCGATGAGGTCACGCGGGTGGCGCGCGAGGTCGGCACCGAGGGCAAGCTCGGTGGTCAGGCGCAGGTGCGCGGCGTGGCCGGCACCTGGCGCGACCTGACCGACAACGTGAACTTCATGGCGTCCAACCTCACCGCGCAGGTCCGCAACATCGCCCAGGTCGCCACCGCCGTCGCCCGCGGTGACCTGTCGCAGAAGATCACGGTCGACGCCCAGGGCGAGATCCTGGCACTGAAGTCGACGGTCAACACGATGGTGGACCAGCTGTCGTCGTTCGCCGATGAGGTCACGCGCGTGGCCCGCGAGGTCGGCACCGAGGGCAAGCTCGGCGGTCAGGCCCAGGTGAAGGGCATCTCCGGCACCTGGCGCGACCTCACCGACAACGTCAACTCGATGGCGTCCAACCTGACGTCCCAGGTCCGCAACATCGCCCAGGTCACCACCGCCGTCGCCCGCGGTGACCTGTCGCAGAAGATCACCGTCGACGCGCACGGCGAGATCCTCGAGCTGAAGTCGACGGTCAACACGATGGTGGACCAGCTGTCGTCCTTCGCCGACGAGGTGACCCGCGTGGCCCGCGAGGTCGGCTCCGAAGGCAAGCTCGGCGGTCAGGCGCAGGTGCGCGGCGTCTCCGGTACGTGGCGGGACCTGACGGAGAACGTCAACCAGCTCGCCTCGACGCTGACCACGCAGCTGCGCGCCATCTCGCAGGTGTCCACCGCCGTGACCCGCGGCGACCTGACCCAGCGCATCGCGGTCGAGGCGCTCGGCGAGGTCGCCGAGCTCAAGGACAACATCAACCAGATGATCGTCACGCTGCGCGAGACGACGAAGAAGAACGCCGAGCAGGGCTGGCTCGACTCCAACCTGGCCCGCGTCGGCGGCCTGCTGCAGGGCCAGCGCGACCTCGGCGAGGTCTGCCGCATGATCATGGCCGAGGTGACGCCGCTGGTCGACGCGCAGATCGGCGCGTTCTTCCTCGCCGGTGCCGACGCCGACTCCGGGCTGCGGCTGCGGTTGGAGGCGTCGTACGGGTACGTCTCGCCCGGCACCGAGGTCAGCTTCGCCCCGGGCGAGGGTCTGATCGGGCAGGCGTCGCTGTCGCGGCGCGCGATCCGGGTCACCGCCCCGCAGGACAGCCGGCTGCAGGTCCGCTCCGGGCTCGCTGCCACACCCCCGGCCGACCTCGTCGTCCTGCCGGTGCTGTTCGAGGGCGAGCCGCTCGGCGTCATCGAGTTCGCCGGCGTGTCCGCGTTCTCCGAGCTGCACCTGGCGTTCCTCGACCGGCTCGTGGTCACCATCGGCGTGGCCCTCAAGACGATCCTCGCCAACCGGCGCACCGAGGAGCTGCTGTCGCAGTCGCAGCGGCTCGCCCTGGAGCTGCAGGACCAGTCGGCGGAGCTGCAGCGCACCAACGCCGAGCTGGAGGAGAAGGCGACGCTGCTGTCGGAGCAGAAGGGCAACATCGAGAAGCAGAACCGCGAGATCGAGATGGCCCGCCTCGGCCTGGAGGAGAAGGCCCAGCAGTTGGCGCAGGCGTCGCAGTACAAGTCGGAGTTCCTCGCCAACATGAGCCACGAGCTGCGCACGCCGCTCAACTCGATGCTGCTGCTGTCGCGGCTGCTGGCCGACAACCCCGACGCCAACCTCACCGCGAAGCAGATCGAGTTCGCCGCGACGATCCACAACGCGGGCTCCGACCTGCTCGCCCTCATCGACGACATTCTCGACCTGTCGAAGATCGAGGCCGGCCGCATGGACGTCGAGCCCGGCGAGGTCTCCTTCGAGGAGATCCGCTCGTACGTCGAGCAGGCCTTCGCGCCGCAGGCCGAGGACAAGGGGCTGGACTTCACCGTCGTCCCGGCCCCGGACCTGCCGCCGGCGATCGTCACCGACCCGCAGCGCCTCCAGCAGATCCTGCGCAACCTGATCTCCAACGCGGTGAAGTTCACCGAGAAGGGCTCGGTCACGCTCTCCATGAGCGTCGCCACGCCCGACCTGCAGTTCACCTCGCCGACCCTGGCCGGCGCCCGGCGGGTGATCGCGTTCGCGGTCCGCGACACCGGCATCGGCATCTCCGACGACAAGGTCGCGCTGATCTTCGAGGCGTTCCAGCAGGCCGACGGCACGACCAGCCGCAAGTACGGTGGCACCGGCCTCGGCCTGTCGATCAGCCGCGAGCTCGCCCGGCTGCTCGGCGGCGCGATCGGGGTCACCTCGGAGGTCGGCCGGGGTGCCATCTTCACGCTGTACCTGCCGGACGTCATCGCGACCGAGGTCACCCAGACGGTGCACGCGGTGCCGGCCCAACCGCTGCCGCCGGTGCGCAGCTTGCCGCCCGGCCCGGCGATGCTGCGCTCGCTGCCGACCGCGGAGCGCCGCCCGACCGCGGCCGCGCACCAGCTCGACGGCGCGACCGTGCTCATCGTCGACGACGACGTGCGCAACGTCTTCGCCCTCACCAGTGCGCTGGAGCTGCACGGCATGACGGTCCTGTACGCCGACAACGGCGCCGACGGGGTCCGCGTGCTGTCGGAGCACCCCCACGTCGACATCGTCCTGATGGACGCGATGATGCCCGACCAGGACGGCAACGAGACGACCCGGGCGATCCGGCGCAACCGGCGCTTCGCCAACCTGCCGGTGGTCTTCCTGACCGCCAAGGCGATGCCCGGCGACCGCGAATCGTCCCTGGCCGCGGGCGCCAGCGACTACATCACCAAGCCGGTTGATCTTGACGAGCTGCTTGACGTCATGGCCGCGTGGGTAAACGGGGAAGGCCGCGCGGTGTAAGTTGCTCCCAGACCGTCAGAAAGGGGCCGCATCCTTGACTGGACCGGACCGGCCGGCGAAGGTGCTGCTCGTCGATGACCGTAGGGACAACCTCCTCGCTCTGGAGGCGATCCTGCAGGGGCTGCCGGTCCAGACCGTCGGCGCCGACAGCGGTGAGGACGCGCTCAAGCACCTGCTCGTCGACGACTTCGCCCTCATCCTGCTCGACGCGCAGATGCCGACCATGGACGGCTTCGAGACCGCCCGGCACATCAAGCGCCGCGAGCGGACCCGGCACGTGCCGATCATCTTCCTGACCGCCGCGGACCGCGACTCGCACCTGATGCTGCGGGGCTACGCCGCCGGCGCCGTCGACTACCTCACGAAGCCGTTCGATCCGTGGGTACTGCGGGCGAAGGTCTCCGTGTTCGTCGAGCTGTGGACCAAGACGCAGCAGCTCGCGGTGCAGTCGGAGCTGGTGCGCACCCGGGAGGGCGAGCTGCGGGCGGCGGGAGTCGCCGTCGACGAGGCCACCGCGCTGCTGAAGGCGGCGCTGGCGGCCGGCGGCGAGGTCGGCCGCTCCCAGGTGGAGAAGGCGATGGCGGCGCTGACCCGGGCGCGGGGGTCGCTCTAGCCGCCAGCCGCTCCGCGGGGTGCGGTCAGGTCGCGGTCTCCTGGATCATCAGCGCGCCGCGCAGGCCGGTGATGTCCAGGACGCGGATCAGGAACGCGCCGACGTTGACCAGCACCAGGTAGCTCTGTGCCATGGTCGCCTTGCGACTGAGCACGACCAGCGTGCCGAGCCCCTGGGAGTCGCAGAACGTCACGCCGGCCATGTCGAGCACGACCCGCGTCGGGGTGTCGCCGGCCAGAATCTCATCGACGGCCATCGCCAGCCGCTGGACCGTCGACATGTCGATCTCGCCGACGAGCGCCACCACGGTCTCGGTCGGGGCGCGGCGCACGGTGACGGAAAGATCCGGTCGATCCACCCGGACAGCCTAACGTGGAACTGCGCCCGCAGTGGCGTCGGGCACAGGCCACCTGGGGCCGGTCGGCGTCGCCTCCGGCAGGCTGTCAGAATGGGCAGGCTGTGACAGCTATTGACTCCGCCGGCCTCGGCCCCTACGCGGGTGACGCTCCGGCTTCGCAGGCACTGTTCGACCGCGCCCAGGCCATCGTCCCGGGCGGGGTGAATTCACCTGTCCGTGCGTTCCGTGCGGTCGGTGGCACCCCGCGGTTCATGGTCGGTGGCGAGGGCTGCTGGCTCACCGACGCCGACGGGCGGCGCTACGTCGACCTGGTCTGCTCGTGGGGCCCGCTGATCCTCGGCCACGCACATCCCGAGGTGATCGGCGCGATCACCGCCGCCGCGGCACACGGCACGAGCTTCGGCACCCCGACCCCCGGCGAGGTGGCACTCGCCGAGGAGATCGTCGCGCGCACCCCGGTCGAGCAGGTCCGCCTGGTCAACTCCGGCACCGAGGCCACGATGAGCGCACTGCGCCTCGCCCGCGGGTTCACCGGCCGGCCCAAGGTGGTCAAGTTCGCCGGCTGCTACCACGGCCACGTAGACGCGCTGCTCGCCGCCGCCGGATCCGGGGTCGCCACGCTGGCGCTGCCCGACTCGCCCGGCGTCACCGGGGCCGCGGCGGGCGACACGATCGTCCTGCCGTACAACGACGTCGCCGCCGTCGAGGCGGTCTTCGCCGCCGAGGGCTCCCGGATCGCGGCGGTGATCACCGAGGCGGCCTGCGGCAACATGGGCGTCGTCGCGCCCCGCGACGGGTTCAACGCCAAGCTCGCCGAGATCGCCCACCGGCACGGCGCGCTGCTCATCCTCGACGAGGTCATGACCGGCTTCCGGGTCAGCCGCGCCGGCTGGGTCGGCCTCGAGCCCGTCGACGCCGACCTGTGGACCTTCGGCAAGGTCATGGGCGGTGGCCTGCCCGCCGCCGCGTTCGGTGGCCGCGCCTCGATCATGGCGCAGCTCGCCCCGGCCGGCCCGGTCTACCAGGCCGGCACGCTGTCGGGCAATCCGCTGGCCTGCGCGGCCGGTCTGGCGACCCTGCGCCTGGCGACCCCCGAGGTCTATGCGCAGCTCGACGCGACGGCCGCGACGATCGGCAAGCTGTCCTCCGACGCGCTGGCCGCCGCGGGTGTGCCGCACACCCTCGCGACCGCCGGCAGCATGTTCTCGATCTTCTTCACCCACGAGCCGGTCCACGACTACGACGACGCGCGGACCCAGGACGTGGCGGCGTTCAAGGCGTTCTTCCACACGATGCTCGCCCGCGGCGTCTACCTGCCGCCGAGCGCCTACGAGTCGTGGTTCGTCTCGACCGCGATCGACGCCGAGGCCCTCGACGTGATCTCGGCGGCGCTGCCGCACGCCGCCCGCGCCGCGGCCGCCGCATCGGCCGGTTTGTCATGAGTGGCCCGGAGCGGAGCGGAGCGGCCACTCATCATGGGCGCAGGGGTCAGTCAGGCCGACGCCGGAGCGTAGCGGAGGCGGCGGCATGACGAAGACCATCGTGCACGTACTGCGGCACGGCGAGGTGCACAACCCGGAGAAGATCCTCTACGGCCGCCTCCCCGGGTACCGCCTCTCCGAGCTGGGCGTGCAGATGGCCAAGGCCGCCGCACAGGCCGTCGCCGAGAAGGACATCACCTACGTCGTGGCCAGCCCGCTCGAGCGCGCGCAGCAGACCGCAGGGCCGATCGCCGAGCAGTTCGGCCTGCCGATCGCCGTCGACGAGCGCCTCATCGAGAGCGGCAACTTCTTCGAGGGCAAGCGGGTCGGCGCCGGCGACGGCGCGCTGCGCGACCCGCGCAACTGGTGGGTGCTGCGTGACCCGGTGACCCCGTCCTGGGGCGAGCCGTACACGGCGATCGCGGCCCGCATGTTCGCCGCGCTGCTCGCCGCCCGGGAGGCCGCGGAGGGCCACGAGGCGGTCTGCGTGTCGCACCAGCTGCCGATCTGGACGCTGCGCCGGCATGTCGAGCGCAAGCGGCTGTGGCACGACCCGCGCAAGCGGGAGTGCAACCTCGCCAGCTACACCAGCTTCCACTTCGAGGACACGAAGATCGTCGGCGTGTCGTACACCGAACCCGCCGCCCACCTGGTCGCCATGTCGCCCACCGCCCGCGACGCGAAGGGTGCCTGAGCATGCGCTTCGGGATCGCGCTCGTAGCCCTGCTGGTCCTGCTGACCGGCTGTGAGAGCAGTGCGCCGAAGAGCGCCCTCGGCAGCCGCAAGATCTCCGTCTCGGACCGGGTGGCCGCGCCGGCGATGCGCGGCGACTACATGGACATCGGCGGCTCGTTCGACCTCGCGCAGCACAAGGGCCAGGTCGTCGTGGTCAACTTCTGGGCGTCCTACTGCCCGCCGTGCCGCACCGAGGCGCCGGAGCTGGAGAAGGTGTACGCCGCCACGAAGGCCGACGGTGTCACGTTCGTCGGCGTCAACGTGCACGACCAGCGCGACCCGGCCAAGGCGTACCTCGCCGACATCAAGCCGACGTACGGCAGCATCTTCGACCCGTCCGCGTCGCTCGCGCAGGACTTCGCCGTGCCGCCCAACTCGATCCCGGCGACCCTCGTGATCGACCGCAGCGGCCGCATCGCCGCCGTGCTGCGCATGCAGGTCGACCAGAAGCTGCTCGAGCCGATCGTCCGCGACCTGCTCGCCGAGCAGGCCTGAGCCATGCTGCTCGCCGGCGCCGGAGACCTCGCCCTCAGCGGACCGCTGCTCGGCGCGATCGCCGTCGCCGTCCTCGCCGGGCTGGCCAGCTTCCTGTCGCCGTGCATCCTGCCGCTGGTGCCCGGCTACCTGTCCTACGTCACCGGCCTGGCCGGCGCCGACCTCGACTCCGGGCACCGCCGCGGCCGGGTCATCGCCGGGATCTCGCTGTTCATCGCCGGGTTCGCGGCCGTCTTCATCACCCTGATCGTGCTCGCCACCAGCGCCGCGATGCAGCTCATGGTGCACCGCCGGCTCATCGAGACCGTCGCGGGCGTCGCCGTCATCGTGCTCGGGCTGGCGTTCATGGGGCTCGTGCCGGGGCTGGAGCGGCAATGGCGGATCCAGCGGCTGCCCGCGGCCGGCCTGGTCGGCGCCCCCGTCTTCGGCATGGTCTTCGCGCTGTCCTGGGCGCCGTGCACCGGACCGACGCTCGGGGCGGTCATCGCGCTCGGCTCGACCACCGGGTCGCAGGCCAGGGCGGTGACCCTCGCCGTCGCGTACTCGCTCGGCATCGGGCTGCCGTTCATCGCCGTCGGCCTGGGCTTCCAGCGGCTCATCGGCGTCATCAAGTTCATCCGGCGCAACAGCCGGTGGGTGACCCGCATCGGCGGCGCACTGCTCGTCATCGTCGGGCTCGCGCTCGTCACCGGCGTCTGGAGTGACCTCATGATCGCCCTTACGACCAATGTCGGACCCGGATCGGTGCCGATCTGATGCGCTGGATCGTCTCCATCTCCCGGCGGGCCTGGCGGCAGCTCACCTCCATGCGCACCGCACTGGTGCTGCTGTTCCTGCTCGCCGTCGCCGCCATCCCCGGCTCCGTGCTGCCGCAGCGCAACGTCTCCCCGGAGAAGGTCCGCCAGTACCTGCAGGACAACACCGAGTGGGGCCCCACGCTCGACCGGTTCTTCTTCTTCGACGTGTACGCCTCGCCGTGGTTCTCGGCGATCTACCTGCTGCTCTTCACGTCCCTCGTCGGCTGCCTCGTGCCGCGCTTCCGGTCCCACCTGGTGGCGATGCTGCGCAAGCCGCCCGCGGCGCCCGCGCGGTTCTCCCGCCTGCCCGCCTCGGCCGAGGACCTGCCCGCCGCGCCCGCCGCCGACGTGGTCGCGGCGCTGCGCCGGCGCCGGTTCCGCACCGTCGTGCGCACCCCGTCCGACGGGGTCACCGAGATCAGCGCAGAGAAGGGGTACCTCAAGGAGACCGGCAACCTGGTCTTCCACTTCGCCCTGCTGTCGCTGCTGATCGGCGTCGCGTACGGCTCGTGGTTCGGCTGGCACGGCAACCGGCTGCTCATCCAGGGACAGGACTTCGCCTTCTGCAACACGCTGCTCAACTACGACGAGCACGCGTTGGGTGCCCAGGTCGGCGAGGGCGACCTGCCCCGCTTCTGCCTGCGGATGGACAAGTTCGCCGCCACGTACCTGGACAACGGCCAGCCGGTCACCTACAAGGCCGACATCACCGCCACCCAGCACGGCCGCTCCTCCACCCACGTGCTGCAGGTCAACGACCCGCTGCGGCTGGACGGCGCCAACGTGTCGCTGCTCGGCCACGGTTACGCCCCGGTGTTGCGCTACACCGACAAGTACGGCAAAACCCACGAGAACGTCTCGGCGTTCCTGCCGAAGGACGGGATGCTCACCAGCGACGGCGTCGCCACCTTCCCGGACGTCAACCTGAACCCGTCGACCGGCACCCGCGACGAGAAGTCGCAGATCGGCTTCTCGGGCGTGTACCTGCCGACCCTGCCGTCGGACCCCTCGGTGAGCTCGTCGGCCTTCCCCGCCGAGAAGGATCCGCGGCTGATGCTGCAGCCGTACCGTGGCGTGCTGGGCTTCGACGCCGGCGCGCCCCTGTCGGTGTACACCCTCGACCAGCGCCAGATCGACGCCAAGCGGCTGAGCAAGTTCGGCGAGCCCTTCATGCTCAAGCCCGGCGAGAAGGGCACCCTGCCCGACGGCACGACCGTCGAGTTCGTCCGCACCGAGCAGTGGATCAGCATCTCCATCCGGCACGACCCGGGCCAGCCGATCGTCCTGGTCGGCGCGAGCGCCCTGCTGGTCGGGCTGCTCGGCTCGCTCACCGGTAAGCGCCGCCGGGTGTTCTTCCGCATCACCCCGACCGGCATGTCGGCGGGTGGCCTGCCGCGCGGTGACTACCCGGGCTTCGCCGAGGAGTTCGCCGCCATCGTCGCGGCGGTGACCCCTGCGGCACCGGTGCCGAGCCAGATGGCGCAGACTGACGTCAAGGAGGTCGTTTGATGGGTGGGTTGTCGAACCAGCTGCTGGTCGTCACGATCTTCAGCTACGTGCTGGCGATGCTGGCGTATGCGGTCGAGTATGCGTTCGGGGCGCGGAGCATGGTGGGCCAGCGCGTCCTGTCAGGTGCTGCTGCCCCCGCCGAGGAGCTGGCCTCCGTCGGGGCAGGCTCTGGCTCTGCTGCCGGCGGGCTTCCGGCCTCGGACTTTTCGGACAAATCTCTTTCGCCGGACACGGCGGACGGGTCGGCCGCCGCGCGCTGGGCGGGCATCACCGCGGTCGCCCTCACCCTGCTCGGCTACCTCGGCCACCTGGCCGCCCTGGTCACCCGCGGCATCGCCGCCGACCGGGCGCCGTGGGGCAACATGTACGAGTTCGTCATGACCGCCACCCTCGTCGGCGTCTCCGCCTGGCTGGTCGTGCTCGCCAAGTGGCGCAACCTGCGGCACCTCGGCCTCTTCGTCACCCTGGTCGCGTCCATCCTGCTCGCGATCGCCGGCATGACCCTGTACGTCCCCGTCGGCCCCCTGGTCCCGGCCCTGCAGTCGTACTGGCTGGTCATCCACGTCGGGGCCGCCTCGATCGCCTCGGGCATCTTCCTCGTCGGCTTCGTCGCCGCCGCCATGCACCTGATCCGCCTGGGCCACGACCAGGGCAAGCGCAACTTCCCGTACAGCCTCGGCGAGCGCCTGCCCCAGGCCGACACCCTGGAGCGCGTCACCTTCCGCGTCCACGCCTTCGCCTTCCCCATCTGGACCTTCGGCGTCATCGCCGGCGCCATCTGGGCCGAGGCCGCCTGGGGCCGCTACTGGAACTGGGACCCCAAAGAGGTCTGGTCCTTCGTGGCCTGGGTCGTCTACGCCTGCTACCTGCACGCCCGCTCCACCCCGAGCGTCAGCCGCCGCGTCACGTCCTGGATCGCCATCGTCGGCTGGGCCACCATGCTGGTCAACCTGTTCGGCGTGAACCTGGTGGCCAGCGGCCTGCACTCGTACGCCGGCGTCTGAGCCCTCCGCCACCCTGGCGAGCGCCGCCGACCACAACCACAACCCGGTGGAGCCACCGGGTTGTGGTTGCTGAGGCGGGGACGCGCCTTTGCTTATCTGGCCGGCTTGGTGCCGGCCCACCGCCCAACGCCGGCAACGGGCAACCAGGCCGTTCTGAACCCGGCACCAGCGCCGCCGACCACTCGCCGTCCACCAGTCCCGGCGCACGCCTGGCGCGTCTGCACGCATGGCGCGTGCTGCCCGGTCCGGCCCATCTGGTGCATGCCTGGCTCGTTTCCGGTTGGCCGTGCCAGCGCGGCCGGTGTCCGCCGTCGCGCGGACACCGTTGCTGGGCATCCTCGGCCTTGGCTCAGCGGCCATCCCTGACCTCGGGCACCGCACTGTCTTGGCTCAGCGGTCGCGGGCCTTGCAGCTTCACCTCGTCTTGCCGCGCCGGGTCGAGACGCCTCCGCCCGGCTCAGCGTGCATCCCGGCTGGCTGGGGGCGCGAGCTGTCAGGGGTGTCAGGCCGCGTTCGCCTGGCGGCCTCACCCCGCCCTGCCCTGCCGCGCCCCGCCGGCTCGGCGTGCGTGCCGGCTCGGCGTGCGTGCCGGCCAGCATGCGTTCCGCCCAACCGTCGTCCGGCTGGTTGGGGGCGCGGGCTGATCAGGGGC
>NZ_JNYJ01000012.1 GCF_000716715.1 Dactylosporangium aurantiacum | reverse complement strand
TCACGATCCACCGGACGGAACTGCTTCGCCATACCCAATGATCGATCGAGTACCGCGAAAGCGGAACTATCCACACATACCGAAAACGCAACAGGCTCCATGACAACAGCGATCCACCGGGTCGCCCTCCACGCCACGCGGAACAGCCCCACGCCGCGACCTCGTGAGCCCCCCAACAGCGGAACAACACCCCGGCGATCCAGGCAAACCGGCAACCCAACGACACGACAGCGCGGTGACCCAGCGGCGCGACGGCGCGACGGCACGGCAGCCCAGCAGCACGACGGCCCAGCAGCGACGGCCGAGCGGCGCGACGGCCCAGGGCGACGGCCCAGGGCGACGGCCCAGCGCAACGGCCAGGCGGCACGGCCTTTCGGCGCACCGCTGTGTGGCCGCCGAACTGCCGCTCGACGGACCAGCGGGCCGGCGACGCGCCGGACTGCTGGACCGGCGAATGCAGCGCAACGGAGCGACCACCCGACGAAGCGAGCCGCCGACGCGGCCACCGAAATCGCCCCCGCGGAACGACACGACGACGAAACGGCGAACTGGCCCGCCTGGCCAACCGAGGTCGCCGCCCACGAGATGCAGACCGGCGGACCGGAAGACCAGCGGACCAGCACCCGCCGACCAGCGTCCCTTGAGGCTCAACGGCTGCGTACCGGCGGCCCGTGAACCAGCGGAAACCAGGACCAGCGGACCAGCGCCCCCGTGACCCAGCGCCACGCCGACCAGCGGCCCCACGCGGACCAGCCAGTGACCCGGCGCCCTCGTGGACGAGCGACCCCGTGATTCGGCTGCCACCCGCAGATAGCGACCCCTGTGGATCAGCAGCCCGCGAACCAGCGACCCGTGAACCAGCGGCCGGCGAACCAGCGGAAACCACGGACGAGCGGACCAGCGCCCGCGCGCACCAGCGCCCCGGCCGACCAGCGGCCCACGTGGCCAGCGGAACCGCGAACCAGCGCTCCGTGAACCCGGCACCCATCGACCAGCGGCCCGTGAACCAGCAGCCCAGCGGACAGCAGCCCCCGTGGACCAGCAGCCCCGCGAACCGGCTGCCCCTGTGAACGAGCGGTCCCGCGAACCCAAGCAGCCCCGCGAACCGAACGGCCCTCCTCGACGGCCTCGGGCTCCTCGGTCGCCGCGGCTTCCTCAGCCTCGGCTTCGGCGGCGGGCTCGTCCTCTGCGACCTCCGCTGCGACCCCCTCGATGGCAGCGTCCTCGACGGGCGGCCTCCCCGGCGACCGTGTCCTTGACGACAGCCTCCTCGACGGCCTCGGACTCCTCGGTAGCCACGGCCTCCTCGACGGCCTCGGGCTCCTCGGTCGCCGCGGCTTCCTCAGCCTCGGCTTCGGCGGCGGGCTCGTCCTCTGCGACCTCCGCTGCGACCCCCTCGACGGCAGCGTCCTCGACGGGCGGCCTCCCCGGCGACCGGGTCCTTGACGGCGGCCTCCTCGACGGCCTCGGGCTCCTCGGTAGCCACGGCTTCCTCAGCCTCGGCTTCGGCGGCGGCCTTGTCCTCTGCGACCCCCTCGACGGCAGCGTCCTCGACGGGCGGCCTCCTCCACGGACGGCCTCCCCGGCGACCGTGTCCTCGGCGGCGCCGTGAAGGCAGTCGAGGCGTGTGGGGCATGAGGCGTGGGGCGTATGTGCGGTGACCGCGAAGGCGGTGACGCGCTACGGGATCGGGGTGGGGAGGGCGTCTGGAGGATAGGTGGTGGAGTCGGGGCGGGGCGAGTCGACCACGGCGAACTGTGTCCGGTACAGCTCCGCATACAACCCCGCCGCCGCGACCAGCTCGTCGTGGGTGCCGGACTCGACGACGCGGCCGTCGTCGACGACGAGGATCTGGTCGGCGTCGCGGATGGTGGACAGGCGGTGGGCGATGACGAGGGCGGTCCGCCCGGTCAGGGCCTCGGCGAGAGCGCGCTGGACGGCGGCCTCGGACTCGGAGTCGAGGTGGGCGGTGGCCTCGTCCAGGATGACGATGGAGGGCGCCTTGAGCAGGAGGCGGGCGATGGCGATGCGTTGCTTCTCGCCGCCGGAGAAGCGGTAGCCGCGCTCGCCGACGACGGTGTCGAGGCCGTCGGGGAGGGAGTCGACGAGGTCGCCGACCTGGGCGCGGCGCAGCGCGGTGCGGATCTCGTCGTCGGTGGCGTCGGGCTTGGCGTAGCGCAGGTTCTCGGCGATGGTCTCGTGGAAGAGGTGGGAGTCCTGAGTGACGACGCCGATGGTGTCGCGCAGGGACTGCAGGGTGGCCTCGCGGACGTCGACGTCGCCGACGAGGACGGCGCCGGCGGTGACGTCGTAGACGCGCGGGACGAGCATGGCGGTGGTGGACTTGCCGGCGCCCGAGGGGCCGACGAGGGCGACCATCTGCCCCGGCTCGACGGTGAAGGAGACGCCCTTGAGCACCTCGTCGGTGACGGTGCGGTCGAGCGAGGCGACGTCCTCCAGGGAGGCCAGGGAGACCTCGGCGGCGCTCGGGTAGCGGAAGTGCACGTCGCGGAACTCGACCTTGGCGGCACCGGCGGGCAGCGGGCGGGCGTCGGGGCGCTCGGCGATGCCGGGGGCCAGGTCGAGCACCTCGAAGACCCGCTCGAACGACACGAGCGCGCTCATCACGTCGACCCGCACGTTGGACAGCGCGGTCAGCGGGCCGTAGAGCCGGGTGAGCAGCAGCGCCAGGGTGACGACGGTGCCGGCGGTGATCTGGCCGTGCACCGCGAACCAGCCGCCGAGCCCGTAGGTGAGGGCCTGCGCGAGCGAGGCGACGAGCAGCATGCTGACGAAGAACACGCGGCTGTACATCGCGGTCTGGATGCCGATGTCGCGGACCCGGCCGGCCCGCTCGGCGAAGCGCGACGCCTCGGTCTCGGGGCGGCCGAACAGCTTCACCAGCAGGGCACCGGCGACGCCGAACCGCTCGGTCATCGTCGCGTTCATGGTGGCGTCGAGCTGATACGCCTCGCGGGTGATCGCGGCCAGGCGCTTGCCGACGCGCCGGGCCGGGAAGATGAAGACCGGCAGCATCACCAGCGACAGCAGGGTCACCTGCCAGGACAGGGTGACCATCACCGCGGCGGTCAGCACGAGCTGGATGACGTTGCTGACCACGCCGGACAGGGTCGAGGTGAACGCGCGCTGCGCGCCCTGCACGTCGTTGTTGAGCCGGCTGACGAGCGCGCCGGTCTGCGTGCGCGTGAAGAACTGCAGCGGCATGAGCTGCACGTGACCGTAGACCTGCGTGCGCAGCGACAGGATGATGCCCTCGCCGATGCGCGCGGAATACCACCGCTGGACCAGCGACAGCAGCGCGTCGAGCACGGCCAGGGCGCCGATGAGCAGCGCGACCCGCACCACGGCCGTGCCCGCGTCGGGGCCACCGGCATTGATCTTGTTGATGACGTCGCCGGCGAGATAGGGGGTGGCGACGCCGATGGCCGCGCCGAGCACGACGGTGACCAGGAAGACGGTGATGTCGCCGCGATAGGGCCGGGCGAAGGCGAGGATCCGCTTCGCCGTGCCGCGCGCCAGCCGCTTGCCGGCCAGCTCGTCGGCCTTACGCAGCGAGCGCAGCGTCTCCCAGCCCGCCATGCCGCTCGACGGAGTCATTGCCCACCCCCGGGTCGCCCAGAACGTTCACCCAAGCATGCCCGGGGGGTACGACAAAACCGCTACTCACCCAGACCCGACAGGTCCTGGATGCGCCGGATCTGCGCGGCCCGCTCGACCGCCTCCTGCTCGGCGAACGTGTGCCCGCCGGCCGCCGCGATGAGCGCCTTGATCTCCACGATCGCGTCGCGGTTGCCCGCGAGGACCGCGGCGGTGAGGTCGCTGACGGCGTCGGACAGTGAAGCGGCCGGGACCACGACGTTCGCCAGGCCGATCTGCGAGGCCTCGGCGGCCGGGACGCGCCGGCCGGTCACGCACAGCTCGAGCGCCCGCGCGTAACCGACCAGTTCGACGAGTCGTTTCGTGCCTCCGAGGTCCGGGACGAGCCCGAGCGTGACCTCGGCCATGCAGAACTTGACGTCCTCGGCCACGACCCGGAAGTCGCAGGCGAGGGCGAGCTGGAAACCTGCGCCGATGGCGTGGCCGTGCACCGCCGCGATCGAGATGAGCGACGGCTGCCGCAGCCAGGCGAACGCCTCCTGGTACTGCGCGATCTGCGCTTCGGAGACGCCGCCGAGCATCGTCGCGGCGACCGAGGTGTCGAGCCCGGCTGAGAAGGCCCGCCCGGATCCGCGCACGATCACCACCCGCACGTCGCCCGGCAGTGACCGGCCGAACGTCCGGAGGTCGGCCCACAACGCGGGGGTCTGCGCGTTGAGGACTTCGGGCCGGTCCAACGTCACCGTCGCGACCGGCCCGTCGACGTCGAAACGCGCCTCTCCCGACGTGGGAGTGGCGTTCACGCCTTCTTGCGGCGCCGGGCACCGCCACGCTGACGAAGCTGAACGCCAGATTCGGTCAGCACCCGGTGCACGAATCCGTAGGAACGACCGGTGGAAGCGGCGAGCGCGCGGATACTCTCACCGTTGGTGTACCGCTTCACGAGGTCCTTCGCCAGCGTCTGCCTTTCGGCGCCGACGATCCGGCGACCCTTCTCGGTGCTGGTGGTGGCGGTGGCTGCCATGCTGATCCCTCACGTCCCAGACAGAGCGGTTGGTGCGGTCCCACCTATTAGACCGCCTCGAACGATCATGCGCTAGATATCGACGGCACGCCAACCGACACGCACAGCATTGTCGCCTACCCGATACCGTGATGCGCCGTGATGAGCGAACCCTCCACCGACCAACCTCCGGCAGCGCACCGTGAGCGTCGCGATGCGCTGCGTTGGGGCGTCCTCGCCCTGCTCGGGCTGGCGCTCGCCGCGCTCGCGGTGCAGCTCGACGCCCGTCTGGGCACCGCCAGCGCCCCCTTCCTCGGCAGGTACAAGATCAGGGTCGGGCCGGGCAGCGTGCTGGCGCCGCTGGTGGCCGCGGCGGTACTGTGGTCTGCGTCACGTGGCGCCATCCAGCGGCGATCTTGGCGAAAAATTCAGCTTTTCGGGTACATCGCCGGCCTGACGTGGGCTATCGCTTTGGCGCTTGTCGATGGCTGGTCCGGTCTTACGAAAGCCCTCGGTTCACCGGAGGAATACCTGGGTGACGTAAGACGGGTCGGCGACGATCCGCTGGCATACCTCAGACATTTCACGGCCGACGCACCGGCGCACTCGGTCGCCTCCCGCGGCCATCCGCCGGGCCCTGTCGTGTTTTTGTGGCTGGCCGACCGAATCGGCGTGGACAACCACGTCGTCCTTGGATTCCTCATCACCGCGCTATCGGCGCTGACGATTCCGTTGGTGTTGTCGGCGGTACGGGACTCCGTCGGCGAAGCGGCCGCGCGGCGGTACCTGCCGGTGCTCGTGCTCGCCCCGTACGCGATCTGGGTGGCGGTCAGCCTGGACGGCCTGGTGGCCACGCTCGGCGCCGCGGCGATCGTCGCGGGCCTGCGGGCCAGCCGCACCAGGGTCCGGGGCTGGGCGGCGTCCGGCTGGGCCCTCACCGCCGGCCTGCTGACCGGGGTGGCGGCGTTGTTCTCGTACTCCGCGCCGTGGCTGGGCCTGTCGATCGTGTGCGTCTACTTCGCCCGCCGCCGGGCGTTCCTCAACGTGGTGACCGGCCTCGGCGCGCTGGTGCCGGTACTGGGGGCGCAGCTGCTCGGCTTCGGCTGGGCGGACGGCCTGGTCGCCGCGGAGACCGACTACGCGAGCCGGGTCGCCCCGTACCGGTCGGTGCTGTGGTGGAGCGCGATCAGCGTGGTGGTGCTGTTGCTGGCCACCGGACCGGCGATCGTGGCCAGCGCGCGGAAGCTGCGCAACACCGCCGCCTGGCCGTTCCTGGTCGGCGCGGGCGCGGCCGTGGTGTTCTCGATCGCGGCGGGCCTGGCCAGGGGCGGCGTGGAGCACGCCTGGCTGCCGTTCTTCCCCTGGCTGACCGTCGCCGCGGTCGCGCCGCAGATGCCGGCCGGCGAGCTGCCCCCGGCCCCGCTGCTGCTCACAGCGGTAGGGGCAGCGTCGGCCATCGTCATCGAAGCCCTGCTGATCACACCCTGGTAGGGGCGGCTCAGGCGAGCTCCACCAGCTCCAGCAGGTCGTCGCTCCACGCGTCCTCGACGCCGTCGGGCAGCAGGATCGCCCGGTCGGGCTTCAGCGCCGTCACCGCGCCGGGGTCGTGCGTGACCAGCACGATCGCCCCCGGGTAGCGGGCGATCGCGTCCAGGACCTGCTCCCGGCTGATCGGGTCGAGGTTGTTCGTCGGCTCGTCGAGCAGCAGCACGTTGGCACCGGAGCAGACCAGGGTGGCGAGGGCGAGCCGGGTCTTCTCACCGCCGGACAGGACCCCGGCGGGCTTGTCGACGTCGTCGCCGGTGAACAGGAACGCGCCGAGGATCTTGCGCAGCTCGGTGTCGTTCTGGTCGGGGGCGGCGGAGCGCATCAGCTCCAGGATGGTGCGGTCGACGTCGAGCTGCTCGTGCTCCTGGGCGTAGTACCCGCGCTGCAGGCCGTGCCCGGCGTGCACCTCGCCGGTGTCGGGCTCCAGCTCGCCGGCGAGCATCCGCAGCAGCGTGGTCTTGCCGGCGCCGTTGAGCCCGAGGATGGCCACCCGTGAGCCGCGGTCGACCGCCACGTCGACGTCCACGAAGATCTCGAGCGAGCCATACGTCTTCGACAGCCCCGACGCGGTCAGCGGGGTCTTGCCGCACGGCTTCGGGCTGGGGAAGCGGACCTTCGCGACCTTGTCGGAGACCCGGACCTCTTCCAGGTCGCCCAGCATGCGCTCGGCGCGGCGGGCCATGTTCTGCGCGGCGACGGTCTTGGTCGCCTTGGCCCGCATCTTGTCGGCCTGCGCCATGAGCGCGCCGGCCTTCTTCTCGGCGTTGGCCCGCTCCCGCTTGCGGCGCTTCTCGTCGGTCTCGCGCTGCTGCTGGTACAGCTTCCAGCTCAGGTTGTAGAAGTCGATCGTGGCGCGGTTCGCGTCGAGGTACCACACCTTGTTGACGATCGCGTCGAGCAGCTCGACGTCGTGGGAGATCACGACGAGGCCGCCCTTGTGGCTCGACAGGAAGTTGCGCAGCCAGGCGATGGAGTCGGAGTCCAGGTGGTTGGTCGGCTCGTCGAGCAGCAGGATGCCGCCGCCGGTCGCGGCCGCGTCGCGGAACAGGATGCGGGCCAGCTCGATGCGGCGCCGCTGGCCGCCGGACAGCGTGCCGATGGTCTGCGCGAGGACCCGGTCGGGCAGCCCCAGGTTGGCGCAGATCCTGGCCGCCTCGGCCTCGGCCGCGTAGCCGCCCAGGCCGGCGAACTGGTCCTCCAGCTGCCCGTAGCGCCGGATCAGCCGCTCGTCGTCGCCGAGCCGGTCCTCGAGGGCCTTCATCTCGGCGTAGATGGTGTCCAGGCCGCGGGCGGACAGCACCCGGTCGCGGGCGGTCACCTCGAGGTCGCCGGTGCGCGGGTCCTGCGGCAGGTAGCCGACGGGGCCGCGACGCTCGACGCTGCCGGCGTGCGGGGTGCCCTCACCCGCGAGGACCTTGAGGGTGGTGGTCTTGCCGGCGCCGTTGCGGCCCACGAGACCGATGCGGTCGCCGGGCTGGATGCGCAGGTTGATGTCGCTGAGCAGGATGCGCGCGCCCGCGCGCAGCTCAAGACCCGTGGTCGTGATCACAGGAAGGACTCGCTCTCGCAGTATTCAAAGGGAAGGGTGGACAGACTCCTGGTGCGGAACCGGGGTCACTCCCTCTGCGTGCGAGGCGTGCAAGTCACCCGCATATCCTACCGTGCGCACGGCCCGGCACCGCCACACGATTACGTCACAAGATCATCGGGTACCGGTCGGAGCAGACGCCGGTCGATTCCCCCTCAGCGAGGTGTGCCATGGAGTTCAACGACAACGCCGATCTCGACAGCAGCCAGGTCAACGACCTGCGCGGGTCGACCAGCGGCGGCGGCGGTGGCGGTGGCGGTATCGGCGGTATCCCGATCCCCATCGGCGGGGGCGGCAAGATGGGCCTGATCATCACCCTCGTGGTCCTGGCGCTGGTGATCTGCGGCGGCGGTGGCCTCTTCGGCAGCGGCATGCTCGGTGGCGGTGGCGGCGGCGACCAGAAGGCCGACAACGGCAACATCGAGCAGCAGTGCGACAAGTCGAACAAGGACCGCTTCCAGAACGCGGACTGCCGCAACCTGCTCTACGTCAACTCGGTGCAGACGTACTGGAAGAGCATGATGCCCCAGGCGTTCGGCAAGGAGTACCAGCTGGCGAAGACCAACTTCTTCAACGGCTCGGTGAACACCGGCTGCGGCCAGGCCGACTCCGGTGTCGGCCCGTTCTACTGCCCGGCCGACAGCCAGGTCTACATCGACCTGACCTTCTACAACGAGCTGTCCAGCCGCTTCGGGGCGAAGGGCGAGTTCGCCGCGCCGTACGTCATCGCCCACGAGTACGGCCACCACATCCAGAACCTGCTCGGCACCAACGCCAAGGTCCAGCAGGGCGACACCGGCCCGACGTCGGGCTCGGTGCGGCTGGAGCTGCAGGCCGACTGCTACGCCGGCACCTGGGCCAACCACGCCACCGAGACCAAGGACCGCGAGGGCGACGCGGTGCTGTTCACCTCGATCACCGACAAGGACATCGCCGAGGCGATCGAGGCGGCCGAGGCGATCGGCGACGACACGATCCAGAAGAAGTCCGGCAGCGGGGTCAACCCCGACTCCTACACGCACGGCACGTCGGCGCAGCGCGTGAAGTGGTTCAAGACCGGCTTCGACAGCGGCGACCCGAAGCAGTGCGACACGTTCTCGACCAGCAGCCTGTGACCCCTGGGTCACTGATCGACGACATCGCCGCGGTCTACCGGGAGCACGCCGATCCCGGTCAGGCCGCGGCGATGTCCGCGTACATGCGGGACCAGTTCGAGTTCCTCGGCCTGCCGAGCCCGCTGCGGCGGCGGCTGGCCCGGCCGTTCCTCACCGCGCCGGCCGACCCGCTACGCGTGGCGCTGGAGTGCTGGGCGCGGCCGGAGCGCGAGTTCCAGTACTTCGCCTGCGACCTGCTGGCCCGCCACGCGAAGACGCTGACCCCCGACGCCCTGCCCACGCTGCGCACGCTGATCACCACCAGGCCGTGGTGGGACACCGTGGACGCGCTCGCCGCGAACGTCGTCGGTCCGGTCGTGCGCGCCGACCGCACCCCGATGGACGCCTGGGTCGCCGACGAGGACCTGTGGGTGGTGCGGACCGCGATCCTGCACCAGCTGCGGTACCGCGCCGCCACGGACCCCCAGCGGCTGTTCGCGTACTGCACCAGGTGGCGGCACGAACAGGACTTCTTCATCCGCAAGGCGATCGGCTGGGCCCTGCGCGAGTACGCCAAGACCGACCCGGCCGCGGTCCGCCGGTACGTCGCGGACCACCCCGACCTGTCCGGCCTGTCCCGGCGCGAGGCGCTGAAGAATATCGGTGGCGACCCCGCACCCGCCCCGGCATGATGCACGCCATGATTCGCTTCCGACGCCGCCCCGCAGTCCCCGCCGCTGCCGGCGAGGCGACGAAGCGACAGGCCGGCGCCCTGACGGAGGCGAGCCGCAAGCAGCAGTCGTGAGCGCCGGCCTCGGCGAGGTCATCCTCTCCGGGATGCTCGCCGGCTACGGCGTGGCGGTGCCGGTCGGTGCCATCGGCGCCCTGATCGCGGGCCTCGCCGCACGCAGCGGCTGGAAGGCCGGCGCCGGCGCCGCGCTCGGGGTCGCCACCGCCGACGGGATCTACGCGGTCGTCGCCGTCCTCGGCGGCGCCGCACTCGCGGGCCTGATCGCACCCATCTCGACCCCGTTGCGGTGGGTCGCCGCGGTGGTACTGCTGGCGCTCGCCGCCAAGACCGCCGCCGACGCGCTGCGGCACCGGCATGACGCGGCCCGGGCCAGGGACGCCGACGGCAGGATGAGCCGCCCCGCCGGCGCGTACTTCGCGCTGCTCGGCCTCACCCTGCTCAACCCGGCGACCATCGTCTACTTCGGCGCGCTCGTCCTGGGCCGCCGGGCCGACGACGGGCTCTCCGCGACCCACGAGACCGTGTGGGTCCTCGCCGCGTTCGTGGCGTCGGCGAGCTGGCAGCTGGTCATCGCCGGCGGCGGCACGCTGCTGGGCAGGGTGCTCACCAGCGCCCGCGGCCGGCTGTGGACCGCACTGACCTCCAGCGCCGTGATCGCCGTCCTCGCCGTCGTCCTGCTGGTCTGACAGCGACCCCGACGGCCACCCGGACAGCGGCCCGGACAGCGGCCCGGACAGCGGCCCGGACACGGCGACCTGAGCGGTCTGACGATGCGCTGTGACCTTCGACCCGCCCCGGGCGTGATGTCGGTATGAGGGATGCCGAAGGGTTCGCCGGGTGCTACACGTCGCAGTTCCGGCAGATCGCCGCACAGCTCAGCGTGTACCTCGGCGACCTCGACGAGGCGCGGGACCTGACCCAGGAGGCGTTCGTGCGCGCCTGGCAGCGCTGGGACCGGATCAGCCGCTACGAGGAGCCCGCCACCTGGGTCCGCCGGGTGGCGTGGAACCTCGCCACGTCCCGCCTGCGCCGCCTGCGCACCGCGCTGCGGCACCAGCGCGCGGCGCGGGCCGAGCCGGTGCCGGCACCGGGCGAGCACGGCGTGGCGATCCGCGCCGCGCTCGCCGCACTGCCGGACGGGCAGCGGCGCGCCGTGGTCCTGCACTACCTGGTGGGGCTGCCGGTGGCGGAGGTCGCCGAGCACTGCCGGGTGCGGGAAGGCACGGTGCGCACCTGGCTGTACCGGGCCCGGCACACCCTCGCCATCAGTCTCGACGACTTCCGGGAGGCACGCCGATGACCGAGCAGCTGCGCGAGGCGCTGCACAGCGAGTACGAACTGGCCCACGACGCCCTGCGTCCCGAGGGGGTCGCGGCGGTCCACGCCACCGCCACCCGCAGGCGGCGCCGCCGGCTGGCCGCCGGGGCGGCCGCGCTGGCCGTCGCGCTCTGCGGTGGGGTGCTCGCCTGGCGGATGGCGCCCGGTGGCGAGCCCTCGCAGGTGGGTGCGCTGCCGGGCTGCGACCGGCCCGGCGTCGACGTGCGCGTCATGCTCGTGCACGCCAACACCGACGCCCAGGCGGAGGGGATCGACCAGGTCCTGCGCGACTCGCCCGAGGTGTACTGCCTGACCTACGTGCCGCAGGACAAGGCCTGGGCGGAGTTCCGGCACCGGTTCAGCGACGCCCCGGAGCTGGTGGCCGCGACCAGGACGGACTCGATCACGGCCCGCTTCCAATTCAGGATCGCCGAGGCCGGGGAGTCCGACGCGGTGGAGCAGCGGGTCCGCGGCCTCGACGGCGTCTCGGACTACATCTGCTCCTGCCGCAGCGTCACGCCGACTAGACGTTGAAGCCGAGCGCCCGCAGCTGGTCGCGGCCCTCGTCACTGATCTTGTCCGGACCCCACGGCGGCAGCCACACCCAGTTGATCCGGATGTCGCTGACCAGGCCGCCGCCGGGGCCGGTGCACAGGGCCTGGCGGGTCTGGTCCTCGATGACGTCGGTCAGCGGGCACGCCGCGGACGTCAGCGTCATGTCGAGGGTGGCGACGTTCTCCTCGTCGACGTGGATGCCGTACACGAGACCCAGGTCGACGACGTTGATCCCCAGCTCGGGGTCGACGACGTCCTTCATCGCCTCTTCGATGTCGGCGAGCGCCGCGGTCATGCCTTCTCCTCGTCTGGACCTTCATCAACGACGACGGCCCTGCTGAGCGCGTCCTTGTACGCCATCCACGGCAGCAGCGCGCACTTGACGCGCGCGGGGTACTTCGCGACGCCGGCGAACGCGATCGCGTCCTCCAGCAGCTCCTCGTCCGGCTCGACCTGGCCGCGGCCGCCCATGAGCTCGGCGAAGGCCTCGTGCCGGCGCAGCGACTCGGTGACCGTGCCGCCCTTGAGCAGCTCGTGCAGGATGCTCGCGGAGGCCTGGCTGATCGAGCAGCCCATGCCCTCGTACGAGACGTCCGCGACGGTGTCGCCCTTGACCGACACCCGCAGGGTCACCTCGTCGCCGCAGGTCGGGTTGACGTGGTGGGCCTCGGCGTCGAACGGCTCGCGCAGGCCGCGGCCGTGCGGCCGCTTGTAGTGATCCAGGATGATCTCCTGGTAGAGCTGGTCGAGCTTCATGCGAAGACCTTCCGCACCCGCTCCAGCCCCCGCACCAACGCGTCGATCTCGGCCGTCGTCGTGTACAGGTAGAACGACGCCCGCGTGGTGGCCGGCACGCCGAAGCGCACACAGGTCGGCCGGGCGCAGTGATGCCCGACGCGGACCTGCACGCCCTCGTCGTCCAGGATCTGCCCGACGTCGTGCGGGTGGATCCCCTCGACGGTGAAGGAGATCGTCGCGCCACGGTCCGCGGTGTCGGTGGGGCCGATGACCCGCACGTCCGGCGTCGCGGCCAGGGCGTCGAGGGCGTAGGCGGTGAGCTGCTTCTCGTACGCCTGGATCGCGTCCATGCCGACCGCGGTGAGGTAGTCGACGGCGGCGCCGAGACCGACGGCCTGGGCGATCGGCGGGGTGCCGGCCTCGAAGCGGGCCGGCGGGGGCATGAAGGTCGAGCCGGCCATCGCGACCGTCTCGATCATCGAGCCGCCACCGAGGAACGGGGGCATCGCGTCGAGCAGCTCGAAGCGGCCCCACAGCGCGCCGATGCCGGTCGGGCCGAGCATCTTGTGGCCGGTGAACGCGACGAAGTCCGCGCCGAGGGCGGTCACGTCGACGGGAATGTGCGGCACCGACTGCGAGCCGTCCAGCAGCACCAGCGCGCCGACCTGCCGGGCCCGGGCGACGAGGACGTCGACCGGGTTGATGGTGCCCAGCAGGTTGGAGTAGTGCACCACCGACACGAGCTTGGTGCGCTCGTTGATGAGCTCGTCGAGCTGCGACAGGTCGAGCCGGCCCTCGTCGGTGAGGCCGAACCAGCGCAGCGTCGCGCCGGTGCGCTGGGCGAGCAGCTGCCACGGCACGATGTTGGAGTGGTGCTCCATCTCGGTGATGACGATCTCGTCACCGGGGCCGAGGCGCAGGCGCGGGTCCTGCGCCACGGCGGTGAACGCGTGGGCGACGAGGTTGATCGCCTCGGTCGAGTTCTTGGTGAACACGATCTCGGCGGCGGTGCCCGCCCCGACGAACGCCGCGACCTTCTCGCGGGCGCCCTCGAACGCCTCGGTCGCCTCGGTGCCGAGCGTGTGCACGGACCGGGCGACGTTGGCGTTGTGCAGCTCGTAGTGCTCCCGGACCGCGTCGATCACCTGGCGAGGCTTCTGCGACGTGTTCCCGGAGTCGAGGTAGACGAGCGGGTTGCCGTTGACCTCCCGGTCCAGGATCGGGAAGTCCTTGCGTACCGCGTCAACATCCAGCGCGTTCATCATTCCCCTAAGCGTGGTGCTTCGCCGGTCCCGCACCGGCCAGGTAGCGCTCGTAGCCCTCGGCCTCGAGCTGCTCGGCGAGCTCCGGGCCGCCCTCCTCGACGATGCGCCCGCCGACGAAGACGTGCACGTAGTCGGGCTTGATGTACCGCAGGATCCGGGTGTAGTGCGTGATGAGCAGCAGACCGGTGTCGCCGGACTCACGGACCCGGTTGACGCCCTCGCTGACGATGCGCAGCGCGTCGATGTCGAGGCCGGAGTCGGTCTCGTCGAGCACCGCCACCTTCGGCTTCAGCAGCTCCAGCTGCATGATCTCGTGGCGCTTCTTCTCACCGCCGGAGAAGCCCTCGTTGACGTTGCGCTGCGCGAACGCCGGGTCCATCTGCAGCTTCTCCATCGCCCCGCGCAATTCGGCCGACCAGGTGCGCAGCTTCGGCGCCTCGCCGTCGATCGCGGTCTTCGCGGTGCGCAGGAAGTTGGCGACGGAGACGCCGGGGACCTCGACCGGGTACTGCATGGCGAGGAACAGCCCGGCGCGGGCCCGCTCGTCGACGGTCATCGCGAGGACGTCCTGCCCGTCGAGGGTGACGCTGCCGCCGGTGACCTCGTAGCGCGGGTGGCCGGCGATCGAGTACGCCAGCGTCGACTTGCCCGAGCCGTTGGGCCCCATGATGGCGTGGGTCTCCCCCGCACCGACGGTCAGATCGACCCCGGCGAGGATCGGCTTCAGCTCGCCGTCGGGCAGCTTCACCGACACCTGCAGGTTGCTGATCTCCAGCGTGCTCACTTCGTCACTCCGTTACTGGGGTTCAAGTCGATGTAGACGTCGCCGTCGCGGATCTCGACGGGGTAGACCGGCACCGGTTCGGTCGCCGGCAGGCCGGTCGGCGCGCCGGTGCGCAGGTCGAAGCGCGAGCCGTGCAGCCAGCACTCCAGGGTGCAGCCCTCGACCTCACCCTCCGACAGCGCGACCGCGGCGTGCGAGCACTCGTCGTAGGCGGCGTAGAAGTGGTCGTCGTCGGCGTGCACCAGCGCGATCTCGGTGCCCTCGACGTCGAACTGCCGCACGGTGCCCTTGGCGACGTCGGCCGCCGCGCACACGCGAATCATTCCGCCGCTCCGCTGCGCTCCGGGCTGAAACACAAGGACAAGAGACCACGAGCAGCCGCTCCGCTGCGCTCCGGGCTGAAACACAAGGACAAGAGACCACGAGCAGCCGCTCCGCTGCGCTCCGGGCTGAAGCACAAGGACAAGAGACCACGAGCAGCCGCTCCGCTGCGCTCCGGGCTGCTCATCATGCCCCAGCCGCCTCGAGCCGCGTGTCGATGGCCTCGCCGAGGCGCTCGCGCAGCGACTCGACCGGGATCTTGTGCAGCAGCTCGGCGAAGAAGCCGCGGACCACGAGCTTGCGGGCCTGCTCGTCCGGGATGCCCCGGGACATCAGGTAGAACAGCTGCTCGTCGTCGAAGCGGCCGGTGGCGCTGGCGTGACCGGCGCCGGCGACCTCGCCGGTCTCGATCTCCAGGTTGGGCACCGAGTCGGCGCGCGCCCCGTCGGTCAGCACCAGGTTGCGGTTGATCTCGTACGTGTCGGTGCCCGTCGCCTCCGCGCGGATGAGCACGTCGCCGACCCACACCGTGTGCGAGTCCTGACCCTGCAGCGCGCCACGGTACGACACGTAGCTGCGGCAGTCCGGCACCGAGTGGTCGACCAGCAGCCGGTGCTCCAGGTGCTGGCCGGCATCGGCGAAGTAGAGGCCGAACGCGTCGATCTCGCCGCCGCGACCGGTGTAGTCCACGCTGGTGTACTGCCGCACGACGTCGCCGCCGAGGGTCACCTGCACGTGCGTGACCTTGGCGTCGCGGCCGAGCCGGAAGCGGACGTGCTGCGCCTGCACGGCGTCGGCGTCCCAGTCGGTGACGGTGACCAGGGTGAGCCTGGCCGCGTCGCCGACGAGCACCTCGACGTTGTCGGCGAGGGTGACCGTGCCGACCTGCTCCAGCACGACGGTCGCCTCGGCCAGCCGGCCGACCTCGACCACGGTGTGGCCGAACGCGACCTCGCTGCTCGACCCGACCAGCCGCACCACGGCGGCCGTCTCCGGCACGGCGTTCGCCGCGACGGACACGACCAGCGCGTCGGCGGCGGCACCGGCGGCGAGCGCGCTGACACGGTCGAACGGGGTCAGCGCCGAGCCGACCCGCGCGTCGCTGCGGTCGACGGTCGCGACGGTCACGCCCGCGGGCAGCTCACCGGCCTCGACCTTCGGGGCCGTGGCGCCCGTGACGGCCCCGGCGCCCTCGATGGTCGCGAGACCACGCAGGCGCTTGAGCGGGGTGAACCGCCACTCCTCCTCCCGGCCGGTGAGGGCCGGGAAGTCGGCGACGTCGAACGAGCGGACCTGCTGCGCGCGGGTCTTCGGTGGGACCAACGTAAGGGCACGGGCGGGGGCGCTCATCCGACAGCGCCCTCCATCTGCAGCTCGATGAGCCGGTTGAGCTCCAACGCATACTCCATGGGCAGTTCCTTGGCGATCGGCTCGATGAAGCCGCGCACGATCATCGCCATCGCCTCGTCCTCGGTGAGGCCGCGGGACATCAGGTAGAACAGCTGGTCGTCACTGATCTTCGAGACCGTCGCCTCGTGCCCCATCGACACGTCGTCCTCGCGGATGTCGACGTAGGGGTACGTGTCGGAGCGGGAGATCGTGTCGACGAGCAGCGCGTCGCACTTCACCGTCGAGCGCGAGTGGTGCGAGCCCTCCAGGACCTGGACCAGGCCGCGGTAGGAGGTGCGGCCGCCGGCGCGGGCGATCGACTTCGACACGATGGTCGAGGACGTGTGCGGCGCGGCGTGCACCATCTTGGCGCCCGCGTCCTGGTGCTGGCCCTCGCCGGCCATCGCGACCGACATGACCTCGCCCTTGGCGTGCTCGCCGGTCATGAAGACCGCCGGGTACTTCATGGTGACCTTGGAGCCGAGGTTGCCGTCGATCCACTCCATCGTCGCGCCCTCGTGGCACACGGCGCGCTTGGTGACCAGGTTGTACACGTTGGTCGACCAGTTCTGGATCGTGGTGTAGCGGCAGCGGGCGCCCTTCTTCACGACGATCTCCACCACCGCGGAGTGCAGCGAGTCGGAGGAGTAGATCGGCGCGGTGCAGCCCTCGACGTAGTGGACGTAGGCGTCCTCGTCGACGATGATCAGCGTCCGCTCGAACTGGCCCATGTTCTCGGTGTTGATCCGGAAGTAGGCCTGCAGCGGGATCTCCACCTTCACGCCCTTGGGCACGTAGATGAAGCTGCCGCCGGACCACACCGCGGTGTTCAGCGCGGCGAACTTGTTGTCGCCGACCGGGATCACGGTGCCGAAGTACTCCTTGAACACGTCCTCGTGCTCACGCAGCGCGGTGTCGGTGTCGAGGAAGATGACGCCCTGCTCCTCGAGATCCTCGC
Organism: Dactylosporangium aurantiacum; assembly: GCF_000716715.1. GTDB lineage: Bacteria > Actinomycetota > Actinomycetes > Mycobacteriales > Micromonosporaceae > Dactylosporangium > Dactylosporangium aurantiacum. The sequence goes on along the minus strand of NZ_JNYJ01000012.1, from coordinate 132,458 downwards.
GGATCTTGTGGTAGACGACCTCCGACTCGTACTGCGCGGCGACGCCGGCGACGAGGCGCTGCTTCTCCGCCTCGGGGATGCCGAGCTTGTCGTAGGTCGCCTTGATGTCCTCGGGCAGCTCTTCCCAGCTCGCCGCCTGCTTCTCGGTCGAGCGGACGAAGTACTTGATGTTGTCGAAGTCGATGTGCGACAGGTCCGCGCCCCAGGCCGGCATGGGCTTGCGGTCGAACAGGCGCAGGCCCTTCAGGCGCAGGTCGAGCATCCACTGCGGCTCGCTCTTCTTCGCCGAGATGTCGCGCACGACGTCCTCGTTGAGGCCGCGGCGCGCCGCGGCGCCCGCGCTGTCCGAGTCGGCCCAGCCGTACTCGTACCGACCGAGGCCGGCAAGCTGATCGGCAGTGGTCATCTCACGTTCCTTTGCCTATTTTGACGGGCACTATCGAGTCGGTCACCAGCGATCGGCGCCGGGATGTGGGTGGTGCAGACGCCGTCGCCGTTGGCGATGGTCGCCAGGCGCTGCACGTGCGTGCCGACCAGGCGGGAGATCACCTGGGTCTCGGCCTCGCACAGCTGCGAGAACTCGGCGGCGACGTGCGCCACCGGGCAGTGGTGCTGGCACAGCTGCCCGCCGGTCGCGATGGTCGTCGCGCCGGCAGCGTAGCCCTCGGCGGTCAACGCCTTCGCCAGGGCCTCCGCCCGGGCGAGAGGGTCGTCACCGGCCTCGGCCATGGCGGCCTTGCAGCGCTCCTCGAGGCCGGCGACCTGGGCCATGGCGAACGCGGCGACCGCCGACTCGCCGTGGTGCTCGGCGATCCACCGCAGCGCCGACGTGGCAAGATCGTCATAGGTGTGCGGCAGCGTCTCGCGGGCCGCGGCGGTCAGCGTGAACACCCGCGCGGGCCGCCCCCGGCCGCGGCGCCCCCGGTCGGGGCGCTCCCGGCTCTCGACGAGCCCCTCGGCGAGCATCGCGTCGAGGTGCCGGCGGATCCCGGCGGCGCTCAGCCCGAGGGCGAGCCCCAGCTCGGTCGCGGTGGCCGACCCCTGCTGCAGCAGCAGCTCCGTGACCCGGTCACGGGTGCGCACGTCGAGCGGGGGGCATGCGTCAGCGGCAGCAGTCCCCTGCGCCACCTCCGCGTTTTTCACAACACCAACGTTACGTAATTCGCCGGACACTGGCAAACCGCCTCCCGGGTGATCCAACGCACGGAAGGTAAGGCTCACCTCAGTAAACCCGCCGACGGGCGATATGTAGCCGCGCGTAGTATCGGGCGGGTGTTGGGGAAGCTGGCGTCGCTGCTCGACCGGCCCGTGGTGCTGCGCCGGGCGGCGCTCGCGTCACTGGTCGCGAACATCGGGATCGTGTGCACCGGAGGGCTCGTCCGGCTGACCGGGTCGGGGCTGGGCTGCCCGACCTGGCCGCGGTGCACCGAGGAGTCCTACGTGACGACCCAGGAGATGGGGCATCACGGGATCATCGAGTTCGGCAACCGGACCCTGACCTTCGTCCTGGGGCTCATCGCCGTCATCGCGCTGGCCGCGGCGTGGCGGCAGCGCCGCCGGGTGCCGGGGCTGCTCGCCGCGGGCGTGTGGATGATGGCCGGGATCGTGTTCCAGGGGGTCCTCGGCGGGATCACGGTGCGCATGGCGCTCAACCCGTGGACCGTGATGGCGCACTTCCTGGCCTCGATGCTGCTGATCGCCCTGGCGTACGTGTTCTGGCACCGCACCCGTGACGTCCCGCCGCGCTGGACCGCGCCGGCCGCGATCCGCACCGCCGGGATCGTCGTCACCGCCGTGTCGGCCGTGGTGCTCGTGCTCGGCACCGTGGTGACCGGCAGCGGCCCGCACTCCGGCGACACGAAGGCCGCCCGCACCGGCTTCGACCCCGAGACGGTCTCGCAGCTGCACGGCGACGCCGTGTTCGTGCTGGTCGGGCTGACCCTGGCGATGTGGCTCGGGCTGCGCGCGCTCGGCGCGCCGCTGCGGGTCACCCGGGCCGCGGCGCTGCTGCTGGCGGTCGAGCTCGCCCAGGGCGTGGTCGGGTTCGTGCAGTACTTCACCGGGCTGCCCTGGCCGGTCGTGCTGCTGCACATGCTCGGCGCCTGCCTGGTGTGGACCGCGACGCTCGGGCTGCTGCTGGCGGTGTCCCCGCGCGCCGAACGCCCGGCCGGCGCACGGCCGGAGGGCGAGCTGGTCTACGAGGGCCACTCCGACGCGAGCACCGCGTAGAGCAGGTCGTCGGTCCACTCGCCCTTCCAGTAGCTGGCCCGCACCAGCAGGCCCTCACGGCGGAAGCCGAGCCGCTCCAGCAGCCGCGCGGAGCGCTCGTTGCGCGCGTCGAGCGACGCGTGCACCCGGTGCAGCCCCTCCTCGACCAGCAGGTGCCGCACGACCCGGCCCACGGCCTCGGTCGCGTAGCCCTGGCCCTGGAACGCGGGCGCGAACGTGAAACCGATCTCCGCCTGCCGGCCGCCGTCGCCGCGGTTGACGCCGACGTCGCCGATCAGCAGCCCGTTGTCGCGGCCCTGGACGGCGTACTGGAACCAGCCCTCGCGCTCCGGGTCGAGGTGCGCGTTCTCGGTGACGAACGCGAGCGCGTCGCCGACCGGGAACGGGGCGTCCCACGACTGGTACCGGGCGACGTCCGGGTCCGAACGATAGGCGGCGAGGGCGGCGGCGTCACCCGCGTGGAACCGCCGCAACAGCAGCCGGTCTGTCTCCAGGAGCACCCACGAAGTGTAGTGCCACGGACGCCACCAGCAGAGCGATCATGGCCGATACGATCAGCCGCACGATGAAGACGTGCGGGCCGAAGTACTCCAGCCGGCCCGTGACGAACGCGCCCGCCGCGAACGTTTCGACCGCGACCGACCAGAACAGCAGCGGCCGCCGGGGCACCGCCGGGGCCGGCCCGTGCCACCGCCGGATCAGGTGGCGGCGCCCCACGTACCAGAGGAACAGCGGCAACAGCAGCAGCGCGGCGTAGTCGCTCACGTCGCGCACCAGCCGCCACTGCGCGACCACGCCCGGTCCGGGGTGGGTGACCAGGTCCCACAGCAGGTGGCTGGCGTCGCCGAGCAGCGCCGACACCACGGTGACCCACCACGGGTGGCGCACCCGGCGCAGCACCCCGTACTCCCGCAGCGCCCCCGGCAGGTGCGCCGCCACGGACGGCGCGCCGAGGCGGACCAGCCACGCGGTGAGCATCGTGACCGGCAGCCCCCACCAGAACATCGCCGCGACCGTGTGGCTGCGCACGACGAGGGCGCCGCCCAGCGCGTACGCGATGTCGGGCGCGGTCGCGCCGACGGCGAGGGCGACGCCGTCGAACCAGCGCGGGCGCCACAGCTTCAGCGGCAGGACGGCCAGGGGATGCGTCGGCAGAGTCGCGGGCACGCCGCCGACACTGCCGCACCGGCCGCCGGATCCGGCCCGCGTGCACCGGACCCGCACAGGATCTTCACGGGTGCCGTTCGTCCTCCGCGCGGGTCACGCAGAACTCGTTGCCGGCCGGGTCGAGCAGCACCGCCCAGCCGCCCCCGCCGGCGTCGCGGTGGTCGGCGGCCAGGACCGCGCCCAGCGCCAGCAGCCGCTCGATCTCGGCGTCGCGGGGGCGGTCGCCGGGCTGCAGGCACACGTGCACCCGGTTCTTGACCGTCTTGGGCTCCGGCACGGTCTGGAAGAACAGCCGCGGCGCGCCGGGCGGCTCGATGACGACCTCCTCGTCGCCGGGGGCGCAGTCGGGGTGGACCGGGTGACCGACCACCCCCGCCCAGAACGAGGCGAGGGCGTACGCGTCGGCGCTGTCGAAGGAAACGTTGCGGATGAACGACACCATGCCCGTACCTTAGGCGGCGAAAGAAACACGGCGGAGCGCGCATTGCCGTGATGTAAATTCATCTGCACGTTCTTTGGCCATAGATCTTTCATGTGTAACCCTCGTGCAATGGGGCACACGGAACCGCTCATCATGCAGATCTACTGCCGCCTGGAAGTCGCGGTGAACGACCCGTCGACCATCGCCAAGCTGGCCGGACAGCAGCTTCGCGAGGCCGATATCAACTGGTCACGCAAGGAGGAGGACCTCGAGGAGGCGGTCCACCAGCTGGAATCGGACCTGCAAGAGGCATTGGCATGCGTCGTTGAACAGCATCGTATGACCGAGCACCTTCCCGGGGTCGAGCCGCGCGGCGGCCTGGTCTTCACCACGTTCGGCAAGCCGGACGACCGGTTCCGCCCGGGATTCACCGATTTCCTGTAGCCGCCGCGGCACGGCCACCGGACCGTGGCCCGGGCACCGGCGCCCGGGCCGCCGTCTCGCCGCACTCCGGTGACGGCGGCTGCCGGCGACCCCGCCGGGCCGGGCCGCCGTGATCCGGCATTGTCGGACATCGCCGCACGGCGGCTCGATAGAGTCGTGATCGCGATCTTCCGGCACCGCGGTCCGCGGGACGCCCGTCACGGCGAGCGGCGGCGACCGGCCCGACACCATCCGCACGAGCCTCCACCTCCGGCGGCGCGACACCTCCAGGGCGGGCACGACACCTCCGGGGCGACCATGAAACCGAACTCTTCGAGCCTGTTCGACGGCGTGCTGGCCCGCGGCGAGGTCGCCGCGGCCGTCGGTGACGAGGCCTGGCTGACCGCGATGCTGCAGGTCGAGTCGGCCCTGGCACAGGTGCAGGCGTTCAGCGGCCTGATCCCCCAGGCCGACGCCGACGCGATCGCCGCCTGCGCCCGGCCCGAGCACTTCGACGCGGCCGACCTCGGCGCCCGCGCCGAGGCCAGCGGCAATCCCGTCGTGCCGCTGGTGGAGACGCTGCGGACCCTCGCCGGCCCGGCCGGGCCGTCCGTGCACCTCGGCGCCACCAGCCAGGACGTCCTGGACACCGCCGGCATGCTCGTCGCGGCGCAGGCACTGCGGCCGCTGCTCGCCGATCTCGCCGCGTGCGCCGACCAGGCCGCCCGGCTCGCCCGCGAGCACCGCGACACCCGCATGATCGGCCGGACCCTGCTGCGGCAGGCGGTGCCCACGACGTTCGGGCTGAAGGCGGCGGGCTGGCTCGGCGGGCTCGACGCCGCCCGCCGGCGGCTGGACCAGGTGCGGCGGGAGCGGCTCGCGGTGCAGCTCGGCGGCGCCGCGGGGACCCTCGCCCCGTTCGGCGACGACGGGCCGGACCTCGTCGAGGGCCTCGCCACGATCCTCGGCCTCGGTGAGCCGGTGCTGCCCTGGCACACCGAGCGCACCCGGATCGCGGACCTCGCCGGGGCGCTCGGCGCGGCCGCCGGGATCGTGGCGAAGGTCGCCCGGGACCTGACCCTCATGGCGCAGGACGAGGTCGACGAGGCCGCCGGCGGCTCGGCGGCGGCCGACCGGCGCGACCCGGTCGCGGCCGTCTGCGCCCTCGGCAGCGCGGGCTCCGCGCCGGGCCTCGTCGCCAGCCTTCTCGCCGCGATGGCCCACGAGCACGAACGCGCCGCCGGTGCCTGGCACGCGGAGTGGCGGCCCCTGCGGGAGCTGTTCGTGTGCACCGGCTCCGCGGCGTCGTGGCTGCGGACCGCGCTGGAGCGGCTGCTCGTGCACCCGGACGTCATGCGCGGCAACCTCGCCCGCCGCGGCCGGCCGGCCGAATCGCCGGATGCCGCCGGTGTACTGGTGGACCGCGCCCTCCAGGCGCACGCGAAAGGGCTCTGACCGCGCGTACCGGCGGCGCGGCGCCCATAACCCCGGCACCGCGCGTCGCCGAGGGGCTACGCGCCGCCGAAGATCCGGGTGGCGCCTTCCGCGGCGGCGATCTCGTCCAGCCGGGCCGGGTCGCCGCACAGGATGATCGAGGCCCCCACGGACAGCGGCGCGAGCAGCCACTTCACCGGGTGCTCATGCTCGGTGGCGTCGATCAGGACCCGGTCCCCGGCGCGCAGGTCCTGCCGCTCGGCGATCTCCCGGGCGATGCTGCCCCACTGCCCGTACGTGGTGCCGTCGCCGCTGGCCGCCGAGCCGGTCCGGACCAGGGCGGGCGCCGGCACGTCCGCCGGGTAGGCCGCGACCGCCGCCTCGAAGTCGCGGTAGCCGATGACGTCGCGCGGGTCGCGGTGGGTCGCGCCGCCGTCGCCGAACACGAACCGGTGCGGCGCGTCGGGGACGTCCTCCAGCCACGAGCCGAGCCGCTCCCTGGCGGCGAACACCACGTCGAACGGCACACCCGCGTCCGGGCCGACGGCCGGCAGCCCCGCGGTCGCGGCCAGCTGGAACGACACGGTCACACCCAGCGACCAGGCGCCGAGCAGCGCGGCCGCGGTGCGCCAGTGCGGCGGCAGCAGGACCGCGGCGCGGCTGCCGGCGCCGAGGCCGCAGTCGTGCAGCAGCCCGGCGGTGCGGGCAGCCCAGCCGCCGAGCTGCGCCGCGGTCAGTGCGGTGCGCCGGCCGTCCGGCTCGTGTTGGGTGAGCACCGGCGCGTCCGCCCCGGCGGGGCGCGCGCCGGCCGGCCGGGCCAGCTGCGAGGCGTCAGTCACCCGACCACCGTAGCGAAGCCGGCGTCAGAGCATCATGACCGCCTCGGAGCGGGCCACCTCGGGCGCCGTCGGCGGCAGCGACTCGTACTTCTTCAGCACCGCGTGCACGACGAACACGTACGGGGTCTGCGAGATCAGGCCGGTGACCGTCGTGGTGACCCGGGTGCAGCCCTTCCCGGGCGGCACCGACTGCCAGGTCCAGCCCGGCTGGGGTCCGATGAGCAGCTCCTGCGACATCCAGGTCAGCTGGTACTCCACGAGGCTGGGATCGCCGACGTTCCACCAGCTGACGGTCGCCGACGTGGTGCCCGGGACCACCTCGGCGCCGTTGACGACGCCGGGGCGCACGACGCCGGTGCACTCGGTCGGGCTGAGGCTCGGGGTGGGGTAGGCGCGGCTGACCTTCGGCAGCGGCGAGATCGACGCGAGGGGGCCGCGGACCGGGGCGCCGGTGGTCAGGCCCGCGGACGGGTCGACGGCGTCGCCCTTGGAGTACACGGTGCGCTCCGGCAGGTCGAGCACCTTGCCGTCCTTCTTGGCGCCCGAGCCGTCCGGGCCGCCGCCGAGGCCGGGCAGCGCGCCGCACCCGGCCACGCCGCTGAGCAGAGCCGAGGCCAGGACGAGGGCCGCGCCGAGCCGCCGCTTCACATGGGGTTCATCGGCGGCCCGGGCCGGGATCTTAGGTCGCCTCGATCGTGCCGGTGCCGACGAGGACCAGCACGAGCGTGCCGAGCGCCACCCGGTACACGATGAAGACGGTGTACGTGTGCCGCGCGACGAACTTCAGCAGCCAGGCGACGGCGGTGTAGCCGACGACGCCGCTGACCAGGGTCGCGACGATCGTGGCGGGCCAGCCGACGCCGGTGGCGATGTTCTCGTGCTCGTCGGCGATCTGCAGGACGCCGGCGGCGAACAGCGCCGGGATCGACAGGAAGAACGACAGCCTGGTGACCGTGACCCGGTCGAAGTCGCGCAGCAGGCCCGCCGACATGGTGGCGCCCGAGCGGGAGATGCCGGGGATCAGGGCGAGGGCCTGCGCGGTGCCGATGACGAGCGTGTCCTTCCACGTCACGTCGGCCTCGTGGCGCTGCTGGGTGGCGGCCCGGTCGGCGAACCACATGACCCCGGAGAAGGCGATGAGCGCCCCGCCGACGAACCACAGGCTGCGCAGCGTGGTCTCGATCTGGTCCTTGAACAGCAGGCCGATGATCGCGACCGGGATCGAGCCGAGGATCACCGACCAGGCGAACCGGTAGTCGGCGTTGTCGCGGCGGCCCTTGTCGAACAGCCCGCGGAAGAACGCCGGGACGATTCTGGCGATGTCGTGGCGCAGGTAGAACGCGGTGGCGAGGACCGCGCCGGTCTGGATGATCGCGGTGAAGGCGGTGATGTCGGGGTCGTCGATCGAGTATCCGAGCAGCTTCTCGAGGATCGTGAGGTGGCCGGTGCTGGAGATCGGCAGGAACTCGGTCAGCCCCTCGACCGCACCGAGCAGGACCGCCTCGAAGATGTTCACGGGCGGGCCGCGTGGTCGACGGCCGCGACGACCGCCGCGGCGAGGCGCTGGGGGGCGCCGTCGGCGGTGGTCAGGAACAGCGACGGCTCGGTCAGCTCGACCTCGATGACGACCGGGTCGCCGGAGGGCGTCGGCAGCAGGTCGACGCGCGCGTAGAGCAGCGACGCCGGGTCGAAGGGCAGCGCGGCGAGGACCCGGGCGGCCAGGTCGTGCTCGGCCGGCGACGGCGTCCTGGGCGTGATGGACTCCTCCTGGTACAGCGTCTCGACGCCGACGTCGGGCCCGGTGAGGATCGGTCCCTTGCGGATCGCGTGGCTGTACCCGCCGCCGATGAACAGCAGGGCGGTCTCGCCGTCGGTGTCGACGTCGGCGAGGTACGGCTGGACCATGACGGTCCGCCCGCCCTCCTGCAGCCGCGCGACGTGCGCGGCGGCGAGGCCGGCCTGCTCCGGCAGCCGGTAACGGCCGGTGTCGACGCTGCCGACGCTGACCGCCGGCTTCACCACGATCTCCGCGGCGTCGAGGGTGTCCAGCACGTCCGTCGGGTCGCCGGGGTCCAGCCAGGTGGTGGGGACGATCGGGATCCCGGCCCGCTCGAGCTCGCGCAGGTAGCGCTTGTCGGTGTTCCAGGCGATCACGTCGGCGGCGTTGGCCAGGTGTGGCACCGACGCCGCCCAGGCGGTGAACTCGGCGCGGCGCCTCGGGTAGTCCCAGGTGTTGCGCACGACGGCGAGGTCGAACGCGGGCCAGTCCACGGTCGGGTCGTCCCAGACGGCGGGGACGGCGGTGACCCCGGCGGCGGCCAGTGCCGGGATCAGGCTCTGGTCGTCGGCGTCGAGGTCCGGCAGCTCGGCGCAGGTAACGAGAGCGACCCGGGCACCGGCCCGGGTCGCGGAATATGACTGTTCATTGATCACGCAGCGAAGATACCGACCTCAGCGGGAAAGGACACGCCGCCCCATCGAGCGCCAGAGGTCGTTGCTGGGCCGCATCTGCTCGAGCAGCTCGCGCTCCCAGCCGTTTTCGATCGTGACACCGGCCTGCACGCAGGCGGAGCGTGCGATGTCGGTGCCTTCGGCCATCTGGTCGCCCCAGACGCCGTCCTCTCCGACGAGCACGATGCGGGCACCGCGCCGGCCGACATACTCGATGACTGCCTTGGCGCCGCCGTGGTCCTCCGCGAAGGACTTGATGCCGGAGATCAGGCTGCCCGGCACCGGGCGGCTCAGGGTCATCGTCGTATCGGAACCATCTGCCATGACGGCCACACTAAAGGGGTAACCCGCGTCCCGGGGGTGAACCAGCGCCCTGTTGTGATCGTAGTTACTGACAGGTTTAGTTCACCGCACGTTCGTTTTGCCCGGACAGAACCCGCTAAAACGTGATATTCGGGCGCACTATCGGTGACCGGAATAAGAGACGTGCATCACGTGGCGCATACCGGCGCGCGGTGTGCCAAAAATTCGGGCGTTTCCGGGTTAAGTCCCGCTTAGATCCGCATTTCGCGGAGGCCGTGTCACGCCTGCGGGGGACGCTGCGGCAGGCGTGCGACCGAACCTACTGGATGAAGACGTCCACGCCGATCGCCACGCACAGCAGCGTGAGGTACGTGACCGACCAGTGGAACAGCCGCATCGGCTTCAGCGGCTCGCCGCGGCGGGCCCGACCGTCGAGCCGGTGCGCCTCCAGCAGCAGCATCGCGCCCACGACGACCGCCACGACCCCGTAGACGGGGGTCATGCCGAACGGCCACAGCGCCACCGAGGCGGCCACCGTCAGCCAGCTGTAGACGACCGTCTCCAGCCCGACGCGGCGCATGCTCGCCACGACCGGCAGCATCGGGATGCCGGCGCGGGCGTAGTCGTCCTTGAACTTGATCGCCAGGGCGTAGAAGTGCGGCGGCTGCCACAGGAAGACGACGGCGAACATCACCCACGCCGGCCAGGCCAGCCCGCCGGTGACGGCGGCCCAGCCGATGAGCACCGGCGCCGCGCCGCACGCGCCGCCCCAGACCGTGTTCTGCGGGGTGGTGCGCTTCAGCCACAGCGTGTAGACGAGGTCGTAGTAGGCGATCGCGCCGACGGTGAGCAGCGTGGCGAGCAGGTTGGTGAAGGTGGCCATCAGCACCGTGGACAGCGCCGCCAGGATCAGGCCGAAGGTCAGCACCGCCCGGGGCGTGATGCTGTGCGTGGCCAGAGGGCGCCGCGAGGTGCGCTTCATCAGCGGGTCGATGTCGCGGTCGATGTAGCAGTTGAGCGCGTTGGCCGCGCCGGCCGCCAGGGACCCGCCGACCAGCACCACGGCGATCAGCCACAGCGACGGCACGCCGCGCTCGGCCAGCAGCATCGCCGGCACCGTCGTGATGAGCAGCAGCTCGACGATGCGGGGCTTGGTCAGCGAGACGTAGGCCTTGACGACCGCGCCGACGCCGGCCCGGCCGGCCGCCTGCTGCGCCCTGGCCAGTGCCGCCGCCGAGGTCGGGCGGACCGGCCCGGAAACGTCCGCCGCCGTGCTCTGGGGGACCGCCGCACGGTCGACGAGCTGCGTCACGTCTGGAGAGCCACCTTCCGGCATCGGCCGCACCTGAGCGCCGCATGCCGTCCAGGCCCGGCCGGAGTGACGGCGCGGGAGGGACACGGCGGAGCCGAGGGTCCCGCCGAGACCGGCGGGCTCTCGCATCCTAGAACAGGATCAACGCAGGCCAGACGGGACCCCGGCACAGACGTCCCGGGCGCGGCCTGTACCCGTCCACCGGCCACCAGGCATTGCTCCCGGCGGACAAAAGTTTCGCGCAGGGCTGAACCGATCAAGGTTTGCTGCCGACGTCACACATCAGCGCAGTCGCGCGGCCATGGGAGGCAATGCCGCCATCGACTACCGTTGCCGCAGGCAGTGTCGCCGATGTCCGAAACATGGTCGACTGCGCGTGGGGCTACCCGTTCGTGGGTAGGGTCGACCTGAACAGCCCTGACAAACCCTCGTTCGACAGGAGCAGCACAGCCGTGAGCGCTGAAGAGGTCAAGGGTCCCGAGCTTTCCTGGTCCGACGTCGACCGGCGCGCCGTCGACACGGTCCGGGTCCTCGCCATGGACGCCGTCGAGAAGTCCGGCAACGGCCACCCCGGCACGGCGATGAGCCTGGCACCCGCGGCCTACCTGCTGTTCCAGAAGGTCATGAGGCACGACCCGACCGACCCCAACTGGATCGGCCGCGACCGCTTCGTGCTCTCCTGTGGACACTCGAGCCTGACCCTCTACATCCAGCTCTACCTGGCCGGCTATGGCCTGAGCCTGGACGACCTCAAGTCGCTGCGGCAGTGGGGCTCCCTCACGCCGGGCCACCCCGAGCACGGGCACACCGCCGGTGTGGAGACCACCACCGGCCCGCTCGGCCAGGGCCTCGGCAACGCGGTCGGCATGGCGATGGCGGCCCGCCGCGAGCGCGGCCTGTTCGACCCCGAGCCGCCCACCGGTGAGAGCCTGTTCGACCACCACGTCTACGTGCTGTGCTCCGACGGTGACATCGAGGAAGGCATCACCCACGAGGCCAGCGCGATCGCCGGTCACCAGAAGCTCGGCAACCTCGTCGTCATCTACGACGACAACGAGATCTCGATCGAGGACGACACGAAGGTCGCCAAGAGCGAGGACGTCGCCGCCCGCTACGAGGCGTATGGCTTCCACGTGCAGACCGTCGACTGGCGCGCGGGCCACGACGCCGGCGACGGCGTCTACTCCGAGGACGTCCAGGCGCTGTGGGACGCGATCCAGGCGGCGAAGGCCGAGACGAGCCGGCCGTCGTTCATCGCGCTGCGCACGATCATCGGCTGGCCCGCCCCGAAGAAGCAGAACACCGGCAAGATCCACGGTTCGGCGCTCGGCGCCGACGAGGTCGCCGCGACCAAGCAGGTCCTCGGGTTCGACGCGCAGCAGACGTTCGAGGTGTCCGACGAGGTCCTCGCGCACACCCGCGCCGCGATCGAGCGCGGCCGCGAGCTGCACGCCGAGTGGGACAAGGGCTTCGAGTCGTGGAAGGCCACCGCCGGCGAGCGGGCCGCGCTGCTGGACCGGCTCTTCTCCGGCCAGTTGCCGGTCGGCTGGGAGAAGGCGCTGCCGGAGTTCCCGGCCAGCGAGAAGGGCGTCGCGACCCGCAAGGCGTCCGGCGACGTGCTCGGCGCCCTCGCCGGGGTGCTGCCCGAGCTGTGGGGCGGCTCCGCCGACCTGGCCGAGAGCAACAACACCACGATGGAGGGCGAGCCGTCCTTCCTGCCCTCGGAGTTCGCCACGAAGGCGTTCCCCGGCAACGAGTACGGTCGCACGCTGCACTTCGGCATCCGCGAGCACGGCATGGGCGCGATCCTCAACGGCATCAAGCTGCACGGCCCGACCCGGCCCTACGGCGGCACGTTCCTGGTGTTCTCCGACTACATGCGGCCCGCGGTGCGCCTCGCCGCCCTCATGAAGCTGCCGGTCGTGTACGTGTGGACGCACGACTCGATCGGCCTCGGCGAGGACGGCCCGACGCACCAGCCGGTCGAGCACCTGACCGCGCTGCGCGCCATCCCGGGCCTGGCCGTGGTCCGCCCGGCCGACGCCAACGAGACCGCGTGGGCGTGGCGGCGGGCGCTGGAGGTCACCGACCACCCGGTCGCCCTGGCCCTCAGCCGGCAGAACCTGCCGATCCTGGACCGCACGGAGTACGCGCCGGCGGAAGGCACCGCCAAGGGCGGCTACATCCTCAAGGACGCCTCCAACGGGCAGCCGCAGGTGATCATCATCGCGACCGGCTCCGAGGTGCAGCTGGCCGTCGGCGCGCAGCGGCGCCTGGAGGAGGAGGGCACCCCGACCCGGGTCGTGTCCATGCCCTGCCAGGAGTGGTTCATGGAGCAGGACCTGGCGTACCGCCAGCGGGTCCTGCCGACCGGGGTCAAGGCCCGGGTCACCGTCGAGGCCGGCATCGCCATGTCCTGGCAGCACATCCTCGGCGACCACGGTGCCGCCGTGAGCATCGAGCACTACGGTGCCAGCGCCCCGCACACAGTGCTGTTCGAGCAGTTCGGCTTCACCGTCGACACGGTCGTCGCGGCCGCGCACGCCTCGCTCGCGAAGGTCGGCGAGATCACCGGCACCACCACCGGCAACTGAGCACCGGCAACTGGATAAGAGGAGCACTGCGATGAGTTCCGATCGGCTGGCCGAGCTCTCCGCCGCGGGTGTGGCGGTCTGGCTCGACGACCTCTCCCGGCAGCGGCTGAGCAGCGGCGGCCTCGACAAGCTGCGCCGTGAGCAGCACGTCGTGGGCGTCACCACCAACCCCACCATCTTCGCCAAGGCGCTGTCCTCCGCCGAGGACTACGCCGACCAGGTCAAGGACCTCGCCCTGCGCGACGCGCAGGTCAACGAGGCGATGCGCACGCTCATGACGTATGACGTGCGCTGGGCCTGCGACGTCATGCAGCCCGCCGCCGACGCCAGCAAGGGCGTCGACGGCCGGGTCTCCATCGAGGTCGACCCGGGCCTCGCCGCCGACACCGCCCGCACCGTCGCCGAGGCGAAGGCGCTGTGGTGGCTCGTCGACCGGCCCAACCTGTTCATCAAGATCCCCGCGACCAAGGAGGGCCTGCCGGCGATCACCGCCGTGCTCGCCGAGGGCATCAGCGTCAACGTGACCCTGATCTTCTCCCTGGAGCGCTACGAGGCCGTCATGAACGCGTTCTTCGCCGGCCTCGAGCAGGCGAAGGCCAACGGCCACGACCTGTCCAAGATCGGCTCGGTCGCGTCGTTCTTCGTGTCGCGCGTCGACACCGAGTACGACAAGCGGCTCGACAAGATCGGCTCCGACGAGGCGAAGGCGCTCAAGGGCAAGGCCGCGATCGCCAACGCGAAGCTCGCGTACAAGAAGTACGAGGAGCTGTTCTCGTCCGAGCGCTGGCAGGCCCTCGCCGACGCCGGCGCGCTGCCGCAGCGGCCGCTGTGGGCCTCGACCTCGACGAAGAACCCCGAGTACCGCGACGTGATCTACGTCGAGGAGCTCGTGGCGCCCGGCACGGTCAACACCATGCCGGAGTCGGTCATCCACGCGTTCGCCGACCACGGCGAGGTCCGCCTCGACGCGATCACCGGCTCCTACGCGGAGGCGCAGCAGGTCATGGACGACCTCGCCGCCATCGGCATCGACTACGACGACGTCGTGCAGGTGCTGGAGCGCGAAGGTGTCGAGAAGTTCAGCGTCAGCGGCAACGAGATGATCGAAACGGTGAGGACCGCGCTGGAAGCCGCCAAGTAAGGGCTCGCAAGTCACTAGGCTGGTTCTTGTGGAGGGTGCGGGTGCCTGATCTTCTCGACGACGTCACCGCGGCTGCCGGACTCACGGTGTTCGGTGCCGCGGCCGTCGCCGATGGGGTCGACGCCCGCACCGCCACCGCCGGCCAGCTGCCCGAGTGGTCCCCGGACTACGACGTGGTGCCCCGGGTCACGGCGCTCCGGGCGGAGCTGCGAGCCGTCGGCCTCGACCGCGTGGTGCTCGCCGGCGGCGGCCCCTCGGCCCGCGCGGCCGAGGCGATCACCCGCACGCTCGGCGTGCCGCTCACCGTCCTGTCCGGCACCGACCCGCACGGCGTGGCGGCCGCCGTGGCCGACCGGCTGCAGCGCACCGTGGTCGTGCTCACCTCGGCGTCGTCCACGTCGACGCCGCTGGCGACGGACAGCCACCGGCGGGCGTACCTGCAGGCGTTCGAGCACCACGGCATCCACGACCTCGGCCGCCGCTTCGTCTTCGTCGCCGTCCCCGGCTCGCCCCTGGCGACGACCGCCCTGGAGATGGGCGCGCAGCTGTTCCTCGCCCAGCCGGGGGCGCTGTCCGCGTTCTCGCTGGTGCCGGCCGGGCTGGCCGGCGCCGACATCGGCGACCTGGTCGAGCAGGCGTTCGCCCTGGCGGAGCCGCCACGGCAGCGATCGGCGCCGGCCGGGTTCGCGCTGCCGTCGGCCGGCTTCACCCCGGCCCTGCCGGCGGCCCGCTCGGGCGGTGTCGCGCCTGCCGCGCCCGCTGCCGTCTCCCCCGCCGCTGCCGGCGCTCCTGGTGCTGCCGCCGCTGCCGGCGCTGCTGTCGGTGTTCCTGGCGCTGGCGCTGCTGTCGCTCCTGGTGCTGGCCCCGCTGCCGCTGCCGGGGGCGCCTCCACCGGCTTCGGCGGTGCTGCCGCGTCTGCCGCGTCCGAGGCGTCCGCGGGATCCGTCGCGGGGCGGTTCGGGCATCCGGCGGTCGCGCTCGGGGCGGCCCTGGCCGCCGCCGTGGCTTCGGGGCGGGACAAGCTCGCGCTCGCGCCCGACGGCAGCGGCATCGTCGGGCTCGGCGAGTGGGTGGCGGAGCTGCTCACCGCCGCCGGTTCGCGGGCCGTGCCGGTCGTGCTGGAGACGCCGAGCAGCTGGGGGCACGAAGGCCCCGACGTGCTGAGCGTGACCACCGGCGGGGCGCTCGTCCCCGGGGTCATGCCCGGCGGCGGCATCGCGCCCGACCTCGCCGTCAACGGCCCGCTCGGCGCGCAGCTGCTCGCCTGGGAGCAGGCCCTCGCCATCGCTGGGCTCGTCGACGCGGCCGGGCCCCCGTCCGCCGCTGCCGCCGGTCACGCCACCCCGGCCGGATTCTCCGCCGCCGGGCTCAACGGCTTCTCCTGGACCGCCGACGGCGCCGCGAGCCAGGCCGGGCCCGGATCGCAGGAAGGGATCCTGCGCGTGCTGGACGTCGGGCTGCCGCCGGAGGTGCCCGCGTTCGTCGACGGTGCCGTCGAGGTGCACCGCCGCGCGGAGCCACGCGGCGCCGCCGGCGCGACGACCCTGATCGGGGTGCTGGACGAGTTCGCGCGGACCGTGCGGCCCGGCGGGACCCTCGTGGTGCACGCGCACCTGGACCGGACCGCCGACGCCGCGGCCCTCGCCCTGCGGACCGGGCTGGCCGGCCGGGTCGCCAGGGCCGTGACGTTCGCCTGGGGCGGCGCACCCGTCCAGCCCGCTACGGGCGTCGGAGTCGGTGCGGGTACATCTGCCGCCGCGTCGATCATCCAGATCACCGGTGCGGTGTCCGTGGACATGCCGGTGCCCGGACGCCCGTACACCTTCGGCGACCTGCAGGCCGCCGAGGCCGCCGACGACCGGCGGACCCTGCTCGACCGGGGACTGCCGCTGCTCCACCTGCACCTGACCGACCGGAAAGCCGGTATCGACCAACTGTTGGCCGCCCTCGGAGGGTGAGTGTGATGACCAATCCCTTGCGGGACCCGCAGGACCGGCGACTGCCTCGGATTCCCGAGCCGTGCGCGCTGGTCATCTTCGGCGTCACCGGTGACCTTGCCCGCAAGAAACTCATCCCGGCGGTCTACGACCTGGCCAACCGGGGACTGCTGCCGCCCAGCTTCGCGGTGCTCGGCTTCGCCCGGCGCGACTGGGGCGACGGCGACTTCGAGGACCTCGCCCGCAAGGCCGCGCAGAACGGGGCCCGCACGGCGTGGCGCGAGGAGGTGTGGGCCCGGCTCGCCGGCAACATCAAGTTCGTGCCCGGCTCGTTCGAGGACGACGCGGCGTTCGACCACCTGGCGCAGACCCTCAACGACCTGCACGACGAGGCCGGCATCCCCGGCAACGCGGCGTTCTACCTGTCGATCCCGCCGTCGGCGTTCCCGGTCGTGCTCAAGCAGCTCGAGCGCACCGGCATGTCCGACAACGCGAAGTCCGGCGGCTGGCGGCGGGTCGTGGTGGAGAAGCCGTTCGGCTACGACCTGGCCACCGCGCGGCAGCTCAACGACCTGGTCGACGACGCGTTCACCGCGCAGGACGTGTTCCGCATCGACCACTACCTGGGCAAGGAGACGGTCCAGAACATCCTGGCGCTGCGCTTCGCGAACAACCTGTTCGAGCCGGTGTGGAACTCCAACTACGTCGACTCGGTGCAGATCACGATGGCCGAGGACGTCGGCATCGGCACCCGCGCCGGGTTCTACGACACCGTCGGCACCGCCCGCGACGTCGTGCAGAACCACCTGCTGCAGCTGCTCGCGCTCGTCGCGATGGAGGAGCCGACCGCGTTCGACGCGACCGCGATCCGCACCGAGAAGCTCAAGGTGCTCAACGCGATCACCGTGCCGACCGACGTGTTCACCAACACGGTGCGCGGCCAGTACCTCACCGGCTGGGTCGCGGGCGAGCGCGTCGCCGGCTACCTGGAGGAGAAGGACGTCCCGCCGAACTCCAGGACCGAGACGTACGTGGCGATCCGCCTCGGCGTGCAGAACCGCCGCTGGGCCGGGGTGCCGTTCTACGTGCGGGCCGGCAAGCGCATGCCGCGCCGGGTCACGGAGCTGGCGATCTCGTTCAAGAAGGCGCCGCACCTGCCGTTCCACCAGACGGACGTGGAGATGCTCGGGCACAACCAGCTCGTCATCCGGGTGCAGCCCGACGAGGGCGTGATGCTGAAGTTCGGCTCGAAGGTGCCCGGCACGACGATGGAGGTCCGCGACATCGCGATGGACTTCCAGTACGGCGAGGCGTTCACCGACGCCAGCCCCGAGGCGTACGAGCGGCTGATCCTCGACGTCCTCGTCGGCGACAAGACGCTGTTCCCCGACTCGGCCGAGGTCGAGGCGAGCTGGAACGTGATCGACCCGCTGGAGGAGGCGTGGGCGGGTTCGACGCCCGAGCCGTACCGCGCGGGCGAATGGGGTCCGCGAGCCGCTGACGAGATGCTGGCCCGCGAGGGCCGCGCCTGGCGCCGGGCCTAGGTCCCGTGTCGACGTTGAAGGGGAACTGGTCATGATCGGACTTTGGGACACCACCGGCATCGAGGTCGTGAAGGCCCTGGCCAACGAGCGTCGCAGCGCCGGCGGGCTCACCAGCGGCCTCGCGCTCACCCTCGTCGCCGTCGTCGACGAGCGGCAGGTCCGGGAGGCCGAGGCGGCCGCGACCATCGCCGCGTCGGCGCACCCGTGCCGGCTGCTCATCATCGTGCGCGCCGACGTCACCCAGCAGCGGTCCCGCCTCGACGCGGAGATCGTCGTCGGCGGGCGGCTCGGCCCCTGCGAGGCGGTCGTCATGCGGATGCAGGGCCGGCTCGCGCTGCACGCCGAGTCGGTCGTCATGCCGCTGCTCGCGCCGGACGTGCCGGTGGTCACCTGGTGGCAGTGCGCCCCGCCGGAGCGGATCGCGTACGACCCGCTCGGCGTCGTCGCGGACCGCCGCATCACCGACAGCGCCCAGGCCGCCGACCCGGTGGGCAACCTGCGCATCCGCGCCGACGACTACGTGCCCGGCGACACCGACCTGTCCTGGTCGCGGATCACCCCGTGGCGCACGCTGCTCGCCGGCGCCTTCGACGCCAACCGCGTCGGCGTCACGGCCGTGGAGATCATCGCCCCCGACAACGACCCGACCGCGCCGCTGCTCGGCGGCTGGCTCGAGGCCCGGCTCGGCGTCCACCCGACCCGCCGCAGCGGCCAGGGCAAGATCATGGAGGCGGTGCACATGGAGCTCGCCGACGGCAGCACCATGAAGCTGATCCGCGACCTCAACGCCGGCATCGCCACCCTGCAGCGCACCGGCCAGCCCGACCGCATCCTGCCGCTGAGCCGCCGCCCGCTGGGCGAGGAGCTCGCCGAGGAGCTGCGCCGCCTCGACCCGGACCAGCCGTACGCCGCCGCCCTCGCCGCGGCGACCGGCCGGCGGCACCTCGACGAGCGGCTGGCGCCGCGGGTGCACATCTGGAAGGACCCGGCACTCGCCGAGCGTCCGGAAGCCACTCCCCTGGAGCCCGTCCCTTCATGACCTCTCCCCAGCCCTCGTCGCGCACCGTCGTGGTGCACGACGGTCCGAAGCTGCTCGCCGAGGCCGTCGCGGCCCGGCTGATCGTCCGGCTCACCGACGCGCAGGCGGAGCGGGGTGTCGCGGCCGTGGTCCTCACCGGCGGCCGCATCGCCGCGCAGATCTACGCCGCGGTCCGCGACAACCCGGCGCGCGACGCCGTCGACTGGTCCCGCGTCGACTTCTGGTGGGGCGACGAGCGGTTCCTGCCGTCCGGCGACCCTGACCGCAACGAGACCCAGGCCCGCGACGCCTTCCTCGCGGCGCTGCCGGTCGACCCGGCGCGGGTGCGGCCGATGCCCGCCTCCGACGGCCCGCACGGCTCGGACGCGGCGGCCGCCGCGGCGTCGTACGCGGCCGCGATCGCCGGCGCGCACTTCGACGTGGTGCTGCTCGGTGTCGGCGAGGACGGGCACGTCGCGTCCGTCTTCCCGGGGCACCCGGTGGGCGCCGACCCGCGGCCGGTCGCGGACGTGCACGACAGCCCGAAGCCGCCGCCGGTACGGATCACGCTGACCGTGCCGACCCTGAACACGGCCGCCGAGGTGTGGCTGCTGGCGTCGGGGGCGGGCAAGGCGGACGCGGTACGCGAGGCACTGTCGAGCGTGTCGGGTGCGCCCGGCGCTGCCGATGCTGCCGGGGTGCTGCCGGCGGCGAGGGTGCACGGGCGGGCGCGGACGCTGTGGCTCGTCGACACCGGTGCCCTGCCCGGCGGCGTGTAGCGGTCCGGCACGACGCGCCGACTCCTTGTGGGTCGGCGCGTCGACCGTATCCGGCCGGCCCGGCTCGCGCCTGCTCAGCACGATGAGCGGGCCACTCCGACACCCAGGCGCGGAGAACACCCAGGCGCGGAGAACACTCAGGCGCGGCGGCCCCGGGGCCGGATGACCCCTGCGCTCCGGGTGGGCCGACGTGCACCACCGCCCGTGCGAGAGTGCCGCCGCCGTGCTCCTGCCCCGCGCCGGCCGGCGGCCGCGCCCCACCCGCTGCGGCCCTCGCTGCCGGCGACCCGGTGGATCCCTGGGGTCCTGACCCCAGCATCCACCGGGTCGCTACGGTCTGCGGTCCGCTGTCGGCGAACAGGTCGGGGCGGGTCCGCGCGGCAGGCGCTAGCCGCGACGCTGGCGGAGGCGGGCGAGCGCCTCGGCCAGGATGGCCTCGCCGTCCTCGGCGGAGCGGCGTTCCTTCACGTAGGCCAGGTGGGTCTTGTACGGCTCGGTGCGCGGGCGCTCCGGCGGGGCCTGCTCGTCCTGGCCCGCGGGGAGGCCGCACCGGGGGCAGTCCCAGGTGGCCGGGGGCGTGATCTCGGCGGCGAAGGCGGGCTCGGTCATGTGCCCGTTGGCGCACCAGTAGGTGATCCTGCGGCGGGGGGCCTGGTCACCGCGCTCGGCCCAGCGCATGGGGCCGGCACCGACTCGGGTCCCGCGGATGGCGTTACCAGCTGCCACGGCTGCTCGCTCCTGTTCGTCGGGGGGTGCGACGTCGTGCGGAGGCAGGAGTGTGGGCGAAAAACACCTGCGCGCGGCCCGCTGAACGGACCGCGCGCATGAGTCTAGAACGCGGAGCGTGCTCAGGCACCACCGTTTTCGACAATTTTCAGCCAGAGGCCAAGACCCACGATGCAGGCGAACCAGATGATGCCGACCAGCAGCGTGTAGCGGTCGAGGTTCTTCTCGGCGACCGACGAGCCGGCGAGGCTGGACGAGACGCCGCCGCCGAACATGCTCGACAGGCCACCGCCCTTGCCGCGGTGCAGCAGCACGAGCATGGTGAGCAGCACGCTCGTGATGAGGAGCAGCACGATCAGGGTGTAGGCGAACGCCGTCATGGCGCGGTCGTCCTCTCGGTGGGCGGAGTAGCTATCGCAAAACAGACGCCAGCTTACTGGACTAGGCCAGCCCCAGGGCACACAGGTCGGGCTGGCCGAACTGCGGATGGATGAACCCGCCCCGGACCTTCGTGCCGGACATCCGCAGGGCCTTCATGTAGATGATCGGGATGGCGACGGCCTTGCTCGCGATCTTCTCGTCGAGCTCGCCCCAGAGCAGGTACTGCCGCTCCGGCACCGACTCCTCGAGCGCCGCGGTGATGTCGTTGTTGATCTCGGGGTCGTTGAGCAGGGCGTAGTTCTGGTTGTTGGTCGCGTTGGCCTTGGTCGGGATCAGGCGGCCGTCGAACAGCGGCGGGATGACGGCCGAGCCGTTGGCCCAGTCGGGGATCCAGCCGGCCCAGAGCAGGTCGTTGGTGTTGGCCGGGTTGCCGATGACGTCGAAGTACGTCTCCGGATCGATGCCGTTGACCTTGATCTGGATGCCGATCTGCTGGTACGTCTCGACCATCGTCGTGGCCAGGCGCCGGATGTCCTTCTGCTCCGGGATCGCCAGGGTCAGCGTCGTGGCGCAGGGCTTGCCCTTGGTGCGCTGGTCGTCCATCAGCTTCATCGCCACGTCCGGCTTGCCCTCGACGTTGGCGGTGCTGTCGTACAGGTCGAAGTCCTTGTGGGCCTTCAGCTGCGGGGCGATCATCGTGTTGGCGTAGTCGCCGAACACGGAGCCGCCGGCCGCGGCGCGAAACTTACGCTTGTTGAAGGCGAAGACCAGGGCCCGCCGGCAGTCCAGCTCGGGAATCCGCTTGGTGTTCAGCGACAGGTACCGGATGCCGCCGTAGCTGCCCTGCACGGCCCGCGAGGACAGGGCGGGGTCGTTCACGACCTGCTGGACGAAGTTCGGCGCGACGTTCTTGTCCAGGTCGATCGCGTCGGCCCAGTCGCCCTCGCTCTGCAGCAGGTTCGAGGTGACGGTCGGCAGGTCGCCGTTCGCCTCGATCACGATCTTGTCGGGGTACGCCTTGCGCACGCTGTCGGTCTTGCGGTCCCAGTACTGGTTGCGGACGTAGACGAGCTGCTGGTCGGTGTTCTCCTGCAGCTTGTACGGCCCGTTGGAGAACGGCTTCTTGTCGTACTCGCCCTTGGTGTCCTGCTTGGCGAGCACCGGCGCGAACACGGACATGGCCGCCGTGTAGCCGAAGTCGCCGACCGGCTGGGACAGCGTGAACTTGATGTTGCGGTTGTCGACGCACTGCACCGACTGCAGGCCCTTGCCGTTGTTGTTGCCGCCCACGAACGGGCCCGCGTAGTTGTCGGTGCCGGCGAGGTACGTCTTCGCGTACGGCTGGGCGACCGAGAACAGGCTGGAGAAGCTGCGCTCCACGCCGTACTTGACGTCGGCGCAGGTGATCGGGGAGCCGTCCTCCCAGCGGATGTCGTCCTTGAGCTGGAAGTCCCAGACCCGGTTGCCCTCGCTGGGCCGGCCGGCGTCGGTGGCCAGGTCACCGACGATCTCGCTGGCGGCGGCGCCGGGCTCGGAGCGGAACGTGGTGAGCGTCCGGGTGGTGAGGCGGCTGACGTTGGCCTCGGTCGCGGTGGCGATGCGCTGCGGGTCCAGGTGGGCCGGCTTGGCGCTCACGACGACGCGGAGCGTCCCGCCGGTCCGCGGCGGCTGCGGCTGGTTCTCGGCGCCGGCGTCGCTGCAGGCCGCCGCCGTCGCGAGCAGCGTCAGGCCGGCCAACGACGCAACGAAACGCTGTGCGAGCATGCTCGTTCCCCACTCGTCATGGTCGGCCCGTTCGTGGCGGGCGGCCCTGGCTGGTTGCCCCGCGACCTGCGCGGGTGCGTGCCCTCGCTGGTGCGTGGGCGCGCCCGCAACCCGGTGTCGGGGCTGCGGACCAGGCCACTTTAGGCGGCGTTCATGGCGGGCGGAACCTGGGGTGGGATACAAAACAGCGTCGCGCGGCCCGGAACCGGACCGCGCGACGCTGTGTCTTGAAGCAGTTACTTGCCGAGGCGGCAGATGCGGACGAAGCCCTCCGCGTCGATGCTGGCGCCGCCGACGAGCGCACCGTCGATGTCGGACTGCTCGATGATCGAGGCGACGTTGTCGTGCTTGACCGAGCCGCCGTACAGGATGCGCACACGGTCGGCGGTGCCGCCCGTGTACTTCTCCGCGAGGCGGGTCCGGATCGCGCCGATGACCTCCTGCGCGTCCTGCGGGGTCGCGACCTTGCCGGTCCCGATGGCCCACACCGGCTCGTACGCCACGACGATCTTCTCGACCTCGTCGGTCTTGATCTTCTCCAGCGCGGCGTCGAGCTGCGCGAGCGTGTAGCCCACGTGCTCGCCGGCCTCCCGGACCGCCAGGCCCTCCCCGACGCACAGGATCGGGGCGATGCCGTTGGCCAGGGCCGCCTTCACCTTGGCGTTGACGAGCGCGTCGTCCTCGCCGTGGTACTGGCGGCGCTCCGAGTGCCCGACGACGACGTACTGGCAGCCGAGCTTCGCCAGCATCGCGCCGGAGATCTCACCCGTGTACGCGCCGGAGGAGTGCTGCGACAGGTCCTGCGCGCCGTAGCCGATGAGCAGCTTGTCGCCGTCGACCAGCGTCTGCACGCTGCGGATGTCGACGAACGGCGGCAGCACGACCACCTCAACGTCGTTGAGCTGCTGCTCGTTCAGGCTGAACGCCAGCTTCTGCACCAGGGCGATGGCCTCGAGGTGGTTGAGGTTCATCTTCCAGTTGCCGGCCATGAGCGGCCTGCGTCCGGTTGCCTCCGCCATCGCTCAGCCCTCCAGTGCCGTGATGCCGGGCAGCGCCTTGCCCTCGAGGTACTCCAGGGACGCGCCACCACCGGTCGAGATGTGGCTGAACCCGTCCTCGGGGATGCCGAGCGCGCGCACGGCCGCGGCCGAGTCGCCGCCGCCGACCACGCTGAAACCGTCGATCTTGGTGATCGCCTCGGCGACACCACGCGTGCCGGCCGCGAACGGCGCCAGCTCGAACACGCCCATCGGCCCGTTCCAGAACACGGTCTTCGCCGACTCGACGGCCTGCGCGAACAGCGCCACCGACTCCGGGCCGATGTCCAGGCCCAGCTCGTCGGCGGGGATCGCGCCGGCCGCGACGACCTGGGTCTTCGCGTCGGCGGCGAACTTGTCCGCGGTCACCACGTCGACCGGCAGCACGATCTTGTCGCCGCCCCGGGCGAGCAGGTCGGCGCAGGTGGCGACCATCTCGTCCTGCAGCAGGCTCTTGCCGACCTCGTGGCCCTGCGCCTTGAGGAAGGTGAAGCACATGCCGCCACCGATGAGCAGCCTGTCGACCTTCGGCAGCAGCGCCTCGATCACGGCGAGCTTGTCGGAGACCTTCGAGCCGCCGAGGATCACGACATACGGCCGCTCGGGGTCGCCGGTGAGCTTGGACAGCACGTCCAGCTCGCGCTGGACCAGGCCGCCGGTGTACCGCGGGAGCAGCGCCGCGACGTCGAAGACGCTGGCGTGCTTGCGGTGCACCGCACCGAACGCGTCATCGACGTAGACGTCGGCGAACGCGGCCAGCTGCGCGGCGAACGCGCCCCGCTCGGCCTCGTCCTTGCTGGTCTCACCCTTGTTGAAGCGCAGGTTCTCCAGCAGGGCCACGTCGCCGTCGCCGAGGCCGGAGACGGCCGCCTGGGCCGACTCCCCCACCGTGTCGGTGGCGAACGCGACCGGCTTGCCCAGCAGCTCGCCGAGCCGGCCGGCGACCGGCCGCAGCGTGTACTTCGGGTCGGGCTCGCCCTTGGGGCGGCCCAGGTGCGACACGACGGTCACCCGCGCGCCGGCCTCACGCAACGCGTTGAGCGTCGGCAGGACCGCCCGGATGCGCCCGTCGTCGGTGATCTTCTCCCCGTCGAGCGGGACGTTCAGGTCGGCGCGCAGCAGCACGCGCCGACCCGCGACGCCCTCGCTCAGGAGGTCGTCGAGCGTCTTCACAGGCCGGTGCCGACCAGCGTGACGAGGTCGACGAGGCGGTTGCTGTAGCCCCACTCGTTGTCGTACCAGCCGACGACCTTCACCTGGTTGCCGATGACCTTGGTGAGGCCCGCGTCGAAGATGCACGACGCCGGGTCGGTCACGATGTCGCTGGAGACGATCGGGTCCTCGGTGTAGGTCAGGATGCCCTTGAGCGGGCCCTCGGCGGCGGCCTTGACCGCGGCGTTGACCTCGTCGACCGTGGTCTCGCGGCCGACGGTGACGGTGAGGTCGGTGGCCGAGCCGGTCGGGATCGGCACGCGCAGCGCGTAGCCGTCGAGCTTGCCCTTGAGCTCCGGCAGCACCAGGCCGATGGCCTTGGCCGCACCGGTCGAGGTCGGCACGATGTTGAGCGCGGCGGCCCGGGCGCGACGCAGGTCCTTGTGCGGGCCGTCCTGCAGGTTCTGGTCCTGCGTGTACGCGTGGATCGTGGTCATGAGGCCACGCTCGATGCCGAACGTGTCGTTGATGACCTTGGCCATCGGCGCGAGGCAGTTCGTGGTGCACGACGCGTTGGAGATGATCGTGTGGTTCGCCGCGTCGTACTTGTCCTCGTTGACGCCCAGGACGACGGTGAAGTCCTCGCCCTTGGCCGGCGCCGAGATGATGACCTTCTTGGCGCCCGCGCCGACGTGGACCTTGGCCTTCTCCGCGTCGGTGAAGATGCCGGTCGACTCGATGACGACGTCGGCGCCCAGGTCGCCCCACGGCAGCTTCGACGGGTCGCGCTCGGCGAGCGCCTTGAAGGTCTTGCCGTTGACCGTGATCTCGTCAGAGGTCGCCTTCACCTCGTAGGGCAGGCGGCCCAGGATGCTGTCGTACTTGAGCAGGTGCGCCAGCGTCGCGTTGTCGGTGAGGTCATTGACGCCCACAACCTCGATGTCAGCGCCCTTGGCCAGCGCCGCACGGAAGAAGTTGCGGCCGATGCGGCCGAAGCCGTTGATGCCAACCCGGATGGTCACTTCGACACATCTCCTCGCCTCGTCGCGGCCGGCCGTTGCCCATGCCGGTCGCCCGTGAGTGATCATGGCTCGCCCGGTCGGGGGCCTGATCGGTGAGGCCCATGAGCGGGGAGCGGCCGCGTGAGCGGCGTACGGACGGCTTCGTCGCCGAACAGGAAAACCCTATCGCCTGGACGGCATCGAACTCGCGCGGGGGTGTCTGAGCACACAGCGTCGTTTCGCTGTCCCCACCCGCCCCAGGGGCCCCAGGTGCTCCGCCGGGACGTCAGCTGACCAGCATCTCCGGGGTGACGGCGGACTCCGTGTCGGGGATGCCGAGGTCGCGGGCGCGCTTGTCGGCCAGGGCGAGCAGACGCCTTATACGCCCGGCGATCGCGTCCTTGGTGAGCGGCGGGTCGGCGAGGGCGCCGAGCTCCTCCAGCGACGCCTGCCGGTGCTCCAGCCGCAGCGTACCGGCGCTGAACAGGTGCTCGGGGGCGTTGTCGGCGAGGATCTCCATCGCGCGGGCGACCCGGGCGGCGGCGGCGACCGCGGCGCGGGCGGAGCGGCGCAGGTTGGCGTCGTCGAAGTTGGCGAGCCGGTTGGCGGTGGCCCGGACCTCGCGGCGCACCCGGCGCTCCTCCCAGGTGAGGACGCTCTGGTGGGCGCCGATGCGGGTGAGCAGCGCGGCGATCGCGTCGCCGTCCTTGACCACGACCCGGTCGACGCCGCGCACCTCGCGGGCCTTGGCGGTGATGCCGATGCGCCGGGCGGCGCCGACGAGGGCCAGCGCGGCCTCGGGGCCGGGGCAGGTGATCTCCAGCGCGCAGCTGCGGCCCGGCTCGGTCAGCGAGCCGTGCGCCAGGAACGCGCCGCGCCACGCCGCGACGGCGCAGCACATGTTGGCCGACACGACGTGCGGCGGGAGCCCGCGCACGGGCCGGCCGCGCACGTCGAGCAGGCCGGTCTGCCGGGCGAGCGCCTCGCCGTCCTTGACCACCCGCACGATGAAGTGGCTGGCCTTGCGCAGCCCTCCGGAGGCGAGCACGTGGATCTCGCTCTGGTACCCGTACACCTCGGAGACCTCACGGCGCAGCCGGCGGGCCGCCGCGTTGGTGTCCAGCTCGGCCTCGACGACCACCCGGCCGGAGACGATGTGCAACCCGCCAGCGAAGCGGAGCAGCGCGGCCATCTCGGCGCGCCGGCAGCAGGGTTTGGCTACGTCCACCCTGCTCAGCTCGTCCTTGACCGCAGCGGTCATCGCCATTCTGTCGTCACCTCGCGGGGCTCAATCGAACTGTCGGTGGTGCTGCTCAGCAGTGGTTCCAGGGCTGTGGCCAGCGCGTGCGGGTCGTGCAGCGGTGCCCCGTCCGCGACGGCCACCGGCGCGAGCACCAGACGGGCACCCAGCGATTCTGCCGCACGATGGACCGGTTCGGGGTCGCCTACGGCTTTCCCGTCCGCAAGAACTACATCGACGTGTAACCCGGGTAGGTAACGACGCAGGGCGGCCAGGTGTTCCGGCAGGGTCAATCCAGCCGTTTCGCTGTCGGCCGCGAGATTCAGCGTGACCAGGCGCTTCGCCGCAGTCATGGAGATCGCTGCGGCCAGTTCCGGCACCAGCAGGTGCGGGATCACGCTGGTGAACCACGACCCCGGCCCGAACAGCAGCCAGTCCGCGTCCCGGGTCGCCCGCACCGCCTCGGCGCAGGCCTCGGGCGCCACCGGCACCAGCCGCACCCGGTCGATCGTCTTCGACGTGACCGCGACGGCGTGCTGACCGCGCACCGTGACGGACTCGCCACCCTCGGACAGGTCCGCCTCGATGTGCAGCGGCTGCCGCGACATGGGCAGCACCCGGCCGTCGCAGCGCAGCATCTCCGCCGCCTGGTCCAGCGCGGCGACCGGGTCGCCGGCCAGCTCCATCAGCGCGCACAGCACGAGGTTGCCGACCGGATGCCCGGCGAGGTCGTCGCTGCCGGTGAACCGGTGCTGGAACACCTCGGCGATCGCCTCCTCGTCGGCGAGCGCGGCGAGGGCCTGGCGCAGGTCGCCGGGCGGCAGGATGTCGCGGGTGGCGCGCAGCCGGCCGCTGGAGCCGCCGTCGTCGGCGACGGTGACCACGGCGGTGATGTCGAGGGGCGTGTCGCGGTGGATGAGACGCAGGGCGCGCAGGGAGGCGGAGAGCCCGTGCCCCCCACCGAACGCGACGACCCGCACGGGACGCCGGGCACGGTCGCTCCGCGGCGCACTGCTCCCGTCCGGCGCATTGCCGCCGTCGAGGGCTTTGCGGCCGTCCGGGGCTTTGCCGCCGGCCGGGGCTTTGCTGCCGTCCGGCGCGCCGGTGCCGTTGGGTCCGCTGTGGAGGGCGGCCGCGCTGGCGCCGGTAACCGTGCCGTGGTCGTTTGCCGCGCCGTTCTCGCGGCGCCGCGCAACGCTCATTCGCGCCCCAGATCGCGGTGCTGCGGCGCGGCGGCGAGCCGCATCTCCCGGAGCCGCCGGGCCAGCTCCTCGGCGATCGCGACGCTGCGGTGCTTGCCACCGGTGCAGCCCACCGCGATCGTCAGGTACCGCTTGCCCTCCCGCTCGAACCCGGGCGCCGTGGCGTTGATCAGCCGGGCGTACGTCTCCACGAACGTCACCGCGCCGCGCTGACCCAGCACGTACCGGCTGACGTCGGTCTCCCGGCCGGTGTGCTCCCGCAGCTCGGGCACCCAGTACGGGTTCGGCAGGAACCTCGCGTCGAGGACGAAGTCGGCGTCGGGCGGCAGGCCGTACTTGAACCCGAACGACAGCACCGTGACCCTGATCTGGGTCGTGTCCTCCTCGCCGAACATCTCCTCGATGCGCCCGCGGAGCTGGTTGACGTTGAGGTGGCTGGTGTCGATGAGCACGTCGGCCTGCTCACGGGCCTCCTGCAGCAGCTTGCGCTCCGCGGCGATGCCGTCGGAGAGCCGGCCGCCGCCCTGCAGCGGGTGCGAGCGGCGCACGCTCTCGAACCGCCGGATCAGCACCTCGTCGTCGGCGTCGACGAACACCATCCGCGGGTTGAACCCGCGCTCCCGCAACGACTTCACCGCGCCGGGCAGGTCGGTGGAGAACGCGTGACTGCGCACGTCGAGCACCATCGCCGTCCGCCGCGCCGCGCCCCTCGCCGCGAATGCCAGCTCCGCCATGTCGAGCAACAACGCCTGCGGCAGGTTGTCCACGACGTAATACCCGACGTTCTCCAGCGCCCGGGCGACCGTGCTACGCCCACCACCGGACACCCCCGTCACGATGACCAGGTCGGTCTCCGTGCGGTCGGGCGCTGCCGGCGCTTCTTCGCTCACCACGCCGACGAGTTTATGTCGTGCCGCCCCTCACCCCGGCCGCTCGGTCGGTTTGTACCTTTTCCGGGTCGCTCGCACCCGCCTCAGGCACCGCCGGGCTCGCCGCGACCCGGCAGCGGCTCGCTGTCCCCGGCATCCTCGGTCAGCAACTCGATCACTGCGGCCGAAGCGTCGTAGAGGTCCTCCTTGCGCGCCGACGGCACCTTGAACACATGCTCGGCGACCCGCTCGGACGATGCCGGGTCTTCGTGGTCGTCGTGGTCCGCGGCCTCCGGCACCTCAGTCACCGGAGTTGCGGCACCGAGCGACGCCGTAGCCGATGAAGTCTCGACAAGCATCCCGGCCTGCGGCGCCTCTGCCTGCGACACTTCGCCGGGAGCCGGGGCGATCGGAGCCTCCGCGGCCGGCGGCGTGGCGGGCGCCGATGCGGGCCCCGACGCCGAGGTCGATGCGGTCGCCGGTGCGGGCGCCGACGCGGAGGGCGGCGGCGTGGCGGGCGGGCCGTTGAGGGCGGTCAGGATCGCGTCGGCGGTGCGGCGGCCGATGCCCGGGACCTCGGCGATCTCCTCGACGGTCGCCGCCTTCAGCCGCTTGAGCGAGCCGAAGTGGCGCAGCAGCGCCTTGCGGCGGATCTCGCCGAGGCCCGGCACGTTGTCCAGCGTGGAGGCGGTCATGCGCTTGGAGCGCTTCTGGCGGTGGTACGTGATGGCGAACCGGTGGGCCTCGTCGCGGGCGCGCTGCAGCAGATAGAGGCCCTCGGAGGCGCGGGGCAGGATCACCGGGAACTCGTCGTCGGGCAGCCACACCTCTTCCAGGCGCTTGGCGAGGCCGCAGATGGTGATGTCGTCGATGCCGAGGTCGAGCAGGACCTGGGCGGCGGCGTTGACCTGGGGCTGGCCGCCGTCGACGATGACGAGCTGGGGCGGGTACGCGAACTTGCGGGGCCGGCCGGTGGTGGGGTCGATGCCGGGGCGGGACGGGTCGATGTCGTCGGCCGGATCGCCGGTGGCGAGCTCGTCGATCTCGACCTTCGCGTCGAGATAGCGGGCGAACCGGCGGCGCAGCACCTCCGACAGCGCGGACACGTCGTCGGTGGCGCCGTTGACCGCGAAGCGACGGTATTCACTCTTGCGGGACAGGCCGTCCTCGAAGACGACCATGCTGGCCACGACGTCGGTGCCCTGGATCTGGGAGACGTCATAGCACTCGATGCGCAGCGGCGCGGTCTGCATGCCGAGCGCCTCGGCGATCTCCTCCAGGGCCTTGCTGCGGGTGCTGAGGTCGCCGGCGCGGCGCAGCTTGTGCTGCTGGAGGGCCTGCTCGGCGTTGCGGGCGACGGTCTCGGCGAGGGTCTTCTTGTCGCCGCGCTGCGGCACGCGGATCGCCACCCGGCTGCCGCGCAGCTTGCTCAGCCAGTCGGCGAGCGCGTCGACGTCGGCGGGCAGCTCGGGGACGAGCAGCTCCTTGGGCAGGTCGGCGGGGTCGGTGCCGGCCTCCGCGCCGTAGATCTGGCTGCAGAAGTGGTGGACGAGGTCGCCGGCGCTGAGGTCCTCGGTCTTCTCCACGACCCAGCCGCGCTGGCCGCGGACCCGGCCGCCCCGCACGTGGAACACCTGGACCGCCGCCTCCAGGGGGTCGTCGGCGAACGCGACCACGTCGGCGTCGGTGCCGTCGCCGAGGACGACCGCCTGCTTCTCCACCGCCCGGCGCAGCGCGCCGAGGTCGTCGCGGATGCGGGCGGCGCGCTCGAAGTCGAGCTCGTCGGACGCCGCATACATCTCCCGCTCCAGCCGCTTGACCATGGTGTCGGTCTTGCCGGCCATGAAGTCGCAGAAGTCCTCGACGATGCGGCGGTGCTCCTCCTCGCTGACCCGGTCGACGCACGGCGCGGAGCACTTGCCGATATAGCCCAGCAGGCAGGGGCGGCCGATCTGGCCGGCCCGCTTGAACACGCCGGACGAGCAGGTCCGCGCGGGGAACACCCGCAGCAGCAGGTCGAGGGTCTCGCGGATCGCCCAGGCGTGCGCATAGGGGCCGAAGTAGCGCACGCCCTTGCGCTTGGCGCCGCGCATCACCTGCAGGCGCGGATATGCCTC
Organism: Dactylosporangium aurantiacum; assembly: GCF_000716715.1. GTDB lineage: Bacteria > Actinomycetota > Actinomycetes > Mycobacteriales > Micromonosporaceae > Dactylosporangium > Dactylosporangium aurantiacum. Next base: position 101,377 of record NZ_JNYJ01000012.1, on the reverse strand, counting down.
GTCGAGCGTCACCGCCAGATACGGGTAGCTCTTGTCGTCGCGGTAACGGACGTTGAACCGCGGGTCATACTCCTTGATCCAGTTGTATTCGAGCTGCAGCGCCTCGACCTCGGTGCCGACGGTGACCCAGTCGACCTTCGCGGCCGTGGTGACCATCTGCTGCGTGCGGGCGTGCAGCGTCCACACGTCGGCGAAGTAGGAGTTGAGCCGCTGCCGGAGGCTTTTCGCCTTGCCCACGTAGATGACGCGGCCCGACGGATCGCGGAACCGGTAGACCCCCGGCGTGTCGGGAATGGTCCCCGGCGCCGGTCGATACGTGGACGGATCTGGCACGCTTCGAGCGTATCCGGGGGGTACGACAGAAACGGGGCCGGCCGCCCCCTCTCGGCCGTCCCCGTCCCGGTCTGCGGTGCCGTGCCGGCACCGGGCACTACGCCAGGGAGATGTTGTCCCCGTCGATCTTCAGCGCCTTCTCGGCCAGCGGCTTGGTGGCCGGCCCGTTCTTCACCGAGCCGTCGGCGGCGGAGAACACGCTGCCGTGGCACTTGCAGTTGATCCCGCCGGCGGCGACGTCGGAGACGACGCACGACTGGTGCGTGCAGATCGAGCTGAACGCCTTGAACTGACCGGCTTCGGGCTGAGTGACGACAACACCGCCGCCGTCCTTGAAGATCTTGCCGCCGCCGACGGGGATGTCGGCCTTGGTCGCCAGGACGCCCGCGGCGGCACCGCCGGTGCTGTTGCTGCCGGTCGAACCGCTGTCGCCGCTGTCGTCGCTGTCGTCTCCACAGGCGGCGAGCACCGTCGCGGCCGTGATACCGGCCGCGCCGGCGAGCACCGCACGGCGAGTCGTGTCACTCATAGGCTCCTCCAAGGTCGTTGGCCTGCTGGCTACGCCAGGAAATACATAGATCATGGAGCGTACGGTTCAATGCTCAACAAACTCTGATAATCCGTTACCTCCACGTGACCTTCGGCAGGGGCTCAGGCCTCCACCACGTAACCCGCCTGCACTTTTACGGGCACGGCGCTCAACCCGCGCGTCGCCGGACCGCGTGCCAGGCTCCCGTCGGCGATCTTGAACTGGGAGTTGTGGCCCGGGCACATGATCGTCGTCGCGCCGGGCGACGGAGGGTCCACCAGGACACCCTGGTGCGGGCAGCCGGCCTGGTACGCCTTGAACGTCCCCGCCTTGGCCTGCACCACAAGGATGGTGTCCTTGGCGATCACCCCGCCGCCCACGGGGACCTCCTTGACCGCGACGAGCGCACCCGCCGGCGGGGCGGCGTCGCTGGGTCCCGCCGCGGGGGCGGTGTTGTCGAACGGGTTGCCCGCCGTGCTCGGCGGGGCCGACGGCGCCGGCTGACTGCCGGCGGCTGCCGGGGGCTGCTCGTCGTCGCCACAGCCGGCCAGCACCGCCACACCGAGGGCACCGGCGCCCAGCAGCAGCGCCCGCCGGGCGGAGCAGGGGTTGAACACGTCCTCGACTGGCACGTCTTCCTCCTGGGGTCAGGCCTCGCCAGCGGCCACCGTAGCAGCGCGGGATCTTCACCGCCCCAAGGTCCCACGGCGACCACCGGCCGCCCCGCGCAGGCACGACCAGCCCGGCGCGGGCGCGACCGGCGGCGCAGCACACGCAGCGGGCGCAGACCGGCCGACCCGAGCAGACCGGCCGACCCGAGCAGGCCGACCGCGTGACAGGCACCCACCGGCCGCCGCGCCGGACGGCACCCGGCGGGCGGCCGCCGACCACCGTCCGCACCCGGCAGCCGACGCGGACGGTGCGGCCGCCGGAGGTCAGCCCTTCGCCGCCGCCTTCTTCGCGGGTGCGCGCTTCGCGGGCGCCGCCGCCGGGATGGCCTTCGCCCCGGCGGCACCCTTCGCCGCCGTGGCCCGGGCCGCCGCGCTCTTGGCCGGAGCCGCCTTCGCCGCCTTCGCCGCCGCGGTCTTGGCGGGACGGCGCGCCGGCGCCGGCTCGTCGGCGTCCGGCAGGTCGTCGGGCTCGACCGTGGTGGCCGCCGAGCGGGTCCGCGGCGCCGTCGACCTGCGGGTCGACGAGGGGCGGGCGGTGCCCGCGCCGGCGCCGTTGGCCTTGGCCGCCCGGTCGCGGGCCGTGGTGTCGCGCGGCGTGTCGTCGTCGGCGCTGCCCTTGAGCCCCAGGACGGGCCGCAGGAACTGGCCGGTGTGGCTCTCGGCGATGTCCGCGACCTCCTCCGGCGTGCCGACGGCGACGACCGTGCCGCCCTTGTGACCGCCCTCCGGACCCATGTCGATGATCCAGTCGGCGGACTTGATGACGTCGAGGTTGTGCTCGATGACGATGACGGTGTTGCCCTTGTCGACCAGGCTCTGCAGCACGATCAGCAGCTTGCGGATGTCTTCGAAGTGCAGCCCCGTGGTGGGCTCGTCCAGCACGTACACGGTGCGGCCGGTGGACCGCTTCTGCAGCTCCGAGGCCAGCTTGACCCGCTGCGCCTCACCGCCGGACAGCGTCGGGGCGGGCTGGCCGAGGCGCACGTAGCCCAGGCCGACGTCGTTGAGCGTCTTGAGGTGCCGGTGGATCGCCGGGATCGCCTCGAAGAAGCCCGCGGCCTCCTCGATCGGCATGTCGAGGATCTCCGCGATCGTGCGGCCCTTGTAGTGCACCTCGAGGGTCTCGCGGTTGTACCGGGCACCCTTGCAGACCTCGCAGGGCACGTACACGTCGGGCAGGAAGTTCATCTCGATCTTGATCGTGCCGTCGCCGGCGCACGCCTCGCAGCGGCCGCCCTTGACGTTGAACGAGAAGCGACCCGGGCCGTAGCCGCGGACCTTGGCCTCGGTGGTCTCGGCGAACAGCTTCCGGACGTTGTCGAACACGCCGGTGTAGGTCGCGGGGTTGGACCGCGGGGTGCGGCCGATCGGCGACTGGTCGACGCCGACGACCTTGTCCACCTGCTCGAGCCCGGAGATGCGGGTGTGCCGCCCGGGCACCAGGCGGGCGCCGTTGACGACGTTGGCGAGCACCGCGTGCAGGATGTCGTTGACCAGGGTCGACTTGCCGGAGCCGGACACGCCGGTCACCGCGACGAACTGCCCGAGCGGGAACGGGACGGTCAGGTTCTGCAGGTTGTGCTCGCGGGCGCCGACGACGACCAGCTCGCGGCCCGGCGTCCGGGGGCGGCGGATCTGCGGCGTCGGGATGCTGCGCCGCCCGGCGAGATAGGCGCCGGTCACCGACTCCTCGGCGGTCACCAGCTCCTCGTAGGGCCCGCTGTGCACGACCCGGCCGCCGTGCTCGCCGGCGCCGGGGCCGATGTCGACGATCCAGTCGGCGGTGCGGATCGTGTCCTCGTCGTGCTCGACGACGATCAGCGTGTTGCCGAGGCGCTTGAGCCTGGTCAGGGTCTCGATCAACCGGTGGTTGTCGCGCTGGTGCAGGCCGATGCTGGGCTCGTCGAGCACGTAGAGCACGCCGACGAGGCCGGAGCCGATCTGGGTGGCGAGCCGGATGCGCTGCGCCTCGCCGCCGGACAGGGTGCCCGAGGCGCGGTCGAGGGACAGGTAGTCGAGGCCGACGTCGACGAGGAACCGCAGCCGGGCGTTGATCTCCTTGAGGACCCGCTCGGCGATGAGCTTCTGCCGGTCGGTGAGGGTCATCGCGCCCAGCAGCTCGGCGCAGTCACCGACGGACAGGTTGCAGATGTCGGCGATGCTGTGCCCGGCGATGGTGACCGCGAGGATCTCCGGCTTGAGCCGGCTGCCGCCGCAGGTGCCGCACGGCACGTCGCGCATGTAGCCCTCGTACTTGTCGCGGGACCAGTCGCTCTCCGTGTCGGCGTGCCGGCGCTCGATCCACTGCACCACGCCCTCGAAGCCGGTGTAGTAGGAACGTTCGCGCCCGTACTTGTTGCGGTAGCGCACGTGGACCTGGTCGTCCGACCCATACATGATCGACTTCTGCGCGCGCGAGGACAGCGCCCGCCACGGGGTGTCCAGGTTGAAGCCCTCCTCCGCGCCGAGGGCCTCCAGCAGGCGCAGGAAATACTCCAGGGTGTGGCCGGTGGCCCAGGGCGCGATCGCACCGCCGCGCAGCGTCTGCTCGGGGTCGGGCACGATCAGCTCCGGGTCGACCTCCTTCTTGGTGCCGATGCCGGTGCAGTCGGGGCAGGCGCCATACGGCGCGTTGAACGAGAACGACCGCGGCTCGAGGTCCTCGATCGACAGCGGGTGCTCGTTGGGGCAGGCGAGGTGCTCGGAGAAGAGCCGCTCGCGGTGCTCGTCGCCCTCGGGCAGGTCGACGAACTCGAGGATGACGATGCCGGCGGCGAGCTTGAGCGCGGTCTCGACGGAGTCGGTGAGCCGCTGCTTGGAGGAGGCCTTCACCGAGAGCCGGTCGACGACCACCTCGATGGTGTGCTTCTCCTGCTTCTTGAGCTTCGGCGGCTCGGTGAGGGGGTGCACCACGCCGTCGATGCGGGCCCGGGCATAGCCCTTGGACTGCAGCTCCTGGAACAGGTCAAGGTATTCGCCCTTGCGCCCGCGCACGACCGGGGCGAGGACCTGGAAGCGGGTGCCCTCCTCCATCGCCAGGACCCGGTCGACGATCTGCTGCGGCGTCTGGCGCGTGATCAGCTCGCCGCAGACGGGGCAGTGCGGCTCGCCGATGCGCGCATACAGCAGTCGCAGGTAGTCGTAGACCTCGGTGATCGTGCCGACCGTCGAGCGCGGGTTGCGCGAGGTCGACTTCTGGTCGATGGAGACCGCCGGCGACAGGCCCTCGATGAAGTCCACGTCGGGCTTGTCCATCTGGCCGAGGAACTGTCTCGCGTACGACGACAGCGACTCGACATAGCGCCGCTGCCCCTCGGCGAAGATCGTGTCGAACGCGAGGCTCGACTTGCCCGAGCCGGACAGCCCGGTGAAGACGATCATCGCGTCGCGTGGCAGGTCGAGACTGACGTCGCGGAGGTTGTGCTCCCGAGCGCCACGGATGATCAGACGATCCGACATGCTTCCCCTTGGCAGTGAATATGTCCGCCAGCAGCGGCAAAGAGTCCGGCAGCAGCGATTTTGTCCGGTTCGGGCACCGTCTCGGTGCCAGCCGACAACTCTAGCCAGGGGGTATGACAATTTTCCGCGCCCGAACGGGGGAACCTCCGCTACGGGCGTGCCAGCCGTCGCCGGTCGCGGCTCTCGCGTTTCAGCCGCCGTACCGATGCAAGCTTCTGCTCTTTCTGCAGTTTCTGCCAACTCGCGAACCTGCGGGGGCTGAGCTCGCCGTCCTCGACCGCGTCGCGGACCGCGCAGCCGGGCTCCTCGCCGTGCCGGCAGTCGTCGAAGCGGCACAGCGTCGCGAGGTGCGTCACGTCCGCGAAGGCCCGGTCGAGCCCGGCGACCGTGTCGAACATGCCGACGAGCCGCACTCCGGGCGTGTCGAGGACCGCCCCGCCGCCCGGCATCGGAATCAATGCCCGATATGTGGTGGTGTGCCGGCCCCGGCCGTCGGCGCGCAACGCCTGCGTCTGCATGACCTGCGCCCCGGCGAGGGCGTTGACCAGGCTGGACTTGCCGGCACCGGACTGCCCGAGCAGGCCCAGTGTGCGCCCGTACGCCACGAGCGGCCGCAACGCCTCGAGACCCATCCCGGTGCGAGCGCTGACGGCATGGACCGCCACGCCGTCCGGCATCTGCCCGGCCAGGGCCTCCGGGTCGGCCGCCAGGTCACATTTGGTCAGGACCAGCACCGGCCGCGCCCCCGACTCCCAGGCGAGCGCCAGGAGCCGCTCGATCCGGCCGAGGTCCGGCGACGGGTCGACCGGCTCGACGACGGCGACGGCGTCCACGTTGGCGGCCAGGACCTGGCCGAAGGACTCCTCACCGGCGACGGCCCGCACGATCGCGGTGCGCCTGGGCAGCACCGCCTCGGCGGTGAGCCGGCCGTCCGGCCACGTGCGCACGACGAGCCAGTCCCCCGCGCACGGCAGCGACTCGGGGTCGGCGGCGCCGCGCGCCAGCAGGCCGCCCGACAGGCTCGCGCGCAGCGGACCGTCGGACGCGAGCGCCGTGCAGACACCCCGGTCGACCCGGCTGACCCGCGCCGGGCGCTGGCCAGGCTGGTCGAACCGGCCGGAGTACAGCGCGGCGTAGGCGTCGTCCCAGCCCAGGGCTGACAGGTCAATAGTCATGAACATCCTTTACGAACCCGTGTTCGACAAATCCACGGTAGGTAGCGCGTCCACACCGCGAAACCGAATATCGGGGTTATCGTCGGGTGCGTGCTTCCCTCGCATGTGCTGGCCAGCGCCGTCGGAATGCGCCTGGACCGGGCCGACGTCCAGTGGCACGTCTCACCCGGGCAGGACGACTCGCTCATGCGCTTCTGGCTGACGTTCGGCGGCGTGTCGTACGGCTTCCACGTGGGCGCCGAGGACGAGATCCTCGACGTCATCGTGGAGGACCGCGGCACCGATGCCGACATGGGCATCTACGGCAGGCTCGAGGTCCGCAGCGCCGCCGCCGCGGACCCGGCGGCCGCGGCGGTCGGCCAGCGGCTCGTGGTCGTGCACGACCTGTACGCCGGCTACCTGGGCAAACCCATCGGGGCGCGGCTGAGCTTCGAGCACGTCGACCTCAGCGTCGCCGACTGGGAGGACGAACTGCACTGGGCGGTCGGCGACCTGCCCCCGGCCGTCGGGGTCCGGCAGCGCTGACGGTTTTTGTCGGTGGGCGGCGGTAGGGTTTAGCGGTGACGGCTGATCCGCTCGTGCTGAGCGCGGAGCTCGACCGCGCCACCGCCCGCCTGCTCGACACGGTCCGCACCCTCGACGGCAACGGCCTCGTCGCACCGTCGCGGTGCGAGGGCTGGACCCGCGGGCACGTCGTGACCCACCTCGCCCGCAACGCCGACGCGTACCGCAACCTGCTGAGCTGGGCTCGGACGGGGGTGCGGACCCCGGCGTACGCGAGCCCCGAGGCCCGCGAGGCGGGCATCGCCGCCGGCGCCTCCCGCCCGCACGAGGAGCAGCTCGCCGACCTGGTCACCGCCTGTGACCTGCTGCGCGAGTCGATCGACACGATGCCCGCCGAGGGCTGGACGACACTGGTGCAGTGGGGCACCACCCGCGGCGAGCCCTCGCCGCCGGTGCCGGCCGCCCGCGTCGTCTGGGCCCGTATCTGCGAGGTCGAGCTGCACCACGTCGACCTGGACGCCGGCTACGGCCCCGCCGACTGGCCCGAGTCCTTCACGCTGCGCATCCTGCACGACCCGGCCACTCCGCGCGTGGCGACCCTCGTGTCGGACAACGGCACCAGGCTGCTGACCGTCGCCGACGCCCCGACCGTGACCGGCCCGGCGCACGTGCTCGCCGCCTGGCTCACCGGCCGAGGCCCGGGCACCGGTCTCACCAGCTCGACGGGCGAGCTGCCCAGCCTGGAGGAGTGGAAATGAGCGGCCCGCAGCGCAGCGCGGGAGCCGCGAATCATCGGCGCGGCCTCGGCTCAGGCCGGCGCCGAAGCGAAGCGGAGGTGACGGCATGAGCGACATCACGTTCACGAAGCTGTCCGTCGGGCCGATGGACAACAACGCCTATCTGCTCCGGTGCACGGGCACCGGCGAGGGCCTGCTGATCGACGCCGCCAACGACGCCGAGCGGCTGCTCCAGCTGATCGACTCCTCCCCCGGCGGCATCTCGACCGTGGTCACCACGCACCGGCACCAGGACCACTGGATGGCGCTGGAGGAGGTGGTGGCGGCCACGGGCGCGGCGTCACTGGCCCACGCCGCCGACGCCCCGCAGATCCCCGTCGTCACGGGCACCATCGCCGACGGCGACACCCTTCCCCTGGGCGACTGCCAGCTGACCGTGATCCACCTGGTCGGGCACACACCGGGGTCGATCGCCCTGTACCACGACGGCCACCTCTGGACCGGGGACGCCCTGTTCCCCGGCGGGGTGGGCAACACCTGGGGCGATAAGGCCAACTTCGAGTCCCTGATCAACGACGTGTCGACGAAGATCTTCGACCGTTACCCGGACGAGACGCAGTTCCACCCGGGCCACGGCAAGGACTCCACCCTCGGCGCCGAGCGCCCATCCCTCCCCGAGTGGCGCGCCAGAGGCTGGTGAGGCGGGACGTCGCTACCGCCAGAGTGTGTCGAGCGGCATGACGAGGGTCCCGTCATCATGGACGTACGTGAACGCGCCCGTATACAGCACGACGGCGGTGAGCAGCCGGGTGCCCAGCCTTGCCCGCAACGCCCGGCTGCCGCGCAGGGAATGACCGTCCACCCGCGCGATGACGTCGCCGTCGTCGCGCTCCGGCACCAGATCGACCTCGTCGGCGGGCGTGCGGACGTGCCCGATCGCGACGACGGGACCGCCGCGGTGTTCAGGCGTACAGGGCCTCCGCCGGGCCGAAGAACTCGAAGTGGATGCGCTCGTCGGGCACGTCCAGGGCGCGCAGGCCGATGGCGAGCATGCGCATGAAGCCGCGCGGGCCGCAGAAGTAGAAGTCGGCGTCGGCGACCGGGACGGCGCTCTTGAGCCAGTCCATCGTGACCCTGCCGGGCAGGTCGTAGTCGCGGCCGCGGACGTCCTCGGGCGCCGGGTGCTCGTAGAACACGACGGGGTGGATCGGCCCGGTGGCGGCGAGGTCGCGGACGTGCTGGCGCATGGCGTGCTGGCGGCCGCCGAGCGCGGCGTGCACGAACCAGGTCTCGGGTGGTGTACCGCGCTCGACCAGGTGCTCCAGCACGCAGACCATCGGCGTGAGGCCGACGCCGCCGCTGAGCAGGACCAAGGGCCGGCGGGAGGTCTCGTCGAGGAAGAAGTCGCCGGCCGGCGCGCTGACCTGGATCACGTCGCCGGGGCCGACCTCCTCGTGCAGGTAGCTCGACGCGACGCCGGGTGGCGCGTACGGCGCGTCCTCGCCGGGGTCCTCCCGCTTCACCGTGATGCGGTAGTGGTCGCGGCCGGGTGCGCACGAGACGGTGTAGTTGCGCACGACCGGCTCCTGGCCGGGGACGCCGAGCCGGACCGTCAGGTACTGGCCCGGCCGGAACGCCATCACCGGGCCGGCGTCGCTCGGGCGCAGGTAGAAGGACTTGATGATCTGGCTCTCCGGGACGACCCGGTCGACGGTGAAGTCGCGCCACCCCACCCAGCCGCCGGGGGTACGGGTGTTCCGGTCGTAGATGTCGCGCTCCCGGCGCGTCAGGACGTCGGCGAGGAAGTCGTACGCCTGCGTCCACGCCTCGATCACCTCGTCGGTGGCGGCCTGGTCAAGCACGTCCCGCAGCGCGCCGATCAACGCCCGACCGACCGCGGGGTACTGCTCGGGCCGGATGTGGAGGCTGGTGTGCTTCTGCGCGATCCGCTCGATCATCGGCCGGCACTCGTCGAGGTGGTCGATGTTGTCGGCGTACGCGTGGATCGCCCCGGCCAGCGAGCGCGGCTGGCTGCCCGACCGTCCGTGGTGGGACTGGTTGAACAGGCTCTTGATCTCCTCGTCCTGGAACAGGATCTCGTACATCCGCCTGGTGATCTCCAGCCCACGCTCCCTCAGGACCGGCGCGGTCGCCTTGACCGTGCGGACCGTGCGTGGGCTGAGCGCTGAACCGGTCACCACGCGTCGCTACCCCCGTCGGCGGGGGCTATGCGCGGCCGGGAGGGACGATAGATTGCGGCCATGACCGCATCGACGAAGCCGGTGTACCTCCTGGACTTCATGCCCGACGACTGGCGGGAGGCGGTCACGCCGTTCGTCGACCCCGCGGTCGTCGCGGCGCTGTCGTCGTTCGTGGTCGAGGAGTACAGGACGGCCACGGTGTACCCGCGCAAGCAGGACATCTACGCCGCGTACCGGTTGTCGCCGCTGGCGAGCACGCGGGTGCTGATCCTCGGGCAGGACCCGTACATCAAGGCGGGGCAGGCGCACGGGCTGAGCTTCAGCGTGCCGCAGGGGGTCGCGGTGCCGCCGTCGCTGGTCAACGTGTACCGCGAGATGCGCGACGACCTGGGGGTCGACCCGCCGCCGTCGGGTGACCTGACCCCGTGGTGCCGGCAGGGGGTCATGCTGCTCAACGCGGTGCTCACGGTCCGGGCCGGCACGCCGAACTCGCACAAGGGGCGCGGCTGGGAGAACATCACCGACGCCACGATCCGGGCGCTGAACGCGAAGGCGGAGCGGGTGGTGTTCGTGCTGTGGGGCGCGGCGGCGAAGGCGAAGGCGCCGCTGGTGACCAACGACCGGCACGTCGTGCTGCGGGCGGGGCACCCCAGCCCGATGAACCCGACCGGGTTCCTCGGCAGCCGGCCGTTCAGCCGGATCAACGCCGCCCTCACCGCCGCCGGGACCCTGCCGGTGCGCTGGTCACCGGCGATGCCGCGGCACTGAGGCCGAGCGGGTCACCCCGTCAGACCGGCGGGCACCGGCAGGCGCAGCGCGTCGAGCAGGGCCGCCAGCTTCCGGTCCAGCTCGACGCCGACCGCCGCGATCTCCGGCACCCCGAGCGAGGCGAACTGCAGGCTGGGCTGGTCCGTCGCGAACAGCACCGGCCCGCCCGGTGACTGCGTGATGACGGTGCGCAGCGGGGCGTAGAGCATCGTGGTTGGATCGTGGCGGTACATGCGCTCGGCGATCGTGTGGTTGCCCATGAGGTACGCGGCGCACCGGGCGGTGTCTCCGGCGAGGCGCATGATGCCGTCGGCGGCGATCTTCCAGTAGATCAGGAAGTCGTGCGGGGCGGCGTCGCCGGTCAGGTCGAGGACCTCCGTCCAGCCGGCGCCCTCGGCGGCGAGCCGCTCGATCCGCTCGGCCGGGTACGGCGGGACGGCCGCCTCGTACGCGGCGACGGTGTCGTCGAACGAGTCCCCGGCCTCGACGACCAGCCGGCGGGCCGCCCAGTCGACCGCGGCGGTCTGCGATCCGGTCACCGACCGGCACTACCCGCCGTGCCGACCCCGAACCCGGCCAACTTCGGTCCAGAAGTCTATACGCAGCGTGACCACGCGATTAGCGGATCGTGAGGTTCCTCGATAGGCTGCGACACCATGCCGACACAGCTGCACGAGATGCTCATCCAGATGGTGCGGGAGAGACCTACGCTGGCCGCCGAGCTCCTGGACGGCCCTTCGAAGGTCACGGTGCCCGACTTCGACGAGGCCCGGGCGTCTCCCGGCGACTTCACCAACGTGTCTCCCACCGAGTACCGGGCCGATGCGGTGGTCACGCTGCGTCGCGGGAGCGCGACGGTCCTGGCGGTCGTCGTCGAGGTCCAACTCCGGGCCGACGTACGCAAGCGTCGCAGCTGGCCTGTATACGTGGCGACGCTGCACGCACGCCTGGAGTGCCCCGTCGTGCTGCTCGTCATGTGCCCCGCACGGTCCGTAGCCCGCTGGTCCTCGGCGCCGATCAGGATCGGCCCGCCGGGCTCAGTGGTGACGCCGGTAACCATCGGACCGGACCAGGTACCGGTCGTGACCGACCTCGACACGGCCCGGCGCAACCCGGAGCTGGCGGTCCTGTCCGCCCTCGCACACGGCGGCGAGCCGGACCCCCAGCCGATCTTCGAGGCCCTGCTCACGGGCCTCGACGTCATCGATCATGAACACGCCAAGATGTACACTGACCTCGTATTTACCGTGCTGCCGGCGGCAGCCCGGGACCGCCTGGAGGCGCTGATGACCACCACGAGCTACCGATACCAGAGCGACTTCGCCCGCCGGTACTTCGATGAAGGAAAGACCGAGGGAAAGGCCGAGGGCGAGGCCATGGCCGTGCTGCTGGTGCTCCAGGCTCGCAACATCGCGGTTCCCGACGAATACCGGGCCCTGATCGCCGGGTGCACCGATGAGGTTCGGCTCGTCACCTGGCTCCAGCGAGCCAGCGTCGCGGAGACCATCCACGACCTCGGCCACGAGTTCGCCCACTGAGCCGGCGGTAGCCGGGCTACGCAGCGCCGGGGGTGTCCGCGATCGTGATGCCCAGGGCGGCGGCCAGGGTGTGTGACAGCGTGACCAGGTCGGCGGTGCTGACGGTGGCGCCGGCGAGGCTGGTCACGCCGGCGACGCCGGACAGGTCGCACTGGTCCAGGCGGGTGCCGGTCATGGTCGCGGCGGAGAACTGGGCGCCGGTCAGGTCGCAGCGGGTGAAGGTGGCGCCGGTCAGGTCGGCGCCGGTGAAGTCGGCGCCGGCGAGGTTGCAGTCCTCGAACGCGACCGCGGCGAACTTCGTCGCGCGGAACGCCGACAGGTCGATCCGGCAGTCGCGCAGCGTCACGTCGCGCAGGACGCCGTCGAGCCACTGCAGGCAGGTCAGCCGCGAGTCCCGGAACGCCACCCGCAGCAGCGTGGACTGGTCACCGTGCAGGTTGGCGAAGTTCGAGCGCTCGACCAGGCAGTCGGTCAGCGACACCTTGACGAACGCCGTGCCGCTCAGGTCGGTACGGTTGAAGCGGCACTGGCGGAACTCGGCGCCCTTGGCCGACCGCCCGGTCAGCTCCAGGTCGTAGAAGCCGAGCCCGGTGAAGGTGCCTTCGTCGCGGAGATCGTCCTCGTCGACGGTCGCCAGCTCCAGCGCCTTCGGCGGCCGGGGCTTCGCGGGCTCGGCGGGTCTGCTCGGGGAGGGCATGATTGTGACGGTAGTGGCAGCAGTGACCATCTGCCGAACGGCCGCCCGGCCGGTGGCCGTCCGCCGGGTGCGGGGAGCGGAAAATCACCGGGCAATCACGGCGACGCGTGCCTATCCTTGCGAGCGTTATGTCTGACGTGCCCCAGCCCTCCAGCCAGGCCGAGCCCCGCAGCGAGGGCGACGGGCCCGCCGACGACCGAGCGAAAGCCGACTCGGCCAGAGACACAGCCGGCCGGAGGAGTGGAAAAGGGCCGAACCGGCGACCCCGCCGGGAGCAGGCCACCGCCCAGGAGCGCCCCGACGGCCCGGACCTCGCCGTCCTGCGCGAGCTGCGCGCCCGCCTGAGCGGGCTGATGCCGCAGGACCAGCACCGGCTGCGCCGGCGGATCGACGGGGCGAAGAAGTCCCCGCACGCGCAGGCGATCGCCGAGGCGATCCGCGCCGACGTGGAGCGCGCCGAGCAGCGGGTCGCGGCCCGCCGCGCGGGCATGCCGGCGGTCACCTACCCGGAGCAGCTGCCGGTCAGCCAGCGCAAGGACGACATCCTCGCCGCGATCCGCGACCACCAGGTGGTGATCGTCGCCGGTGAGACGGGGTCGGGCAAGACGACCCAGCTACCGAAGATCTGTCTCGAACTGGGCCGCGGCGTCACCGGCCAGATCGGGCACACGCAGCCGCGGCGCATCGCGGCGCGGACCGTGGCGGAGCGCGTCGCGGAGGAGCTGGGCACCGAGCTCGGCGCGATCGTCGGTTTCAAGGTCCGCTTCTCCGACCAGTCCGGCGACCAGACGATGGTCAAGGTCATGACGGACGGCATCCTGCTCGCCGAGATGCAGCAGGACCGCCTCCTGCGGCAGTACGACACGCTCATCATCGACGAGGCGCACGAGCGCAGCCTCAACATCGACTTCCTGCTCGGGTACCTCAAGCAGCTGCTGCCCCGGCGGCCCGACCTCAAGGTGATCATCACCTCGGCGACCATCGACCCGGAGCGGTTCTCCCGGCACTTCGGCGACGCCCCGATCATCGAGGTGTCCGGCCGCACGTACCCGGTCGAGGTCCGCTACCGCCCGATCGAGGCGCCCGACGAGGGCGAGGAGGAGCGGGACCAGACCGACGCGATCTGCGACGCCGTCGAGGAGCTGCAGGCCGAGGGCCCCGGCGACATCCTGGTGTTCCTCAGCGGCGAGCGGGAGATCCGCGACACCGCCGACGCCCTCGCGAAGCTCGACCTGCGCAACACCGAGATCCTGCCGCTGTTCGCCCGGCTGTCGTTCGCCGAGCAGCACCGGGTGTTCCAGCCGCACCCGGGCCGCCGGGTCGTGCTCGCCACGAACGTCGCGGAGACGTCGCTGACGGTGCCGGGCATCAAGTACGTGATCGACCCGGGCACCGCGCGCATCTCCCGGTACAGCCACCGCCTGAAGGTGCAGCGCCTGCCGATCGAGCCGGTGTCCCAGGCCTCGGCGAACCAGCGCAAGGGCCGCTGCGGCCGCACCTCCGACGGTGTGTGCATCCGGCTGTACAGCGAGGAGGACTTCGACAGCCGGCCGGAGTTCACCGACCCGGAGATCCTGCGGACCAACCTCGCGTCCGTCATCCTGCAGATGATCTCGCTCGGCCTCGGCGACCTGGCCGCGTTCCCGTTCATCGACCCGCCGGACCGGCGCAACGTCACCGCGGGCGTGCAGCTGCTGGAGGAGCTCGGCGCGCTGGAGAGCGGGCAGCGGCTCACCGCCCTCGGCCGGCGGCTGTCGCAGCTGCCGGTCGACCCGCGCCTGGCCCGGATGGTGCTGGAGGCCGAGCGCAACGGCTGCGTCCGCGAGGTCATGGTCATCACCGCCGCGCTGTCGATCCAGGACCCGCGCGAGCGCCCGGTCGACAAGCAGGCGCAGGCGCAGCAGCAGCACGCCCGGTTCGCCGACAAGGACTCCGACTTCCTCGGCTACGTCAACCTGTGGAACTACCTGCAGGAGAAGCAGAAGGAGCTGTCCAGCAACCAGTTCCGGAAGCTGTGCCGGGCCGAGTTCCTCAACTACCTGCGGGTCCGCGAGTGGCAGGACATCTACAGCCAGCTGCGTTCGGTACTGCGCGGCATGGACGTGGTGCCGAACGAGGAGCCGGCGGCGCCGTACAACATCCACGTGTCGCTGCTGGCCGGCCTGCTGTCGCACGTCGGGTTGAAGGACCCGGAGAAGAGCGAGTACCTCGGCGCGCGGGGCGCCAAGTTCGCGGTGTTCCCCGGCTCGGCGCTGTTCCGCAAGACGCCCCGCTGGGTGATGGCGGCGGAGCTGGTGGAGACGACCCGGCTGTGGGCGCGGGTCGCGGCCCGCATCGAGCCGGAGTGGATCGAGCCGCTCGCCCAGCACCTCGTGAAACGCACCTACAGCGAGCCGCACTGGGAGAAGAAGCCGGCGGCGGTGATGGCGATGGAGAAGGTCACGCTGTACGGCGTGCCGATCGTCAGCTCCCGCAAGGTCAACTACGGCCGGATCGACCCGGCGCTGTCGCGGGAGCTGTTCATCCGCCACGCGCTGGTCGAGGGCGACTGGGACACCCACCACGCGTTCTTCGCCGAGAACCGGCGGCTGCTGGAGGAGGTCGAGGAGCTCGAGCACCGGGCCCGCCGCCGCGACATCCTCGTCGACGACGAGACGCTGTTCGAGTTCTACGACAAGCGCATCGGCGAGGACGTCGTCTCCGGCCGGCACTTCGACAGCTGGTGGAAGCAGACCCGCCGGGAGCAGCCCGACCTGCTCACCTTCGACCCGGCGATGCTGGTCAACGACCGGGCCGGCGGCGTCGCGAAGGACCAGTACCCGGACGCGTGGGACCAGGACGGGCAGCGGTTCGCGCTGACGTACCAGTTCGAGCCCGGCACCGACGCCGACGGGGTGACCGTCCACATCGGGCTGCCGCTGCTCGGCCGGGTCCGCGACGCCGACTTCAGCTGGCAGGTGCCGGGCCTGCGTGAGGAGCTCGTCACGGCCCTCATCAAGTCGCTGCCGAAGGCGCTGCGCCGCAACTTCGTCCCGGCGCCCGACACGGCCCGCGACGCGCTCGCCGGCATGCCGGTCCGCGACGGGCACCTGCTGGACGCGCTGGAGCGGGAGCTGCGCCGGCTGACCGGCGTGACGGTGCCCCGCGACGCGTGGGACCTGACCCGGGTGCCGGAGCACCTGAAGATGTCGTTTCGGGTCGTCGACGACGCCGGCGCGGTCCTCGCCGAGAGCAAGAGCCTGCCCGAGCTGCGGGACCGGCTGGCGCCGAAGGTCCAGGAGACGGTCGCCGAGGCGGCGACCGAGGTCACCACGTCCGGCAGCACCACCTGGGACTTCGGCACGTTGCCGCGCAGCCTGTCACGGACCGTGGCCGGGCACACGATCACCGTGTACCCGGCGATCGTCGACGAGGGCACGTCGGTCGCGGTGAAGGCGTTCGACCTGCCCGCCCGGCAGGCGCACGAGATGTGGGTCGGCACCCGCCGCCTGCTGCTGCTCACGCTGCCCCCGGCGGCGAAGTTCGTGCAGGGCCGGCTGTCCAACGAGGCGAAGCTCGCGCTGAGCCGCAACCCGCACCGCAACGCCGTCGACCTGCTCGACGACTGCGCCGCGTGCGCCGTCGACCAGCTCATGGCCGACGCCGGCGGGCCGGTGTGGGACGGCGAGGCGTTCGCGAAGCTGCGCGACAAGGTCCGCGCGGACATGGTCGACCTGACCCTCGACGTCGTCGGCAACGTGCGGCGGATCCTCGCCGCCTCCTACGACGTCGAGCAGCGCCTCGCCCGCACGAAGAACCCGCTGCTGCTGCCCGCCCTGGCCGACATGCGCGGGCAGCTGGGCCGGCTGGTGTACCGCGGCTTCGTGACCGACACCGGCTGGCAGCGCCTGCCGGACATCGAGCGGTACCTGCGCGGCATCGAGCGGCGCCTGGAGAAGGTGCCGACGGACACCGCCCGCGACCGCGACCGGATGCTGACCGTGCAGGAGGTCCAGCGCGAGTACGACCAGCTGGTGGCGAGCATGCCGATGAGCCCGCAGCTGCGCGAGATCCGCTGGATGATCGAGGAGCTGCGGGTGGGGCTGTTCGCCCAGGCGCTCGGCACCGCCTACCCGATCTCCGACGTGCGCATCTACCGGGCGATGGACGCGCTGCCGGACTGATCCACGCCGGCGGCGCGCGCACGGGGCGGCCCGACCACCGGGGCCAGCGCGGCCATCACCGCGGCCAGCGCCGCCAGCGTGAGCAGCGCCCGGCCCATCCCGACCGCGTCGGCGAGGGCGCCGATGAGCGGCGGGCCGATCAGGATCGACCCGTAGCCGATGCTGGTGACCAGCGCGATGGACTCGGCCGGCCGGTCGGTCTCGCCGGCGGCGCTCACCCCGGCGGGGAACACCAGGCACACCCCGGCGCCCCACAGCAGTGCCCCGGCGAACGCCGCCGGCGTCCACGGCGACAGCACGGTGACCAGCACCCCGGCGACGGCGAGCACCCCGCCGGCCCGCACGACGCCGGCCCGCCCGATCCGCGCGGTGACCGGCGTGCCGGCGAACCGCACGACCGTCATCGCGGTCGCGAACGTCGTGAACCCGAGCGCCGCCGACGCCTCGGAGAGCCCTTTCCCGGTGTGCAGGTACAGCGCCAGCCAGTCGTCGGCGGCGCCCTCGATGACGGTCGAGCACAGCGTGACCAGGCCGACGAGGAGCAGCGCCCGGCTCACGACGGACCGGCGGCGGCCGGTCGCGGCGGCGGCCGGCGGTCCGCCCCCGGCGGTGGTCCGTTCGTCGACGAACCGCAGCGTCCCCGCCAGTGCGGTGGCCGCGGCGACCCACGCCGCGGCGGTGAGGTGCGGGCCGATCCCGACGCCGCCGCGGGCCGCGAGGGCACCGGCGGCCGCGCCGGCGATCGAGCCGAGGCTCCAGCAGGCGTGGTAGCGGGGCATCCACTCACGTCCGGCGCGCTGGTCGACGGCGCTGCCCTGGACGTTCATCGCCACGTCCCACGAGCCGAAGACCATGCCGAGCGCGAACAGCGCGACCGCGAGCATGACCGGCCCGGTGGCCAGGCCCACGCAGGTCAGCGCCGCCGCGGCGAGCACCGCCATGCCCGCGACCCAGGCGCGGCTGCCGGTGCGCCGGCAGGCGTGCCCGGTGAGCGGCATGGACAGCAGCGACCCGATGCCGAGCCCGAGCAGCGCCCGCCCCAGCTCGCCGGGGGTGAGGTCGTGCCGGGCGACGATCGCCGGCACCCGGGACACCCAGGTGCCGAGCACGGCGCCGCTGGCCGTGAAGACGAGCGCCGTGCCGAGTGCGGCGCCGCGCATCGAGATTGATCGTTCGCCGGGCATCGCACCATCGTGCCCTGCGCGGCGGGGGTCACACCATCCGGTGCGGTTACAGGTCGTCGGGGCGGCGCATCAGCACGGTCTGATCGTTCGCGCCGGGCGCCGGCGGCATGCCGGGCGGCGGCGGGGCGGCCGGAGGGAAGCCCGGCGACGCGGCGGGTGGGAAGCCCGCCGGTGGGGCGGGTGGCGCGCCGTAGACGTTCGAGCCGCCGGGTCCGCCCTGGTACGAGGGGGCCGCCGGGGACCCGTACACCCCCGGGGTGATCACGGAGGTCGGGTTGTCCTGGCCGATGTTGGGCCGTTGGAACACGCCCGTGTCCGGCTCCAGCCGGTCCTTGCGGCGGAAGTAGAACAGGCTGCCGACGAGGCCGAGCGCGGCGACGATGGCGATCACGCCGATCCAGAACCCGAACCCGAGGCCACCGCTGTCGCTGACCGGCTTCGTGGTCGGGTCCTCGCGCGGGATCGCGCCGTTGCCGGCCTCCGGCGGGGCGATGACCTCGTCGGACGTGCCGGTCGGCTCGGCGGAGGCGCTGCGTGACGCGCGGGTCGACTTCGACGGGCTCGCGGTGGCGCTGGCACCGGTGACCCGGAGCTTGAACTTGGCGTCGTTGTTGCCGGGCTTCGGGTCGGTGACCCGCTGGTTGGCGGCGAGCCGGGCGACGACGCTGCCCTCTCCCTCGCCGCCGCTGCGCAGGACGAGCTGGATCGAGCCGTTGGCGCTCGCGCCGGCCTTCAGGTTCGCCTGGCAGCTGGCCACGGTGCGGTTGCTCGCGACGGCGCACGAGCCGGCGGACTCGATCTGCGCGTTGCTGGGGACCCTGATCGTGACGACGACCGCGACGTCGATCTTGCCGTGGTTCTCCACCTGGAAGCCGACGGAGGTCTTCTCGCCGGCCTTGCCCTGGACCGAGCCGTCGCCGACCTTCGCCTCGATGTCGGCCTCGGCGGTCGCGGCGTGCGCGGGCCGGGCGGCGGCGAGCGCGCCGAACACGCCCGCACCGACGGCGACCGCCAGTGCCGCCGCCGCCGCGACCCGGCGATGTGCGGCGTCGTGCCGCGCCGAGCGTCCCGCGACGCGTGTCGTCATGCTCATGTCACCCCCAACCAGCCTCCGGCGGACACTAGCAGGATCCGTCAACCGGACTGTGCCGGGCGCCGGTGTCAACCCCTGCGGCCCGCCCGGGCCGCACCGTCAGGGTTTCCGGCGGGAGCGGCGGGAGCAGGCGCAACGGCGGCCGGCGCGGCGCAGGCGCGCTCGGGCCGCCCGGAAGGTGGCGTGCGTCACGCCGGCGGCGCGGTGACGTTCGCCAGGGCCATCAGCAGGGCGAGCGCCACGAACCCGACGTACGCGAGCCGGCGGCGGCGGATCGTCTCGTACGCGTGCCACCACGCGATCGCCGCCTCGCACGCCGGCCCGGCGACGAACGCGCTGCTCCTGCGCTTCGGCACGAGCATCGGGGCGAGCCGCACGGCGGTGCTGACGTACACCCGGCGGGCCGGCGGCGGCTCGTCCGGGCGCCAGGCGGTCACCTGGATCTCGTGGTCGTCCGCGGGCCCGTCCTCGGCCAGGTAGTACCGCTCGGAGCGGCGGGCGAACACCCGGCCGAGGAAGTCGTCGGCGGCGTCCTCGTGCCCGAGCCGGGTGCGCAGCAGCTCCAGCCAGCTCCACCGGGTCGCGACGTCGGTGAGGACGTCGGCGTACAGGCAGTCGGCGTCCTCCTCGGCGCCGACGACGCGCACGGAGTCCCGGCGCAACGGCTCCAGGTGCCGGGAGACGAATGCGACGTATTCGGCGGGCGGCTCCGACGTCATCCGCATCACACCATCGTCGCCGTCCACGCGGCGCAGCGCCACCCTCACCGTGGGCTGCGACCGGCGGGCGCGGCGGGTGCCGCCGGCACCGGCCGCCGCGTTCCTCCAAGGTCAACTGTTGCGCGTGGATGCGATGATCGGCCCCGTGGGCTCCGCGTTACCCGTCGGCCGGGAGGTCCTCATCCCCCGGCAGCTGTCGGTCGCCATCGACGAGGGTGGCATCCGCACGGCTTCCGGCATGCTGCCCGCACTCCTGTACACCACCGAAGGGCTGGAGCGGCACGGCCAGCGCGAGATGGTCTTCGCCGTCATCCGCACCGGCACCCCCGCGCCCGGGTACCCGCTGACGATGGCCCGCACCGTGCACCGGCTCGCCGCCGAGGGCCGGCTGGTGGAGGCCGGCGACGTCAGCGTCTTCAACGCACCCGGCATCGACATCGACGGCCGGGTGACCGGGTTCGTGTACGCCGCGGCCCCCGAGGAGATCCCGTCGACGGTCCGGTTCGAGCGGCCGCCGCTGGTCGCGCTGCCGCTGCTGGCCGGCGAGACGACGGTGGTGCAGCGGTTCGGGCACGCGCGGGTCCTGTCGCTGCTCGGCGCGCAGGAGCGGTACTACCCGCACCCGTGGTGGTTCCGCCCCGGCCGGTCCCCGGTCGTCGACGACGCCGAGTTCCGCGCCGCGACGATGCTGTCGAAGGCCCCCGCGTACAACCTGCCGTTCCTGCGGGTCGTGCACGTCGGTGACCGGCTCGAGCTGACGATCACCGCGGGCGACGCGACCTCCTACATCGGCGGTGCCGACGAGGAGCTGGAGGCGTTCGAGGAGGCGCTGCGCGAGGCCGCCGACGTGTGCGCGTTCCTGCCCGGCCTCGCCGACGTGCCGCAGACGTACGTGTGGGCCCCCGGCCAGCAGGGCCCGGCCGCGATCGTCGCGCCCGGCGGCGAGCGGTCCACCCGGATCGGCTGCAACTTCCTGCTCCTCGTCCGGGGCACCCTGGAGCCGACCGCTCGGCAGATCGAGGACGGCTTCGCGGTGCTGCTGACCGGCGCCATGTACGCCCGGCTCCGGCAGGCGGTCGAGGCCGGCCGCCCGATCGAGATCGGCCTGCCGGCCGGCGCGGTCAGGACCCTCGCGCTGCGGCTGGAGCCGCGGCGGGGTCCGGCGTCGCGGCCGGTGCAGGCGGTCCGGCCGGGCCCGGGCACGCAGGCGGCGCCGCTGCCCGCGGCCCCGCCGCCGGACGGTGCGCCGGGGGCGGGCCCGGCCGCCGAGCGGTACCGCACCGGCGAGCTCACCATCTACCGCCCGCCGCCGGCCGAGGAGGCGGACCGCTCCGGGCCGGACGCCGGCGGCCGGGCGCTGCGGCACGTCGACCGCGGCCGGATCGTGCTGCTCACGGCGGAGGAGCAGGTGCGCCGGGCCACGACCCCGGCCGAGCTCGGCGACTTCATCGACCGGGCCAGGGGCATCGTCGACCGGGCGTTCACCGGGGTGCGGCACGGCACCGAGGAGCTCATGGTCGAGTTCCGCCTCGGCCCGTCCCGCCCGGTCGCGGTGCGCATCATGGCCCGCCCCGAGGCCCCGCCCCGCGAGCTGCAGGTCGTCCTGGAACGGCAGCTGCTCGCCCTGCGCCCGCCGGCGATCCGGCACAGCGAGGTCGCGTTCCAGCTGCACCTGCGGCTGTCGCGCTGACCCTCGCCGGGCCGCGGGGTGTCACACGTCCTGGGTCTGCGCCCGCTCGATCTCGGTGAACGCGGCCCGCAGGTACCGCGCGAACGGCCGCGCCTGCAGCAGGTCCACGAGCAGCAGCGGGGCGTGCCGCGCCAGGGCCTGCGGCGACGGGCGGCCCTCGTCGTCGCCGTCGTCCTGCACGCCGAGAGCGCCGACCAGCAGCACCACCATCACCTGCGGGTCGACGTCCTGCCACTCGGCGGCGGAGCGGACCGCGTGCTCGAGGGCGGCGCGCACGTCGTCACCGTCGAGGCCGTCGGGGTGCCGGTCCTCCAGCAGGGTGCGCACGACGGCGCCGAGGACCAGGCCGACCTGCTCGGCGTCGAGGGCGGCGAGCTGCTCGACGGCGGTGTCGTAGGCCTCCTTGTCGCGGCCCTGGGCCGCCTCCACGGCGGCCGAGGCGGCGGTCGCGATCGCCCTGGCGGGCGGCGGCAGGTGCCGCCAGCCGGACGGGGTGCGGGTGGTGTCCACACCGTCGAACCTTAGTCCCGTGCCGGGGGTGTCCCACGCCACAGCACCGGCGGCCCGGAAGTGTCACGTTCCGCCAGGCCCGTCCCGTCGTCACTGCATGACCCAGCGAATGTCGTTCAACGAGATCAACCCGGAGGCGTACCAGGCGGTCCTCGGCCTGGAGAAGTACGTCCGGGCGCACGTCGACCCGGCCCTGCTGCACCTGCTCAAGCTGCGGGCGTCGATCCTCAACGGGTGCGCCTTCTGTGTCGACCTGCACACGACCGAGGCGCTCGCCGACGGCGAGGACAGCCGGAAGCTCTTCGGTGTCTCGGTGTGGCGGGAGGCGCCGTTCTTCGACGAGAAGGAACGCGCCGCGCTCGACCTCACCGACCACGTCACCCGGCTGGGTGAGCACGGGGTCCCCGACGAGGTGTGGGACACCGCCGTCGAGCACTACGGCACGAAGGGGGTTGCGGACCTGCTGATGGTCATTGCGACGATCAACGTGTGGAACCGTCTCGCCGTGCCGACGAGGAAACAGCCGACGACCTGATGACCGGGGAGTTCCTGGCGCACCGCCGGATGCTCCTCGGCCTGGCGTACCGGCTCGTCGGCACCGTGCACGACGCCGAGGACGTGCTGCAGGAGGCGTACCTGCGGTGGACCCGCGCCGACCGGTCGGAGGTCACCGAGCCGCGCCGCTACCTGACCAGGGTGGTGGCGCGGCTCGCCGTGGACGCGCTGCGCGCCCGGCAGGCCCGGCGGGAGGAGTACCCCGGCACCTGGCTGCCCGAGCCGGTGCACACGGGCGACGCGGTGCACGACGTGATCGACACCTCGGACCTGTCGGTCGCGGTCCTGCACCTGATGGAGCGCCTGACGCCGCCGCAGCGCGCCGTGTACGTGCTGCGGACCGCGTTCGACCTGCCGTACGCGGAGATCGCCGCGATCCTGGACCGTGGCGAGGAGGACTGCCGGCAGCTGCACCGCCGGGCGGGGGCGGCGCTCGCCGGGCGGGTCAGGTTCAGCACCGACCCGGCGCAGCACGCGCGGCTGCTCGACGGGTTCGTCGCCGCGGCCCGCGACGGCGACGTCGAGCGCCTGGAGCGGCTGCTGCACGAGGACGTCGTCGCCTGGAACGACGGCGGCGGCAAGGTGCGCACCGGCCCCAACCCGATCCGCGGCCGGGCGAAGGTGATCCGGTTCTTCACCGCGGTCATGCGGCGGCACGCGGCGGTGGTCACCATCGTGCCGACCGGGGTCAACGGGGAGTACGGGCTGCTCGTGGACGGCCTCTACCGGTACGCGATGTGCGTCGCCGTGGTCGACGGGCGCATCCACGACGTGTTCCGGGTCGCGAACCCGGCGAAGCTGTCAACCTTCGGCGCGCCCGGCTCGTAGTAGAGGGTATGCGCGACTTCGACGAGTTCGCCGCCGCGGCGACCCAGCCGTTGCTGCGGCTCGGCTGGCTGCTGACCGGCCACGCCGAGCAGGCACAGGACCTCGCGCAGACCGCGCTGATCCGCACGTACGGCGCGTGGCACCGGGTCCGGCACGACGACGCGCTCAGCTACGCCCGGCGGGTGATGGTCAACCTGCACACCGACTGGCTGCGCCGGCGCCCGTGGCGGGAGCAGCCGCGCGCCGACCTGACCGGCGAGGGCGCGGGGCACGACGGCGGGCATGACGGCGGGCACGGCGCGGTCGAGGACCGGGCCGCGCTCGTGGCGGCGCTGCAGTCGCTGACCCGGCGGGAGCGCGCCGCGATCGTGCTGCGCTACTACGTCGACCTGTCCGAGCAGCAGACGGCGCAGACCCTCGGCGTCAGCGTCGGCACGGTCAAGTCCGTCTGCTCGCGGGCCCTCGCCAAGCTGCGGGCCAGCCCGGCCCTGTCGGAGGAGCGCCGTTTCGTCCGTACCGTCCAGGGAGAACACGCATGAACGCAGAGCTGGAGCTCGGCGAGCGGCTCACCGACGCCGCGATCGCCGCGCCGGACCGACTCGGGGTTACGTTCGAGGAGCTGCGCCGGCGGGGTGCGCGGCGGCGCCGGACCCGGCTCGGGGTCACGTCGGCGGCGGTGGTCCTCGCCGTCGCGGGCGGCACCGCCGTCGCGGCCGGCGCGCTGCCGGGCCGGGACGCCGGCGGGTCCGCGGACGGCGCCCCGGTGGCGACCCAGCCGTCCGTCGCCGCCTCTCAGGCCGGTTCGCCGGCCGGGTCGCCGGCCGGGTCGGCATCCGCCGAGTCGGTCCCGGCGCCCGGCGGTGACCCGGCGGCCGTCATCGAGCCGCCGGCCACGATCGACACGGGCGAGGCGGTCGCCGGCGGGGTCCTGACGCTGTGGTTCGGGGTGCAGGACAACCGGTTCGTGCAGGCGGTCGGGCAGCGCGGGACGGACGGGAAGCTGGCCCTGCTCGGCGTCACCAACGACCCGGACGTGACCGGGCCGGTGCCGGGCGGTCCCGGGTTCCACGCGGGCTGGGAGTTCGGCGGCGGCGCGGACCGGTTCCTCACCGGGTACGTCGTCGGTGACGTCACGACGGTGACGCTGACGGTCGACGGCACGGCGCGGACCGCGAAGGTCGCCGCGTGGCCGCCGCACCCGGCGGTGCACGTGTGGTGGCTGCGGGTCCCGGAGGCGCCCGGCACGCCGTGGCAGCAGGCGCGGGTCCGTGACCTGACCGCCCGGGACGCGTCCGGCAAGGTCGTGGCCGTGCACGCCGACGGGGGCGTCGGCACCGGCTGACCGGCACTCCCGCGGGGCGGGAAGTCGGCGTATGGTCGATGGCCAAGGAGGCCCGCCATGCCTGCTGACGACCTTGACAACGCCGCGTTCGACTACGTGATCGTGGGTGCCGGACCGGCCGGCTGCGTGCTGGCCAACCGGCTCTCCGCGGACCCGGGCACGACGGTGCTGCTGCTGGAGGCCGGTGGCCCCGACAACGCCAGGGAGATCCGGATCCCGGCGGCGTTCAGCAAGTTGTTCGCCACGCCGTACGACTGGAACTACCGCACTGTCAAACAGCCGCGGCTCGCCGACCGGGAGCTGTTCTGGCCGCGCGGCAGGACGCTCGGCGGGTCCACGTCGATCAACGCGCAGATGTGGATCCGCGGCTGCGCCGCCGACTACGACGGGTGGGGCGTCGAAGGCTGGTCGTATGCCGACGTGCTGCCCTACTTCCAGCGCGTCGAGCGCCGGGTCGCGGCGGCCGGCACCGGCTCCTATGGCACCGGCGGCCCACTGTGGATCAGGGAGCTGCGCAGCCCGAGCCCGATCACCGCCGCGTTCCTGGAGGCGTGCGTCGCGGAGGGGATCCCGGCCACCGCGGACCTCAACGGGCCCGACAACAGCGGCTGCTCGCCGACGCCCGTCACCCAGCACCGCGGGGCGCGGTTCAGCGCCGCCGACGCGTACCTGCGACCGGTGCGCAAGCGGCCCAACCTGACCGTGCGGACCGGTGCGACCGTCGACCGCGTGCGGCTCGCGCAGCGGCGGGCCGTCGGCGTCGCGTACAAGGACGGACACGGGGTCGTCAGGCAGGTCGCGGCGCGGCGGGAGGTGCTGCTGTGCGCGGGCGCGGTGAACACGCCGCAGCTGCTGCAGCTGTCCGGCATCGGCGACCCGGCCGTGGTGCGGGCCGGCGGGGTCGAGCCGGTCCACGAGCTGCCCGGCGTCGGGGCGAACCTGCAGGACCACCTGTCCACGGGCGTCATCGTGACGTGCCCGCGGCCGATCACGATGTTCGCCGCGGAGTCGCTCGGCAGCGTCGCGCGCTACCTGCTCGGCCGGACCGGGATGCTGTCGTCGAACGTCGCCGAGGCGGTCGCGTTCATCGCCCCGGACCGCGGCACGCCGCCGGAGGTCGAGCTGATCTTCGCGCCGGTGCCGTTCGTCGAGCACGGGATGGTGCCGCCGCCCGGGCACGGGCTGACCATCGGCGTGGTGCTGCTGCAGCCGCGCAGCCGCGGCACGGTCGGGATCGCCGGGCCGACGGCCGCGACCCCGCCGGTGATCGAGCCGGGCTACCTCAGCGACGAGGCCGACCTGCGCCGGCTGATCTGGGGGGTACGGGTCGCCGAACGCCTGGCCCGCTCCCCCGCCCTCGCGCCGTTCGTCGGTGCGCCGATGGCGCCCTACACCGGGGTCCTCGACGACGACGGGCTCACCGACCTGATCCGGCGCAACTGCGAGACGCTCTACCACCCGGTCGGCACCTGCCGGATGGGCACCGGCGACGACGCGGTGGTCGACCCGTCGCTGCGGGTGCGCGGGCTGACCGGGCTGCGGGTCGTGGACGCCTCGGTGCTGCCGGTGATCAACCGGGGGCACACGATGGCGCCGGTCTACATGGTCGCGGAGAAGGCGGCCGAGCTGATCATCTCGGGCCGCTGACCGCGGCTCCCCGGCGAAGGACGATGACCGTTGTCAAAGGCCAGAGCGACTGGGCGCCGGCGGCGAGGCGTTCCGCGAGCCCTACCAGTACACCGGCGGCGAGCGCTGCGCAGAAGAGCCCGACGAGGATGACCAGTCCAGCCGCCCCGGCCCGCATCAGCGCCGGCGGGACCGGCTGGGGCGACCCGCCCGGGACGCGGCTGAGCGCCGGCCACACCGCGAGACAGGCGAAGGCGAGCGTCGCCACCAGCTGATGCGCCCCGGACGAGCCGGTGCGCGGCAGCGGGAACGCGGCGACGAGGACCGTGGCGGCGCCGCCGGCGGCGAGCATGACCCTGGCCGGGGTCGCGAGCGGGCGCAGGGCGGCGGCGGTGACGCAGTGGCAGACGCCGACGCCGAGCAGCGCGACGGTCATCACCCAGCGGTGCGCGGCGCCGTGGCCGGCGAGGGCGCTGATCGTGTCGCGCAGCGGGTCGAAGCCCGCGGGCTGCAGGGCGGCGGCGACGGTCCAGCCGCCGATGAGCAGGACCGGTGCGGTGGCCGCGGAGACCACCGCGAACCACCGCACCGTGTGCCGTCGTGCCGGACTCTGCCGTCGTGCCGGACTCTGCCGTCGTGCCGGACTCTGCCGTCGTGCCGGACTCTGCCGTCGTGCCGGACGCATGCCTGGAGTATGCCGGTCAGGCGCCCCAGACCTCGATCTCCCACAGCGAGTAGCCCCACTGCGTGCCGCGCTGCGTGCCGTAGACCCGCAGGTAGCGGCCGGAGCCGGTGACGGTGAGGTCGTCGGTGCCGCCGTCGCCGGTCGTCGTGGTGTAGACGTTGGTCCAGGTGGTGCCGTCCGGCGATGTCTGGACCTGGTAGGCGCGGCCGTACGCGGTCTCCCAGTTCAGCCGCACCCGGCTGATCGACCTGGTGGCGCCGAGGTCGAGCCGGATCCACTGCGGGTCGGCGTAGGCGCTGCCCCAGCGGGTGCCGGCGTTGCCGTCCACGGCGTTCGCCCCGGTGTGCGGGCTGCCCGGCTCGACCGACGACACGGTCACCGGGCAGTTGCGGCACAGCGACTGCGGCCCGGTGCCGGCCGGGGTGCCGTACACGTTGAGGTCCCAGATCGAGTAGCCCCACTGCGTGCCGCGCTGGGTCTGGTTGATCCGCACGTACCTGCCGGTGCCGGTCAGGGTGACGTCGTCGACGCCGCCGTCGCCGGTGGTCGTGCCGTACACGTTCGTCCAGGTGCTCCCGTCCGGTGAGGTCTGGATCTGGTACGAGCGGGCGTACGCGGCCTCCCAGTTGACCCGCACCCGGTTGAGGTTGTACGCGGCGCCGAGGTCGACCTGCAGCCACTGCGGGTCGGCGTGGACGCTGCCCCAGCGGGTGGCCGGGTTGCCGTCGACCGCGTTCGCCGCCACAAGGGTGCTGTTGGGTTCGACGGACGACGCCGACGCGGTCCTGCCGCGGGCGAGGTCGGTGGCGCCATCGGTGCGGATGCGGATGTTGCGGTACAGGATGTCGGCGCCGGCGCCGTCGTTCTGCACCCCGATGTAGCCGGACTGGATCGCCCTGGTGCTGGTGTAGTCGTTGATCTTCACGCCGTTGAGCCAGATCTCGACCCGCTGGCCGTGGACGCCGACCTCGTAGGTGTTCCACTGCCCGGGCGGGTTGAGCGCGGCGGCGCGCAGGGCGGCGTCGGGCGCCTTGAAGCTGTAGACGCTGCCGGTGGTGCGGGTCGGGTCGGCGTCGGTGGCGTCGATCTGGATCTCGTGGCCGGCGTTGACCGGCCCCCACGGGTCGCCGTTGGGGTCGGGGAAGCCGATGAAGACGCCGCCGTTGTCGTCGCCGGGCATCTGCCAGTCGAGCTTCAGCGAGTAGTCGGCGAACTGGCGCACCGGGTACCAGAGCAGGCCCATGCCGCCGAACGAGGTGAGCGTGCCGTCGGCGAGGGTGAACCCGCCGGGGCCGGCCTGCCGCCACTGGTCGAGGCTGGCCTGGCTACCGTCGAACAGCGCCTGGTAGCCGGTCTCCGGGCGGCAGTCGGCCTGCGCCTGGCCCGCGGCCCAGGTGATGCCGCCGAGGAGATGGCGGGTGAAGGCGGCCTCGGTGTAGGACGCCTCGGTGTGGCCGAGCCCGGTGTACCAGGAGCGGCCGCCGTCGAACTGCTTGCACCAGGAGATCGGGTGGTCGCCGGCCATCGACCCGCCGCTGTAGCTGCCCTCGTCCAGGCTCATCAGGACCTTGGCGGTGCCGCGCGGGTTGGTCTGGTAGTTGTACCACTCGTCGGTGCGGGTCCAGGTCTGCGCCAGGTGCGCGGTGGCGGGGTGCGCGCGGTCCTCCACCCGGATCGTCGCCTGCTGCTGCGCGGGGTGGGAGCTGAACCAGGCGCCGACCAGGTTGCCGTACCAGGGCCAGGAGTACTCGGTGTCGGCCGCGGCGTGCACGCCGACGTAGCCGCCGCCGGCGCGGATGTAGGACTCGAAGGCGGCCTGCTGGGTGGCGTCGAGCACGTCACCCGTCGTCGACAGCCAGATGACGGCCTTGTACTGGGTCAGGTTCGCGGTCGTGAACGCGGCCGCGTCCTCCGTCGCGTCGACGGCGAAGTTGTTGGCGGCGCCGAGGGCCTGCACGGCGGCGATGCCGTTGGGGATCGAGCTGTGCCGGAAGCCGGCCGTCTTGGAGAACACGAGGACCTTGTAGGCGGGGGCGGCGGCCGCGGGGGCGGCCGCGACGGTGGCCGCGCCGGCCGCGGCGAGGACCGCCGCGACCGCGGTCGCGGCGATCAGGTTCCAACCGGGTCTACGCACGTGACGTGCTCCTTCCGACTGGACCGCGGCCTGTGCGGGGCCTCGCGGTCACGGGGGGAGGAGGAGCGCGCCGAACGCACCTTCCGCTGCTGTTGCCAGAACTTTGCCGCGAACCATCAAAAGTGTCAATGCCTGACACCTGAACGGTGGTTAGATCGTGCACGACTGAATCGTGTGCTACGTTTCAGGGCGTGAGGGATGTCCTGGCACTCGACCAGCAGGTGTGTTTCGCGCTGTACACGGCCTCGCGGGCCGTCACCGCGCGCTACCGTCCACTGCTCGACGAGCTCGGCATCACGTACCCGCAGTACCTGGTCCTACTCGTGCTGTGGGAGCACGACCGGCGGACCGTCAAGGAGATCGGCGCCGCGCTGCGGCTCGACTCCAGCACGCTGTCGCCGCTGCTCAAGCGCCTCGAGGCGGCCGGCCTCGTGGCCCGGGCCCGGCGCACCGACGACGAGCGGTCCGTCACCATCCGGCTCACCGACGCGGGCAGCGCCCTGCGGGACCGCGCCCGCGCCGTGCCCGCCCGGCTCGTCTGCGACGGCGGCCTCGGCATCGGCGAGCTCGACGCGCTCCGGGAGACCCTGGTGCGCCTCACCACGGCCCTCACCGAACTGACCGAACCCAGCGATCCGCGAGGAGACACCTCTGATGGCAGTCCTGTACACCGCTGACGTCACCGCCACCGGTGACGGCCGCGACGGCCACGTCACCAGCTCCGACGGCATCATCGACGTCGACGTCGCGGTGCCGAAGGAGATGGGCGGCGCCGGCGGGGCGACCAACCCCGAGCAGCTGTTCGCGGCCGGTTACGCGGCCTGCTTCCACAGCGCCCTGCGGGTCGTCGCCCGCCGCGCCAAGGCGTCCGTCGAGGGCAGCGAGGTCAACGCCCGGGTCGGCATCGGGCCGAACGGCAGCGGCGGCTTCGGCCTCGACGTCACGCTGACCGTCACCCTGCCCGGGGTCGACGCGGCCACCGCCCGGCAGCTCGTCGACGCGGCGCACCAGGTGTGCCCGTACTCCAACGCGACCCGCGGCAACATCGACGTGCGGCTGGAGGTCGCGTGACCGGCCCGCAGCGGAGCGAGGAGCAGGTCATCATGGGCGCAGATCTTCGGTCAGGCCGGCGCCGCAGCGCAGCGGAGGTGACGGCATGACCACCAGCGGCAAGGTCTGGCAGCTCGCCGCCCGGCCGACCGGGTTCCCCACGCCGGAGGACTTCCGGCTCGTCACCGAGGAGCTGCCGGCGCCCGGCCCGGGGCAGATCCTGGTGCGCAACGAGGTCATGTCGGTCGACCCGGCGATGCGCGGACGGATGAACGACGTGCCCTCCTACGTGCCGCCGTTCCAGCTCGACGCGCCGCTGGAGGGCGGCGCGGTCGGCACCGTCGTCGCGTCCGAGAGCCCCGACGTCGCGGTCGGCGACAGCGTCCTGCACGGCCTCGGCTGGCGGGAGTACGCGCTGCTGGACGCCCGGCACACGCGGGTCGTGGACACCACGGTCGCGCCCGCGTCGGCGTATCTCGGGGTCCTCGGCATGCCGGGGCTCACGGCGTACGCCGGCCTCCTCGACGTCGCGAAGATGCGCCCCGACGAGACCGTCTTCGTCTCCGGCGCCGCCGGTGCCGTCGGCACGCTCGTCGGGCAGATCGCCCGGCTGCGCGGCGCGCGGCTCGTCATCGGCTCCGCCGGGTCGGCGGAGAAGGTGCGGTATCTCGTCGACGACCTCGGCTTCGACGCGGCGTTCAACTACAAGGACGGCTCGATCCGCACCCAGCTCAAGCAGCTGACGCCCGACGGCATCGACGTGTTCTTCGACAACGTCGGCGGCGAGCAGCTGGAGGCGGCGCTGTTCCGGATGAACCTGCACGGGCGGGTCGCCATCTGCGGCGCGATCTCGCAGTACAACAACCCGGACGCGGCCGGCATCCGCAACCTGACGCTGCTCATCAGCAAGCGGATCACCATGCAGGGCTTCCTGGTCCTGGACCACTGGGACCGCCGGGAGGCGTTCGTCGAGGAGATGGCCGGCTGGCTGCGCGAGGGCCGGGTGCAGGTCGCGGAGACGTTCGTGGACGGCATCGACCACGCCGTCGACGCGTTCCTGGGCATGCTGCGCGGCGAGAACCTGGGCAAGATGATCGTCCGGCTCACGTGACGGTTTCCTGGCGGCGCCGGGCAGCCGGGCCGGCGGGTCCGCCGGCGGGTCCGCCGGCCGGTTCGCCGGCCGGTTCGCCGGCCGGTTCGCCGGCCGGTTCGCCGGCCGGTTCGCCGGCCGGCCCGGCGCGGCTGGCGGGTCCGCCGGCCGGTTCGCTGGGGCTGGCGGGTCCGCTGGCCCGCCCGCTCGGGCCGGCGCGCGTGCCAGCGGGGCCGCTGGGGCTGGCGGGCCTGCTGGCGGGGCCGCTGGGGCTGGCGGGCCTGCTGGCGGCGGCCGGCATCTCACACCTGGTCAACCCGGCGCCGTACGACCGGATCGTGCCGCGGGTGCTGCCCGGGTCGCCACGCACGTACACGGCCGTGAGCGGGGTCGTGGAGCTCGCGCTCGCGGCGGGCCTGGCCCACCCGCGCACGCGCCGGGCGGCAGGGCTGGCCACCGCCGGGTTCTTCGCGGCGGTCTTCCCCGCCAACGTGCAGATGGCGATCGACTGGCGGCACGCACCCCCGGCGCGCCGCGCGGTCGCCTACGCCCGCCTGCCACTGCAGGTCCCGCTCATCGTGTGGGCGTTGCGGGTCGCCCGGGAGGCCCGCGGCCAGGGTTGAATGTGGGGATGCTGCGAACTGACCGGCTGGTGCTGCGACGCTGGCAGGACGAGGACCGGGCGCCGTTCGCGGCGCTCAACGCGGACCCCGACGTCATGCGCTTCTTCCCACGCCCACTGAGCCGCGCCGAGAGCTACCTGATGATCGACCGGATCGAGGCGGCGTTCGACGAGCACGGCTACGGCCTGTGGGCCGTCGAAGTCGTCCAGCCCGACGGCAAGGACCTCACCGGGCCCGACGAGACCGCCGGCCTCGGGCGCGACGAGGCCGGCTTGACCAGGCCCGACGGGACCGGCTTCATCGGGTTCGTCGGCCTGGTGTGGCAGCGGTTCCCAGCGCACTTCACGCCGGCGCTGGAGATCGGGTGGCGGCTGCCCCGACACGCCTGGGGCCACGGGTACGCGACGGAGGCGGCGACGGCGGCGCGGGACTTCGCGTTCCGCCCCGCCGCTGACGGCGGCGCTGGCATGGACGAGATCGTGTCCATCACCACGCGCACCAACGAGCCCTCGCAGGCGGTGATGCGCCGCATCGGCATGACCCGCGACCCGGCCGACGACTTCCGCCACCCCAACCTCGAGCCGGACCACCCCCTGGTCGAGCACGTCCTGTACCGCCTGCGCCGCCCCGCCGCCGGCCACCGGGACGAGTGACCCGGGCGGCCGACCCGGGCGGCCGACCCGGGCGGCTGACCCGGGCGGCACGCTCGGCCGGTGGCAGCCGGGACAGTGATCCCGAGCGGCACGCTCAGCCAGTGGCAGCCGGGACGGTAACTCGAGCGGCACGCTCAGCTGGTGTCAACCGGGACCGTGACCCCGAGCAGCGCACTCAGGGGGCAACGCGGGCCGGGCGACCCCAGGCGGCACGCCCGGCCGGTGACGAGCGCCGAGCGGACCCGCCGGAAGAACCCGCCCCACGTCGGGCAGTGCCGCCCCGGACCGAGGAAACCGGCCCCCACGGGCGGCCCTGGCACATCTCTCCGACCGGACACATACCCCTGACCGCGTCGGCGGCGCACGTCCTATCACGACGGTACTCGAACCGTCCTAATCGATCTTCGGGCCGAGCACGCTCCGTAGCCTACCGGCATTGGCCGAGCTTTCCGGGCGTTCAGGCCCGACGCCGGCAGGCCTTCGCCCAGCGCGAAAGGTACCGCGGGGCGCTGGAGGAAAGCGAACCGGCAGAACGCCGCGAGACGGCTGAAGCCGGCGCCATGACGGTGGCGCCGGCTTCCGGGAGCGTGCTCGCGGCCTACTTCGAGGGCTCCGGCAGGTCGCAATTGATCTTGGGGTTGACGCCCAGGTAGTTCAGGGGGCCGGCGACGATCGTCACGAGGATCGTG
Organism: Dactylosporangium aurantiacum; assembly: GCF_000716715.1. Classification (GTDB taxonomy): domain Bacteria; phylum Actinomycetota; class Actinomycetes; order Mycobacteriales; family Micromonosporaceae; genus Dactylosporangium; species Dactylosporangium aurantiacum. The sequence goes on along the minus strand of NZ_JNYJ01000012.1, from coordinate 68,131 downwards.
CCGGTCTTCGCGCAGTTGGTGTCCTCGCTGTCGAAGTAGCCGCGCTGACCGGCCGCGATGACGCCGATGATCAGCCAGATGACGAGGATGACCCCGCCGATACCGGTTCCTCTGCCCACGGGACTGCCTCCATCTATCCAACGAACTCGGCTTCTTCGAATCGACGGTTGGATACCCCGGACCCCGGCTGACGCAAACCCGCCTGGTGATCTTCCTCGCTGTCCGGTTGGCAGCAAAGGGGGAGTCAACGGCACCGGCCTGCTCGTACGGTTCCTCTCGTTCCCTGATCCACCTGAACCGAGCACCTGAAGGAGCAACCCATAATGAGCGACGACTACACCCCGTTCAGCGCCGACCTCGACGGCGACGGCGTCGAGGACCAGGCCGTGATCTACACGACCGAGGACGGCGCGAACGTCATCGTCGGTGACCTCGACGGCGACGGCCAGGCCGACTTCGCCGCCCTCGACGAGGACGGCAACGGCGTCTACGAGCAGTCGTACAACGCCCTGACCGACGAGTACACCGACCTGACCGCCCAGGACACCGCCGACTACGACGGCTCCGGTGGCAACCTCGACGGTGACATCGCCCAGTACGACACGGCCGACTACGACGGCTCGGGCGGCAACCTCGACGGTGACGTGAGCGGCGGCATGGCCACCGCGGAGGGCAACGTCTCCGGCCCCGCCGAGACCGACACGGAGACCGCCGACGCGGGCGCGAGCTCCGGCGGCTACTACGACGCGGCCGCCGTCTCCGACATGATGGCGATGCAGCACGAGACGAGCATGGCGATCATCAACAACATCTGAGTCCGCTTGCCGTATACAGAACGGGCGTGGTGCCGGAAGGCGCCGCGCCCGTTGCGTCGTGTCGCGCCTCGTTCCGCTGGAGCACCCCCGTGCATGAGCTCAGCCTGCTGCTCGTCGTCGACCTCGTCGGCATCGCCGTGTTCGCCGCCTCGGGCGCGACCGCCGGTGTCGCGAAGAAGCTGGACCTGTTCGGGGTGGTGTTCGTCGGGTTCATGGCGGCGCTCGGCGGCGGCATCATGCGTGACGTGTTCGTCAACGTGCAGCCGTTCGCGTTCGTCGACTGGCGGTACGCGGCCGTCGCGGTGGTGACCTCCGCGGCGACGTTCTGGCTGCACCCGGCGGTGAGCCGGCTGTACTGGACGGTCCTGGTGCTGGACGCCGCGGGCCTCGGGCTGTTCACGGTCACCGGCACGCTGAAGGCGCTCGACGCCGGCATCCCGCCGGTCGGCGCCTGCATCATCGGCATGATCACCGGGATCGGCGGCGGGCTGATCCGGGACCTGCTGACCGGCGAGATCCCCACGGTGCTGCGGCGCGAGATCTACGCCGTGGCGGGCCTGCTCGGCTGCGCCTCGGTGGCGGCGCTGGACGCGCTGCACGCGCAGCGCCCGGTGAGCATCGCCCTCGCCGCGGTGCTCGTCTTCGTGCTGCGGATGGTCGCGCTGCGCCGCAACTGGTCGGCGCCCACGGCCTCCGGGCGGTGAACCCGTCCGGGAATCCTGACACGAGATGGCAGGAACCGGCGGCAGGATGAGGGCATGTCTGGATTCGCCACGCTCATCATGGTCAACATCGACTGCGCCGAGCCGCCCGTGCTCGCCACCTTCTACAGCGAGGTCCTCGGCTGGGAGGTGACCCACTCCCAGGCCGAGTACGCGATGATCAGCGACGGCACCTCGTCGATCGGCTTCGGGCAGATCCCCGGTCACACCCCGCCGACCTGGCCCGAGGGGCCGGTGCCGAAGCAGTTCCACCTCGACTTCTACGTCGACGACCTCACCGACGCCGAGGCCCGCGCGCTCAAGCTCGGCGCGACCCGCCCCGACTTCCAGCCCGCGCCCGACCGGTACCTCGTCCTGCTCGACCCGGCCGGTCACCCGTTCTGCGCCTGCCTGCGTTCATAGCTCGTCCTGTACGCCGGCTCAGCGGGTCAGCGTCGACGAGGACACCGACGGGGGCCGGGCGCCGAGGAAGTAGATGCCGGGGAAGCCGGGCGTCTCGAACCCGGCGCTCGGGTTCTTCCGCAGCGTCGAGCTCTCGATCGACATCGTGCCGGTGCGGTCGTTGCTGACGAAGAACACGGCGCCGCCGCCCTCGTTCGCCTTGTTCTGCTCGACGAGCGTGCCGGCGAGCCGCACGGTGAACAGGTTGCCGTCGCAGTAGATGGCGCCGCCGCTGCCACCGCCCGGGGTGCCGCCCCGGGCGGGGTTGGCACCCTTGCCGACCGCCGAGTTGTACGACAGCACACTGTTGAGCACCACCCACGACACCCCGATGCTGCTCAGCGCGCCGCCGTTGGCGCACACCCCGCCCTGGCCGGAGGCGCCGCCGAAGGTGCTGCCCACCACGTACACCGGCTGGTTGTGATACTGGCTCAGCACCCGGATCGCGGCGCCGCCGAGGTCGGGGCCGGTCTGGTCGCAGCGGTTGCGCACGAACCGCGAGTTGACGACCTTGAACCGGCCGCCGCGCACGAAGATCGCGCCGCCGCCGCCACCCTCCGTGGTGTCGCCGGTCGAGTTGCCGTCGGCGAACGCGAGGTTCTGCACCGTCAGCGACGGGTGGTCCTGGTCCTGGCAGTGCGACGTGGTCCAGCCCTGGTTCTTGTCGCACGTGTTCATGTACAGGATGCGCCGCCGGCCCTCGCCGCTGAGCGTCACCTTGCCGCCGCCGTCGAGCACGATCTTCGCGCCCTGCACGTTCTTGACCTTCGCGGTGGCCTTCATGGTGATCGTCACCAGGTCCGGCCCGCAGTTGAAGGTGATGATCCCGCCCGCGCCGACCGCCGACACCACGGCCTCCGACGTGCAGCTGCCGGGCGTGCCGGTGCCGACGACCCTGGTGGGCTTCGACGTGTCGACGGCCCGCGCCTCCGCCGGTACGCTCGCCCGCCCGCCCGGGTTGCCGTTGACCTGCGCGGGCGCGGCCGGCGCCGAGCTGCCCGGCGGCGTGCTGCCGGGTGTCGACGGCGCCGGCGGCGAACCCGGCGACGGCGCGGCGCTCCCGGCGGCCGCCGCGGGCTGCGGCTTCGCCGGTGACCCGCCGCACCCGGCGAGCGTGAGAACGACGGTCGTCAGTGCCGCTGCCAGTGCCGCTGCCGGGGTGCGTCGTCGCATCCGGCGATCCTACGACCGCCGGACGGGCCGCGGAGACGGTGCCGTCAGCGCAGCTCGCGCTCCCAGTCGACGGCGGCGGCCTCGAGGGTCTCCGGGTCGAGGTCCAAAGTCACCGGGTAGTCGTAGGTGCGGTGGCGCTCCGCGCCGAGCCACGGCGGCGCCGCCGCCAGGGAGAACCCGACGGTGACCCGGGGCTGCAGGTGGTCGTGCTCCTCGAGGGTGAACGTCAGGCTCGGCGCCGCGAACGACAGCCGGTCCGGCAGCTCCAGCCGCCCCTTGGCGGCCTTGAGCAGCCAACCGCCGAGCGTCGCCGCCTCCGCGGCCGTGAGGCACGCGTCACGGAACGTCCATGCCCGGCCGTCGCCGGCGTCGACGACGCCCTCGATGACGAGCAGCCCGCCGGGGCCGTCCGGGTGGGTACTCGTCCGGTCCACGACGCGCAGCTCGACGGTGACGCCGCCCGGTGCCTCCAGCCTCACAGCGCTTCCTGCTTCACAGTGCCACCAGTTCCACGACCTCGACCTCGCTGTGCCCGTCGCCGCCACCGCGGCGGCCGACCCAGCCAGCATCGCAAGCGCGCCGCCCGAGCGCACCGGACGTTCGGCCGGACGATGCCTGCCCGGCGGCGGTCGCTACGGTGGCGGGATGACGACGCGACCACGGCTGGCGGAGTTGCTCGACCTGGCGCCGCACCCGGAGGGCGGCTGGTTCCGGGAGACGTGGCGCTCGCCGGTGACGTTCTTCCCGGACGGCTACGACGGTCCGCGCAGCGCGGCCACCGCGATCTACTTCCTGCTGCACCCGGGCGAGGAGTCGGCGTGGCACGTGGTGCGCTCCGACGAGCTGTGGTTCTGGCACTCGGGCGGCCCGCTCGCGCTGCGCCTCGGCGGCTCCGGGGAGCGTCCCGGCGACGGCCCGGCCACGCTCCTGGGCGGCGACGTCGCCGCGGGGCAGCGCCCCCAGGTGCTGGTCCCGGCCGGCGTGTGGCAGGCCGCGACGCCGGTCGGTGACGAGCCGGTCCTGGTCAGCTGCGTGGTGGCGCCGGGGTTCGACTTCGCCGACTTCCGCCTGGAGCCGTGACCCCTGACCCTGACCGCTGACCCCTGGCCGCTGACCCCTGACCCTTGAGGCCGGACGGTCCACATCGGACGGCACAGGCCGTCCGATGTGGACTTCCGCGGTGCTCAGACCCGCCGGGCGAAGCGGAAGGCGTAGACCGGCGAGATCTTCACCCCGTCCCGCTCGGTGGAGGCGTGCACCATCCGGCCGCCGCCGATGTAGATGCCGACGTGGCCGGTCGACGGGAACACCAGGTCGCCGGGGCGCAGCTCACCCCGGCCGACCGGCCGGCCGACCCGGGCCAGGGCGCCCGTCTGGTGCGGCAGCGTGATCCCGGCCCGCCGGTACGCGGCGGCCACCAGCCCGGAGCAGTCGAACCGGTCGGGTCCGACGGAGCCGAAGCCGTACCCCTTGCCGACCTGGGCGAGCGCGAACCCGACCACCCCTCCCCCGGCGTCCGCGGGCGGGCCGGTCCACGGTGCCGTGCCCCGCGGTGCCGTGGCGCGTGCCGCCGGGCGGCGGGGCACGCTGCGGACCGTCGCGGCGCGGGCGGGCCGCTGGCGGCCGGGACTCGTGCGCGGGGTGCCCGTGCGCCCCTTCCGGACCCGCTGCGGGCTGCTGGAGACCGCGGCGGCCACCGTCCCGGTCGCCTCCGGCCGGCCGGCCGGGTCGGTCACCGCGGCCCGCCGCTCCCGGGCGGCGTTGCGGCTCGCGGCGCGGATGTCACGGACCTCGGCGAGCGCGTCGGGCGCGGGCGGCTGGTAGTACACGAGTGAGCGGACCCCCGCGGGCGGCGCCGCGGTGCTGACGGAGATGGTGCCGGCGTCCGGGTCCTCGTGGGCGGCGAGCGCCGGGGCGCTGCCGGCGACCGTGCCGAGGACCACGCAGAGCACGGTGCCGAGGCCGGTGCGCAGCTGGGTTCGCAGGCCGGCCCGCGGACGCGGTCCGCGGTCGGGGCGCTTCGCCGCGAAGGCGCAGCGGCGGGCCGCCGGGTGGCGGCGTAACGGATGTGTGGACAGTGCGACTCCCCGCTAGGCCCGGGGCCCACCTGCGCTTTCCGGTGACCCGGCCGCGGGGCGCACACCGTCGTGCGCCGCCACGGGCCAGGTCGCGCGCTCCGGTGGCGGAAACCGCCGGCGCACGGGTGCCGGAAACCCGGGCAATGATCGTTGCGAGTGCCACATTTCCACAATTTCCCGAGAAGTCGGGCTTTTTGCGCGAATTGCCATTGGCGGGGACGGTTGCCGCCGGTACCAACGGCAACAGCGCGCGTCGATCAGCGCTCGGGATCCGACACGTCCGCCACGGTCGCCCGCAGGGTCTGCACGGCGGCACCGGCGTCGACCGCGAGCGCCACGCCGTGCCGGCCACCGCCGAGCGTGATCTCGCGGCCGAGGATCCGTTCGTCGGCGATCACCGGCCACGCCGTCGTGGCGCCGAACGGCGTGATCGTGCCGCGCTCGTAGCCGGTCGCGTCGCGGGCGGTCGCCGCGTCCGGCATCGACAGCCGGTTGACGCCGAGCAGGGCGCGCAACTTCGGCCAGGAGATCACCCGGTCGCCGGGCACGAGCACGAACCGGTAGTCCCCGTCGCCGACCCGCACCACGATCGTCTTGACGACGTCGGGGACCGCCACGCCCCGCGCCGCGGCGGCCTCGGCGAGGCTGCGGACCGGCCCGTGCTCGACGACCCGGAAGGCGATCCCGCTCGCCTCGGCCGCCGCGACCGCCGGGTTGCCGCCAGGTGCTGGATCAGGGGACATCTTCGCCACGGTACCGGCACGCCTCAGCCGACCAGTGGGCGAACCCGCTCCGCCACGAACCGCAGGAACCCCTCGGGGTCCGGGTCGTCGGGCGTCGGTTGCAGGACCACGGTGTCCGCGCCCGCGTCCGCCCAGCGGTTGACCGCGTCGGCGACCGCGTGGGCGTCCCCGGCGACCGACACGTCCTGCCCGTCGCGGTACCCCCAGCGCACCCGCTCCGCCGCCATCCGCTCCACGGCGTCCGGGCCGGTGGCGGCGTGCAGGTACACCACGACGGGGTGCGGCTCGTCGCGCCCGGCGGCCTGCCGGCCCTCGTCGATGAGCCGGCGGGCCGCCCGGACCCCGTCGACGTCGGTGCCGCCGGTCAGGATCGTGCCGTCGGCGACCTCGCCGGCCAGCCGCAGCGTCTTCGGGCCGGTCGCGCCGACCAGCACCCCCGTGTTCAGCGGCCCTGCCTGGTCGCCTGCCTGGCTGCCGACCGAGGCCTCGGTCGGCGGCCAGTCGAGGGCGACGCCGTCGAGCCGCACGTACCGGCCCTGGACGCTGAGCCGCTCACCGGCGAGCAGCGCCCGCAGGGCGGTCACGTACTCCCGCAGCAGCGTCAGCGGCGACTCCGCCCGCGCGCCGACCTGCCCCATCCAGTCCTGCACCCCGTGCCCGACCCCGACGAGCGCGCGGCCCGGGAACAGCCGGTGCAGCGTCGCCAGCTCCATCCCGGTCAGCGCCACGTTGCGCAGCGGGACGGGCAGCAGCCCCACCCCGACACGCAGCCGCTGCGACCAGGCCAGGGCCGCCGTCGCGGTCGCCACCCCGCCTTCGAGGAAGCAGTCCTCCCACAGCCACAGCTCCTCCAGCCCGCTGTCGTCGGCGGCGCGGACCACGGCGCGCAGCCGCTCCGGCGGCAGCTGCGGCACGAACACGGCACCCAGAGTCGTCATCCCGCCATGCTGCCAGCCGCCCGACGCCGGCGGGGCCCGGTCACCCGCCGAGCCGCTCGACGACCGCCCGCACCCGGGCGGCCCGGCCGGCCTCGGTGCGCAGCTTCAGCAGCCGCAGGATGATCAGGTACCGCTCGGTGCCGGGCAGCGCCTCGAACGCCGCCCGCGCCCGGTGGTCGGCGGCCAGCGCCGCGGCGAGGTCGGGCGGGACGGTCGCGGTGCGCTGCGACGGGTACGCCGCCGCCCACCGCCCGTCCGTCTGCGCCTTCGCCACCTCGGCCAGCCCCGCGGGGCGCATCCGGCCGGCCGCGGTCAGCGCCTCGACCTTCGCCACGTTCACCTGGGACCACGAGCTGCGGGGGCGGCGCGGCACGTACCGCTGCAGGAAATGCCGCTCGTCCAGGCCCTTGCGCTGCCCGTCGATCCAGCCGAAGCACAGCGCCACGTCGAGCGCCTCCCCCACCGACAGGCTCGCCACGCCGCTGCCCTTCCGGCCGACGCGGATCCACACCTCGGCGGCGGTGGCGTGGTGCTCGCCGAGCCACGCCTCGAACGCCGCCGCGTCGGCGAACAGGACCGGCGCCATCAGGCGCCCGCCGCGCCGACGACGTCGAGGAAGTGCGGGTTGTGCATGACGCCGACGACGTTGCCGAACGGGTCGGTCACCGCCGCCGTCACGAAGCCGTGCCCGCGCTCGGTGACCGGCTGCAGCGGCGTCGCCCCCATCGACGTGAGCCGCTCCAGGGTGCCTTCGAGGTCGTCGACGTGCCAGTACATGAGCGCGCCGGCCGGTGCGGTCGTCGTGTCGTACGGGGCGTACCGGCTGTCGACGATGCCGACCTCGTCCTGGTGGTCGCCGATGCGGAACTCGGCGTAGCCGGGCCGCTCGAAGTACGCCTCGACGCCGAACAGGTCCGCGTACCAGCGCTTGGCGGCGTCGTGGTCGGCGGCGAAGAGGCTCAGGGTCGCGAATCCGCGAAACGTGGTGGGCATGGCGACGACGCTACCGGCCATTGCGGAAAGGTAGGTTCCGCAATGTCTGGCAGACTTCAGTGGATGTTGGAGACCTCGGCGCGGCTGCTGCGGCTGCTGTCGCTGCTGCAGAGCCGCCGCGACTGGTCCGGCGCCGACCTCGCCGACCGGCTCGCCGTCACCACCCGGACCGTGCGCAACGACATCGAGCGGCTGCGCAGCCTCGGGTACCACATCGACTCCAGCACGGGCAGGACCGGCGGCTACCGCCTGGGCGCCGGCGCCGCGACACCGCCGCTGCTGCTGGACGACGAGGAGGCGGTCGCGGTCGCGGTGGGGCTGCGCGCGGCGGCCGCCGGGTCGGTCAGCGGCCTGGAGGACCCGGCGCTGCGGGCGCTGATCAAGCTGGAGCAGACCCTGCCGCCCCGGCTGCGCCGCCGCGTCGACGCGCTGCGCTCGGCGACCGTCTCCGCAGCCGGCGGGGGCCCGACCGTCGAGGCGTCGCTGCTGACCGCGCTGGCCGCGGCGACCCGGGACCATGAGCGGATCAGCTTCGACTACAAGGACCGCCGGCGCCGGGCCGAGCCGCACCGCCTCGTCTACACGGGGCGGCGGTGGTACCTGCTCGCCTGGGACGTCGACCGGGCCGACTGGCGCACGTTCCGCGCCGACCTCGTGGTGCTGCACCCCCCGACCGGCCCGCGCTTCGCGCCGCGCGAGCCGCCCGGCGGCGACGCCGTCGCCCACGTGCTGCGCGGCGTCGCCTCCACGGCCTGGCGCTTCCCGGCCCGGATCCGGCTGCACGCGCCGATCGCCGAGGTGACGGCGCGGCTGGCGTCGACGGCCGGGCTGCTCACCCCGACCGGCGACGCCACCTGCGAGCTGGAGACCGGCGCCGACAAGCTCATGGACCTGGCCGGGTTCCTGGGGTCGATCGGGTTCGGGTTCACGGTGCTGGACCCGCCCGAGCTGCGCGACCTGCTGCGCGACCTCGCGGCGCGGTACCAGGCCGCCGTGATCCAGGCCGTGCCCTAGGCCGGGACCCTGACCACCGTGTACGTGTCGGCCGGCCCGGGCGCGGGCAGGTCGAAGCGGCCGTTGACCGCGTACAGCGCACCGCCGAACGCCGCGACCGTCGCCGGGATGTCGAACCGCGGGTGCGTGATCTCCTCGACCAGGCGCGCCGTGCGCAGGTCCGGTGCCAGCCGGAACTTGGCGATGAGGTTGAAGAAGTTGCGCACCACGTACAGGTGCGGGCCGCGCCGCAGCAGCCCGTCGCCCTGCAGCACGCTGGCCCCGCCCAGGTCGACCTGCGTGGCCGTGCCGTGCCGGGGGTCGAACGCGAACAACCGGCCGGCGAGCATCTGCACGACCAGCAGCCGCCCGTCCGCCGTGGCCTCGATGCCGTTGTTGAACGCGTCGGCGTCGCCGAGCCCGCCGGGCAGCGCGATCGTGCGCACCGCCGGCGGCGCCGGCAGCCGCCCCGCGTGGTCGAGCGGCACGTAGTGCAGCGACGGCTGGTACGAGTCGGTGAAGTACGCCCCCTGCCTGGTCACCACGACGTCGTTGACGAACGAGCCGCCGAACGCGTAGTCGGCGAGGAGCCGGCCGGTGGCGCCGTCGTACACGGCCCCGCCGGTGCCGGTGGCGGCCCAGAGCCGGCCATGGGTGTCGTACTCGAGGCCGAGCGCCTGCCTCCCGGCGGCACCGGCGACGAATGTCGCGCCCTTGCCGGTCGCGAGGCTGCCCCGGTAGATCGCGCCGTCGGCCAGCGAGCCCACGTAGAACGTCGTGCCCCTCCCGGTGGCGATCCCCTCCGGCTGCCACCCGTCGGGCAGGCCGATCACCTCCGGGAACGCCGTGCCGCGGGCGGCGGCCGCCGCGGTGCCGCCCGGGAGCGCGATCGCGGCGGCGACGCCGGCGGCGCCGGCGAGCAGTGCGCGTCTGTGCATGAGGTCCTCCCCGTTCAAGATCTCATCGGACCCGACCATCCTATCGTCGGACATCGATTGACCTTGGCCCCTTACCGCGGGGCGGTGGTGGACCGTTCGACCAGGCGGGTCGGCAGCACGACCCTGCGGGCCGGCCCTTCGTCGCCGTCGAGCCGGGACAGCAGCAGCCGCGCCGCGTGCCGGCCCATCTCCTCCGGGTCGTGCGCGATGACGGTCACCCCGAGCACGTCACCGAGGTCCAGCTCGTCGAACCCGATCAGCGCCGTGTCCCGCCCGCCGCCGCCCTGCCGCAGCGCCCGCAGCGCGCCGGTCGTGATCCGGTTGTTGGTGGTGAACACCGCCGTCGGCGCCGGGTCCCGGGCCAGCAGCGCCAGCACCGCCCGCTCGGCCTTGTCGACGTCGTGCGCGTCCTCCAGCAGGTACTCGCGCCAGTCCGCGATCCCGGCCGCCTCCATCGCCTCGGCGAACCCCTCGACCCGGTCCTGGTGGGTGCTCAACCGCGACAGGTCCCCGACGATGCCGATCCGCCGGTGCCCGCGCTCCAGTAGGTGCTCGGCCGCCCGCTTGGCCCCGCCCCGGTTGTCCAGCAGCACCGCGTCGGCGGTCAGGTTCACCGGCGGCCGGTCCACGAACACGAACGGGCTGCCGTGCCGCCGCTCCGCCGCCAGATGCCCGTGCTCCGCCATCGTCGAGGCGACGACCAGCCCGCGGACCCTGCGCTCCAGCAGCGAGTCGGTGAGCCGCCCCTCCCACTCCGGGTTCTCGTCGGTGCTGGCGGTGATGAGCTGCAGCCCGTGCATCCGCAGCTCCCGCTCCAGCCCGCTGGCCAGCCGCGAGTAGAACGGGTTCGCCAGGTCCCCGCTGAGCAGCCCGACCAGCGTCGAGGTGTTCCCGCCCCGGCGCAGCTCCCGGGCCGTCCGGTTCAGCCGGTACCCCAGCTCGTCGGCGGCGCTCTGCACCCGCGCCTTCGTCTCCACGGCGACATACCCTTCGCCGCTCAACGCCCGCGACGCCGTCTTGACCGACACTCCCGACAGCGCCGCCACCTGTGCGAGGCTCGGCCGGCTACCCATCGGGCGATTATGGCAGCATCCGCCGCCGCCCAAGGTTCCGTGCCGGTCCGCCGGTTCCGCCGGCGGCGCTTGCCGCGGCGGCCTACGGTGACGGCATGACGCGGGAGCTGTGGGCCAGGGGCGATGCCTACGAGGCGTACGTCGGCCGCTGGAGCCGCCCGGTCGCGGCCCGGTTCGTGCCGTGGCTGCGGGTGCCGCCGGGCCGGCGCTGGCTCGACGCCGGCTGCGGCACCGGCGCCCTCACCGGCACCGTCCTGGCCACCGCCGCCCCGGCCCAGGTCACCGGCGTCGACCCGGCGCAGCCGTTCCTGACCACGGCGAGGTCCCGCCTCGCCGCCGCCACTCCCCCCGCCACCAGCCCCGACGCGGGCTCCGGCACGCCGACCGCCGCCGGCCCCGACGCCCCGCCCGCCACGGGCTCCGGCACGCCGACCGTCGCCGGTTCGGCAGGGTCTCCCACCCCGGGTTCCGCGGCAGCGGTCGGCGGCGGGCCGGCCGTGTGGTTCGTCGCCGGGGACGCGCGGGCGTTGCCGGTGGCCGACGGGGCCGTCGACGCGGTCGTCAGCGGCCTCGCCCTCAACTTCGTGCCGGGCCCCACGGCGGCCGTGGCCGAGTTCGCCAGGGTCGTCGCGCCGGGTGGGGTCGTCGCCGCGTACGTCTGGGACTACGCCGACGGCATGACCATGATGCGCCACTTCTGGGACGCCGCGACCAGCCTCGACCCGGCCGCCGCCGCCCTCGACGAGGGCCGCCGACACTCCATCTGCAGCACCGGCGCGCTGAGCGACCTGTGGTCCGGCGCGGGCCTGTCCGAGGTGACGGCCCGGGCGATCGACACGACCGCGGTCTTCGCCGGCTTCGACGACTACTGGTCCCCCTTCCTCGGCGGCACCGGCCCCGCCCCCACGTACGTCGCGAGCCTGCCCGCGGACCACCGCGACGCGCTGCGCGAGCTGCTGCGCGCCCGCCTGCCGCAGACCGCCGACGGCTCGATCCCGCTGCTCACCCGGGCCCTCGCGGTCCGCGGCACCGCCACCTGAACCGCCCACGTACCGCGGTGGGCGGGATCCGGGTCGCGCTCGGCGGGTTGCCGGTGGGCCGTGCCGCGGCGGGGCGGGGTTCAGGTCGCGGCGAGCAGGGGTCGGGTCGTGCCGGCCGGAGACCAGGTCGCGGCCGGCAGGGTTCAGGTCGCGGCGACCAAGGATCGGGTCGCGCTGGGGCAGAGATCGGGTCGCGGCCGGCAGGGCGGGGCCGCGGCGGGCACGGGCCAGGTCGCGCTGGGCAGAGGTCGGGTCGTGCGGCTGCGGTCGACGGTTCGGCTCCGTGTCGGCCGGCCATCCGCCCGGCGCCGCCCACGACGGGTCAGCGGGCGTGCCACTCCGCCAGGATGCGGGCCTCCTCGTCCGCGGCGAGCCGGGCCGGCGGCGGTGCCAGCGGATGCCGCAGCGCGTGCTCGTACGTCTCCCGCACCGTCTGCCGCAACGGTCTCGGCGCCAGGCCCGCCGCGAACGCCGCCGACGGGTCCGCCGCGTTCAGGTCGGCCTCCTCGTCGAAGGCGGACCACAGCGGCAGGCGCTCCCCGTCGAGCCCGCGCTCGCCGAGGAACCCGGGCTCGACCCAGGTCAGCGTCGTCCCGGGCGGCCCGACCTCGGCGACCATCGCCTCCAGCAGCTCCCCGAACGAGAACGGCGGCGCCGGGCTCACCGCGTGGAACACCCCGCCGGCGGGCCGGTCGAGCAGCCGGATCGTCCAGTCCGCCAGGTCCCGCGCGTCGATGACCTGGATCGCGGCGTCACGCGGGCCGGGCGCGAGGATCTCCCCGCCGCGGGCGACCCGCTCGACCCAGAACGTGAACCGCGACAGGTGGTCGTAGGGGCCCACGACATACGTGGGCCGCACGATCAGCGTCGAGGTCCCGAAGCGGTCGACGGCCACCCGCTCGCACGCCGCCTTCAGTGGCCCGTACGTCGCGCCGGTGACCTCCTCGACCGCCGGGTCGGTGAGCCGCTGCACCGGCGCGTCCTCGCCGAAGCCCGGCGCCACCGGCGTGTCATAGACCGACACGCTGGAGATGTACACGAACCGGCCGCCCCGCCCGGCCAGCGCGTCGGCGAGTGCGTGGACCTGCCGCGGCACGTAGCCGCTGACGTCGACGGTCGCGTCCCACTCGCCGTCGAGCAGCCCTTCGGGCAGCGCGTTACGGTCGGCGAGCAGGTGCGTCGCCGACGGGAAGAGCCCCGCACCGGTCTGCCCCCGGTGCAGCAACGTGACCTCGTGCCCGGCCGCGAGGGCCGCCTCCGTGATGTGCCGTCCCACGAACTGCGTGCCGCCGACGATGAGAATCCGCATGCCGCCCAGCCTAGGCGCTGAAAACCGCCCCTATCCGCCGCGTCAGCGCCTCCTCACCCACCGTCGCGTCCACCTCGATCGCCGGCAGCCGCAGCTCGTGTACCCGCCGCGCGAGCCGCTCGGTGAACAGCTCGTCGCGGCGCAGCAGGTTGCGCAGCGCCGCCTCCGGGTCGCTGGTCCGGCCGGCGATCTGCCACAACGAGCCCCGCCGCTCGAACGCGGCCCGGCGGAACGCCGGCGTGGGCAGCAGCCACACCGCGTGCTCCGGCCGCGTCAGCAGCGGCTGGACCAGCTCAGGCAGCAGCCTGAACCCCTCCACGACCACGATGGGGCGCTCCGGCAGCGCCAGGAGGTCCTCGACGATCAGCCCGAAGCCCTCACCCCGGAACCAGTGGAACGTCTCGAGCATCACCTCGGGCGGGCGCAGCAGCCACCGCTCGTCCATGTCCATCGCCGCGAACGCGGCCAGCAGCGGCGCGTCGGCCGCGGTGCTGCGCCGGGCGTGGTCGCCCATCACGTCGTCGGTCGCGTAATGCCGCCACCCGCGCTCCTCGCCCAGCCGCCGCGCGAGCGTCGACTTGCCCCCGCCGCTGCCGCCACCGATCCAGCGCACGTGCCGCAGCCGTGCGCGTGCCGCCGCCGCGTCCATCGCCGCGCGGGTCCCTACCTGGGCCAGCCGAGCCCGGGCGCGACCTGGCTGCCGCCGCGGCGGGCGGTCACCTCGATCTCGATCCGCATCCGCGGGTCGGACAGGCCGCACACCTGCATCGTCGCCGCCGGGCGGACGTCACCGAGCCACTCGCGCAGCACCGGCCAGCACGGCTCGAAGTCCGCGGCGTCCGGCAGCAGGTAGCGCACCCGGACGACGTCGCTGACGGCGGCACCGGCCTCGCGCAGGGCGGCGTCGATGTTGGCCCAGCACTGCCGGGCCTGCGCCACCACGTCGTCGGAGATCGTCATCGTGGTGTAGTCGAAGCCGGTGGTCCCCGAGACGTGCACCCAGTCACCGTCGACGACCGCCCGGGAGTACCCGATCTCCCGCTCGAACGTCGAACCGCTGGAGATCAACCGTCGCTCAGCCATGCCGACCACCGTAGTGGATCGTCAGAGCCGGCCGAGCTGGCGCAGCACGTCGGCGTCGTCCGACATCACCCAGATGTCGGTGATCTTCCCGTCCTCGACGGTCAGGATGTCGGTGACCCTGATCCGCAGCCGGCGGCCGGTCGCCTCGACCCGTCCGAGCGGCGTGTCGTACGGGCCGACGTGCCGCACGTGCATGAGGAAGCCGATCACCAGCCGGTCGGCGGTCTCCACCCGGTGCACCAGCTCGGTGCGCCGGTCGGCGAACGCGACCTGCAGCGCGCGGGCCCGGGCGACGAGGTCCTCGGCGGTCATCGGGGTGCCGTTGACCGGCACCGGGTCGGCGTAGTACCGCCGGAAGTCGGCCGCGGCGTCGGCCCGGTCGCCGACCGGCCGGTCCCACAGCGCCAGCACGGCATCGAGATCCATCGGGGTAGGTGTCGTCTCCACGGGTCCACTGTGCCGGGTCGCGGCGGCGCCGCTGGCATGCTTGTCGGCATGGCGTCGACAGTGAACCGGGATGGCCGCCCGAGCCGTGAGGACCTGGCCGCCGCGGTGGACAAGGTGCTCCCGGACGTCATCGCGCCGGGCCTGGACGTCCTGCTGTGCGGGATCAACCCGGGCCTGTGGTCGGCGGCGACCGGGCACCACTTCGCCCGCCCCGGCAACCGGTTCTGGCCGGCGCTGCACCGTGGCGGCTTCACCCCGCGGCAGCTGCGCCCGGACGAGCAGGAGCTGCTCATCGGGTACGGGCTGGGCATCACCAACCTGGCCGCCCGGGCGACGGCGCGCGCCGACGAGCTGACCCGCGACGAGCTGACCGCCGGCGGCGCGGTCCTGCGCGAGAAGGTCGCGCGGTTCGCGCCCGCCTGGCTGGCGGTGCTCGGCGTGACCGCGTTCCGCACCGCGTTCGGCGCGCAGCGGGTCACGGTCGGCCCGCAGGACGGCGAGTTCAGCGGCGCGCGGCTGTGGATCCTGCCCAACCCGAGCGGCCTCAACGCCCACTTCACGCTCGACGCCCTCGCCGCCGAGTTCGCCGCGCTGCGGCGGGCGGTCGCCTACGGGGCGGACCCCAGCTCGCCGGGCCCCTCGAACCTGGCGGCCCGCTCCCGCAGCAGCTGACCGAACAGGCCGCTGGGCTGGCCGCAGTCGGCGCACATGAAGTTGTCGTCGAGCCGCGGACCGCCGCAGTGGTCGCACGACCCGCGGTCGCGCGGGTCCTGGTACGCCCGCAGCGCCTCGACGAACGCCCGCGCCGTCCCCGGTGACAGCCGCACCGCGGTGTCACCGACCCGCAGCTCGACGCCGTCCGCCGCGGCGCCACCGGGCACCTGGCCGGCGGGCCCGTCGAACACGCCGACCCTGCGCACGAACTCGTCCAGCGCCCGCCCGACGTCCCCGGCCATCGTCATGCCGCGACCCTAACCCAGGGTGCGCTCAGCGCAGCAGCAGGTTGACGTCGCCGAACTCGTGCCAGAGGTAGCCGTGCCCGACCGCCTCGGCGTAGCAGCGGGCGAGCAGGTCCCGGTCGACGACCGCGGCGAGCAGGTCCAGGTGCGACGCCTTCGGCTCGTGCAGGCCGGTGAGCAGCCCGTCGACGGCCCGGACCCCGCGCTGCGGCGTGACGATCAGGTCGGTCCAGCCCTCACCGGCGGCGACCCGGCCGTCCGGGGCGGCGACCGTCTCCAGGGCGCGGACCGCCGTCGTGCCCACCGCGACGACCCGGCCGCCGGCCGCGCGGGTGTCGTTGACCAGCCGCGCCGTGCTCGGCGGGACACGGAACCACTCCGGGTACGGGCGCTCGTGCGCCTCGGCCGACGCGACCCCGGTGTGCAGCACCAGCGGGGCGAGCAGCACCCCGGCCGCCACGAGGCGGGTCACGACCCGGTCGGTGAACGGCCGCGCCGCGCTGGGCATCTCGGCGCTGCCCGGCTGGGTCGCGAACACCGTCTGGTACGCCTCGATCGGCCACCGCCGGCGCACGTACGGGTAGCGGATCGGCTGGCCGTACCGCTGCAGGAACTCCACGACGGGCAGGCCGGTGCGCACCGTGGCGAACCACAGCCTGCCCCGCGAGTAGGGCTCCTCGAGCGTGACGGTGCCGCCGCCGGGCAGCCGCAGCGGTCCGGGCCGGCCGGGGTGCGGGCCGAGATCGGGGCCGCGGATCTCGACCAGCCAGCGGTCGTCGGCGAGCCGGGTCGAGAAGTGCACGCGCAGCGGCGCGCCGGCGACCGGCACCGACGCGGGCAGCGTCCCGGACGTGTTGACGACCAGCAGGTCACCGGCGCGCAGCAGGTCGGGCAGGTCGGTGAACCGGTGGTGGCTGACCGTGGTGCCCTGCCCGGCGAGCAGCCGCACCCCGTCGCGGGCGGTCCCGCGCGCCTCGGGCGGCTCGTGCGCCTCCAGCGCCGGCGGCAGCTCGAAGTCCAGCGGCGCCCGGCCCGCCCCGAGCTCCAGCGCGGTCACAGCCGGACCCTTCCGGACGCGGGCCGGGCGGTGACGAGGTCGACGAACGCCGGTGCCACCGTCTCCGGCAGCGGCCGGTCGCTGATGTCCTCGCCGGGGAACGCCTCGGCGTGCATCTGGGTGCGCAGGTCGCCGGGGTCGACCCACCAGACGCGCAGGTCCGGCTCCTCGACGGCGAGCACGCTGCTGGCCTGTTCGGCGGCGGCCTTGGCGGCACCGTAGCCGCCCCAGCCCGCGTACGCCTCGACCGCCGCGTCGGAGGTGACGGTGACGACGGCGCCGCCGTGCTTGCGCAGCGCCGGCAACGCCAGCTGGGTCAGTGCCAGCGGCGCGAGCACGTTGACCTCGAACACGTCGCGCAGTGTCGAAAGTGGATAGTCCGCCAGGGGCGGCTGCGGGCTGGGCCCGAGGATGCCGGCGTTGTTGACGAGCAGGTCGAGCCGGCCGGTGGCGAGCGCGGCGTCGACGAGCGCGGCCCGGTGCGCGGGGTCGGTGACGTCGCCGGGCACCCGGACGACCCCGGGCGGCAACCCGTCCGCGGTCGCGGTCAGGGTGCGGCCGTCGGCGACGACGGTCCAGCCGGCCGTCGCGAGGGCCGTGGTGAGCGCCCGCCCGAGTCCCCGGGAGGCGCCGGTGATGATGGCAGTTGGCATGGCACCGACGCTATGCAGCGCCCGGCCCGCCGCCATCGGGCCGCGGACGGGCCGGCGCCCGGGCCTTTGGTCCTAGGTCCAGGAGCCGAGGCGGCGGGTGCCGCGGCGTCGGTACTGTCGGGAGCATGGGCGCCTGTGACCGGGACGAGCTGCGCGAGGTGAGCGCGGCGGTGCTGGCCGTCACGGCGCACCTGGCGGTCCGCGAGGTCCTCCAGACGATCGTCGCGGCCGCCCGGCGGCTGCTGGACGCGCAGTACGCGGCGCTCGGCATCCCCGACGGCAACGGCTCGTTCCGCGAGTTCATCGCCGACGGTCTCTCCGACGCGCAGTGGCGGGCGATCGGCCCGATCCCCCGCCAGCACGGCCTGCTCGGCGCGATGCTGCACGACCCGAGCCCGGTGCGCGCCGCCGACATCCGCAGGCACCCCCGGTTCGAGGGCTGGCCGGCCGGGCACCCCGAGATGGTCGACTTCCTGGGCATGCCGATCGTCGACGGCGACGAGATCCTCGGCGAGATCTTCCTGGCCAACAAACGCCCGCAGCCGGGCCGGCACGGCGGGGGCGGCTTCGACGCCGGGGACGAGGAGCTGCTGCGCCTGCTCGCCGCGCACGCCGCCATCGCGATCGTCAACGCCCGCCTGTACGAGCGCGGCCGCGAACTGTCCATCGTGGAGGAGCGCCAGCGCATCGCGCGGGAGCTGCACGACGCGGTCACCCAGAAGCTGTTCAGCCTGCGGCTCACCGCCGAGGCCGCGTCCGCCCTGGTGACCCGCGACTCGCAGCGGGCCCTCGCCGAGCTGGACACGGTGCGCCGGCTGGCCGCCGAGGCGACCGCCGAGCTCAAGTCCGTCGTGGTCGGCCTGCGCCCCGCGGACCTCGCCGGCGACGGCCTGGCCACGGCGCTGCGGCGGCAGGCCGAGCTGCTCGACCGGGTCCACGCGGCCCGGATCCGGTTTACCGGCGACCAGGTGCCGAAGCTGTCCGAGGAGCGGCAGGAGGCGGTGTACCGGGTCGCCCAGGAGGCCCTGCACAACGCGCTGCGGCACGGCGACCCCCGGCACGTCGACATCGACCTGCGCCGCTCGGGCCGCGGCTGCACCCTGCGGGTCACCGACGACGGCACCGGGTTCGACACCGCCGGCCCCGGCGGCTCGGGCGGCTCGGCCCGCCCGGGCGCCGCGCAGCGCCGGCTCGGGCTCGCCTCGATGCGCGAACGCGCCCGCAGCGTCGGCGGCCGGCTGACCGTGACGTCGACGCCGGGCGCCGGCACGACCGTCACCATGGAGGTCCCCGGTGACCGCTGAGCCCGCCCCGGCCCGGATCCGGGTGCTCGTCGTCGACGACCACCCGGTGGTGCGGCAGGGCCTGCGCACGTTCCTCGACCTGCAGGACGACATCGTGGTCGTCGGCGAGGCCCACGACAGCGCCTCCTGCGTCGCCGCGGCCGAGGCGACCTCGCCCGACGTGATCCTGCTGGACCTCAGGATGCCCGGCGGCGACGGGGTCGAGGCGCTGCGCGCGCTGCGCCGGCCGGACCCCGCGAAGGTGCTCGTCATCACCAGCTTCACCGACCCGTCCGCGGTCCTGCCCGCCGTGCGGGCCGGTGCCGCCGGCGCCGTGTACAAGGACATCGACCCGCCGGCGCTGGCCGCCGCGATCCGCGCCGTGCACGCCGGGCACGTCCTGCTGCACCCGGACGTCGCCCGGCTGCTCGCCGACAGCGGCCCGCCGCCGGAGGCCGCGCACCTCACCGCCCGGGAGCGGGAGGTGCTCGCCGAGGTCGCCCGCGGCCGGTCCAACCGGGAGATCGCCCGGCGGCTGGGCCTGGCGGAGAAGACGGTGAAGACCCACGTGAGCGCGATCCTCACCAAGCTCGGCGTGCAGGACCGCACCCAGGCCGCCCTGTACGCCGTGCGCTCCGGTCTCGACTGACCGCCCGCGGGTCAGGCGGCGGTGACGTCGCCGATCGCCTGGTCCAGCATCTGCAGGCCGCGGTCGATCTCCTCGTCGCTGCTGGTCAGCGGCGGTGCGATGCGGAACGTGCCGCCCATGCCCGGCAGCTGCACCACGTTGAGGTGCAGCCCCAGCTCCAGGCAGCGCCGGGTCACCGCCGCGCCGATCCGGTCGGCGCCGGCCGCCGGTGCCGCGCCGTCGTGCGGATCGACCAGCTCGATGCCCTGCAGCAGGCCCCGTCCGCGCACGTCGCCGACGACCGGGTGGCGGCGCTGGATCTGCAGCAGCCCGTCGCGCAGCCGCCCGCCGAGGACCCCGGCCCGCACGTCGAGCTGGTCGCGCTCGAGCACGTCGAGGACGGTGTTGCCGACCGCGGCGACGAGCGGGTCGGACACGTGCGTGGTGTAGAACAGGTAGCCGCGCTCGTGCGCCCGCGCCTCGATGTCCTCGCTGGTGAGGACCGCGGCCAGGGGCAGCCCCGCGCCGAGCGTCTTGGACAGGGTGAGGATGTCGGGCACGACGCCGTCGCGCTGGAAGGCGTACCAGGTGCCGGTGCGGCACAGCCCGGTCTGCGCCTCGTCGAGGATGAGCAGCATGCCGCGCTCCCGGCACTTGCGCCGCAGCGCGGCGAAGTAGCCGGGGGGTGGCTCGATGACCCCGCCCGAGCTGAGGATCGGCTCGACGAGGCAGGCCGCGAGGCTGCCCACGGACTGCGCGTCGACCAGCGCGAACGCGAGGTCCAGCTGCCGTTGCCAGTCGTGGCCGCCGTCCGGCGTGGTGAAGTCCGGCCGGTACGCGTTCGGCGTCGGGATCGCGATGTTGCCGGGTGCGTTCGGCCCGTACCCCTTGCGCCCGGCGCTGTACGTCGCGGCCGCGGCGGCCTGCGTCATCCCGTGCCACGACCCGGCGAACGACACGATCTCGTGCCCGCCGGTGACCAGCTTCGCCATGCGCACGGCGGCCTCGTTGGACTCCGCCCCGGTGGTGAGCAGCAGCACCTTCGTGAGTGGCCCGCCGTCGCTGCCCTCCAGGCCGGCCGCCGCCTTGCCGACGGAGTCGGCGAGGCGGCGGCTGAGCTCGACCACGGGCCGCGACAGCATGCCGCTGAAGAGGTGGTCCAGGGTCCCGATCTGCCGCCGCACGGTGGCGACGATCTCCGGGTGGGCGTGGCCGAGGATGGCGCTCATCTGCCCGGACGTGAAGTCCAGGATGCGCCGCCCCTCCTCGGTGTACACGTAGCTGCCCTCGGCCCGCTCGATGATCTCCGGCGTGAACGCCCCGCCGTAGCGCACCACGTGCCGCCGCACGTCCTGCCAGAACTCCTGCCGTTCGTCAGCCATGCGACCGACCGTAGGCGAGGGCGTTGTCAGGCTCCAGCGCATCATCCCGCACATACTGTGCGGAGGAACCGGACGATCGGGGTGTTGCGTGCTCGACCCGTGGCGGCTGCGGCTGCTGACGCTGCTGGAGAGCCTCGGCACGGTCCGGGCCGTCGCCGGGTCGGCCCGGCTGAGCCCGTCGAACGTGTCGGAGCAGCTGGCCGTGCTGGAGCGGGAGGCCGGCACGCGGCTCTTCGAGCGCGCCGGCCGCCGGCTGCGGCTCACCCCCGCCGGCGCGGCGCTGGTCCGGCACGCGCGGGTGATCCTCGACCAGATGGACGCCGCCCGCGAGGAGCTCGCCGCGTTCGACGCCACGGACGCCGGGCTCACCGGCGCGGTCCGGCTGGGCGCGTTCACCAGCGCGCTCAACACGTTCGTGCTCGCGGCGGTGGGCGACCTGGCCGGCGCCCATCCGCGGCTGCGGGTCACCGTGTGGGAGCTGGACCCGGCCGAGAGCGTGGCGGCGCTGCAGCGCGGCGAGTGCGACGTGGTGGTCACCGCCGACCCCGGCGGCGGCGCGACCCCCGACGTCGTGCACACCCCGCTCGCCACCGACGAGATCATGCTCGTCACGGCCGCCGGCGCCGACCACCCGGCCGGCGGCGGACCAGCCGACCTGGCCGGGTTCGCCGACCGCCGCTGGAGCACGGAGCTGCCCGGCACCTGGACGTACGACCTGGTGACGACCGCCTGCCGGCGCGCCGGGTTCGAGCCCGACCTCGCCGGGTGTTTCGCCTCGTACGGCTCACTGCTGGCGCACGTGGAGGCCGGCCTGTCGGTGACGCTGCTGCCGGAGCTCGCCGTGGACCGGCGCTTCCGGGTGGCGGCGCGCCCCGTCCGCGTCCCGATGCGCCGCCGGATCACCGCCGCGGTCCGCCGCAGCTCCGCCGGGCGCGCCTCGATCGTCGCGGTCGTCGAGGCGCTGCGCCGCGCCAGCCACTGACACCCGCACCGCGCCCGCCGGGCGCTGAGCACCCATGGAGCGCCCGCCGGGCGCTGCCGGCCCACGCCGCGCCGGACGGGGTCAGCCTTGCGCGCCGTCTGGGGTCGCCGCGCGCAGGTGCGCCAGGACGAGCGGGTCGATGGCGTCCTCCACGAGGCGCTCCTCGAGGTTCTCCACGCCCGCCCAGCCGGCCAGGTCGGCGAAGCCGAGGGACCTCAGCCGGCCCGCCACCTCGTCGGCGAGGGCCCCGGTCAGCGGCAGCAGCGTCGCCGGGTCGGGCCTGCGGAAGTACAGGTCCCACAGGTCCAGCAGCCCGCCGAGCCGGGTCACCGGGTCCGGGTCGTCGTCGACGCGCAGGTCGACCTCGACGTCGCTGAGCCCGCCGTAGCCCGCGCCGCGGCGCACCACGATCAGCGCGGCGCTCTGCCGGCCGCGGCTGTCGCCGCCGGCCCGGTCCCCGGCGGCGAGCGCGGCGTGCAGCCGCCTGGCCAGGGGCGCGCCGGGCTCGGCGAGCCAGGCGGCCTCCATCTCGAGCACGACGTCGGCGCCGGTGAGGATGTTGCCCTGGATCGCGTACCCATCACCGGCGACGCCACCGGCCCACGGGAAGCACTCGTCACCCGTGAACGTCGCCCCCGGGCCCTGCCGCCCGACGACGCCGAGCTGCCGGGTGGCCCGCCCCGGGTCGGCGGCGGTGAGCCCGGCGATCGTGTCCGCGGCGGTGGTGCCGGTCCGCAGCATCGCCAGCCCCTGCACCCGGTAGGCGAGGTTCGCGAACGACTGCGTGGCGAGCGCCCCGACCTCCACCTCGACGGCGGGGACGGCCGCCCCGACGCTGAGGAACTTGCTGGCCACCGCGACCCCGAGGGACAGCCCGTCCGGGGACCGCCCGACGATCGAGAACGTCATGGCGCCACCGTAACGGAACCGCCGGCCACCGCCGAGCGGGTCAGGACGGCAGGGCGCTCGGCGGCTGCGACAGGCACACGAACGGGCCCCGCACCCCGGCGCTGAACCGCTCCGCCGCCCGCAGCGCCACCTCGACCCGCCGCTGCGGCGCCATCCGCGACCCGGCGGTGGCGAACAGCGCCCCGAGCGCGATCTCGTCGCCGACGCCGACCGCGGCGTACCCGTCGGCGGCCTCGGCGACCTGGTAGTCGTCGTGGACGGTGAACAGCCGCCCCTTCACCCCGACGAGGAAGGTGCCGCCCTCCTCGCGCTCGCTGTCGCGGCGCGCCCAGCCGCCGGCCTTCAACGCCTCGCGGACCGAGTCGATGAACCGGGTGGCCATGAACCGTTCGATGTCGCCGACCGGCTTCGGCGGCTTCAGCGCGTACCGGATGAGCTGCCCCATCCGGAAGGAGGTGGTGAACCCGAACAGGTAGCCGTTGTTGTGGAACACCTTGCTGTCGGCGCGCACCGTGAGGCTCCACCCGGACGCCCCGGCACTGTCCCCGCCGATGTACACGGTGCCGCTGTGCACCAGGCCGACGATCGCCGTCATACCCCACCCCCGTCCGCGACAGCGCCGGCACCCGCCGGCACAACCTCAGGGGACTCAAGCACAGCGGACCCGTGGGTGACCGCCGCGGCACCCTCGGTCGTGGCGTCCGTCGCACCGGCGTACCGGGCGAGCCCGTCGACCATGAGGTCGATCGCGAACGCGAACCGCTCGTCGCCGCTGCCCTCGGTCATCGCCCCGGCCATGGCGACGAGGTTCGGGAACCGGTCGGCGGGCAGCGCGCCGAAGTAGTCGCGGACCTGCGCCAGGTACGGCTCCGCGTCGGCCTCCGTCTGCCGGCCCTGGCCGGCGTGGATCGAGGCCTCGATGGCGTCGGCGACGATCACCAGCGACAGCTGGTCCATCCCCCACGCGGCGATCCGGTCGGGGATCCCGGCGCCGCGCAGGACGGACAGCAGCGCCTCGGTGTACCGCAGCGCGTTGGGCCCGACGGGGATGTTGGCCCGGGCGACCTTGACCAGGTCACGGTGGGCGAGGAACACCGCCCGGCTGTCCCAGCAGCTGCGCTTGACCACCGCCGTCCAGTCGCCGGCGCCGTCCGTGGGCGCGACCGGCAGCGGGATCTCCGCGACGATCCGGTCGAGCAGCTGTTCGAGCAGCTCGTCCTTGTTGGCGAAGTACGCGTACAGCGACGCGGCCCCGGTCCCCAGCTCCTGCGCCACCCGCCGCATGCTCAGCGCGTCGAGCCCGTCGCGGTCGACGAGCCGCAGCGCTGTCTCGATCACCGCCTCGGCGCTGAGCGGCTGCCGGGCGACGGGTGCCTTGCGCCGCGTCCGCCACGGCGGCTGCGGCAACCCGGCGTCCCACTCGTGCCCGGGCGGGACGTTGATCTGGTTGGACTCTGGGACGGCGCGGGCTGGCACGGCCCAATCGTACTTGACACGAACGCCGTTCGTACGTAGAACGGTGTTCGTGACTGACGAACAGCGTTCGAAACCCGCATCCGTCCCTACCGGCGCCAAGCCGCCCGAGCCGTACCGATGGCGTTGGGCCGTCCTCGCCGTGGTCCTCGCCGCGGAGGTCATGGACCTCCTCGACGCCACGGTCATCGCCATCGCCGGCCCCTCGATCCGCGCCGACCTGATCGGCGCGGACCCGGCGGGCGGCACCGCGTTCCTGCAGTGGCTCGCCGCCGGCTACACCCTGGCCTTCGCCGTCGGCCTGGTCACCGGCGGCCGGCTCGGCGACGTCTTCGGCCGCCGCCGGATGTTCCTCGCCGGCGCCGCCGGATTCACCCTCATGTCGCTGCTGTGCGCCGTCGCGCCCGGCCCGGCGTGGCTCGTGGCGTTCCGCGTCCTGCAGGGCCTCGCCGGCGCCGTCCTCATCCCGCAGGGCCTCGGCCTGATCAAGGCCGCGTTCCCGCCGGAGCAGCTCGGTGCCGCGTTCGGCGCGTTCGGCCCGGTGATGGGCCTGTCCGCGGTCTGCGGCCCGATCGTCGCCGGCGTCCTGGTCGACGCCGACCTCTTCGGCACCGGCTGGCGGATGATCTTCCTGATCAACCTGCCCGTCGGCGTCGCCGCCCTGATCGGCGCCTGGCTGGTGCTGCCCCGGCCCGACCAGGAGCGCTCGCCGCTGCGGCTCGACCTCGCCGGCACGGTCCTGCTCAGCGGGGCGTTGCTGCTGCTGGTCTTCCCGCTGGTGCAGGGGCGCGAGCTCGGCTGGCCCTGGTGGGCGTGGGCGATGATGGCCCTGTCGGTCCCGGTGTTCGGCGCGTTCCAGCGGTACCAGCGACGCCTGCACCGCCTCGGCCGCAGCCCGCTCATCGAGCCCAGCCTCCTGGCGAAGCAGCGCTTCACGGCCGGGCTGCTCGTCGGCCTGATCTTCTTCGCCGGGCTGATGGGGCTGACCCTGATCCTCAGCGTGTACCTGCAGCTCGGCCTCGGCTTCTCGCCGCTGCGGGCCGGCCTCACCCAGTCGCCGTGGGCGTTCGGCACCGCGGTCGGCGCGGTCGCCGGCCACGTGCTCAGCGCCCGGTTCGGCGGCCGGCGCCTGCTCGTCGGCGGCACGGCCGTGCTCGCCGCGGGCGTCGTCGCCCTGCTCGTCACCCTGACCGTCGCCGACGGCCCGGTATCCTCCATGGCCCTGCTGCCGTCGCTGCTGGTGCTCGGTATCGGCATGGGTTGCTCCATGGCGCCGTACTTCGACATCGTCCTGGCCGCCGTGGACGAGCACGAGGTCGGTTCGGCGTCCGGCACGCTGACCGCGGCCCAGCAGGTCGGCGGCGCGATCGGCGTCGCCGCGCTCGGCACCGCGTTCTTCGCCTGGGCGCAGCCGCAGCAGCTCGGCCGGGTCTTCGACGCGGCCCTGCGGCACGTGCTGTGGCTCGAGCTCGGGCTGCTCGCCCTGGCCGCCGGTCTGGCGTTCCTGCTGCCGCGGCGGGCCCGCGAGGAGCCGGCCGAGGACCCGGCCCCGAGCGCCGCGCAGGCGCCCGCACCGGTGGCGTGACATGGGTTAACCCGGCCGTTCACGGGGCAACAGGTACGTGCGGGCGAGAGGAGAAGCGATGACGTACACCGTGAACGACCGGCCGGCCACCGCGCCGCGCGTGCAACCCCCAGTGGCCCCGGCCACTGCCACTGTTGCCTCGGCGACCGACCACCGCTCCACCGCGGACCTGGTCAAGCTGGCCGCCGAGCAGATCTCCACCCTGGTGCGCGACGAGCTGAAGCTGGCGCAGGTCGAGCTGACCCAGAAGGGCAAGCGGGCCGGGCGCGGCGTCGGCATGTTCGGCGGCGCCGGCCTCGTCGCACTGTACGGCGTGGGCGCGCTGCTCGCCGCCGCCATCATCGGCCTGGCGACGGTCATGCCGGCCTGGCTGTCGGCGCTGCTGATCGGCGTGGTCCTGCTGGCGGTCGCCGGAATCCTCGCGCTCATGGGCAAGTCCCAGGTGAGCAAGGCCGGGCCGCCGGTGCCGCAGGACGCGGTCGCCAGCGTCAAGGCCGACATCAACACGATCACCCACTCCGTGAAGGACCGGGGGCACCGATGACGGCGACGGAGTCGAAGAACAGCCACAACGGCCACGTCACCCCCACCGACCCCGAGGCGCTCCGGCAGGAGATCGCCCGGACCAGGGCGGGGCTCGGCGAGACCGTTGAGGCCCTCGCGGCCAAGGCCGACGTGAAGGCCCGCGCGCAGGAGGCCGTCTCCACCTCGGTGACGGCGGCGAAGCTGCGGATGCGGGAGGGCGTCGAGCAGGTGGCGGTCAACGCCGCCTACGCCGGCCGCGAGCTGCGGACCCACCCGCGCCAGGTGCTGGACCAGTCGCTGCGGCGGATGGTCCGGTCGGCCCGTGAGCGCCCCGCACCCTGGGTGGTGGCGAGCGGTCTGCTCATCCTGATGGCGCTGATCGGGTACCGGAAGGGCCAGGAGTGAACAAGATCCTGTACAAGCCGTTCAGCATCGCGTTCAGCGTCGCCGGCGGTGTCGCCGCTGGCGTCGTCTTCAAGCAGATCTGGAAGCGCCTCTCCGGTGAGGACGAGGCGCCCCAGGCGACCTCACGGGAGTACGGCTGGGGCGAGGTCCTCGCCGCCGCCGCCCTGCAGGGCGCGATCTTCGCCGTGGTCAAGGCGGCGATCGACCGGGGCGGCGCGGCGGGCGTGCGCCGCCTGACCGGCGACTGGCCCGACTGACAGTCCACGCTCGTGCTGACAGGGTCTCCCCCGCGGGAGGCCCTGTCGCTGTTGTGTCCGGCCGCTCGCGGGTCCTGGCCCGCCGTCCGGCGGGACCCGGTCCACCGGCCGGTGGACGCCAGGTGGTCCGGCCTGCGGCGGCAACGCACGCACTCCCGTCGCAAAACCGTCCCGCGCAACACGGCGGGCCCACAGTCGGTCCTGCGCACGTGATCCAGCGCCGGCGCCGCACGAGGGAGCGGCACCGGCGCGCGGGACTCCGGTGCCGGGCCCGTCGGGCGGACGGCCCGGCACCGGAATCCCGGGTCACGGCGGCGCGCCGGCCCGGCGCACGCCACCGCCGCTGCCACGGCGACACGGCGTCGGGCCCGTTCGGCGTACCTGCGCCGCGACCACGGCGAAGGGCCGGGACGCCCCAACAACATCCCGGCCCCTCCACCACACCGGGCGCCTCACCAACGCCCGTGGGCAGTCCACCCCGTGGTGCCGGCTACCGCAGCAGCGCCTGCGCGCGGTCGCGGACGTCGGCGTACACCTTGCGGGTCTGCGCGGCCGGACCGGCCAGGGTCTCCGCCGCCGCGGCCGTGCCCGGCACCCGCCAGGCCGGTGCCTCCGCGCCGCCGTCGAGGACCCACGCGGCCTGCCGCGCGGCGCCCAGCGCCACGTACTCCCCGGGGTCCGGCACGCTGACCGGGACGCCGAAGAGGGCGGGGGCGACCTCACGTACCGCAGCCGAGGCCGCGGCACCACCGATGAGCAGCACCCGCTCGACCGGCACGCCGAGCCCACGGACCGCGTCGATGCCGTCGGCGAGCCCGCACAGCATGCCCTCCACCGCCGCCCTGGCCAGGTTCGCCGGGGTGGCGTTGCCGCGGGTGATGCCGTTGAGCAGGCCGCGGGCGTCGGGCAGGTTCGGGGTGCGCTCGCCGTCGAGGTACGGCAGCAGCGTCAGCCCGCCCGCCCCCGGCGCCGCCGAGCGGGCCAGCTCGTCCAATGTGGACAGATCGACGCCGAGCAGCGTGGCCACCGTCGACAGGACCCGCGCCGCGTTGAGGGTCGCGACCAGCGGCAGGTGCCGGCCGGTCGCGTCGGCGAACCCGGCGACCGTGCCGCTGACGTCGGTGACCGGCCGCTCCGACACGCCGAAGACGGTGCCGGAGGTGCCGAGCGACACCACCACGTCGCCCGGGCCGAGGCCCAGCCCGAGCGCGGCGGCCATGTTGTCGCCGGTGCCCGGCGCAAGAAGGGCACCGGCGACGGTCTCACCCACCACCTCGGCCGGCCCCGCGACCCGCGGCACGGCCAGGTCCCGACCGAACGCCAGGCGCAGCAGCTGCGGCTGGTACGACCCGGACGCCGGCGACCAGTACCCCGTCCCCGACGCGTCGCCCCGGTCCGTGGTCGGGCCGGCGGCGGTGTCCGCCCGCAGCAGGTGCGTGATCCAGTCGTGCGGCAGCATGACGGAGGCGGCGCGGGCCGCGTTGTCCGGCTCGTGCTGGGCGACCCACCGCAGCTTCGTCACGGTGAAGCTGGCCACCGGCACGAGCCCGGTCGCGTCGGCCCAGCCGGCGGCGCCGCCCGGCAGCTCGGCGATGAGGTCGGTGGCCGCACCGGCGGAACGCGTGTCGTTCCACAGCAGCGCGTCGCGGACCACGGCGCCGTCCTCGTCCAGCAGCACCATGCCGTGCTGCTGGCCGCCGACCCCGATCGCGGCCACGCCCGAAAGCAGCGCGCCGTCGCCCGTGGCCTCGCCGAACGCGCGCCACCAGTGGGCCGGGTCGACCTCGGTCGCGTCGGGGTGGCCGGCCCGGCCCTCCCGCACGACCTCACCGGTGTCGGCGTCGCAGACGAGCACCTTCGTCGACTGGGTCGACGTGTCGACGCCCGCGACGAGGCGTCTGCTCACGAACGCACACCCAGCAGGTGCTCCATCGCCAGCTGGTCGAGGTACTCGAACGCGCTGCCCCGCGCGGCGAGCTTCTCGACGTCGAAGTCCTCGGCGCGCAGCGACTCGATCGTCTCGCCCTCGCCGAGGGTGGGCTCGTACAGCTCGTTGACCCGCGCCGCCTCGAGCGCCGCGGCGACCTCGGGGTCCGCCCGGAACGACTTGACCCGCTCCTTGAGGATCAGGTAGTTGCGCATGCAGGCCCGCGCGGTCTCCCACACGCCGTCGTAGTCCTCGGTGCGCGGGGGCTTGTAGTCGAAGTGGCGGTAGCCCGTGTACCCACCGGTCTCGAGCACGTCGACGGTCCAGAACGCGCCGCGCAGGTTGCCCGCGCCGAAGCGCAGGTCCTGGTCGAACCGGGGGCCGTGCTGGCCGTTGAGGTCGATGTGGAACAGCTTGCCGTGCCACAGCGCCTGGGCGATGCCGTGGGCGAAGTTGAGCCCGGCCATCTCCTCGTGCCCGACCTCGGGGTTGAGGCCGACCCGGTCGGGCTCGTCGAGGGTCGAGATCAGGGCGAGGGCGTGGCCGATCGTCGGCAGCAGGATGTCGCCACGGGGCTCGTTGGGCTTGGGCTCCAGCGCGAAGCGCAGGTCGTAGCCCTGGTCGCGCACGTACGCGCACAGCAGGTTGAGCCCTTCGCGGTACCGGTCGAGCGCGGCCGCGACGTCCTTCGCCCCGCCGGACTCGGCGCCCTCACGGCCACCCCACAGCACGTAGGTCTCCGCGCCCAGCTCCGCCGCCAGGTCGATGTTGCGCAGCACCTTCTTGATCGCGAAGCGGCGGACCGCGCGGTCGTTGGAGGTGAAGCCGCCGTCCTTGAAGATCGGGTGGCTGAAGAGGTTGGTGGTGACCATCTCGACGCGCACGCCGGTCGCCTTGAGCGCGTCCTTGAACCGGGCGATCGAGTGGTCGCGGGTCGCGTCGTCGCTGCCGAAGGGGAACAGGTCGTCGTCGTGGAACGTGACGGCGGCGGCGCCGAGGTCCGACAGCCGGTGGACGGCCTCGACGGAGTCGAGCGGCGCGCGGGTCGGGCCGCCGAAGACGTCCTGGGCCTGCCAGCCGACGGTCCACAGCCCGAACGAGAACTTGTCGTCGCGGGTGGGCTGGTAATCGTTCATGAGTACCTCTTCGCGGGGTGTTCGTTGGCGGACGGTTAGCACCCTACGCCGCCGGACGGGGTTAGTTCAATATCAGAACTAACTAGGTTCTGCCTGCCTACGTATCCTGAAATATCCGGCTCAATCGGGACGGAGCATTGCTGTATTTCGGCGGCGACGGCCGGGTTTGCGGCTCGCTGCACGGTTTGCCGCGCGTCGCGGTCCGGTTTCGCGCCCCGGATTTCGTTCGCGCCGTGGGATGCCGTCCAGCCGTGCCTCAGGCGCGGAACACCACGCGGTAATAGGTCTCCGAGTGCTGCAGCGCCAGGAGCACCGCGCCCCGCACCTCGGCGTCCGGGCCGAGCACCGACGCGCGGATCTCGACGCCGCGCAGGGCCGGGGCCAGGGCGTGCCGGGCGACCGAGGCCCGCAGCGGGTCCAGCAGCAGGTCCCCGATCGGCGCGAGGCCGCCGCCGACCACGACGACCGCCGGGTTGTACGCGTTGATCAGCCACGACGCGGCGAGCCCCAGGTGCGCCCCGATCTCGGCGATCACCGAGGCGGCCAGGGCGTCCCCGGCGCGGGCCGCCGTGGCGACGTCGCGCGCGTCGAACGTGTCCAGCCCCGCCAGGCTGGACGGCTCGCCGGCGGCGACGGCCCGGCGCACCGCCCGTACGATCGCCGGGCCGGACGCCACCGTCTCCAGGCAGCCGACCTTCCCGCAGTTGCACGGCTCCTCGTTGCCCGGCACCGCGTTGTGCCCGATCTCGCCGGCCGTGCCGCCCACGCCGTGGAAGACCCGCCCGTCGGAGAGGACCCCGGCGGACAGGCCGGTGCCGGCGTACAGCAGCGCCAGGTCACCGACCCGGCCGCCGGCGCCCTCCAGGTTCTCCGCGACGGCCGCGGCCTGGCCGGCGTTGTGCACGTACACGGGCGCGCCGAGCTCACCGGCCAGGATGTCGCGGACCGGCACGTCCCGCCAGCCGAGGTTCGGCGCGAGCAGGCAGACGCCGGTGTGGAAGTCGGTGAGCCCGGGCAGCACCGCGCCGACGGCGGCCAGCCGGGCGGTGGGCAGTGCCGTGCCCTGGATCGCGGCGCGCGCCTCGGCCGCCACCATGCGCAGCGCGTCCGCCGGTGCGACGCCGGCGATGTGGGTGCCCGCGCCGGCGGGGTCCGCGCCCGCGACACCGGCGGCCAGCGCGGTCGGCGTCGGGAACTCCCGCCGGGCGATCTCCTCACCCGCCGCGTCGCCGATCGCGACCGTGGTGCGCCGGGCCCCGATGTGCGCGCCGACCACCAGCTGGGAGCGGGCGTTGAACTCCAGCAGGATCGGCGGCCGCCCGCCGCTGACCGCGGTCGAACCCGGCCCCAGCTCACGCACGAGCCCGTCGGCGATCAGCTCGTCGACGATCGCGGACACGGTCGGCTTGGCCAGGGTCGTGGACCGGGCGATGCTCGCGCGGGAGACCGGCCCGCCCTCCTTGACCAGCGCCAGCACGAGCGAGCGGTTGACCTCGCGCATCACGTTGTGGTCGGCGCCGCGGCGGGGCTCGGGTGAGCGCTCACCCACGCGTTCGTCTGGTCGCATAATCCGACAACGCTACCCCGGCGATCACCCGCGAGCGCGCACCCTACATTGGTAACGGACATTCCCCACCGGCTAGCTCCAAAAGCTGGCCCCCGCGGCGGGCCCCACGGTCCGTCCCGGGTACGGCGACGCTCTCTGCGGGAAGGCAGTCTTTGCCATGCACATCTCGGCACGCGGCGACTACGCGGTGCGGGCCTCGCTCGGCCTGGCGGCCGCCTACCCGGCGGTCGTGTCGGCCGCCGGCCTCGCCGACGAACAGGAGATGCCCCGGAAGTTCCTCGAAGCGGTCCTCGGTGACCTGCGCCGCGCCGGCCTCGTGCGCGGCCAGCGCGGCGTCGACGGCGGCTACGTCCTGACCCGCCAGCCGTCGGAGATCATGGTCGGCGACGTGCTGCGCGCCGTCGACGGCCCCCTCGCCGAGGTCCGCGGCGTCCGGCCGGAGGAGGCGATGTACTCCGGCACCGCCGAGCACCTCCAGCAGCTGTGGGTCGCGGTGCGGGCCGCCGTGCGCAACGTCCTGGACGAGGTCAGTCTCGCCGACGTGGTCCGCGGCCGGATGCCCGCCCACGTGCGGCGCCTCACCACGCCGCCGCAGGCCTGGCAGCCGCGCTGAACATCCCCGAACCCGGGGTGAGCCGCCCGTCGCGGACCTACGCTCAGGTCATGTCTAAGGCGCACGACCCCTACCTGCAGGCGGCCGAGGGCTTCCTGCACGCCATCCGCGACGAGCTCGACATGGCCGACGACCTGCAGATGGACCGGACGCTGCAGGTCACGCAGACGTACGCGCTGGTGAGCATCGCCCGGTCGCTGAACGTCCTGAGCGACCGCGCCGAGGATGCCGACGACTCGCCGCTCGCCATGGCCGGCAACCTGATGGGCCGCTGAGGCACCGTTATCGGGCCGGTCGCGGCTTTCTTGGGCCGGTCGCGGCTTTCTTGGGCCGGTCGCGGCTTTCTTGGGCCGGTCGCGGCTTTCTTGGGCGGGTCGCGGCTTTCTTGGGCCGATCTCGGCGGTGATCAGGTGGCGGCCTCTGCGGTGAAGGCGTCGCCGACCTGCGCGACGTACGCGGCGGCGGCGGTCCCCGCGTTGGCCAGCTCCGCCTCGACGACCGCCAGCCCGGGTGTCACGGGCACCGCGCCCAGCTCGCCGAGCAGCTCGCGCAGGTGCCGCTCGGTCGCGTCGGCCTGCGCGCGGACCCCGGCGGTCACGACCGTCACGGCGGCCACGTCCTGGAGCCCTTCGGCCGGCAGCTGGTCCAGCAGGACCTTGAGCACCCCGGTGTACGTGCCCTTGTACGTCGGCGTCGCCACCACCAGCACACTCGCCCGCCGCAGCCGGCCCAGCGCGTCGGCGACCGCGCCGTCCCCGGTCTGCAGCAGCCGGGTGCCGAGCGCCGCCACGTCGATGGTGTGCGGCACGGGCTGGCCGAGCCGGTCCGCGAGCGCCGCCCCCACCTCCTCCGCCAGGTGCAGCGTACGGGAGTGCGGACGCGGATTACCGGACACCACAACGATCATGCCCGGATCCTATCTCCTATTGATCCGATCGGAAATGCCGACCGAGGGCCGCGTTGGCCTTCCCGACCCCCGACCACACGCCACCACAAGTTGACCTTGGACGATTTCGCCGGTCCCGGCCGGTCAAAGTGTCCAAGGTCAGCCGGCATCACGGTCGCCGCGGCCCGGTCGGACGCCGGCCCAGGCCGACCGCCGGCCGCCCCGCGACCAGGCCGTGTCGCGGCCCGTCCACCGGCTCCCGGTTGCCGCGGCCGCCAGGTCGCGGGGCTGTTCGCGGCCGCAGGTCGCGGCGCGGCCGTTCGCGGCCGCGGGCTTGTCGCGGCCGTCAGGTCGCGGCTGGGTGACTATCGGCGGACCTGGCAGGGAGGGCCGTCAAGGCCCGACCGGTGGCTGACGGGAGCTGCGGGCCGCGCCCACGACGGACCTGAGCAAGGCGCATCGACGACCGGGCCCGGCCGCAGCCGACCAGGCCCGGCCGGAGCCGACCAGGCCCGCCGCAGCCGACCAGGCCCGCCGCAGCCCGGGGTCAGACCCAGGCGCGCGGGTCGGCCACCAGGTCGCGGACGCGCTCGGGCAGCTCGCCGGTGACCACGTCGTCGATGGTGACCGTCTCGAGGATGAGCCGCTCGTTGGCCCGCAGCGCGATCCACACGTCCTGCAACGCGGACGCGGCGCCGTGGTAGCCGAGCTCCTCGGGGCGCTGGCCGCGGACGTTGGCGAGAGGGCCGTCGATCACGCGGATGATCTCGGCGAGGCTGATCTCGGAGGCGGGGCGGGCGAGGCGGTAGCCACCCTCGGGGCCGCGCTGGGCGACGACGATGCCGCCGCGGCGCAGCTGGAGCAGGATGCTCTCCAGGAACTTCGGTGGGATCTGCTGGGCGGACGCCAGACGGTCGGCGGTCACCAGCTTGCCGTCACCGGCCGATGCCGCCAGCTCCGCCACCGCGCGGAGGGCGTAGTCGACCCGGGCTGAAAGGCGCATGTCTCATCCTCCCACGCGTCGCAACAGGCCTTCCTGCACGGCCGTCGCGATGTGTCGCCCGTCGCGGGTGAACATGCGGCCCGTGGCGAGGCCGCGGGCGTCGGAGGCCGAGGGGCTGACCGAGTCGTAGAGGAACCACTCGTCGGCGCGGAAGCCGCGGTGGAACCACAGGGCATGATCGAGGCTGGCGCCGACGAAGCCGCCGGGGCCCCAGACGGCGCCGTGCACGGCGAGGACCGAGTCGAGCAGCGTGAGGTCGGAGGCGAACGTGAGCGCGCACGCGTGCAGCAGCGGGTCGTCGGGCAGCTTGCCGTCGATGCGCATCCAGACCCGCTGGGTCGGGGACGCGGGGCGGTCGCCGGGGCGGACCCAGCCGGGCTCGCCGACGTAGCGCACGTCGATCGGGCGCGGGATCATCGACCAGATGCCGGCGCGCTCGGGGTACTTGGCCAGCCGCTCCGCCATCGTCGGGGTGTCCTCCGGCGACGGCACGTCGGCCGGGGCGGCCTCGTGGTGGTCCAGCCCGGCCTCGGGCACGTGGAACGACGCCGACATGAAGAAGATGACCTCGTCGTGCTGGCGTGCGACGGACCGCCGGACCGAGAAGGAGCGCCCGTCGCGGATGTTCTCCACCGTGTACGTGATGGGCACGGTCGGGTCGCCGGGCCGGACGAAGTACCCGTGCAGCGAGTGCACCTGGCGCTCCGGGTCGACGGTGCGACCGGCGGCGACCAGGGCCTGACCGGCCACCTGCCCGCCGAAGACGCGCTGGGGGCCGACCGGCGGGCTCATGCCCAGGAACCGGTCGTCCCCCAGCGCTTCGAGGTCCAGGAGTCGGACGAGGGCGTCTACCGCCGCCTGTCCACTTGCGAGCTCGTCCACCCCTGCAATCTAAAGGTAATTACGCGCCGTGTTCCTGTGACAGTGCTCCCAGCTGGTGCACGCGCAGCGTGTTGGTCGAGCCGGGCGTGCCGGGCGGGGAGCCGGCGACGATGACGACGTCGTCACCGGCGCTGAGCCACGGCAGGCCGGCCATGGCCATGTCGACCTGCTGGAACATCTCGTCGGTGTGCTGGACGAACGGCACGTCGAACGTCTGCACGCCCCACGACAGGGCCAGCTGGTTACGCACCGTCGGCTCGGGCGTGAACGCGAGCAGCGGCAGCTCGCAGTGCAGGCGGGCGAGGCGGCGGACCGTGTCGCCGGTCTGCGAGAAGGCGACGAGCGCCTTGGCGCCGATGTTGCGGGCGATGTTGGAGGCGGCCGAGGTGAGCGCGCCGCCGCGGGTGCGGGGGTCGTGCTGCAGCCGCGGCACCGACAGCGAGCCGCCCTCGGTGGTGGCGATGATCCGGGCCATCGTGGAGACGGTCAGGATCGGGTACCGCCCGACGCTGGTCTCGCCGGACAGCATGACGGCGTCGGCGCCGTCGAGCACGGCGTTGGCCACGTCGGACGCCTCGGCGCGGGTCGGCCGGGCATTCTCGATCATGGAGTCGAGCATCTGCGTGGCGACGATGACCGGCTTCGCCGACTCGCGGCACAGCTGGACGGCCCGCTTCTGCACCAGCGGCACCTGCTCGAGCGGCATCTCGACGCCGAGGTCGCCGCGGGCGACCATGACGCCGTCGAACGCCGCGACGATCTGCTCGAGGGCGGCGACCGCCTCCGGCTTCTCGACCTTGGCGATGACCGGGCGGTGCACCCGCTCCTCGTCCATGATCTCGTGGACGAGCTTGATGTCGTCGGGCGAACGCACGAACGACAGGGCGATCCAGTCGGCGCCGAGCTGTAGCGCGAACCGGAGGTCCTCGGCGTCCTTCTCGGACAGGGCGGGGACGCTCACCGCGACGTTGGGCAGCGAGACGCCCTTGTTGTTGGAGACCATGCCGCCCTCGGTGACGAGGACGGTGATGTCGTTGCCTTCGACGCCGGTGACCTCGACGGCGACCTTGCCGTCGTCGATCAGCAGCCGGTCGCCGGCCTTCACTTCCTGCGGCAGCTTCGTGTACGTGCACGACACCCGGTCGGCGGTGCCGATCACGTCGTCGCTGGTGATGACGGCCGTGTCACCGGTGCGCCACTCGTGGGGCCCGTTGGCGAAGCGACCGAGCCGGATCTTGGGACCCTGGAGGTCGGCGAGAATGCCAACGGAACGGCCGGCGGCAGCGGCGGCCTCACGGACGAGAGCGAACACCGCGGCGTGGTCCTCATGGCTGCCGTGGCTGAAGTTGAGCCGCGCGACGTCCATCCCGGCGTCGACGAGGCCGCGAATCCGCTCGGGCGACGATGTGGCGGGTCCGAGCGTACAGACGATTTTTGCGCGTCGAGTCACACCACGAGGCTAGCCCCTCCACGCCCTACCGTTTCGGCCGACCCGGGATGGCGCCATCAGTTGAGACGCTGTCCATCTGCCGTTTCCCCGATAATCGGGCGATGTCCTCCAGCTCGTCCCCGAGCTCACAATGGCGCGTGCCGATGGGCACCCGCGACACGCACGAGCCGCACCGCGTCGCGACGCCGCTCGAGCTGCTGTTCGACCTGTGTTTCGTGGTGGCGATCGCCCTCGTGGCGCAGCTGCTGCACCACGCCGTCGCCGACGGTGACGCGCCGCACGGGATCATCGCCTATCTGACGGTGTTCTTCTCGATCTGGTGGGCCTGGATGAACTTCACCTGGTTCGCCTCGGCGTACGACACCGACGACATCGCCTACCGGCTGACGACCCTCGTGCAGATCGCCGGGGTCCTCGTGCTCGCCGCCGGGGTCACCGACGCGTTCCACGGCCACTTCGGCACCGTCACCGTCGGGTACGTGATCATGCGCGCCGCCCTGGTCACGCAGTGGCTGCGGGCGGCCGCCGGCGACGCCGCGGGCCGGCGCACCGCGGTGCGGATGGCCGCCGGGGTGTCCGCGTGCCTGGTCGGCTGGTCGCTGATCCTGCTCACCCACGGCACCACCCACCTGGTGCTGTTCTTCGTCATGGTCGCCGCGGAGCTGGCGGTGCCGCCGTGGGCCGAGCGCGACTACCACACGCCGTGGCACCCGCACCACATCGCGGAGCGCTACGGGCTGCTGTACATCATCGTCCTCGGCGAGATCGTGCTGTCCACGACGGTCGCCGTGCAGGCCGGGTTCGTGCAGGACCGGCTGTGGTGGGTCGCGGCGAGCGGGCTGGTCATCGTCTTCGCCTTCTGGTGGCTGTACTTCGACCAGCCCGCCCACGAGCGGCTGTTCGACCAGCGGCACGCCTTCATCTGGGGGTACGGGCACTACGTCGTCTTCGCGTCCGCCGCGGCGATCGGGGCGGGCATCGCGGTCATCGTCGAGCGCCCCGACCTGTCCGGCGCGCCCGTCACCATCCCGGTGGCGGTGCTGCTGGCGGCGTTGTGGGTGCTGCACCTGCGACCACGCGGCTGGCTGGAGCCGGTCGCGGCGGCGCTGGTGCTGGCCGCCACGTTCGTCGGGCCGTCGCTGGTCGTGACGGCTGCCGTTCTGGCTGTACTGGTGGCAGCCCGGCTGGTCCTGCGGCGCGCCGGCGGCGCGGTCAGTGCTCGCGCTCGCCGCCCGTGAACGCCTCCGCGCGGGCCCGGCCGTCGACGCTGTGGCTGAACACCCGGGCGTCGCCGTCGGCGGTGTGCGTCTGCCCCGTCAGCGTCGCGTGCAGCGGCATCGCCGACGTCATCTCGGCCCGTACCCGCGGCAGCGACGACGGATGCGCGTCGCGCAGCCACGTCACCATGTGCTCCCGGATGAAGCACCGCAGGTCCCACAGCTTCGGCGCGTCCGTCGCGCTCACCAGCGCCCGCAGCCGCATCGCCGCGCCGGTCGCCTCGACCACCTGCAGCACCGACACCCGCCCGTCCCACAGGTCCGTCGACTCCAGCGCCCGGCGCAGCTCCTCCCGCGCCTCCGGCACCGGCAGCCACCAGTCCACGTCCAGCATGACGTCGCCGAGCAGCGCCGCCTCGGTCCGTGTCCAGTTCTGGAACGGCTTCTCCGTGAAGTACGACGTCGGCAGGATCAGCCGCCGGTCGTCCCACACGTGCACGACCACGTAGGACAACGTGATCTCCTGGATGCGGCCCCACTCCTCCTCGACGATGACCACGTCGCCGAGCCGCACCGCGTCGCTGAACGCCAGCTGCAACCCCGCGAACAGGTTGCGCAGCAGGCTCTGTGCCGCCAGACCGGCGATGATGCCGGCGAATCCCGCGCTGGCCAGCACGCTCGTGCCCAGTATGCGCGCCTGCGGGAACGTCATGAGCATCACGCCCGCGGCGATCACCGCGATCGTCGCGACCGTCACCCGCCGGATCATCACCACCTGCGTGTGCACCCGCCGCGCCTGCCGGTTGTCCGGCACGTCGGTGCGGAACCGCGCCAGCGCCGCGTCCTCCGCCACCACCAGCAGCGCCGCGACCAGCCACGCCACCGTACCGATGATGAGCAACTGCTCCACGTGCAGGAACGTGTGCCGCCAGTCCGCCTCGTCGGCCGACCCGCGCACCGCGAAGTACACCGCCGCCAGCACCACCACCCACTGCGTCGGCCGGTGCGCTTTGTTCGCCAGCTCGGTCAGGAACGCCGAACGCCGCCCCACCCGCAACAGCACCACGTGCACGGCCTGCACCAGCAATATCGCAACGACCGCCGCCCCGAGCGCGATGCCCAGCGGCCTGAGTGTGTCGATGAGCGTCTCTCGCATTCGGGCCTAGGTACCCCCGCCCCCTGGCCCGCTAACGTGTCCTGCGTCGCAGCAACCAGACAACCATCCCGGCAACCACTCCCCCGCCGAGCACCAGCCACCCTGGCCCCACCGCCCCGTCCCGCCCCGGCCGCCGGCCGGCGCCCCCCGACGCGGCGCCGGTCGGTTCCGGCAGGGTCGCGGTGAGCGCGGCGACCGGGTTGACGACGCCGTAGCCGTACTCGTCGTCCCGGCCCGGCCTGCCCCGATCGGTGGCGGTGGCGGTGAGCCGGCGGACCACCTCGGCCGCCGGAAGGTTGGGGTACCTCGCCCGCACGAGCGCCACCACCCCGGCCACGATCGCCGTGGCGTTACTCGTCCCGTCCCCGGTGACGTACCGGCCGAACGCCCCAGTGGAAACGATGTCCACAGCCGGCGCCGCCAGCACCACCTCCGGCCCCGTCGCCGACACCGCGGCATGCGTGCCGTCCTTGCCGGTCCCGGCCACCGCGACAACACCGGGCACCTTCGCCGGAAACCCCACCCGCTTGTCCTCCGGCGCGTTCCCGACCCCGGCAACGACGACGACATCAGCTCGGACAGCCGCCTCAACAGCGTTCTTGACCTCGGGGTACTCGCTGGTCACAGCGGCGATGCAAATGACTCTCGCGCCCTGGGAAACGGCCCACTCGATGCCCGCCGCGAGATTCTCCGGACTGCCCCCAAACTCGCTGTGAATCGTCTGCACCGGAAGAATGGTCGCCTTCGGAGCGATACCGAGCACGCCACCACCGCCAGGCAGTCCACGGCCCGCGATGAGCCCTGCCATTGCGGTGCCGTGTCCGTCGGTGTCGGCCTTTCCGTTTCCGGAGGCGCCTTCACCGAATTCCCGACCGTCGACAACAGCACCAGCGAGCTCGCCGTGGCGATCGTCGACCCCGGTGTCCGTGACGGCAACCAACACCCCTTCGCCCGAACTCACCTGCTGAGCCCGCGCAATCTCGAGCGCCACCAGGTGCCACTGCCGGTCCCGGATGGCATCGGCTGACGCAGTGCCTGGCAGAGCCAGGACCGAGCCGGCCACCACCGCCATGCCCAAGGCGGCCGCACGGAAGACGCGACTCAACGATCCAGCCCGATGACGCCCGGTCCCGGATCGTGGTCGTGTGCCGGCGGCTGAGCCTCGAGCAGTGGCGTGACGCCTCGCTGCACCGTCCATTGTTCGGCATGCTCGTCGCCCGGTCCCCGTCGACGTGCGACGTACTCGTCGAATGACCGGTCCTGATATCCGCCGGCCCTGGAGGCCGGTCGCCCTGTTGCCGATGTCGGCCGTGCCGAACCGAGCTGCCCAGGCAACGGACGCGCATGCGCCGAACCGGCAGGCGATGTCATTGGAGCGCCACCGATCACGCTGCCTGGAATGCCGCGCGTCGTTCCGGCGCCGACACCGCGGGCCATTCCCTCTGCGCCGTTCTCGGTGATCCCGATGACCGGTCCACCACCGAGAACTCGACCGACGCCACCGATCGGCGGCTGATATCCGACTGAGGGCACATCGCCGGCTTGCACGGCCTGGAGGTCACCAGGTCGCTGACTGCCGGCGCCCACGTCCACCTGCCGCCCGGCGAGTTCGACGTCATCGTTGATGTCCTCAGTCCGCGGGGGCGGCGGGTCGAATCGAGGCGGTGGAAGCTCACTCAATCGCGCCGAAGCGTTCTTCCCACCGCCACCGTCCGCCCCTGCACCGCCGGTTGCGGTGGTGCCGTTGTTCACCGGCGGTATGTATGCCTGAGTCGAGATCCGCGCGTAGTCCGGCAGCGCAACCGCGAATTTGAACGACGCGTCATGCACCGTCACGTCGGCCGCCATAAGGATTCGCCGAGCTTCCTCGTCCAGCAATCGTTGCGCCTGCCGGCCGACACGCGGGTCCGGTGCCGCCTGCGCCTTCGCGTACCGCGCCACCAGCGGCGCCAACTGCTCCCGTGCGTCATTGATCGCATCACTGACGAGTTGCAGGCCACCCCGGACTTCCGCCGCACCTCGCGCCGTCGCCGAGAACGCGTCGATCATGTCGTTGAGGCGCTGCACGAACGCCGTGGCGGCCTCGCTCTTCGACGGGGGCCAGGCTTCGGCGAGCTGATCGCGCAGGACTCGGAGACGGTCGCGCTGTGCCTCCAATGCGGTCTGCTGGCGGCGGAGGGTCGCCAGGTGCAGGTGGGCGTCCGTGGCGTCATCGGCGGAGACCATCTCCCACAGCTCGGGCAGCCGCCACCGGCGGTACGACTCGGCCATCAGGCGGACCTACCCGTCCTCGGGTCGTGCTGGGCGGCCCAGATGGCGTCGTCCACCTTTGTCGAGGCGACGGCCAGGCTGGTCTTGAACTGGTCGCCGCTCAGCTGGTCCGCGTGGGCGTAGGCGGCGGCGACCTCCTCGGCCGCCTGCACGAAGACCGCGCCGTTGTGGACGAACGCGTCCATCAGGTCGAGCAGTTCGATCAGCTTGTGGTGGTACAGCGTCGCGGCCGCCTGGACGTCAGGGCTGGCGGTGCGGGTACCGAACGACGGGGTGTCGACGAACGTGCGCAGGATCTGGTCGTGCTCGGGTGACAGGTGGGCGGTCAGGTCGGCGTGCAGGCCCGCGCCGAACGAGCGAACCGCCTCCAGGTCGACCACGAACCCCGACTGGTGATCACTCATCGCGTCCTCCCCGCCACGATGTGCAATAGACAGTCGTGACGGTACCGCACCCGAGGGCCCCGGTGACGCCCGGAATCGCCTCAACCGCGCAGCGTGACGACCACTACCCCGACGGCCGTCGGCGGCGCCGCAGCAGCAGGCCGGCGGCGGCGACCGCGGCCCCGCCGCCGAGCAGGACCCAGACCACCGGCGACTGCCCCGAGCCGCCGCCCGGTCCGGCCCGATCCGCGGTCGACGACGACGCCGCGGCGGCCGGCGGGCCGATGGACGCCGTCAGCGCCGCGACAGGGTTGACGATGCCGTAGCCGTACTCGTCGTCCCGGCCCGGCTTGCCCCGGTCGGTAGCGGTGGCGGTCAGCCGCCGGACAACCTCCACGGCGGACAGGTCGGGGTACTTCGCCCGCACCAACGCCACCACCCCAGCCA
The DNA here is from genome assembly GCF_000716715.1 of Dactylosporangium aurantiacum. GTDB lineage: Bacteria > Actinomycetota > Actinomycetes > Mycobacteriales > Micromonosporaceae > Dactylosporangium > Dactylosporangium aurantiacum. Next base: position 26,309 of record NZ_JNYJ01000012.1, on the reverse strand, counting down.
CAATCGCCGTGGCGTTGCTGGTGCCGTCGCCGGTGACGTACTTACCGAACGCCCCGGTGGAGACGATGTCCACCGCGGGCGCGGCCAGCGCCACCTCCGGACCGGTGGCGGAAGCGGGCGTGTGGTTGCCGTCCTTGTCCGTCCCCCCGACGGCCAACACGCCGGGCAGCTTCGCCGGGAACGCGACCTGCCGCGCCTGCGGCAGGTTGCCGGCGGCGGCGACAACGACGACGTCTGCCTTCACGGCAGCCTCGACCGCCGTCTTGACTTCGGGATACTCGCTGGTGCCGGCCGCGACGCAGATGACTTTCGCGCCCTGTCCGGCAGCCCAGGCGATACCGGACCCAAGATCGATCGGGGAACCGCCGAACTCGCTGTGCAGCGTCTGCACCGGCAGGATGGTCGCCTCCGGTGCGACACCCAGGACGCCGGCACTGCCGGACAGGCCGCGCCCGGCGATGAGGCCGGCCATCGCCGTGCCGTGGCCGTCAGTGTCACGTTTGCCGTCATCTGCAGGCTGCTCGCCGAACTCCTTGCCAGGGAGCACCGCCCCGGACAACTCGCCGTGGCGGTCGTCGACCCCGGTGTCGATGACCGCCACGACGACGCCCGCACCCCGCGTGATCTCCTGCGCCTGCGCGATCCGCAATGCCTTCAGGTGCCACTGCCGGTCACGGATGCCATCGGCGGTCGCACGGCTCGGGACCGCGATGATCAGCGACAACGCCATGCACACCAGCAACGCCGGGCGGCGGGCCCTCAACGATCTATTCCGATGATGCCCGGCCCCGCGTCGTGGGGGCGGCTCGGCGGAGCCTCGATTACCGGTGGCACTCCCTGCCGGACCGACCAGGACTCGCCGCCGCCTTCCTCCGGCGTGCGGCGGCGGCTGGTGGCCGTATCGGACGCGCGGTAGCCACCCATGCCGCCCACGCCGCCACGCGCACCCGCAGCACCGGAGCCCGGCGCACCGATGGCCGACTGGGTGTTCAACGCGCCGCCGCGCACGCCTGGGTTGCCGTTTGTCGCGCCCGGCCCGGCAGCCGCGACACCAGTGGGCCGGACGACGCGGCCCAGCACCCGACCCGGGCCGAGCACGGAGTGGTCGACCAGCCCGCCGATCGATCCGGCCGGGTCGGCGACCGGCGTGACGGTCGATGTCGGACCGCTTCCGCCGGCGAGCTCGAACTCCGGTGGCTCGGCGGCGGCCGGCTCCGGCGGGTCGAATTGGGGCGTCGCGGGACGACCGGTCCTCGTGCCCGTGGAACCGCCGCCGCCGTCTACCGGCACCGCCACGGTGCCCTGCATACTGAACCGCTCGTAGGCTGGAAGTGCGACATCCAGAGCGGCCGCGGGGTCGGACACCGCTGCGTCCGCGGTCATGAGGATGCGGCGGGCGTGGTCGTCCAGGAGCCTGCGGGCGTGTTCGCCGACCCGCTGGTCAGGCAGCTTCGTGGTCTTCTCGTACTCGGCGACCAGGGGTGCCAGCTCGCGGCGGGCCCGGTCGAGTGCGTCGGTGATCAGGCTCAGGTTGGAGCGGACCTCGGCCGCGCCGGTCGCGGTGAGCGACATCGCCCGGATCATGTCGTTGAGGCGCTGGATGAAGGCCGTCGCCGCCTCGCTGCGCTCCGGGGGCCAGCCGTCCGCGAGGCGGTCCCGGAGGGTTCGCAGGCGGTCGCGCTGGGTTTCCAGGGCGGTCTGCTGGCGGCGGAGGGTGGCAAGGTGGAGGTGGGCGTCGGTGGGGTTGTCGGCGGCGAGCATCTGCCAGAGTTGGGGCAGCCGCCAGCGGCGGTAGCCGTGATCACTCATCGCGCCCTCCCCGCCACGATGTGCAATTGACAGTCGTGACGGTACCGCAGGATCAGCCGTGATAGGTGGCGGGCATGTCGCAGGCGTCGAGGCTCTGCTCGTAGCCGTCGAAGAAGGCGCCGGTGCGTTGGGCGGCGGAGCCGTGGGCGCCTTCCTTGAACCAGGGCTCGTCGTCGGGGTCGGCGACGGAGAGCAGGCCGGAGCGCAGCTCGTCGAGGTCGCCGTCCTCGAGGGTGAAGTCGCCGACCTTGATGGAGTCGCCGATGTACGCGCCGGCGAAGCAGTCCGCCTGCAGCTCCTGCTGGATGGTGAAGGCGTAGTTGATGCCGAGGCGTTGCTGGACGGCGTGGCCGTACTCGTGGCCCAGGAGGTAGAAGACGAAGGCGTCGCCGAGGTCCTGGTAGACCTCTTCGGACCAGTTGACGTCGTAGGCGATGAAGTCGCCGACGGGGCAGTAGGCGGCGTTCTGGGTCGGGATCGGCTGGGAGCCGCACATCAGCTCGCCGTCGATGCGGTACGGCACGACCCGCGACACGGGACGGAAGCCGACGATGCGGGAGCTCCAGTACCGCTCGACGACCCGCAGCGCGATGCTGACGTCACTGGCGAACGACGAGTCCGAAGACGAGTACGACGGCGCCGAGGAGGACGGAGGCGGCGGCGAGTAGGACGGCGGGACATAGGCGGGGGCGGCGGAAGGAGCAGGAGCGGGCACGGGCAGCGACGGGATCCGAGGCGCCCAGAACGGCGGCGGATCGGCCGGGGCCGCGGCCGCGGGACCACCCGCGACCAGCAGGAACACGGTGCAGCACAGCGAAGCGAACAGAGGGGTGCGGTTCATGGCCGAGGGGTACCCGGGGAGCGGCCCCGCATGAGAGCCGCTCCCGTTTCGCAACCCTAGGCGGACAGCGCGACCGCCGACGGCTCGACCGGGGCGGGCAGCGTGCCGTCGCCGCCCAGGTACGCGTGGATCGAGGCGGCCGCCGAGCGGCCCTCGGCGATCGCCCAGACGATGAGCGACGCGCCGCGGTGCATGTCGCCGGCGACGAAGACGCCCGGCGCGGCGCTCTGCCAGTCGGGGCCGGTGTCGATGCCGCCGCGGCGGTTGCGGGTGAGGCCGAGGTTGTTGAGCAGCGGGCCGGGTTCGGTGCCCTCGAAGCCGATGGCGAGCAGGACGAGCTCGGCCGGGTAGAGCCGCTCGGTGCCGGGCACCTCGGTCACGATCCGCTGGCCGTCCACTCTGGACACCTGGACCTCGGCGATGCGCACCCCGGTGAGGTCGCCGTCGTCGTTGCCCTCGAAGGCGGTGACGGCGACGGCGAACGCGCGCTCGCCGCCCTCCTCGTGCGCGGGGTAGTTGCGCAGGATCCACGGCCACGTCGGCCACGGGTCGCGGGTCTCGTCGCGCTCGGCCGGCGGCAGCGGGTACTGGTCCAGCTGCAGCACCGACCTGGCGCCCTGGCGGTGCGCGACGCCGAGGCAGTCGGCCGCCGTGTCGCCGCCGCCGATGATGATCACGTTCTTGCCGGCGGCGGAGATGGAGGCGGCGGGGACCCGGCCGGCGACGACGCGGTTGGCCTCGACGAGGTGCTCCATCGCCAGGTGTACGCCGGCGAGCGAACGGCCCGGGGTCTCGGGCGTGTCGCGGCCCTGCAGCGCGCCGCAGGCGAGCAGCAGCGCGTCGTGGCGGGCCCGCAGGTCGTCGACGGAGACGGTGATGCCCACGTTGACGCCGGTCTGGAAGCGCACGCCCTCGGCCCGCAGCTGGTCCAGCCGCAGGTCGATGTGGCCCTTCTCGAGCTTGAAGTCGGGGATGCCGTACCGCAGGAGGCCGCCGAGGGCGTCGTCGCGCTCGTACACCACGACGTCGTGCCCGGCCCGGGCGAGCTGCTGCGCGGCGGCGAGCCCGGCGGGGCCGGAGCCGACGACGCCGACGCTCTTGCCGGACCGCTCGGGTGCCGGGCGGGCGGTGACCCGCCCGGCGGCGACGGCCCGGTTGATGATCTCGACCTCGACCTGCTTGATCGTGACGGGCTGGCCGCCGGCGATCGACAGCACGCACGCGGCCTCGCAGGGCGCGGGGCACAGCCGCCCGGTGAACTCCGGGAAGTTGTTGGTCGCGTGCAGGGCCTCGATCGCGAAGTCCCAGTTGCCGGTGCGGACCAGGTCGTTCCAGTCGGGGATGCGGTTGCCGAGCGGGCAGCCGTCGTGACAGAACGGGATGCCGCAGTCCATGCAGCGGCTGGCCTGCTCGGTGATCAGCTCGTCGGACGCGGACGGGTACACCTCGCGCCAGTCGCGCAGCCGGACCGGGACGGGTCGCCGGGCCGGCAGTCGCCGCTCGTAGCGCAGGAAACCGTTCGGGTCAGGCACGCGCCACCTCCATGACAGCCGCGTCGACGTCGCGGCCGGCTGCCTCGGCGGCCCGCTTGGCCTCCATGACGCGCTTGTAGTCGCGCGGCACGACGGCGGTGAACCGGGAGACGGACGCGTCCCAGTCGTCCAGCAGGCGCGCCGCCACGGCGGAGTCCGTCGCCTCCAGGTGCGCGCTCACCAGCGCCCGCAGTTCGGCGGTGTCGGTGACCGGCTCCAGGTCCACCAGCTCGGCGTTGACCAGGGAGTGGTCGAGGTTCCAGACGTACGCGACGCCGCCGGACATGCCCGCGGCGAAGTTCCGCCCGGTCGGGCCGAGCACGACCACGGTGCCACCGGTCATGTACTCGCAGCCGTGGTCGCCGACGCCCTCGACGACCGCGACGGCCCCGGAGTTGCGCACGGCGAACCGCTCGCCGACCTTGCCGCGCATGAACAGCGCACCGCCGGTGGCGCCGTACAGGGCGGTGTTGCCGCCGATGATCTGCTCCTCGGCCACGAACGGCGCGGCCGGGTCGGGGCGCACGATGAGCCGCCCGCCGGACAGGCCCTTGCCGACGTAGTCGTTCGCGTCGCCGAGCAGCCGGAGGGTGACGCCGCGGGGGACCCACGCGCCGAAGGACTGCCCGGCGGTGCCGCGCAACGTAACGTCCACGGTGTCGTCGGGGAGGCCCGCACCGCCGACCCGACGCACGATCTCGCCGCCGAGCATCGCACCGACGGAGCGGTGCTCGTTGCGGACGGCGATCTCCAGCTTGATCGGCGCACCCTCGTCGAGGGCCGGCGTGACCGCGGCGATGAGCTGGTTGTCCAGCGCCCGCTCCAAGCGGTGGTCCTGCTTGGTGGTCTGGCGCCGCGCGGCGTCGTCGGCGAGGGGAGGAACGTGCAGCAGCGGGGTCAGGTCGAGCCCGCCGGCCTTCCAGTGCTCCACGGCCGGCCGCACGTCGAGCAGCTCCGTGTGGCCGATCATCTCGTCCAGCGTGCGGAAGCCCAGCTCGGCGAGGTACCCGCGGACCTCCTCGGCGAGGAACCAGAAGAAGTTCTCGACGAACTCGGGCTTGCCGGTGAACTTCTTGCGCAGCGCCGGGTTCTGGGTGGCGATGCCGACCGGGCAGGTGTCCAGGTGGCACACGCGCATCATGATGCAGCCGGACACGATGAGCGGCGAGGTCGCGAAGCCGAACTCCTCGGCGCCGAGCAGCGCCGCGATGATGACGTCGCGGCCGGTCTTGAGCTGGCCGTCGACCTGGACGCTGACCCGGTCGCGCAGCCCCGACAGCAGCAGCGTCTGCTGGGTCTCGGCGAGGCCGAGCTCCCACGGCGTGCCGGCGTGCTTGAGCGAGTTGAGCGGCGAGGCGCCGGTGCCGCCGTCGTGGCCGGAGATCAGGATGACGTCGGCCTTGGTCTTCGCCACGCCGGCGGCGACCGTGCCGACGCCGACCTCGGAGACCAGCTTCACGTGGACGCGGGCCGTCGGGTTGACGTTCTTGAGGTCGAAGACCAGCTGGGCGAGGTCCTCGATGGAGTAGATGTCGTGGTGCGGCGGCGGGGAGATCAGCCCGACGCCCGGGGTCGCGTGGCGGGTCTTGGCGATCCAGGGCCACACCTTGTTGCCCGGCAGCTGGCCGCCCTCGCCGGGCTTGGCGCCCTGGGCCATCTTGATCTGCAGGTCGTCGGCGTTGACCAGGTACTCGGCGGTGACGCCGAAGCGTCCGCTGGCGATCTGCTTGATGGCGGAGCGCCGGCGCGGGTCGTGCAGCCGCTCCGGGTCCTCGCCGCCCTCACCGGTGTTGGACTTGCCGCCGATGCGGTTCATCGCGATCGCGAGGGTCTCGTGCGCCTCCATGGAGATGGAGCCGTAGGACATGGCGCCGGTCGCGAACCGCTTGACGATCTCGGTGGCGGGCTCCACCTCCTCCAGCGGCACGGGCGGGCGGACCCCGGTGCGCAGCTCGAACAGCCCGCGCAGCGAGCCGGCCTGCCCGGCGAGCTCGTCGACCTTCGCGGTGTACCGCCGGAAGACGTCGTACTGCCGGGAGCGGGTCGCGTGCTGCAGCAGGAACACGGTCTCGGGGTTGAACAGGTGCAGCTCGCCCTCGCGGCGCCACTGGTACTCGCCGCCGACCTCGAGCCGCCGGTGCGCCGCCTCGGCCTCGTTGGCCGGGTAGGCGCGCGCGTGCCGGGCGGCGATCTCGGCGTGGATCTCGGCCAGGCCGATGCCGCCGATCTTGCTGGGCGTGCCGGTGAAGTACCGCTCGACCAGGCGCGGGTCCAGGCCGACGGCCTCGAAGACCTGGGCGCCGCAGTACGAGCTGACGGTCGAGATGCCCATCTTGGACATGATCTTCAGGACGCCCTTGCCGAGCGCCTTGACGTAGTTGTGGACCGCCTTCTCCGGGTCGAGGCCGGGCAGCGCGCCGGTCGCGATGAGGTCCTCGGCGCTCTCGAAGGCCAGGTACGGGTTGACCGCGGACGCACCGAAGCCGGACAGCAGCGCGACGTGGTGCACCTCGCGGCAGTCGCCGGACTCCACGACCAGCGACACCTGGGTGCGGGTCTGCTCGCGCACCAGGTGCTGGTGCACGGCGGCGGTGAGCAGCAGCGACGGGATCGGCGCCAGGTCGACGGTCGAGTCGCGGTCGGACAGCACGAGCACGCGCACGCCGTCCTCGATCGCCTCGGACACCCCGCGCATGATCTCCACGAGGCGGCGCTTGAGACCGGTGGCGCCGTCGCGGATCGGGTACAGGCCGGAGACCCGGACGGCCTTGAAGCCGGGCAGGTCGCCGTCGTCGTCGATGTGCAGCAGCTTGGCCAGGTCGTCGTTGTCGATGACCGGGTACGGCAGGGCGATCTGCCGGCAGGACGCGGGGCCCGGCTTGAGCAGGTTGCCCTCGGGGCCGATGGTGGCCGCGACGCTGGTGACGATCTCCTCGCGGATGGCGTCCAGCGGCGGGTTCGTCACCTGCGCGAAGAGCTGGGTGAAGTAGTCGTACATGAGCCGCGGCCGGGTGGAGAGCACGGCGACCGGCGTGTCGGTGCCCATGGAGCCCAGCGGCTCGGCACCGCTGCGCGCCATCGGCCCGATGAGGATCTTCAGCTCCTCCTCGGTGTAGCCGAAGGTCTGCTGGCGGCGCTGCACGGAGTCGTGCGTGTAGACGACGTGCTCGCGCTCGGGCAGCTGGTCGAGGTCCATGAGGCCGGCGTGCAGCCACTCCTCGTAGGGCTCGGCCTGCGCCAGCTCGGACTTGATCTCGTCGTCGGTCTTGATCCGGCCGGCGGCGGTGTCGACGAGCAGCATCTTGCCGGGGGCCGAGCGGCCCTTCGCCACGATCGTCGCCGGGTCGAGGTCGAGCACGCCGGCCTCGCTGGCCAGCACGATCAGCCCGTCGGCGGTCTGCCACCAGCGGCCGGGGCGCAGCCCGTTGCGGTCCAGGACCGCGCCGACGACGGTGCCGTCGGTGAAGGCGACGCTCGCCGGGCCGTCCCACGGCTCCATCAGGCAGGCGTGGAAGCGGTAGAACGCCTTGCGCAGCGGGTCCATGCGCGGGTCGTTCTCCCACGCCTCGGGGATCATCATGAGCACCGCGTGCGGCAGGCTCCGCCCGGCCAGGTGCAGCAGCTCGAGGACCTCGTCGAAGTTGGCCGAGTCGGAGGCCTCCGGCGTGCAGATCGGGAACAGCCGGCGGATGTTGCCCGGCAGGTTCTCCGTGGCCAGCAGCGCCTCGCGGGCCGCCATCCAGTTGCGGTTGCCCCGGATGGTGTTGATCTCGCCGTTGTGCGCGATCAGCCGGTACGGGTGCGACAGCTCCCACGACGGGAAGGTGTTGGTCGAGAAGCGCGAGTGGACCAGGGCGATCGCCGAGGTGACGCGCTCGTCGGACAGGTCGGGGAAGAACGACACGACCTGGTCCGGGGTGAGCATGCCCTTGTACGTGATGGTGCGCGAGGACAGCGACGGCAGGTACAGCTGGATGCCGCGCTCGCGGGTCTCCCGCTCGGCCTGCTTGCGCACGCAGTAGACGACCCGGTCCAGGTCAAGGCCGGACAGCACGCTGCCGGGCGAGCCGAGCTTCTCCGCGGCGATGAAGACCTGGCGGATGCGCGGCATCGCGGCGAGCGCGGTCGCGCCGAGGTCCGTCGCGTCGGTCGGCACGTCCCGCCAGCCGAGCACGTGCGCGCCCTCGACCAGGGCGTACTTCTCCAGCACGCGCATCGCGCGCTGGGCCGCCTCGTCGTCGGTCGGCAGGAACGCCAGACCCGTCGCGTAGGAGCCGGCCTCCGGCAGGTCCTGCACGCCGGACACCTCGCGCAGGAACGCGTCCGGGATCTGGATCATGATGCCGGCACCGTCGCCGGTGTTGGGCTCGGCGCCGCGGGCGCCCCGGTGATCCATGCGCTGCAGCGCGGACAGCCCCTTGGCGACGACGTCATGGGACCGCCGGCCGTGGATGTCCGCCACGAACGCGACCCCGCAGGCGTCATGCTCAAAAGCAGGGTCGTACAGGCCCTGCGGCTGCGGTCCCGGGTAACCCATCGGGCCTCCTGACGTCATCGATTGCGAGTCGGGACAACGTCGGCCCTGGAAACAGCTTACGGAGCAGTCTTGCCAGTGTACGCGAAGATTGCGGCGGAATCCTCATGTGTGATCCGCTGTCCGCCACGCATGTTGCCGACCAACGTACCGTCTGCACCTCGGTGCGACCTACAACGTGAGATCGTGACAAATCCCACGAGCCCGCAGGTGGGACCGCCTGCGCGATCTTGGTCGCGGACACCGGGCACCCCGGCGACCGCCCGTTACCGAATCGGGACGCAACCTCCGGCAGTCTGGAACACGTCCAAGGAGCGGATGGCTCACGCCACCCGTTACTTCCTACGATGATGCACGGCAAGATCGCCCGCCACCAGTTCGGCGACAAGATCGCTCAGGCGTTGAACCGAGTGGCACAAACCTGGGATACACCGGTGTCATCACCGGTGCATGCTCTAGCCCAACGAAGGAGGTGTGGACATGGGAGTCTCCGCACGCGCACTGGCCACGATCACCGCTCTTGCCGGTCTGATCGCTCTCTCTGCCTGCAGTGGCGACGAAAAGCCCAAATGGAGCAACAGCGGCAGTGCCGGCGGCCCCTCGGCTTCCGCGTCCGCCGCGCAGCCAACCGCGACCCTGACCGCGCCGGCCGACGGTGCGACCGGCGTCTCGACCGCCACCGAACTCGCCCTGCAGGCCGCTCCCGGCGCGAACGCGTCGGTCACCCTGACGGACGCGTCCGGCGCCACGGTCGAAGGCGCCCTCCGCTCGGACGGCACCACCTGGATCCCGGGGAAGCAGCTCAAATACGGCACGCAGTACACCGCCACGGTGACCTCGGCCGGCGACAGCGCCGGCAAGAAGATCACCTTCACCACCATGGCCAAGCCCGGCAAGACGGTCAACGTCTCGACGGCCCTGTCGGACAACAAGGTCTACGGCGTGGCCATCCCGATCGTCGTGCGCTTCGGCTCCAGCGTCCCCTCGGAGCTGCGGGCGAGCGTCGAGAAGCGGCTGCTGGTCACCAGCACGCCGCCGCAGGTCGGCACCTGGTACTGGTTCAACGGCGGCGAGGTGCACTTCCGCCCGAAGGAGTACTGGCAGACCGGCACGAAGGTCAGCGTCCGGCTGGCGACGGGTGGCCTGCAGCTGACGAAGACCGGCTGGGGCACCAAGGACGTCACGACGAACTTCACCATCGGTGACAAGATCATCATGACGACCGACGACAAGACCCACCAGATGACGGTGGAGAAGAACGGCGAGGTCATCAAGACCATCCCGGTCAGCCTGGGCAAGGCCAAGACGCCGAGCTCCAGCGGCCAGATGGTCATCATGGACAAGCAGCAGTCCGAGCTGTTCGTGTCGACCGACCCGTCCGACCCGTACCGCGAGACGGTGTACCTGACCCAGCGCATGACCAGCGGCGGCGAGTACATCCACGCGGCCCCCTGGTCCGAGGGCGACCAGGGCAAGCGCAACGTCTCGCACGGCTGCACCAACGTCTCGCAGAAGAACGCGAAGTTCCTCTTCGACCTGACGAAGATCGGCGACGTGCACATCGTCAAGAACACGCCGCGCAAGCTGGCCTGGGGCAACGGCTGGACCGACTGGGACAAGCCGTGGGACGAGTACGTCAAGGGCAGCGCCCTCCCGCCGCCGGCCGCGCCGGCCGCGGACCCGAGCGCGCAGCCGAGCGCCACGGTCACCGTCTCGCCGTCGGCCTGACGACACCAGCAGTCCGAAGGGGCCGCTGCCGGTTCCACCGCAACGGTGGGCTGACAGCGGCCCCTTCGCTGGTCCAGGATTGCTGCCGTGCTCGCCTGGATCGACCCGACGTTCCACGCCACCGAGGTCGTCCTCACGGCGCTGGTCGTGCTCGTGCTCACCGCCAGCGTCGTGCGCGCGTCGCCGGGCCGGATGCGGGAGCGGATCCGCACCCGCGGCCTCGCCGCGGCGTTCCGGCGGTCCGCGGCGACGAACACCCTCGCCGCGCTCATCGCCCTGGAGGCCGTCCTCGTCGGCCCCGACCTCGACCTCGCCGACCTGGGGCTGCGTCCCGTCACCGTCGGCGACGTCCTGATCGCGCTGGGCCTGCCGGCCGCGGCCGCCGCGACCGCGGCACTGCTCACCATCCGCGCCGGCGCGATCGACCCCGCGGAGGACCCGCTGGCCTTCCTGCGCCCCGCCACCCCGGCCGAGCGGCGCTGGGCGGCCGTCGGGGCCCTCGCCGCCGGAGCCGGCGAGGAGATCGTGTTCCGGGGTCTGTTCATCGCCGCCGGCACGGCCACCGGCCTGCCCCCCTGGGCGGCGGCGGCGCTCTCCGCCGTGCTGTTCGGTCTCGGCCACCGCTACCAGGGCGTCCGCGGCATGATCGTGACGACCGGGGCCGCGGTCGTGTTCACCACCCTGTACGCGCTGACCGGCAACCTCATCGTGCCGATCGCCCTGCACGCGACCGTCGACCTGGTGTCGCTGCTGCTCGTCCCGGCGCTGCTCGCCCGCCAGGCGAAGCGCCCCGCCGCGACGGACGGCGTGGCGGCGGACGCCGCCGGGGCAGACAGCGCGGCGGTGGAGGCCGCATCATGACGGCGTGCTCGACTGGATCGACCCGCGCTTCGACGTCGGCGGCGCCGCGCTGACCCTGCTCATCCTGGTGACGAGCGTCGCCGCCGCGCTGCGCGCGTCGACGGCGAAGGCCCGCGCCGCCCGTGACCGGCTGGTCGCGACCCCGGGCGGCAGGCTGCGGCTGTACCGGGGCGCCATCCGCGTCTCGGCGATGCTGGCGGTGGCCGCGGTCGCCGTCGTCTGGACCGACGGCGTCGACCTCGCCGACCTGGGCCTGCGCGCACCCGTCGCCGGCGACGCCGTCGCGGCCGGGCTCGCGATCGCCGCGACCGTCCCGTCGAGCCTGGTCGGGGCCGCCCGGTTCGCCCGCGCCCGCCGCGACGGCACCCCCGCGCTCGGCGTGCGCGGCTCCACCGCGACCCTGGCCCGGGTCCGGTTCCTGCACGCGCAGACACCCGCCGAGCGGCGGCTGGCCGTCGTGGTCTCGGTCTGCGTCGCGGCCAGCGAGGAGCTCGTGTACCGCGGCCTGTTCATCGCCGCCGGCGTCGGCCTGCTCGGTCTGGACGCCTGGGCGGCGGCGCTGCTGTCGCTCGCCGTGTTCGGCGTGCAGCACCTGTACCAGGGCTGGCGCGGCGTCCTCGGGGTCACGTTCATCGGGCTGCTCTTCACCCTCGCCTACGCCTGGACCGGGGCGGTGCTCGCGCCGATCGTGGTGCACGCGGTCTTCGACGTGAACGCCCTCGTCCTCGTGCCCTGGGTGCTCCAGTGGGTCGGCCGCCGGCCGGCCAGGACCGCCGCCCCCGCACCCGCGCCGGCACCCACCGCCGTGGCCGCCGCACCGGCGACCGCCGCGACCGCCGCCGGACCCGCTGACGGGCCGATCACGCTGCGCCGGGCGGTTCCGGAGTAGCCACCGGGGTCGGCACCGCGAAGGCGCCGGCGCGGCGTATTGACGGAAATCGGATCTCGCGCGGGGATCGACGCACCGCTACCGTCTCGCCCATGGCTCTCGTCCGTCGCACGAACGTGCTCGGCCCCCACTCCAACCGTGTCGTCGCGGCCGCCTCGGTGACGCCGGCCGCGCCCGCCGACGCCCCCGCGATCGGCAGGGCCCACGTGCCCGCCCAGTCGGCCCCGTTCCAGCCCGGGGCCTCGACCCGCTCGGCGAGCGCCGAGGCCACCGCCGACGCCGCGGCCGACCCCGGCGCCGCGCCGGCCGGCGAGGAGGTCGGCGTCGCGATCGCCGCGGCCGGCCCGGCGGAGCCGACGCCCGGTGGCGAGGCCGCCGCCGTCCCGCCGCAGCCCGCGTCGGTGCTGTCGCTGGTGTCGGCGTTCCTGCTGGTCGCCGCCGGCGGCGTCGGGTCGTGGGCGCTGTGGCACTACAAGATCAACGCACAGGCGATCCACCTGCCGGACGCGACGACGTTCTTCGCGGTGCTGTTCGCGTTCGCGACCGCGATCGAGCGGATCCTGGAGCCGTTCGCCCGGTTCCTGCCCGGCAAGCACGCCCGTGGCGAGCTGGAGGCGGCGGTGGCGAACCTCGCCAACAAGTACCACGACGCCACCCTCGACGACCTGATCCAGGTCGCGCACGCCAAGTCCATGCTGGAGAAGGGGCGGGCCAGCCGCGGCCTCGTCTCGTGGGGCATCGCGACCGCCGTGGCGACCGTCGCGTCGTCGGCCGGCGGCCTCTACCTGCTGCACTCCATCGCCGGGGAGAGCTGGGACGGCATCCCCGTCTGGATCGACGCCATCGTCACCGGCATCGTGGTCGGCAGCGGTACGAAACCACTGCACGACGTGATCAGCAAGGTCCAGAAGAACAAGGAGAAGTCCGAGGACACCCCCTGAGCTCTGTCGGACGGGTCGCGTCAGATGACGAGCAGACCGTCGGTCTGCGCGCTGTGCGTCATCGCCGACAGGGCCGCCGGCGCCTCCAGGAACGGCAGGTAGGGCAGGTCGTACGGGTGCATCCGCAGCACCTGCGTGGCATGGTGCCCGGGGACGACCCCGGTGGGGTAGGCCCGGGCGCAGCGCCGGTCGACGAGCCCGTGCCGGGTCGCGAACCCAGCGACCGCCTGCCATTCCTCCAGGTGCGCGATCGTCGGCAGCGGCATCCCGGGCGGCTCGGCGAACACGTCGACGGACGCGAACGGCTCGCTGCCGGCCAGCCACCACGACAGCGACCGCACCGCCGAGCGCAGCGGATGCTCGCACCAGTACGGCACCAGACCGGCCCGCAGCACGTGCCACGGGTCGAGGAGCCGGCCGCACTCCACGACGAGCCGGCCGGCGGTGCGGTCGCCGGCGCGCAGCCATTGCCGGTACAGGTCGGCGACGGCGCCGCTGAGTACGTCCGGGTGCCGGTAGAGCACCTGGCGGACCGGGTGGCCGTGGGCCGAGCCGTACCGGCGCAGGTCCTCGACGAGTCCCCGGTCGACGGCCCGCTCGCCGTCGCTGTCCTCGCGGGGCGCCCGCCCGCGCAGCGACCGGTCGTCGCGGTAGTCGCCCGGGCCGAGGCCGCTGGCGCGGCTGCCGAGCTGGAAGGAGTAGCCGTCCTCCCCGGGGGACGTCTGCCAGCGGCTGACGTCGCGCACCACCACGATCGGCGCCTCCGGGTGCAGCCGTTCGGCGACGAACCGCCGGTACGCGGCCGGCAGCCGGCGCCACCGGACCACGGCGTACGCGGTCGCCGCGCCGGACCAGCCGCGCCAGACCGGGTCGTACACCTGCCGGACGCCGACGTCGGGATTGTCGGCGAGGATGCCGCGGGCGAGCCGCTCGCCGTCGGCCGCGGGGCGTTCACCGGCGGCGACCTCGGGGGTCGGCACCTCGAACGCGACCGGCAGCCACGGCACACCGAGGGCCATCGCGAGGTGGACGGCGGCGCCGTGCGGCGAGCCGACGACCAGGCCGCCGTAACCGCCCTCGGGCAGCTGCCCGACGAACCAGGCCGCGACGTCCTCGGCGTCCAGCTCCCGCCGGGCGTGACGGCCCGCGCCGCTGCGGTCGGCGCCGACCCGGCCGGTCCGATCCATCGTCCACTGTGGAGCGGCGACGACCGGGCGGGCGATGCCGCCACGATAGGCCAGGGCGCGTCCCGAGGCGATCGCGAGCGTGGTCCCCAACCCGTTGGGCCACAACGACTCGACGTCCTGCGTGGCCTCGACCCGCCGCCTCATACCGCTCCTCGACTCCCGGGCTCCAACCACCGGTCACCCGACAGGGCTCTTCCCAGGCGCACCGCCCGTAAACCCCCGCCGCCCCAACCCGGTGCCGCGAACCCCCTCGTGGCGCCGTGAGCTGCGAACCCGTAGACTCGCTACACATGAAGGCGGACGCGCTGCGCGGGCATCTCGACGCACTCCTGCTCGCGGTGCTGGACGGCGAACCCCGCCACGGCTACGCGATCATCGAGGCGCTGCAGGAGCGTAGCGGGGGTTCGCTGACCCTGCCCACCGGCACCGTCTACCCGGCGCTGCGCCGCCTGGAGCGCGCCGGTTACGTGGAGAGCGCCTGGTCGACGGTCGGCGGGCGGGAGCGCCGCACGTACCGGCTGACCAGCGCCGGCCGGAAGGTCCTGGCGGAGGAGCGCTCGGCGTGGCAGGAGTTCACCACCACGATCGGCGCGGTGCTGCTGCCCCCGCCCGCGACCGCCTGAGTTCTCCCCGCCGCTGAGCACGCACCGCGGCGGGGACCGGTCACACGGCGGCGGGCTGGAGTCTGGGGGCGCGGGCGGCGGCGACGCAGCGCACGGCGAGGCAGCCCGCGTAGCCGAACGCGGCCGTGTTGACGACCATCCCGATGAGGACCGGGGGCCAGGTCGCCGCGGCCGGCCACTGGTGCAGGCTCAGCGCGAACACCGTGGCGCCGAGCAGGGCGTGCATGCCGAGGAAGACGACGGTCGCCTGGCCGACGACGCGCGCGTACCGCAGGCCGTCGCGCAGGAATCGGCTGCCCCACCCGAACCCGACGACGGCGAGCCCGGCGGCCCCGGCGGCGAGGAACGACGTGTACTGGAAATGGTCGACGAGCACCCAGTAGACGTGGCTGGCCCGGTCGTCGGTGCTCCACGAGGTGTCCCACCACATGAGCGGCTCGAGCAGCGTCATGACCGGCAGGACGAGGGCGATCCAGGTCGCCACGCGGCGGCCCTGCAGCATCGCGAGCTCCGCCTGGTAGGCGGGGACGACCTGCCGGTGCGTGCCGAAGTCGGCGACGGCGCGGCGCTGCGCCTCGACCGGGTCGTGACCCGCGTCGGCGTAGGCCTCGGCCGCGTCCAGGAGGCTGTCACGCGCCTCCGTGAGCATGTCGTGCCGGTGCCGGCGCGGCCCCCGCAGCGCGGCGGCGAGCTCGTCGACGTAGCCGTCGATCGGGCCGGAACCGTGTGAGACCCCCTCCACCCGTCAAGGTTCCCACACGCTGGTCCGGTGCCGTCAACCTGTCGTCGCGGTCACGTTCGCCCGGCCGTCCTCGACGTGGACGACCCGGTCGAAGCGGCTCAGCTGCGCCGTGCGGTGCGTGACGACGACGACGGTCCGCGCCCCGGCGGCCCGCAGCGCGGTGTCGAGCACGGCGTCGGCGGCGGCCGGGTCGAGGCCTTCGGTCGGCTCGTCCAGCAGCAGCACCGGCGGCGCCGCGAGCAACGCGCGCGCCAGCAGCAGCCGCTGCCGCTGGCCGCCGGACAGTTTCGCGCCGTCCTCACCGACGACGTCGTCGAGGCGGTCGGCGTACTCGGGCAGCCCGGCGTCGGTGAGCGCCCGCCGCAGCCGCGCCTCGCCGGCGAGCGCGCCGCCGCGGCCGAGCAGCAGGTTGTCGCGGACGGTCGTGTGGAACACGTGCGCGTCGGCGAACACGCCCCCGGCGACCCGCCACGCCTCGACCCCGCCGGGCATCCCGTCGACGGTGCCGGCGGCCAGCGGCACCCGCCCGGCGAGCGCGGCGAGCAGCGTCGACTTGCCCGATCCGCTGGGCCCGACGACCGCGACCCGGCTGCCGGCGGGCAGCGCGAGGTCCACCCCGGCGAGCGCGGGCGGCAGGTCGTCGCCGTACCTGACGGTGACGCCGCGCAGCACCAGCTCCACCGGCTCGTCGAGCGGCTCGACGGCCGCCTCGGCACCGGCGCCGGCCATGTCGGGCCCGCCGGCGGCGTCCTGGACACGGGCGGTGGCGGGGCCGGCGGTGGCGGGGCCGGCGGTGGCGATCAGGGCGCGGACCCGGCGCAGGCCGCCGCGCAGCTCGGCGTGCCGGACGGCGGCGGCCGCGAGGGGCACGACGACCTCGCCGACGCTGAGGGCGACGAGCGCCAGCACCGGCGCGGCGCGGCCACCGGCGAGGACCGCGATCCACACCGCGACGACCGCCGGCACCAGGGCGGCCGCGCCCCCGGTGACCGCGGCGACCGTCGCGGCCCGGGCCTCGAGGGCGGCCAGCCGCCGTGCGCGGACGGCGGTGCCGGCGAGGGCGGCGGGCAGGGCACCGTACGCGGCCAGGTCCGCCACCCCGTGCACCACGTCGACGGTCGCGGTCGTCAGCTCGCCCCGGGCCGCCGCCGCGGACCGCGGCGTGCGCCGGTGCCCGGCCCACGGCAGCAGGACCCCGGCGAGGAGCAGGCCGGCGAGGAGGACGAGCCCGGCGGCCGGGTCGGCGAGCGCGACGCCGGCGACCCCGGCGAGCCCGACGACGGCGGCGACCCCGGCCGGCAGCGCACCGCGCAGGACCGCGTCCTGCACCCCGTCGACATCGGACACGACCCGGCTGAGGACGTCACCGGAGGACACCGCGGGCGTCCCGGCCGCCGGCCGGGCGAGCGCCCCGAACGCCCTGGCCCGCAGGTCGGCGAGCACCCGCAGGACGGCGTCGTGGCCGGCCAGGCGTTCGGCGTACCGGAGCCCGCCCTTGACGAGCGCGAACCCGCGCACCGCGGCGATCGCCACGGCGAGGGCGGCGAGAGGTGGCTGATCGGCGGCCCGGACGATCATCCAGGTGGCGGTGCCGACCAGGCCGATCCCGGCGACCTCGGTGAGCACGCCGAGGAGCCCGGCGAAGACCAGGCGCAGCAGCGCGCCCGGGCCGAAGAGCCGCACCTGCCCGACGGTCGCGGCGGTCACGGCGTCACCTCCGCTGCGCTCCGGCGCCGCCCTGACCTCGAAACTGCGCCCACGATGACCAGCTCCTCGCTCCGCTGCGGGCCGGTCATGCCGTCACCGCCCCGGCGAGTGGCGCCGCGACGCCGTCGCGGACCTCGACGACCCGGGTCGCGACCGACAGCAGCGCGGGCCGGTGGGCGACGAGCAGGGCGGTGCGGTCCGCGGCGAGCCGGGCGGCGGCCGAGATCACCGCCGCCTCGCTGGCCGGGTCGAGCCGCGCGGTCGGCTCGTCGAGCAGCAGCAGGTCCGCCCCCGGCGAGCCGGTGGCCGACAGGTCCGCGCCCGGCGCGCCGGTGGCCGACAGGTCGGCACCCAGCGAGCCCGTGGCCGACAGGTCCGCGCCCGGCGCGCCGGTGGCGCCGGCGCGCAGCCAGGCCCGGGCCATGGCGAGCCGCTGCCGCTGGCCGCTGGACAGGCCGTGGTGGGTGAGGTCGGTGTCGTACCCGCGGGGCAGCGCGCGGACGAACGCGTCGGCGTCGGCGGCGACCGCGGCCCGCACGACGCGTTCGAGGGGCGTGTCCGGCGCGCCGAGGCGGATGTTGTCGGCGACGGTGCCGGCGAACAGGTGCGGCCGCTGCGGCATCCACGCGAGCCGGGCCCGCCACGCGGCGAGGTCGAGGCCGGCGAGGTCGGCGCCGCCGACCAGGACCCGTCCGGCGCTCGGCGTGACGAACCCGAGGACCAGGGCGAGGATCGTGGACTTGCCGCCGCCGCTGGGGCCGACGAGCGCGACCCGGTCGCCGGGCGCGACGTCGAGGCTGAGGTCACGCAACGCCACCACGTCGCCGTAGCGCACCTCGACCCGGTCGAACGCGAGCCCGGCGAAGCCCGGGTCGGGCAGGCGCGGCGCGGTCAGTACCGGAGCGACAACAGCGGCGTCGAGGACGCGGAAGATCTCCGCGGACGCCGCGAGCCCTTCCTGGCTGGCGTGGAACTTGGTGCCCAGCGCCCGCAGCGGCAGGTACGCCTCCGGGGCGAGCAGCAGCACGACCAGGGCCGCGGCCAGAGTCAGCCGCCCGTCGAGCAGCCGCAGGCCGACCGGCACGGCGACGAGTGCCACGGACACCGTCGCCACCAGCTCCAGCACGAGCGCGGACAGGAACGCCAGGCGCAGCGTGCGCATCGTGGCGGCCCGGTACGCCTCCGCCATCGCCCGTACGCGGCCGACCTGGGTCCGTTCGGTGCCGAACGTGCGCAGCGTCGGCAGGCCGGCGACGGTGTCGAGGAAGTGCCCGCCGAGGCGCTGCAGCAGGTGCCACTGGCGTTTCGTGCGGGCGCCGGTCTGCCGCCCGACGAGCACGCCGAACACGGGGATCAGCGGCAGCGTGACACCGACGACGAGCGCGGACCTGACGTCGGTGACCGCCAGCCAGCCGAGCGTGCCGAGCGGGACGGTGACGGCGAGGAACACCTGCGGCAGGTACGAGGCGAGGTACCCGTCGAGCCCGTCGACGCCCCGCCCGGCGAGCGTGGCCAGCTCGCCGGCGCGCTGCCCGGCCAGCCAGCCGGGGCCGCGGGCGGTGGCGGCGTCGAGCAGCTCGGCCCGCAGGTGCGCCTTGATCCGGGCGGTGGCGCGGCCGGCGAGGGCCGTGGCGGCGGCGCCGTGCACGCCGCGCAGCACCACGAACGCGAGGCAGGCGAGCGCGGCGCCGGCGGACACCGTGCCGGTGACGGCGCCGGACAGCAGCGTGGCGAGGCTGACGGCCTGGCCGACGACGAGGATCGCGGCCAGGACGGCCGAGCCGGCCAGCACCGTCGCGTAGTGCCTGACCGGCCCGAGCCGCAGCAGTCTTCTGTCCAACGTCCGCGTGCCCTACCAGTAGAGAGGGGTGGGCCGACTCTCCCGCCGCCCGAACAGCCACCAGCAGGCGATCTGCACGGCGGCCAGCACCGGCAGCAGCGGCGCGGCGCCGATGGCGAGCAACCGGAGGGTGTCCCCACCGGCGGCCGCGCTGTCGACGGTCACCGTCGCGCCCGGGTCCATCGTGGACGCTAGCACGCCGGGGTACCTGGCCAGGGCGACCGTGATCACCGGTAGGGCGCACGCCACAAGCGTGGCGGTGACGGCCCGCCCGCCGGTGAGGTACCGGGCGGCGAGCAGCGCGCCGGCGGTCACCGCGGCGAGGGCGGCCGCCAGGAGCGGGTTGCGCACGCCGGGCGGCTCCTGCCAGGACCAGACCACCGCCGACAGGACGACGAGCCCGGCGCCGGCGGGGGCCGCCACGTCCAGCACGCGGCGGTTCGCCGGGTCGCCGCGCCAGGCGAGGTACGCGGCGCCGTTCGCCACCACGAGCACCACGTTGACCAGGGCGGTGAGCCACACGGCGGGGCTGGACAGGGGCGCGAAGCCGTGCACGTGGCCGTCGGCGGTCATCGGTACACCGTGCAGCACGACACCGAGCAGCAGCCCCCAGCCGACGGCGAGCGCGGCGGCGCCGGCGGTGATCAGCGCGTCGAACCCGCCGGGCCGCGCCGTCCGGCCGCGCAGCTGCACGCCGGCGTTCAACGCGATGAGGCCGAGCACGACCGCGACGACCACCGGGTACGCCGCGCCGAACAGCTCCCCCTCCAGCCGCGGGAACGCGGCGACGAGCACCCCGACGGCGCCGACGATCCAGACCTCGTTGCCGAGGAACCGGGGGCCGACGGCGTTGAGCGCGGCCCGCTTCGCGGCGTCGCCCCGGTGCCGCGGCAGCAGGAGCGCGACGCCCTGGTCGAGCCCGCCGAGCGCGAAGTACGCCATGAAGAGCAGTCCCAGGACCGCGTACCAAACGGTGCTCATACAGAAACCTCCTCGCGGGCGGGCTCGGGCTCGGGCAGGAACTCGTCGCCCGGGCCGCGTCTGGCCTTGCGGGCCAACAGCCACCAGTCGACGGCGACGAGGCCCACGACCAGCGCGGTGAACCCGACCGTGGAGGCCAGCAGCGCGCCGTCGCTCATCGGTGACACCGCGTCGGCGGTCTTGAGCAGCCCGTAGACGGCCCACGGCTGGCGGCCCTCCTCGCGGACGATCCAACCGGCGATCGCGGTGAGGAACGGCACCGGGATGAGGGCGGTGAGCAGCCACAGCATCGGCCGGGCCCAGCGCCGGGTGCTGAGCACGTCGCGGATGGCGAGCAGCCGCGCGGCGAGCAGGATCAGGAACAGCAGGTTCGCCACCATGATCATGATGCCGAGCGAGGTGCCGACGATGCCGTCGGGGATGTAGTCGCCGGGGCCGTATCTGGCGACCATCTCGGCCTGCCGGGCGACGGCCTCGTCGCCGCCGGCGAGCTTGGTCGGCTGGTTCCGCGTGAGCGGGCCGAACTGGGCGTAGCCGAAGCCGATGGTGAGGAACACGCCGGCCAGCGCGTTGTGCAGGCCGGTGCGCAGCGACCGGCGGAACAGCTCGGTGTGCTCGCCGCCGGGGCGGCGGCGCAGGTGCCAGGCGCTGACGCCGGCGACGAACATCCCGCCGGTGAGCATGGCGGCGAATACCACGTGGGCGAGGGCGAACCACAGGGCGCTGTTGCCCAGCAGCGCGGTGAAGTCGGTGAGCCGCGCCCGGCCGTCGCTGTCGAGCACGTAGCCGACGGGGTGCTGCAGGAACGCGTTGGAGACCATCACCCAGAACGCGCTCAGCAGCGCGGTCGCGGCGACGCCCCAGATGAGGGCCAGGTGCAGCCGCCGGTTGAGCCGCTCCCAGCCGAAGAGCCACATGCCCAGCAGCGTCGACTCGAGCACGAACGCGACGAGCGTCTCCAGGGCGAGCGGCGCGCCGAACACGTCGCCGGTGAGCCGGGACAGGCCGCTCCAGTTGAGCCCGATCTCGAACTCCATGACGAGGCCCGTGGCGATGCCGACGGCGTAGTTGATCGCGTACAGCGAGCCCCAGAAGCGGGCCATCCGGCCGTACACGGGATCGCCGGTGCGCACGTAGCGCGTCTGGGTCGCGGCGACGTGGAAGACCAGGCCGAGCGTGAGGGCCACGAACAGGAAGTGCAGCGACGCGGTGACGGCGAACTGCCAGCGCGCGGAGTCGAGCGCGGTCATAGGTTGCCCCCCGACATGTACCCAAGCAACATGTCGGCAGCCTACATGTAGGTACGCGAAAAAGCAGCGCCCGCGCTCGGTGGAGCGCGGGCGCTGCTGTGAAGTCGCTCAGGCTGCGGTGTTGCGCTTCCCGGCCACCTGGGCCAGGCCGACCAGGGCATGGGCCCGGGCGTACTCCGCCGGGGTGAACGGCGGCGCCGGGCGGCGCACGTACAGCGTGCCGCCGGCCGGGTCCTGCAGCTGCATGCCGGTCGCGGTGTAACCCTCCGCACCCCTGGACGTGTCCGCCCGCCAGGAGATGTCGCAGCCGCCGAGCAGCGACGCGAGCGCCTCCTCCAGGGTCGCGGTGCCGTCCAGCACCTTCGCCGCGAGGGCGAGCACCCGGGTCGGCTCGTCGATGAGCCCCCGCACGTCGGCCTGGGCGATCCACACGTCGCGCCCGCGGCCCCGCTGGACCGCCTCGGTGAGGTCCGCGACGCTCAGCTCGTCGGGCGCCTCGACGAGGAAGTCGTCGACCGCGCCGGACTCGGTGGTGTGCACCTGGACGGAGAGGATGTTGACCTTGCGCAGCGCGAGGCTGGCGGTCAGGACGGAGAGGAAGCCGGGGCGGTCGTCGACGGTCGCCCGGATACGCCAGAGGGTCATTCGGGGGGCTCCTTGCTTGTGACGCAGCCTGGGCAGCCGAGGGGGACGCGCCGCGGGTCCACGGGACCCGCGCCGGTCAGGCCGCCCAGGAGGCAGTTGTGCCGGCGGGAGCGGGGGTTCCGGTCACGGAACCGCCCGCTTCACCCAGCTCCGCCAAGCCGGGCCCCGCCAGCCGTTCCCCCAGCACAGATGCGGTTGCACCGACCAACTGCGCCAGCCGTTCCACCTCGGAGCCGTGGAAGGGTGGTGCTCCAGCGTCGCCGCCCGCCCCGCCGCGGGCGACAACAAGGACCAGACCTCCGCGCTGAAAAGGCGCGACAGCGAGATGGACGCCGTCAGCTGCGCTGATCGCACGAGGTCGGAGTGGTGCGATGTCCACCTGTGGGGGGACATCCGGAGTGCGCCAGCTGGCGCAGATCACCGAGGAGTCGGTCCATGCCTGGGCGCGCGCGCCGCCGCCCGCCCAGTCCGATCCGACCAGGATCGCGACCGCCCAGTCCGCGCCGAACAGTGCCGGTGCCGCGTCGACGACCGTTGCCAGGCCGTTCTGCGGGTTTGCCGCCACCTGTCCGATGAGCGCGACCTCGCGGCCACTGCTCGGCTCCGACAGCTCCGTGCCGCGCCACACACCGTCCACGCGAACGCCTGGGATCGCCGCGAGACCCGTGAGAACACGGTCGACAGGGGCCGAAGCCGGCCAAACCACGGTGAGGTCGTCCACCGCACGGCCACCGACGCGTTCCAGCACTACGACCGAAACGATGTCGGCACCGACCACACCCAGCGTCCGGGCGACCTGCCCGAGTGAGCCGGGACGGTCGGGGAGCGCCACTCGCAGCCTCAGCAGCATGTAGATCGACCTCCCGTTCGTCCTTGGCTGACCTGTACGCCGCCGTTGGTGTACGTCTTGCTCTCCGGTACTGCGAACAGCTTGCCGACCCCGGATTTCCGCGCCGTTTCGCCGCGGTGTCGATGCCGGAACGTCTCCGGCGCCCGCGACGGGTCGGCGCGGAGTCCGTGAAAACGGACAATGGCGGTGAAAAACCTCGCTCGATGCTTGACAGAGAACGCGTCTCACCCATGGACTGGCCGTATGAGCACCCCGCCCGGTCTCGACCTCGCCCGCCTCGCCGCATACCTGCGGGACAAGGCCCCCGGCCTCGTCGCCGAGCCCCTCCACGCCGAGCTCATCGCCGGCGGCCGGTCCAACCTGACGTACGTGCTCAACGAGGTCTTCGTGCTGCGCCGGCCGCCGCTCGGGCACGTCCTGGCCACCGCCCACGACATGGCCCGCGAGCACCGGATCATCTCCGCGCTCGGCCCGACCACCGTGCCGGTGCCGGAGGCGCTGCTGCTGTGCGAGGACGACAGCGTCATCGGCGCGCCGTTCTACCTGATGTCCCGGGTGCCGGGTGTGGTGCTGCGCAGCCGCCGGCAGACCGACCCGCTCGGCGACCAGGCCCGCCGCGACGTGGCGTTCGCGATGATGGACACCCTCGCCGGCCTGCACCGCGTCGACCCCGCCGCGATCGGGCTCGCCGACTTCGGCCGGCCCGAGGGGTTCCTGGAGCGGCAGGTCCGGCGCTGGTCGAAGCAGCTGGCCCAGTCGACGAGCCGGGACCTGCCGGACGCGGAGACCCTGCGCGACCGGCTCGCCGCCGGCATCCCCGCCTCCGCCACCACCGCGATCGTGCACGGCGACTACCGCCTCGACAACCTCATCGTCGACCCCGGGACCATGCGGGTCGCGGCGGTGCTCGACTGGGAGATGGCCACCCTCGGCGACCCGCTCACCGATCTGGGTCTGCTGCTGGCGTACTGGACGGTGCTCGACCGGCTCAAGATCGGCGTCAACCCGATCGCCGACGGGCTGGGCGCCGACGCCGGCTTCCCGACCGGCGACGCGCTGCTGGAGCGCTACGCCGAGGGCAGCCCGCTGCCGCTGGACGATCTGCACTGGTACGTCGCGATGGCCTGCTACAAGCTCGCCGTCATCCTGGAGGGCATCCACTTCCGCTACACCAACGGCCAGACGGTCGGCGCCGGCTTCGACCAGATCGGCGCGCTGGTCCCACCCCTGCTCGCGCAGGGTCTCGCAGCGATCAACGGAGAGAGCTGATGGACTTCCGCTTCGACACGCGCACCGCCGAGCTGCACGAGAAGCTCACCGACTTCATGCAGGAGGAGGTGTACCCGGCCGAGCCGCGCTTCGAGGAGGAGCTGGCGCGGCTCGACGACCCGTGGGCCCGCCCACCGGTGATCGAGGAGCTGAAGGCGGCGGCCCGCGACCGCGGCCTGTGGAACCTGTTCCTGCCCGACGACCGGTTCGGCGCCGGCCTCACCAACCTGCAGTACGCACCCCTCGCCGAGATCACCGGACGCAGCCCGCACCTGGCGCCGGAGGCGCTCAACTGCGCCGCGCCCGACACCGGCAACATGGAGGTCCTCGCCGGCTTCGGCTCGCCGGAGCAGCAGGACCGGTGGCTCAAGCCGCTGCTGGAGGGCCAGATCCGGTCCGCGTTCTGCATGACGGAGCCCGACGTCGCCTCGTCCGACGCGACCAACATCGCCACCCGCATCGAGCGCGACGGCGACGCGTACGTCATCAACGGCCGCAAATGGTGGTCCTCCGGCGCGATGAACCCCAACTGCGTGATCTTCATCGTCATGGGCAAGACCGACCCGGGCGCCGAACGGCACCGCCAGCAGAGCATGATCCTGGTCCCGCGGGACACCCCCGGCGTCACCGTCAAGCGTGGCATGCACGTGTTCGGCTACACCGACGCGGCCCACGGCGGCCACGCCGAGGTGGTGTTCGAGGACGTCCGCGTCCCGGCCGACCACCTCATCGCCGACGAGGGCTCCGGGTTCGCGATCGCGCAGGCCCGCCTCGGCCCCGGCCGCATCCACCACTGCATGCGGCTCATCGGCATGGCGGAGCGGGCGCTGCAGCTCATGTGCGAGCGGGTCAGCGAGCGGGTCGCGTTCGGCCGCCCCCTCGCCGAGCAGGGCGTCGTGCGCGACTGGATCGCCGAGAGCCGGGTGCGCATCGAGCAGGCCCGCCTGCTGGTCCTGAAGACCGCCTGGCTCATGGACACCGTCGGCAACAAGGGCGCCCACACCGAGATCCAGGCCATCAAGATCGCGGTGCCGCAGATGGCCGAGTGGGTGATCGACAAGGCGATCCAGGCGCACGGCGCGGCCGGCGTCAGCCAGGACACTCCCCTGGCCGCTCTGTGGTCGCAGGCCCGGACGCTGCGGCTCGCCGACGGCCCCGACGAGGTGCACCGCGCGTCGCTCGCCAAGCGGGAGCTGCGCAAGTACAGCTGAGCCGCGGCTTCTGAGCTTCGCCGAGCGGGCTGGCCCTGTCACCGCAGAGCCGGCCCGCCCGCCGTCATTCCGCGACGCGGTACGGCGCCGGCGCCTCGTACGTGGGCGACGGCACGTCTTCCTCGTCCTCGAACCGCTCCTGCGCCGCCTGGATGGCCTTCGGCGCCGAGGCCGCCACCGCCCAGCCGACCGCGATCCCACCGAGGACGGCGACCGCGAGCCAGCCCCACGGCTGGCGCTGCTTGCGACCCGACAGCGCGTCGAACGCCAGGTTCGCCCGGTGCCACGCCTCGTCCGCCACGGACCCGACCCGGTCCGACGCCGAGCTGTACCGGCTCGACGCCTCGTCGGCGATGTCGTACGCCCGGTCCTTCACGGACCCGCCCACCGACCGCGCCGACTCGACCGCGGACACCAGGTAGTCCCAGGCGTCCTCAGCCACGCTCTCAGCGCGCCGCTTACCCTTCTTCCACTGTGCGGTCATCTCAGCCACCTCTCCTCCATTGACCGGGTGCCCTGTTCCCGTTTTCCGCAAACTGCAGTCACTGGCTTCGGGCTGTTACCAGCTTCGGGCGGCTTTCGCCGCGGCCGGCCGGGAGGTTCCCACCCCGGAGCCCCCGTGCTCACTGCGCTCGCACTGCCTGCGCTGGCGCGCGGCAGACTCACGCGCGTGCGCGCGGCATCCCGGTGGTCGCCGTCCGTCCGTCCCGCACCCAGCCGCCGCACCCCGATGCCGAACTTTCATCGACCCGGTGGATCACTGTCGCCACGGAGCCTGTTGCGTTTTCGGTATGTGTGGATAGTTCCGCTTTCGCGGTACTCGATCGATCATTGGGTATGGCGAAGCAGTTCCGTCCGGTGGATCGTGA